>NZ_JBSFNK010000012.1:0-346450 GCF_053587055.1 Nonomuraea sp. NPDC003707 | reverse complement strand
GGGATTTCGCCGCGTGAGGCGTTGGCGATGGATCCGCAGCAGCGGTTGTTGCTGGAGACGTCGTGGGAGGCGGTTGAGCGGGCGGGGATCGATCCTCACGGGCTGCGGGGGAGTCGGACGGGTGTGTTCGCCGGGGTCATGTACCACGACTACGCGCCCCAGCTCTCGGCCGTGCCCGGCGAGCTGGAAGGGCTCATCGGCACCGGCAGCTCCGGCAGCATCGCCTCCGGCCGGGTGAGCTACACCCTGGGCCTGGAAGGTCCGGCCGTGACCGTGGACACGGCATGCTCCTCCTCCCTGGTGGCGCTGCACCTGGCGGTACAGGGCCTGCGATCGGGTGAATGCGACCTGGCGCTGGCCGGCGGCGTCACCGTGATGGCCACACCGAGCACCTTCATCGAGTTCTCCCGGCAACGCGGCTTGTCCCCGGACGGGCGCTGCAAGGCCTTCTCGGCCGCCGCTGATGGCACCGGCTGGGGTGAGGGTGTCGGCATGCTGCTGGTGGAGCGGCTGTCGGACGCCCAGCGCAACGGTCACCGGGTGCTGGCGGTCGTCAAGGGTTCGGCGATCAACCAGGACGGTGCCAGCAACGGCCTGACCGCGCCGAACGGCCCTTCCCAGCAGCGGGTGATCCGCCAGGCGCTGGCCAACGCCGGGCTGTCGACCGGGGACGTGGACGTGGTCGAGGCACATGGCACCGGGACCGCTCTGGGTGACCCGATCGAGGCCCAGGCGCTCCTCGCGACGTACGGCCAGGACCGGGACCAGCCGCTCTGGCTGGGGTCGATCAAGTCGAACATCGGCCACGCGCAGGCCGCGGCGGGCGTCGCGGGCGTGATCAAGATGGTCATGGCGATGCGGAACGGGGTTCTGCCGCAGACGTTGCACGTGGATGAGCCGTCGCCGCACGTGGATTGGTCGGCCGGCGCCGTTGAGCTGCTGACCGAGGCGCAGCCGTGGCAGGAGAACGGGCATGCCCGTCGTGCGGCAATCTCTTCGTTCGGGATCAGTGGTACGAACGCCCATGTCGTGCTGGAGGAGCCTCCCGCTTCGACAACCGAGGCCGGTGGCGCGGAGTTGCCGGTGGTGCCGTGGCTGGTGTCGGCCAAGGACCCGCAGGCGCTTCAGGCTCAGGCGGCTCAACTGGAGTCGTGGCTGTCGGCGCGGCCGTCGCTCTCGGTGTCGGACGCTGCTTGGTCGTTGGCCACGGGGCGGGCCGTGTTGGAGCAGCGTGCGGTCGTGGTGGGTGCTGACCGTGACGAGTTGTTGGCTGGGTTGCGGGCGCTGGCCGAGGGGTCACCGGAGGTGACGGCTGGAGGCAGGCTGGCGTTGCTGTTCGCCGGTCAGGGCAGCCAGCGGGTCGGGATGGGCCGTCAGCTCGCCGAGGTGTTCCCGGTGTTCGCCGAGACGCTGGAGGAGATCGACCGGCTCCTGCCGATCCGCGAGGTGATGTTCGACGACCCGGACGGGGTGTTGAACGAGACGGGCATGACCCAGCCGGCGCTGTTCGCCTTCGAGGTCGCGCTGTATCGGCTGCTGGAATCCTTCGGGGTCCGGGCGGGTGTGCTGGTCGGGCATTCGATCGGTGAGATCGCCGCCGCGCACGTGGCGGGGGTGTTCTCGCTGGCGGATGCGTGCGCGCTGGTGGCGGCCCGGGCCCGGTTGATGCAGGCCCTGCCGACGGGTGGTGCGATGTTGGCGATCGCCGCGCCCGAGGCGGAGGTTGTGCCCCTGCTGGAAGGTCGGGTCGGGATCGCGGCGGTCAACGGTCCGGCAGCCGTGGTGATCTCCGGAGACGAAGCAGCGATCGCGCAGATCGAGGGGCGGGTGAGCGTTCGGACGCGCAGGTTGCGGGTCTCGCACGCTTTCCACTCGCCGTTGATGGAGCCGATGCTGGCCGACTTCGAGCAGGCCATCTCCGGTCTGACCTACCACGAGCCCACTCTCGCGATCGTTTCCAACCTCACCGGCCAGATCGCTGAACCGGGCCAGTTGACCAGCCCGAGCTACTGGGTGGAGCACGTGCGGCAGGCGGTGCGGTTCGCCGATGGGGTTGCGGCTGCGGAGGCTAACTGCTTCCTGGAAGTCGGCCCGGACGGAGTGCTGACCGGGCTGGCCCAGCAGAGCATCTCCGACGGGGTGTTCATCCCCGCCACGCGGAAGAACCGCGACGAGGTCCGCACCCTGATCGAGGCGCTTGGTCGGTTGCACACCCAGGGGATCGCCGTGGACTGGACGGCGGTACTGACTCCGGCCAGGCACGTCGATCTGCCCACCTACGCCTTCCAGCGGGAGCGGTACTGGGTGCCCGCCGCACAGGACACCGGCGATGTGGACGCCGCCGGGCTGGGTGCCATCGATCACCCCGTACTCCGTGCCGCCATCTCGGCGCCGGACTCCGACACTCACACCTTCACGGGTCGGTTGTCGCTGACAACGCAGCCCTGGCTGGCCGATCACCAGGTCAACGGCCGGGTGGTGGTGCCGGGTGCGGCGCTGGTGGAGCTGGCGGTGCGGGCCGGGCATGAGCTGGACTGCCCGCAGTTGCGGGAGCTGACCATCCAGGCGCCGTTGCTGGTGCCAGCCGAGGGCGGCGTGCACATCCAGCTGGTCGCCGGACCGTCCGATGAGACAGGCGCCCGTCCGGTGAGCATCCATTCCCGCAGCAACCAGGCGGGGGAGTGGGTGCAGCACGCGCAAGGCCTGCTCGCCGACCAGGCCGAAGAGCCGGTGTTCGACCTGGCTCAATGGCCCCCGGCCGGAGCAACTGCGCTTGACGTCGAGCAGCTGTACGACGACCTGGCCGCGAGCGGACTGGAGTACGGGCCGCTCTTCCAGGGCTTGACCGCCGCCTGGCAGCAGGGAAGCTCGGTGTTCGCCGAGATCACGCTGCCGGAGCAGGCGCACGCCGAGGCGGGCCGGTTCGGTTTGCACCCGGCCTTGCTGGACGCCTCCCTGCACGCGGCCGCGTTGGGCGACGTGGTGCCACGACCGGAGGCAGGGCGGCCGTATCTCCCGTTCGCCTGGAGCGGGGTGTCGTTGCACGCGGCCGGTGCGAGCGGCCTGCGCGTCAAGGTGAGCGCGACTGGCGAGGCGAGCATCACGTTGAGCATCGCCGACGACACCGGCGCGCCGGTGGCCGAGGTCAACGCGCTCACCTTGCGCGCTCTGTCCGCCACCGAACTCAGCGCGTCCGAGACCCAGGGCTTGCTGCACCAGCTCGACTGGGAGGTGGTCCCGGCTGCTCCCGCGCAAGAGGCGCACCGGTGGATCGTGCTGGGGTCCGATGACCTGGGCACGGGGACCGAGACCCGGTCGGATCTGGCCTCCGTTCAGCCGCCCGAGGCGGTCCTGGTCGCGTGCCCGGTCGCCGGCCAGGATGTGCACGCCACGACCCACGCGACGCTGGAGCTGGTCCAGGAGTGGCTCGCCGACGACCGCTTGACCTCGTCCCGGCTGGTCGTCGTCACACGTGACGCGGTGGCGGCCGGTCCGGAGGATGCGCCGGATCCGGCCCAGGCGGCGGTGTGGGGCCTGGTACGGGCCGCGCAGGCCGAGCAGCCCGGCCGGTTCACGCTGCTGGACCGGGACGCGGAGCCGCTGCGCGCAGAGACGATCGACCAGGTCCTGGCCACGGGCGAGGCCCAACTGGCCGTCCGAGCCGGTCAACTGCTGACCCCGCGCCTCAAGCGGGCAGCAGGCCCGGTTTCGGAGCCGGAGCAGCTCAGCGGGCCGCTGTTCGAGGCCGAGGGGACTGTACTGGTCACCGGTGGCACCGGCGGGTTGGGCGCGTTGGTGGCCCGGCATCTGGTGGTCGCGCACGAGGTCAGGCGCCTGCTGCTGGTCAGCCGCCGGGGCTTGGAGGCGCCCGGTGCCGCCGCACTCGCGGTCGAGTTGGCCGAGCACGGCGCGAACGTGTCGGTGGCCGCCTGCGACGTCGGCGACCGAGACGCCCTCGCCCGCCTGATCACCTCGATTCCCGCCGAGCACCCGCTGACGGGTGTCGTCCACACGGCAGGTGTTCTGGATGACGGCGTCATCGCCTCCCTCACACCGGAGCGCATCGACGCCGTCCTGCGGCCCAAGGCCGACGCGGCCTGGCACCTGCACGAGCTCACACGGGATCTCGATCTGACCGCGTTCGTGCTGTTCTCCTCGGTCGCCGGGGTGCTGGGCAGCGCGGGCCAGGGCAACTACGGCGCGGCCAACGCATATTTGGATGCGCTGGCGCACAACCGCAGAGCGCAGGGTCTCCCGGCCACCTCGCTGGCCTGGGGTGTCTGGGCCACCGACGGTATGGCGGGCGAGCTCAAGGAATCCGACCTACGCCGCATGGAACGCGCAGGCGTGAAGCCGCTGTCCATCGACGACGGGCTCGCACTCTTCGACACCGCAGTGTCGTCCGGGCAGGCGCTGCTGATCCCCGCACGGTTCGTACAAACCCGGACCAACGGGCGCACCCCGGTGCGTCGTGCCGGCAGCGCCAACGGCCTCGCCCAGCGTCTGACCGCGCTGGACCCGGCCGAACGCCGAGCGATGCTGACAGACCTGGTCCGCGGCAGCGCGGCCACAGTACTCGGGTTCGCAGACGGGTCCGCCATCGACCGGCAACGCCAGTTCCAGGATCTCGGCTTCGACTCGCTGACCGCGGTCGAGTTCCGCAACCAGCTCAACGCGGCCACCGGACTTCAGCTCCCGGCCACCCTCATCTTCGACTACCCGACCGCTGAGGCGGTGGCGGAGTTCCTGGCGGGTGAACTGGTCGGCGGGCAGACCTCGCAGGCCGTGGCGGCCACCACGACGGCGACGGACGAGCCGATCGCGATCGTGGGCATGGCGTGCCGGTACCCGGGTGGCGTGACCTCGCCGGAGGGCCTGTGGGAGCTGGTGTCGCAGGCCCGGGACGCGATCGGAGACTTCCCGACCGATCGCGGCTGGGATGTTGAAGGGGTGTACGGGCCGGAGCCCGGCACGCCGGGCAAGACTTACACGCGTCTGGGCGGGTTCCTGTACGACGCCGCCGAGTTCGACCCTGTGTTCTTCGGGATTTCGCCGCGTGAGGCGTTGGCGATGGATCCGCAGCAGCGGTTGTTGCTGGAGACGTCGTGGGAGGCGGTTGAGCGGGCGGGGATCGATCCTCACGGGCTGCGGGGGAGTCGGACGGGTGTGTTCGCCGGGGTCATGTACCACGACTACGGGCTGGGCACTCCGGCGAACAGCAGCGGTGGGAGTTTGGTGTCGGGTCGGGTCTCTTACACGTTGGGGCTGGAGGGTCCGGCGGTGACCGTGGACACCGCTTGCTCGTCGTCGTTGGTGGCGTTGCATTGGGCTGCTCAGGCGTTGCGGTCCGGTGAGTGTGATCTGGCGCTGGCCGGTGGTGTGACGGTGATGTCGACGCCGGGGATGTTCATCGAGTTTTCGCGGCAGCGGGGGTTGTCGGCGGATGGGCGGTGCAAGGCGTTCTCGGCCTCGGCGGATGGCACGGGCTGGGGCGAGGGTGTCGGTGTGCTCCTGGTGGAGCGGCTGTCGGACGCGCAGCGCAACGGGCATCAGGTGCTGGCGGTCCTCAAGGGTTCGGCGATCAACCAGGACGGTGCGAGCAACGGGATCACGGCTCCGAACGGCCCTTCGCAGCAGCGGGTGATCCGGCAGGCGCTGGCGAACGCCGGGTTGTCGGCCGCCGATGTGGACGTGGTCGAGGCGCACGGCACGGGCACCAAGCTCGGCGACCCGATCGAGGCCCAGGCGCTCCTCGCGACCTACGGCCAGGAGCGGGACCAGCCGCTGTGGCTGGGGTCGCTGAAGTCCAACATCGGTCACACGCAGGCTGCAGCCGGTGTGGGTGGCGTGATCAAGATGGTCATGGCCATGCGGAATGGGGTTCTGCCGCAGACCTTGCATGCGGACGAGCCTTCGCCGCACGTGGACTGGACGGCGGGCGCGGTGCGGCTGCTCACCGACACGCAGCCGTGGGAGCAGAACGGGCATGCCCGTCGTGCGGCAATCTCTTCGTTCGGGATCAGCGGTACGAACGCCCATGTCGTGCTGGAGGAGCCTCCCGCGCCGACAATCGAGACCGGTGGCGCGGAGCCACGGGTGGTGCCATGGCTGATCTCCGCGAGAAGTCGCGAGGCCCTTCAGGCTCAGGCGTCTCGACTGGCGTCGTGGCTGGAGGAGCGGCCGGAGCTGAAGACGGCCGATGCCGCGTGGTCGTTGGCCACGGGGCGGGCCGTGTTGGAGCAGCGTGCGGTCGTGGTTGGCGCTGACCGTGACGAGCTGCTGGCCGGGTTGCGGGCGCTGGCCTCGGACGTGGTTTCCGAGAGTGGCTCGGGTGGCCGGCTGGCGTTGTTGTTCGCCGGTCAGGGGAGCCAGCGGGTCGGGATGGGCCGTCAGCTCGCTGAGGCGTTCCCGGTGTTCGCCGAGACGCTGGAGGAGATCGACCAGCTCCTGCCGATCCGCGAGGTCATGTTCAACGACCCGGACGGGGTGTTGAACGAGACCGGTATGACCCAGCCGGCGCTGTTCGCCTTCGAGGTCGCGCTGTATCGGCTGCTGGAGTCCTTCGGC
Source organism: Nonomuraea sp. NPDC003707 (assembly GCF_053587055.1). Taxonomy (NCBI): domain Bacteria; kingdom Bacillati; phylum Actinomycetota; class Actinomycetes; order Streptosporangiales; family Streptosporangiaceae; genus Nonomuraea; species Nonomuraea sp. NPDC003707. Next base: position 339,883 of record NZ_JBSFNK010000012.1, on the reverse strand, counting down.
ATCCGCGCCGATGTGCTGGTCGGGCATTCGATCGGGGAGATCGCCGCCGCGCACGTGGCCGGGGTGTTCTCGCTGGCGGATGCGTGTGCGCTGGTGGCGGCCCGGGCCCGGTTGATGCAGGCCCTGCCGACCGGTGGGGCGATGCTCGCGATCGCGGCGCCCGAGGCGGAGGTTCTGCCGCTGCTGGGGGGCCGGGTCGGGATCGCGGCGGTCAACGGCCCGGCTGCGGTGGTGATCTCCGGAGACGCCCGAAAGATCGCTGAGATCGAGGAGCGGGTCAGCGTTCGGACGCGCAGGCTGCGGGTCTCGCACGCTTTCCATTCGCCGTTGATGGAGCCGATGCTGGCCGATTTCGAGCAGGCCATCACCGGGCTGACCTACCACGAGCCCACTCTCGCGATCGTTTCCAACCTCACCGGCCAGATCGCTGAACCGGGCCAGTTGACCACCCCGAGCTACTGGGTGGAGCACGTGCGCCAGGCCGTGCGGTTCGCCGACGGGGTGACGGCTGCGGAGGCTGGCTGCTTCCTGGAAGTAGGCCCGGATGGGGTGTTGACCGGGCTGGCTCAGCAGAGCATCGCCGACGGTGTGTTCGTTCCCGCCGCCCGCAAGGACCGCGATGAGGTCCGCACCCTGATCGAGGCGCTCGGCCGGTTGCACACCCAGGGGATCGCCGTGGACTGGACGGCCGTGCTGACCCCGGCCAGGCACGTAGACCTGCCCACCTACGCCTTCCAGCACCAGCGGTACTGGGTGCCGGCCAGTCTGGAGTCCGGTGATGTGGACGCGGCCGGGCTGGGCGCCATCGAGCATCCGATGTGGAGTGCGATGACCGAGGTGGCCGGCGGCGCGTCGGTCATCTTCACCGGCCGCCTGTCCCTCACCTCCCAGCCCTGGCTGGCCGATCACCAGGTCAACGGCCGGGTGGTGGTGCCGGGTGCGGCGCTGGTGGAGCTGGCGGTGCGGGCCGGGCATGAGCTGGATTGCCCGCAGCTGCGGGAGCTGACCATCCAGGCGCCGTTGCTGGTGCCTGCCGAGGGCGGCGTGCACATCCAGCTGGTCGCCGGACCATGCGACGAGTCAGGCACCCGCCCCATAAGCATCCATTCCCGCAGCAGCCAGGCCGCGGAGTGGGTGCAGCACGCGCAAGGCCTGCTCGCTGACCAGACGGAGGAGCCGGTGTTCGACCTGGCTGAATGGCCTCCGGCCGGGGCGGCTCCGGTTGACGTCGAGCAGCTGTATGACGACCTGGCCGCGGATGGGTTGGAGTACGGGCCGCTGTTCCAGGGACTGACTGCGGCCTGGCGGCACGGAAGCACGGTCTTCGCCGAGATCACGCTGCCGGAGCAGGCGCACGCCGAGGCGGGCCGGTTCGGTTTGCACCCGGCTCTGCTGGACGCCTCCCTGCACGCGGCCGCGCTGGGCGACGTGGTGCCGCGACCGGAGGCAGGACGCCCGTATCTCCCGTTCGCCTGGAGCGGGGTGTCGCTGCACGCGGCCGGTACGAGCGGCCTTCGCGTCAAGGTGAGCGCGACTGGCGAGGCGAGCATCACGTTGAGCATCGCCGACGAGAGCGGCGCGCCGGTGGCCGAGATCGGCACCCTGGCCCTGCGTGCCCTGTCCACCACCGAGAACCGAAGCTCGCTGCACCAGCTCGACTGGATCGCGATCCCGCCCGCGGCCGGCTCGCAACCACCTCGGTGGGCCGTGCTGGGTCCCGACGACTTCGGAACCGGCGCCCAGACGTACCCCGACCTGGCCTCGATTCAGCCGGTGGAGGCGGTCCTGGTCGCGTGCCCGGCCGCCGGCCAGAACGTGCACGCCACGACCCACGCGACGCTGGAGCTGGTCCAGGAGTGGCTCGCCGACGACCGCCTGGCCTCGTCCCGGCTGGTCGTCGTCACCCACGGCGCGGTGGTCGCGATCGTCGACGACGTACCGGATGCGGCGCAGGCGGCAGTCTGGGGTCTGGTACGGGCCGCGCAGGCCGAGCAGCCGGGCCGGTTCACGCTGCTGGACCTGGACGGCGACACACCTGAAGACGTGATCGGCCGGGCGCTGGCGTCGGGCGAGTCCCAACTCGCGGTGCGGGCGGGCGAGCTACGGATGCCGCAGCTGGGTCGGGCCACAGATCTGGAAGATCAGGGTCCGGTGTTCGGGCCGGGGGGCACGGTGCTGGTCACCGGTGGCACGGGCGGGCTGGGCGCATTGGTGGCCCGCCATCTCGTCACCGAACACGAGGTCAGACGCCTGCTGCTGGTCAGCCGTCGCGGCCCGGAGGCGCCGGGCGCGGCCGAGCTGGTCGCCGAGCTCTCGGAACTCGGTGCCGAGGTGGAGGTGGCGGCCTGCGACGTGGCCGACCGCGAGGCGCTGTTCGGGGTGGTGGCCTCGGTGGCGGACTCGCTGACCGGGGTGGTGCACACGGCCGGCGTGCTGGACGACGGCGTGATCACCTCCCTGTCGGGCGAGCGGCTGGACGCGGTGCTGCGGCCCAAGGCCGACGCCGCCTGGCACCTGCACGAGCTGACACGAGGACTCGACCTGACCGCGTTCGTGCTGTTCTCCTCGCTGGCCGGCGTGCTGGGCAGCGCGGGCCAGGGCAACTACGCCGCCGCCAACGCGTACTTGGACGCCCTGGCGCACCACCGCAGAGCCCAGGGTCTCCCGGCGACCTCCCTCGCCTGGGGCCTCTGGACGACCAGCGGCATGGCGGGCGAGCTGACCGAGACCGACCTGCGCCGCATGGAACGCGCGGGCGTGCAGCCCCTGACCACTGAGGAGGGATTGGAACTCTTCGACGTCGGCGTCCGCTCCGGCCGCGCCGCGCTGGTCCCCGCGAAGTTCACCAAGGCCGGGACCCGTACCCGGCCACGCCGTGTCCGCCCGGCCCAGGGACTGGCGGAACGGCTGGCCACGATGGAGCCGGACCAGCTGCAGGACACCCTGTCGGAACTCGTCAGAGGCCAGGTCGCGGCGGTGCTCGGGTTCGCCGACGGGTCGGCGATCGAGCCGGGGCGCCAGTTCCAGGATCTCGGCTTCGACTCCCTGACCGCGGTCGAACTCCGCAACCAGCTCAACGCGGCCACCGGACTTCAGCTCCCGGCCACGCTCATCTTCGACTATCCGACTCCCCACGACCTGACGCGATTCGTACTGGAGCAGCTCTTCCCGGCCGCCGCGGCCAGGACGGCCGGGCCCGCCGCGGTCCGGAGCGACGCCGAGGTACGGCAGCTCCTGACGACCATCCCGATCTCACGGCTACGTGAGGCCGGGCTGCTGGACAGCCTGTTCCGCCTAGCCGGCCCGGAGGAGGACGGAGAGCCGAACGGCAGGACCGAGGAGATCGACAGCATGGACGCCGACCTCCTGATTCAGCTCGCCCTTGAAGGCGGGAGTTCCTAGGCAGAACTCCGATCAAAGGAATGATCATGACCCTGGTAACCACTTGGACGACGCTCAAAGCATCCAACTCGGCGGACCTCGTCCTCTGCGTCGACTTCACGGAGACCGGCCGCGCGGAGGCGGGCTTCCCCGAGCTGGTGGCGAACATTGACTATGACGCGACCTTCTGGCACGTGCGCCCGCCCGCCGTGGCGCCCGGTTGCGGGATCGACGGTGCCGCCTATGTCCGTTCCTGGGTGGAGCCCATCAAGGAGAGCGGCAGGAAGGTCCACGCGGTCATGGGCTACTGCGTGGGCGCCGTCTACGCGACCGAGCTCGTCGACCGGCTGGCCGAGCTGCAGGGCTCGACGCCTGAGCTGATCCTCTTCGACCCGGAGCCCACGAGCCTGGAGAACGTCTACTTCCAGTTCGGCAAGGTCTTCGGCATCCTCTCCTCGATCCTGAACGAGGAGGACGTCGCCCAGCTCCGGGAGACCATGGACACGACGCTCCAGGTCGAGGGGATCACGGTCGAGGGCTACGCCGCCCAGCTGTATGCCACCTTCCGCGAGGTCGGGCACCGCGCGTTCGAAAGGGCCGGGTTCGACCCGGAGTACTCCGAGGAGATGTGGGAGACGTTCAGCGCCTTCCTGGCCTTCCTCACCTACGCCGACCACCTGGACCCCTGGGAGGGGTGGCTGCGCGCCATCGCGGTGAGCTCGTCCAACCCGAGGAACGGCCTGAACCGGCTGCGTGACTCCGGTCGCACCCTCGTGGCCGAGGAGCTCAGGTTCGAGGAGGGCCACGACGTGCTGCTCACCTCGGACGAGGTCGCCAGGGCCGTCACCAAGCTGCTGGAGAGATGATCATGGAGCAGATGCTGGGTCAGCGCGCCTCGCGCAAGGAGCAGGCGCTGTGGATGCTGGAAGAGCTGGTCCCCGGTACCGGGGTGAACAACCTGGGCGTGGCGTTCAGCGTGGCGAGACTGCCGAGCCGCACCCTCATGCTGGACGCGATCAACCACGTCCTGCGCCGGCACGAGATCCTGCGCACGGTCTTCGGGATCGAGGCCGAGGGCATGACGCGGGAGGTCCTGCCGCCCGAGTACGCCGAGCTGCGCTTCGAGGAGGGCGGCCGGGGAGCCACGCGCGAGTGGCTGACGGAGTTCGTGGCCCGGCCGTTCCGGCCGGACGGCGAGCTCCTGGTGCGCGCCGCCGTCCTGGAGGAGGAGGCGGGCGAGGTCTACTGCCTGGCGATCCACCACTCGATCTTCGACGGGCTGTCGTCCGCGCTGCTGATGAACGAGCTCGCCGCGACCTACAACGCCCTCGCGGCGGGCGAGTCGCCGCCGCGCGATACCGTGCCGGCCTGGGAGGAGCCGGCCGCCGACCCGCGCAGCCGGGAGTTCTGGCACGACAAGCTGGACGGGTTCCGCGCCGACGAGCTGGACCTGTGGTGCGAGCAGCCGGAAGCCTCGCAGGTCACCCTCCTGGGCGACGTGGTCAACTGGGAGCTGTCCCCCGCCGCGCGCGACGCGGCGCGGCGGATGCAGCGCGAGCTGCGGGCGCCGGAGTCGGTCGTCCTCATGGCCGCGTACGGCGTGCTGCTCGCCGCCCACGGCGCCGGCCCCGACCTCACCATCGGCTCGCCCATCAGCGTGCGGACGCCCGAGGCCGCCACCCGGCTCGGCTACCACATCAACGTGCTCACCCTGCGCACCCGCGTGCAATGGGCGAACAACTTCCGCACGTACACGCGGCTCACCCGCCGCACGTTCATGGAGGCCATGTCGCACGCCGACCACCCGGTGGACGACCTGCTGGAGATCGTTCCGCGCGACGGCTGGCGCAACAACCTCTTCCGGCACACCTTCAACTACGTGCCCGCAGACCTGTCCGCCGAGTTCATGCTGGGCGGGCTGCGGGCCGGGCAGGTGGTGATCGAGAACGGCTTCAGCAAGTTCGACCTGGAGTTCTTCGTCACCTCCACCCCCGAGGCGATCAAGATCAGGACTGCGTTCTGCGTGGACGTCCTGGACCGGGCCGACGTGGAGCTGCTGCTGGCCCGCTTCGACGAGCTGCTCGTCACGCTCGCGGAGCAGCCCGACACGCCGCTCGCGGACCTGCCCGTCTGGTGCTACCAGGACCGGGCGGCCATCGAGCTGGCCAACGCCACCGAGCGCGCCGTGACGCCGGCGACCGTACTGGACAAGATCGCCCGCCAGGTCTCCGCCGCGCCGCCGGAGGACACCGACGCGGTGCTCGACGGCGAGCGCCGCGTCGGGTTACGCCGCCTGTGGGCCGCAGCCGAGGCCACCCGCGACGAGTTGCGGGCCGCCGGCGTGGGCAGGGGCGACGTCGTCGCGCTGCTCGCGCGGCGCAGTCCCGAGCTGGCCGCGGCCGCCGTCGGCGTGTGGCTCGCCGGGGCGGCGTACCTGCCGCTCGAACCCGACCACCCGCAGCAGCGGCTCGACTACCAGCTCGACGACGCGGGCGCCGCCGTGGTCCTCGCGGGCGAGGGGATCGTCGTCTCCGGCGACCGTACGGTCCTGCCGCTCGTGCCCGTCGACTCGGTGACGCCGGTCTCCGGCACGGTGACGGCGTTCAGCAGCGTCAGGCCGGAGGACTGCGCGTACCTCATCTACACCAGCGGCTCCACCGGGCTCCCCAAGGGCACGCTGATCGACCACTACAGCCTCGCCAACCTGATCGCGCACTTCGCGCACCAGCTGGCCGTGAGCGCGGAGGACACCGTGCTCTGGCTGACCACGTTCAGCTTCGACATCTCCGCTCTGGAACTGTTCCTGCCCCTGACGACGGGCGCGCGGCTGGCCGTCGCGCCGGACGACGCCCGCACCCAGGGCGAACCCCTCGCGGAAGCGCTGCGGCGCTACGAGGTCACCGTCGCCCAGGCCACGCCGACCACCTGGCGTCTGGTCATCGACCAGGTGGCCGGGCAGCTGGCCGGCCGCCGCGTGCTCTGCGGCGGCGAGCCGATGCCCGCCGTCCTGGCCAAACGGCTGTCCGCGACCGGGTGCGAGCTCTACAACGTGTACGGCCCCACGGAGACCACGATCTGGTCCACCTCCGGCCGCATCGACCCGGCCGCCGACCGCGTCGACGTGGGCGTGCCCATCGCGAACACCAAGGTGTACGTCTCCGCCCCCGACGGCCGCCCGCTGCCGATCGGGACCCGGGGCGAGCTCTGCATCGCCGGCGACGGGGTGGCCATCGGCTACCACAACCGCCCGGAGCTGACCGCCGAGCGGTTCGGCGAGCACCCCCAGTACGGCCGGTCCTACCGCACGGGCGACCTGGCCCAGTGGACGTCCGACGGCCGGCTGGAGATCCTCGGCAGGCTCGACCGCCAGATCAAACTGCGCGGCAACCGGATCGAGCTCGCCGAGGTCGAGGGCGTGCTGCTGACCCACCCGGACGTCAGGGCCGCCGCGGTCGTGGTCGTCGGCGACCCCAGCGCCGACGCCGTCCTGTGGGCCTTCGTGGTGGCGCCGGAGCGCCCCGAGGTCACCTCGGAGCTGTGGGAGCACGCCAGCGCCTCCCTCCCGTACGCCGCGACCCCCCAGGAGTACGTGACCGTGGACGCGTTCCCGATGACGGGCAACGACAAGGTCGACTACCCCGCCCTCCGCCGCCTGGCCACGGAGCTGAGCGACGCCGAGAACAGCGTGGAGGAGGAACTCCCGTCCGAGAGCGGGGACGAGCTGGTCGACTCCCTGGTGGCGCTCTGGAAGGTCATGCTCAACCGCAACGATCTCGGCCCCAACAGCCACTTCTTCGCGCTCGGCGGGCACTCGCTGCTGGCGGTCAAGCTGCTGCAGGAGATCAAGCGGGAGACCCAGATCCGGCTCAAGCTCAAGGACATCTTCGAGGAGCCGACGCCGGCCGGCCTCGCCCGGCGGCTGCAGGCGGCCAACGCGAACCTCTGACGAACCCGCGGCCGGGTCCGCACCCGGCCGCGGGCGTGATGCAGGCACTACTCGATAGGCGGGTTCTCTCGTGTCGGACAAAGCCGTCGTTCCTCATGCCCCTTCCACCTCTCCGCCGACCCTCGACTCGATGCGCGCGGACATCGCGGGCCAGCTCGACCTCGACCCCTCGGCGGTCACCGACCACGCCGACCTGATCAGCCTGGGGCTCGACTCGCTCCGCGCGATGCGGCTGGCCGGGCGGTGGCGGCGCGCCGGGGCCGGCATCGCGTTCAGCGAGCTGGCGACGGAGTTCACGCTCGCGGCCTGGTGGTCGCTGGTCGGCTCGCGACTGTCCCCGGCCGTGGAGGTCCCCGCGCCGGAGCCGGTCGTGGACGAGGCGGCGCCGTTCCCGCTCACCCCGGTCCAGCTGGCGTACTGGATCGGGCGTGGCGACGGGCAGGTCATCGGCGGTGTCGGCTGCCACGCGTACCTGGAGTTCGACGGCTCCGGCATCGACCCGGCGCGGCTGGAGCGGGCCGTACGCGCGCTGATCGACCGGCACGGCATGCTCCGCGCGATCTTCCACGACGACGGCACCCAGCAGATCACGGACACCAGCCCCTGGCCCGGCCTGACCGTGCACGACCTGACGGAACTCGGGGAGGAGGCCGCCGAGGCCGTCAGGGAGCGGCTGTCGCACCGCCGCTTCGACGCCTCCGGGGGCGAGGTCTTCGACGTGCGGCTGTCGCTGCTGCCGGGCGGCCGCACCAGGGTGCACTTCGAGGTGGACTTCCTGGTCGCCGACGTGCTCGGGCTGCAGATCCTGCTGCGGGACCTGGCCATGCTCTACCTGGACCCGGACCGGCCGCTCCCCGAGCTGGCCTGCTCGTTCCCCCGATATCTCGCGGCCCGCGACGCCGAACGCGCGGTGCGGCGCGTACGGGACCAGGAGTACTGGCGCGGACGCCTGGACGAGCTCCCCGGCGCGCCCCAGCTGCCCCTCGCCGTGGAGCCCGGCCGGATCGCCCGGCCCCGGTTCGTCCGGCGCGAGAGGTGGCTGTCCCTTGACTCGTGGCGGCGGATCCAGGAGCAGGCCCGCGCGTACGGGCTGACCCCCGCCATGGTGCTGGCCACCGCCTACGCCGAGGTGCTCGCCGCGTGGAGCGGCGAAAAGCGCCTCCTCCTCAACCTGCCGCTGTTCGACCGGGACGAGACCGTGCATCCGGACGTGGCCCACCTGGTCGCGGACTTCACCAATCTGATCCTGGTGGCCGCCGACCTGTCCGAGGCGCAGCCGTTCGCCGAGCGCGCCAGAACCCTGCAGGCCCGCTTCCGCGCCGACGCGCGCCACACCGGGTACTCCGGCGTCGAAGTGCTCCGCGACCTCGCCCGCGGCGGCGAGCACACCGGGGCTCCGGTGGTGTTCGCCTGCAACCTGGGCACCGAGCTGATCGTCCCGGAGGTACGCGAGGCCTTCGGCGCTCCCGGCTGGATGATCACGCAGACGCCGCAGGTGTGGCTCGATCACCAGATCAACGAGTACGACCATGGGCTGCATCTGGCGTGGGACGCGGTGGAGGAGCTGTTCGCGCCGGGTGTGTTGGACGCGATGTTCGCCGCTTATGGGGGGTTGTTGGAGTGGTTGGCGGAGGGGGATTGGTCGGTTGCTGCTCCGGTGGGGTTGCCTGCTGGTCAGGTAGTGGTGCGGGAGCGGGTGAACGCTACTTCGGGGTCGTTGCCTGAGGGTGTTTTGCACGAGGGGTTCTTTGGGTGGGCTGCCCGTGAGCCGGATCGTGCGGCGTTGATCGGTGATGGCCGGGTGGTGTCGTATGGCGCGCTGGCGGATCAGGCGTTGCAGGTCGCGGGGCATCTGCGGGCGGCTGGGGTCGTGACGGGCGATGCGGTGGGGGTTGTGCTGCCGAAGGGGCCTGATCAGATCGCGGCGGTGTTGGGTGTTCTTGCCGCTGGTGGGGTGTATGTCCCGGTGGGGGTGGATCAGCCGGTCGCGCGGCGGGAGCGGATCTTGTCGCGTGCGGGTGCGTGCCATGTCCTGACCGGTCTGCCTGGGGAGGCGGGGCGGTTGGCCGAGCCGGTGATGGTCGCGCCGGATATGTCGGCATACGTGATTTTCACGTCGGGGTCGACGGGCGAGCCGAAGGGGGTGGAGGTCTCTCATCGGGCGGCGCTCAACACGATCGAGGACATCAACCAGCGTTTCGGCGTGGGTCCAGATGATCGCGTCCTGGCGGTGTCGGCGTTGGACTTCGACCTGTCGGTGTATGACATCTTCGGCCTGCTGTCCGTGGGCGGCGCGCTGGTAATGCCCGAAGAGAGCGAACGGCGTGATGCCCAACGCTGGGCGGAGCTGTGCGCCGCGCACGGGGTGACGATCTGGAACACCGTCCCGACCCTGCTCGACATGCTTCTGCACACCACGGCTCCGAGTCTGCGGCTGGCGTTGGTGTCGGGTGACTGGGTGGGCCTGGATCTGCATGCGCGTCTGGCCGCTCAGAGAGAGTGCCGGCTGGTGGCGTTGGGCGGTGCGACGGAGGCTGCGATCTGGTCGAATGCGTGGGAGGTGGATCGGGTCCCGGCGCATTGGACGTCGATCCCTTACGGATTGCCGTTGCGTAATCAGCGCTATCGGGTGGTGGACGGGCATGGCCGGGACTGCCCGGACTGGGTGGCGGGGGAGCTGTGGATCGGCGGCGCAGGCGTCGCCATCGGGTACCGGGGAGATCCGGAGACGACATCGGCCAAGTTCGTCCAGCACGAGGGCGAGCGGTGGTATCGGACCGGGGACCTGGGCCGGTACTGGCCGGACGGGACGCTGGAGTTCCTGGGGCGGGCCGATCATCAGGTGAAGATCCGGGGGCATCGGATCGAGCTGGGGGAGATCGAGGCGGCCCTGGAGGCGTCTTCGCAGGTGGCCCGCGCCGTGGCGGTCGCGGTAGGGGATCGGCGGCAGCGCCGGTTGGCCGCTTTCGTCACGCCTGAGGACGTCGATCTCGACAAGTTGCGTTCGTTCCTGTCCGATCGGCTGCCTGGCTACGCCGTCCCGCCGACGATCACCGTACTGGATCGGCTGCCGCTGACCGCCAACGGCAAGATCGACAGAAGTGCACTCACCGCCCTGGTCATCGAGACAGCGGAGAGCACCGTCCAGGAGCCGCCCGTGGGACCGGCCGAGACCGTGCTCGCCAAGATCTGGGCCGACCTGCTCGAACTCCCGGCCGTACAGCGCACGGACAGCTTCTTCGCCCTCGGCGGCGACTCCCTGCTCGCCACCCGCATGATCGCGCGCCTGCGTGCGGAAGGCGTCGCCGACGCCAGGCTGAGCCTGCTGTTCGAGACGCCCGTGCTGGCGGACTTCGCGGCCACCTTCACCGTGGGGGAGGCGGTTGCGCCCGCTCCCGTGCTGGTCCCGGACGTCGAGCACCGGCACGACCCATTCCCGCCCACCGAGGTGCAGCGGGCCTACTGGCTCGGCCGGGCCGAGCACTTCACGCTCGGCGGCGTCGGCTGCCACTTCTACACCGAGTTCGACGGCGACATCGACCTCGAACGGCTGGAAACGGCCTGGAACCTGCTGATCGAGCGGCACGAGATGCTGCGCGCGGTCTTCGACCAGGACGGGCTCCAGCGCATCCTGCGCGAGGTGCCGCGCTTCGCCGTCGCCGCCGTCGACAGCGTCGAGCAACTGCGCGAGCAGATGTCGCACCAGGTGCTGGACGTGTCCAGCTGGCCGCTGTTCGACGCGCGGGCCGCCCGCCACGACGGCGGGGTACGGCTCGGCGTCAGCTTCGACAACATCATCGTCGACGCGCTCAGCATGATGGTCTTCTTCGCCGAACTCGACCAGCTGTACCACGACCCCGACACCGTCCTGCCGCCGATCGAGGTGTCGTTCCGCGACTACGTGCTCGCGCAGGAGCCCGATCCCGCGGTCTTCGAGACGGCCAAGGAATACTGGGCCGCCCGGCTGCCCGAACTGCCGCCCGCCCCGAGGTTGCCACTGCGCGTGGACCCGGCGATGATCGACCGGCCCCGGTTCGCTCGCCGCGAGCTCCGGATACCGGCCGAGCGGTGGCGTACGATCACGGATCTGGCCAGGCGGCACGAGCTGACCCCCGCCACCGTGCTGGCCGCCGCCTTCGGCGAGGTCCTGGGCAGGTGGAGCGGCCAGGAGGCGCTGACGCTCAACCTCACGCTGTTCGACAGGCGGGAGGTCCACCCCGACATCCACCGCGTGCTCGGCGACTTCACCTCCCTCCTCCTCGCCGGCTACCGGACGGGAGCCGGCTGGCTGGACGGGGCGCGCGGGCTGCAGGAAGAGGTGTGGCGCGGGCTCGAACACGGCGAGGTGTCGGCGGTCTGGGTGATGCGGGAGCTGGCCAGGCGGAGCGACTCGATCGAGATGACCATGCCGGTCGTGTTCACCAGCACGCTCGGCGTCGCCGGCGGCGGCGCGTTCGGCCCCTCCTTCGCCGAGCAGGTCTGGGGCGTCTCGCAGACCCCGCAGGTCTGGCTGGACAGCCAGGTGGGGGAGGTCGAGGGAGGCCTGCTGGTCCGGTGGGACGCGGTGGAGGAACTGTTCGCGCCGGGTGTGCTGGATGCGATGTTCGCCGCCTACGGGGAGTTGCTGGCGTGGCTGGCCGAGGGGGATTGGTCGGTTGCCGCTCCGGTGGGGTTGCCCGTTGATCAGGCGGTGGTGCGGGAGCGGGTGAACGCTACTTCGGGGTCGTTGCCTGAGGGTGTTTTGCACGAGGGGTTCTTTGGGTGGGCTGCCCGTGAGCCGGATCGTGCGGCGTTGATCGGTGATGGCCGGGTGGTGTCGTATGGCGCGCTGGCGGATCAGGCGTTGCAGGTCGCGGGGCATCTACGGGCGGCTGGGGTCGCAACAGGCGATGCGGTGGGGGTCGTGCTGCCCAAGGGGCCCGACCAGATCGCCGCTGTCTTGGGCGTTCTTGCCGCTGGTGGAGTGTATGTCCCGGTGGGGGTGGATCAGCCGGTCGCGCGGCGGGAGCGCATCCTGTCGCGAGCGGGTGCGCGTCACGTCCTGACCGGTCTGCCCGGGGAGTCACAAGGGTTGGCCGAGCCGGTGATGGTCGCGCCGGATATGTCGGCATACGTGATCTTCACGTCGGGGTCGACCGGAGAGCCGAAGGGGGTGGAGGTCTCTCATCGGGCGGCACGCAACACGATCGAGGACATCAACCAGCGTTTCGGCGTAGGTCCGGACGATCGGGTCCTGGCGGTCTCGGCGTTGGATTTCGACCTGTCCGTCTTCGACATCTTCGGCCTGCTGTCGGCGGGCGGTGCGCTCGTTCTGCCGCAGGAGGAGGAGCGGCGGGATGCGCAGGCTTGGGCCCGATTGTGCGCCGCGCACGGGGTGACGATCTGGAACACCGTCCCGACCCTGCTCGACATGCTTCTGCACACCACGGCTCCGAGTCTGAGGCTGGCGTTGGTGTCGGGTGACTGGGTGGGGCTGGACCTGCACGCGCGACTGGCCGCTCAGAGCGAGTGCCGGCTGGTGGCGTTGGGCGGAGCGACGGAAGCGGCGATCTGGTCCAACGCCTGGGAGGTGGACCGGGTCCCGGCGCATTGGACGTCGATCCCTTACGGGTTGCCGTTGCGTAATCAGCGCTATCGGGTGGTGGACGGGCGTGGCCGGGACTGCCCGGACTGGGTGGCGGGGGAGCTGTGGATCGGCGGCGCCGGGGTGGCGGTCGGTTATCGGGGAGATCTGGAGACGACGGCGGCCAAGTTCGTCCAGCACGGTGGCGAGCGTTGGTATCGGACCGGGGATCTGGGCCGGTACTGGCCGGACGGGACGTTGGAGTTCCTGGGGCGGGCCGATCATCAGGTGAAGATCCGGGGACATCGGATCGAGCTGGGGGAGATCGAGGCGGCCCTGGAGGCGTCTTCGCAGGTGGCCCGCGCCGTGGCGGTCGCAGTGGGAGATCGGCGGCAGCGCCGGTTGGCCGCTTTCGTCACCCCTGAGGACGTCGATCTCGACAAGCTGCGTTCGTTCCTGTCCGATCGGCTGCCCGGCTACGCCGTCCCGCCGACGATCACCGTACTGGATCGGCTGCCGCTGACCGCCAACGGCAAGATCGACAGGGGAGCTCTGTCCACCCGGCTGGAACCTCTGCCTGATGACGACCCCCCACGCCCGGGTACGGAGGCGCTGCTCGCCGAGCTGTGGGCCGAGCTGCTGGAGATCCCGCCGCCGGGACGGGGCCAGAGCTTCTTCGCCCTCGGTGGCGACTCCCTGCTCGCCACCCGTTTCGCCGAGATCGTACGGCGGCGGCTCGGCGTGGAGCTGTCCCTGCGTCGCTTCTTCGCCACTCCCACCATCGCCGACTGCGCCGAGGCGATCGGCCTGACGGCGGACGACACCCAAGAGACGGAAGAGGGCGTGCTGTGACCCAGGCACCGGCCGTACACGAACTCATCGCCGACATGGAGGCCGCCGGGATTCGGCTGTGGGAGGACGACGGCAGCCTCCGCTTCCGGGCGCCCAAGGGAGCGCTGACCGAGGATCGGCGCGCGGCGCTGATCGGCGCGAAGCCCGAGATCATCGCGCACCTGCGCCGCGAGTCCGAGGCCGAGACGGTCCGGCCCGAGCCCGAACGCCGCCTCGACCCCTTCCCCCTGACCGACGTCCAGCAGGCCTACCTGCTCGGCCGCAACGACGCGTTCGGCTACGGCGGAGTCGCCTGCCACGGCTATGTCGAGGTCTCCTTCCCCCGGCTCGACCCGGAACGGGTACAGGCCGCGTGGCGTGCCCTGATCGCCCGCCACGACATGCTCCGCGCCGTGATCCACCCCGACGGCCACCAGCAGGTGCTCGCCGAGGTCCCCGGCTACGAGGTCCGTGTGACGGACCTGCGCGGCACCGACCCGGAGGAGCGGCTCGCCGCCGTCCGCGAGGAGATGGCGAACACGGTCTATCCGGCGGGCAGCTGGCCCCTGTTCGAGCTGCGGATCTCGCTCACCGATCGCGGAGCCCTCCTGCACGCCTCGATCGACCTGCTCATCGCCGACTACGTCAGCATCCAGCTGCTGCTCGGCGAGCTGCACCTGCTGCACGAGAACCCTGACGCCGACCTGCCCCCCGTCCCGGTCAGCTTCCGCGACTGCCTGCTGGCCCTGCGCGCGCAGCGCGAGAGCGCCCGTTACGACCGGGATCGCGCCTACTGGTGGGGACGCATGGACGACCTGCCGGCCGCGCCCGAACTGCCCGCGCTCGACCAGGCCGCCGTGGACGCCCGATTTGGGCGGTGGGAGAGCAGGGTGGAGCCGGCGGAATGGGCGCGGTTACGCACCCGGGCCGCCGCGGCCGGCATCACGCCGTCGCAGGCCGTGCTGGCCGCCTATGCCGAGGTCATCGGGAGGTGGAGCCGGCGGCCCAAGTTCACGCTCAACCTGACGCTGCTCGACCGCCCGCCGCTGCACCCGTACATCGACCGGGTCGTCGGCGACTTCACCACGCTCAACCTGCTCGCCGTCGACACCACGCCCGGCCGGTTCTTCGCCGAGCGCGCCCACGCCATCGGCCGGCAGCTCTTCGCCGACATGGAGCACCGCCGCTGCGGCGGCATCGAGGTCATACGGGAGCTGGCCCGCCGGCGCGGCCGGGACGCCGCGCTGATGCCGGTGGTGTTCACCAGCGCCATCGGCCTCGGCCGTGACGACGCCGAGCACGGTACGCCGGAGTACGGCATCAGCCAGACGCCCCAGGTGTGGATCGACTGCCAGGTCAAGGAGCACCGCGACGCGCTGCTGGTCAACTGGGACGTGCGCGCGGGGGTGTTCCCCGAAGGGCTCGTGGACGACATGTTCGCCGCGTTCACCGCGCTCCTGCACGGCCTGTCCTCGGACGAGGCCTGGTCGTCCGAGGACCCTGTCGAATTGCCCGAAGCGCAGACGCGCCGCCGCGCCCTCGTCAACGCCACCGCCGCGCCGCTCCCGGACGGGCTGCTGCACGAGGAGGTCGTGGCCCAGGCACGCCGCACACCGGAACGAATCGCCGTCGTCACGGGCGCCGGTTCGATCACGTACGGCGAGCTGCTGGGCCGGGCCGCCGGGGTGGCGCGGGCGCTGCGCGAGGCGGGGCACCGGCCCGGCGAGATCGTCGCCGTGGTCATGGACAAGGGGGTCGAGCAGGTCGTGGCCGTGCTCGGCACGCTGCTGGCCGGCGGCGCCTACCTGCCGGTCGACACCGGGCAGCCACCGGCGAGGCGCGACCGCATCCTCGCCGACGCCTCGGCCCGCCTGGTGCTCACGCAGTCCTGGCACGCCGAGCACGACTGGATCGCCGTCGACACCCTCCCGCCGACCCATGCCGAGCACGCCTTCTCGCCGGCCCACGCCGAGGACGGCGCTCGGCGGCACCCTGACGATCTGGCCTACGTCATCTACACCTCGGGCTCCACGGGCGTGCCCAAGGGCGTGATGATCAGCCATCGGGCCGCCCGCAACACCATCGACGACATCAGCGCCCGCTTCGGCGTCGGCCCGGACGACCGCGTGCTCGGGCTGGCCGGCCTGGGGTTCGACCTGTCGGTCTACGACATCTTCGGACCGCTCGCCGTCGGGGCGGCCCTCGTGCTGCCGGATCCGTCACGCCGGGGCGACCCGGCCCACTGGGCCGAGCTCGCCGCCGGGCACGGGGTCACCGTGTGGAACTCGGTGCCCGCGCAACTCCAGATGCTCCAGCACTATCTGCACGCGGAGCCCGCGGCGGAGCTGCCCACGCTGAGGCTGGCGATGTTGTCGGGCGACTGGATCCCGGTGGCGCTGCCCGGCCAGATCCGCCGCCGCGTGCCGGGACTGGACGTGATCAGCCTGGGCGGGGCCACGGAGGCCGCGATCTGGTCCATCTACCACCCCGTCGGCGACCCGCTGCCCGGCTGGGTGAGCGTCCCGTACGGCAAGCCGCTGGCCAACCAGACCTTCCACGTGCTCGACGCCGCCATGCGGCCCTGCCCGGACTGGGTGCCAGGAGAGCTGTACATCGGCGGCTCCGGTGTGGCGATCGGCTACTTCGGCGATGAGGGCAGGACCGCCGAGCGCTTCGTGCGCCACGGCGGCGAGCGCCTCTATCGCACCGGCGATCTCGGCCGCTACCGGCCCGACGGCAACATCGAGTTCCTCGGCAGGGAGGACTCCCAGGTCAAGATCCGCGGCCATCGGATCGAGCTGGCCGAGGTGGAGACCGCGCTGCAGGCACACCCCGCGGTCGCGGCCGGGACCGTGATCGTGGACGGCGACCGCGCGCTGGAACGCCGCCTGATCGCCTTCGCCCAGGCCGCCGCCCGCAAGGACGACGGCGCACCGGACGCGGAGGCTGAGAGTGGCGACGCGCCGGAAACAAGGGCGGGGCGGGGCGACGCGCCGGACGCAGGGGCTGGGGATGGCGGGCTCGATGTCGCGGGTGCGGCCGAGGTCGCGGCGGTTGCGGCCCTGGAGGGCGTCGATCTGGCGCGCGTCGTGGCGGTGGCCGAGACGCTCGACGAGATCGCGCTTGCGTCGATGGCGGCGGCGCTCCGTACGGGCGGCCTGTTCACCACCGAGGACGGCCACGGCCTCGAGGAGATCCTGGCCGCCGCGCGGGTCGCGCCGAGCCACCACCGGCTCGTCCGGCGCTGGCTCACGGCGCTGCACGAGCGCGGACGGCTCGACCGCGACCCCGATGGGCGGTACCGGAACCTGCGTGGGGACACCGGCGTGGAGCCGCTGTGGCGCCGGGTCGGGATCCTGGCCGAAGGGCTCGACTACGGGGCCGAGCTGATCAGGTTCCTGCGGGTCAGCACCACGCACCTGTCCGAGCTGATGCGCGGCGAGCTCGACGCCCGCGAGCTGCTGTTCCCCGAGGGTGACGTGGGGACGGCCGAGGGCGCGTACAAGGACAACGTGCTCAGCAGGTACGTCAACCGCATCGTGCGCGCGGTGGTCGGCCGCGTGGCCGAGCACCACACCGGCGGGCCGCTGCGCGTCCTGGAAGCGGGCGCGGGCGTGGGCGGCACCAGCGCCGAGCTGATCCCCGAGCTGGTCGGACACCAGGTCGAGTACGTCTTCACCGACCTGTCGCGGTTCTTCCTCACCCAGGCCGCCGAACGGTTCGCGGACCACCCGTGGGTGCGGTACGGCCTGTTCGACATCAACGCCGACTACCGCGCCCAGGGCTACGAGCCGAACTCCTTCGAGGTCATCCTCTGCGCCAACGTCCTGCACAACTCCCACGACGCCGCCGCCGTGCTGGCCAGGTTCCGCGAGCTGCTGGTGCCCGGCGGGTGGCTGGTGTTCATCGAGACCACCCGCGAGCACGTCCAGATCATGAGCTCGATGGAGTTCCTGATGAACCCGCACGACTACGCCGACGTGCGGCAGGGCCGCGACCGGACGTTCGTCACCCGCGACGAGTGGCTCGACCTGCTTCGCGGGGCGGGCGCCCGTACGCTTGCCTGCCTGCCCGGGCCGGGCGACCCGCTGGCGTCCCTCGGGCAGTGCGTCTTCGCGGCCCGCTTCCCCGACGACCGGGAGCGGATCGACCTGGCGGAGCTGCGGGCGTTCCTCGCCGAGCGGCTGCCCGACTACATGCTCCCGGCCCACGTCCAGGTGGTCGACGAGCTGCCGCTGACGGACAACGGCAAGATCGACCGGACGCGGCTGCGTACCCTCCTGCCCAGCACGACAGGAGAGAGCGCGCCCGGCGGCGAGGAGCCGCGCGACGACCTCGAACGGCGGCTGGCCGCCCTCTGGGCCGAGCTGCTCGGGCTCCCGCGCGTCCACCGCGACCAGGACTTCTTCGCGCTGGGCGGCGACTCCCTGCTGGTCACCCGCCTGGCCGGGCGGGTGCGCGAGGAGTTGGAGGAGGCGAGCGGCTTCTACTGGGACAGCCTGGTCCGCCAGCTCGTCAACCAGCCGACCGTCGCCGCGCTGGCGGCCCACCTCCGCCAGGCCCGCGACGACCGTGAGCAGGGGCTGCCGAGAACGCACGCCAGCCCGCTGGTACGCCTGTCCGGGGACGGGACGAAGGGCGGTTCGGTGCGGGTGCTGCTGCATGACGGCACCGGCACCCTGACCCCGTACCGGGCGCTCGTCCCCGAGCTCTCCGGGACGCCGCTGCTCGGCCTGGTGATCAACGACGCGGAGCGCTACCTGGAGCTGGACCCCGCGCAAACGGTGGAATCGCTGGCCGGATCGTACGCGCGGCTCCTGATCGAGGAGGGCGCGGCCGGCTACCACATCGTGGGTTACTGCATGGGCGGCCTCATCGCCACCGAGGTCGCCCGCCGGCTCACCGAGAGCGGCGCGGTGGTCGACGGGCTCACCGTCGTCAGCAGCTCCCGCTTCCCCTACCGGATCAGCGACGAGCTCATGCTGGAGTACGGCTTCGCGCAGGCCTGCGGCCTGGACCCGGTCCGGCTCGGCCACCCCGGCGGAGACCTCGCCGGGGCCCTGCGGGTCGTGCTGGAGTCGTCGCCCGGACACGTGCCCGAGGGCAGCCTGGCCGCGCTCGCCGGCAGCGCGGATCCCGGCCACGCGCAGATCGGCCGCCAGTTCGCCGAACTGGCCGCCACCTCACCCCCGGACCGGCTGGCCGCCGTCGCCCGCGCCCTCGGTCAACCGCAGGAGCGGGTGGACCTGGCCTACCGGGTCTTCCGGCAGAGCTTCACGGCCGTCACCCACTACGACCCGGAGCCGTACGCGGGCGACATCACGTTCCTCCGCCAGCGCGGCGTCACCAACCTCGTGCCGACGTTGCAGGACGACATGACGGACTTCTGGCAGAACCTCTGCCTGGGCCGGCTCACCGCGCTCGACATCGAGGGCGACCACTTCAGCTGCCTCAGCGGGCCGTACGCGGACGACGTGGCGAAACTGGTGACCGAGGTGACCGCGTGATCGGCGTACTCGGCGGCTACGGCGCGGTCGGTGGCGCCGCGGCCCGCCTGCTCGCCGGCCACCCGGGGCTGCGCGTGGGCGGGCGGGACGGGGCGGCGGCCCGGCGGTTCGTCGACGCGGATCTGGGCGGGCACGGCGAGGCGTGGCAGGTGGACGCGCTCGACGCGGCCGAGCTCGCCCGCTTCTGCGCGGGCTGCCAGGTCGTCGTGAACTGCGCGGGCCCCTCCTACCTCCTGCGGGACCGGGTGGCGCGGGCCGCGTTCGCCGCCGGGGCCGACTACGTGGACGCCGCCGGTGACGCCGCCGCCTTCGCCCAGGCCGATGCGGGCGCGCAGGGACGTACGGCGGTGCTGTCGGCGGGAATGCTCCCCGGCCTCACCGGACTCGTGCCCCGCCACCTGGCCGCCCTCGCCTCCCCGAACGCCGGGCTCCGGCTGGACGTCTACACCGGCGGGCTGGACCGGCTCACCCCCGCCGCCGCCGGTGACTTCCTGCTGGCCGGGCAGGAGGAGCGGGGCGCCGCGCTGGCCGCGTGGCGTGACGGCGCCAGGGTCTCCCGCGCCCTGACCCCCGTCCACGACGTACAGCTCCCCTACTTCCCAGGGCCGGTCACCGCCTACCCCTACCTGAGCGCCGAGGCGGAGCGGGTGGCCGGGGAGCTCGGGCTGGTGGAGGCCCGCTGGTACAACGTCATCACCGGCGACGGCGTCCTCGCCGCCGCGAGCACTGCCGGCCAGGCCGCGGACCTGACGCGCGCGGCCGAGCTCGAACTGGCCGGGCGCACCCCGTACTACGTCCTGCTCTTCCAGCTCAGCAGCCCGCACGGCACCCGCACCCTGGCACTGCGCACCCACGACTCCTACGCGCTCACCGCCGCGGTCGCCGCGCACGCGGCCATGGCGGTGCTCCGCGGCGAGGTCGCCGCGGGGCTCCACCAGGCCGACGCCGTGCTCGACCCGGCCCGGGTGCTGGCGGACCTGGAGCCCGTGGCGAAGATCGAGATCACCGAGGCGGTGGCGCCGATCGACCTGGTCGCGCCGGTGTTCGAGGAGGGCGCGCTGTGAAGCGGGTGGTGGTGTGCGGGACCAAGTTCGGCCAGATCTACCTCTCCGCGCTGCGGGACGGCCCCTTCGAGCTGACCGGCGTCCTCGCCCGCGGCAGCGCCCGATCCGCCGCGTACGCCGAGGAGTACGGGGTCCCGCTGCTCACGGACCCCGACCAGGTGCCCGAGCTCGCGGACCTGGCCTGCGTGGTCGTACGGTCGGGAGTCGTCGGGGGAGAGGGCAGCGAGCTGGCCGGTGCCCTGCTGGCCCGCGGCGTGCACGTGCTGCAGGAGCATCCGCTGCACGCCGACGAGCTGGCCCGCTGCCTGCGCACCGCCCGGGCCGCCTCCGCCGTGCACCACGTGAACACCCTGTACGTCCACCTCGACCCGGTACGCCGGTTCATCGAGACCGCCCGCCGCCTGTTCGAGCTCCAGCGGCCCCTCTACGTGGACGCCGCCTGCAGCGTCCACGTCGCCTACGCCCTGTTCGACATCCTCGGCCGGGCCCTGGGGGCGTTACGCCCGTGGACGTTCACCGCCACAGCCCCCGGCACGCCGTTCACCTGCCTCACCGGAACCGTCGGCGGCGTGCCGCTGACCCTCCGGGTGCAGAACCAGATCGCCCCCAACGACCCCGACGCCCACCTGCACCTGCTCCACCGCGTCACCGTGGGGACGGAGGGCGGCAGCCTCACCCTCGTCAACACGCACGGCCCGCTCGTGTGGAGCCCCCGCATGTACGTCGGCCGCGACGCCGACGACCGCTTCGATACCGGCGCGGACCACCTGCGCCTGCCCAGCGCCACCACCATCGGACCGGCGCAGGCGCCTACCTTCCACGACATCGTCACGTCCGTGTGGCCCGACGGCGTCCGGCGGGCGCTGTCGGAGCTGCGCCAGGACGTCGAGGAGGGGCGGGATCCGCTGCGCCAGGGCCAGTACCACCTGACGCTCAGCCGCCTCTGGCTCGACGCCACCGCCGCGATCGGCCGGCCCGAACTGCTGGTCCAGACGGCACCACGACCCCTGTCCGCCGCGGAGCTCACATGAACTGGTTCCACTGTTACCGGCCCAGGCCGTACGCCGGGCTGCGGCTGTTCTGCTTCCCGCACGCGGGCGGCTCTGCGAGCTTCTACCGGAGCTGGCACGGGGACGCGCCGCACTCCGTCGAGGTACGCGCCGTGCAGTACCCGGGACACGGCGATCACCGCGCCGCCCCGCTCGTGGACGACGCCGTCCACCTCGCCAAGCTCGTCACCGACGCCATGGCGCCGCTGCTCGACCGGCCGGTGGCGCTGTTCGGGCACAGCATGGGGGCGCTGATCGCGTACGAGGTGGCCCGCGCGCTGGAGGCCAGGGGCAGGGGCGTGACGCACCTGTTCGCCTCCGGCCGGCACGCCCCTCACGAGCACCGCCCCGGCGACACGCACGCCCGCTCCGACGACGAGCTGGTGGACGAGCTGGTCCGGCTCGGCGGCGTGGACCGGGAGCTCATGGACGATCCGGACATCCGCGAGCTGACCCTGCCCGCCGTACGCAACGACTACCGGGTCGACGAGACCTACCGGCACCGGCCGGGCGGCGTGCTCGCCTGCCCCGTCACCGCGCTGCTCGGGAGCGACGACCCCGAGGTGACCGCCGGGCAGGCGGCGCGATGGGGCGAGCTCACCAGGGACCGATTCGCCGTCCGCGTGATGGAGGGCGACCACTTCTACCTCGTGCCGCGGCAGGGCGACGTGATCGCGGAGCTGTCCCGCGCCGTCGCCACCGCGTGGCCGTCCACACCCTGAGGAAGGATTCGATGGAGCAGGATCTGATGCGCATCCTCACCGGAGGATGGGTGGCGCAGGCGACCTTCGCCGCGGTGCGCCTGGGCGTCGCGGACGCGCTCGACGGGCGGCGCCTGGCCCCCGAGGAGATCGCCGAGGAGGTCGGCGCGCACCCGGACGCGCTGCACCGCCTGCTACGGCTGCTGGCCGGTGTGGGCCTGGCCGACGCCGACGCCGACAACAGGTACGCGCTGACCCCGATGGGGGCGCAGCTGCGCGGCGACGCGCTGGGCCCGCTGGCCACCCTCTACGGCGAGGACTATTTCGCCTCCGCCTGGGACGGCCTGGCACACGCGGTCCGCACCGGGGAGCCGGCGTTCGAGCACGTCCACGGCGAGCCCGTCTTCGCGCACCTGGCCGGCGACCCGGGCAAGGCGGCCGTCTTCAACCGTGGAATGGCGGCGGGCGCCTCGTTCTTCCGCGGCGTCCCCGACGCCTACGACTTCTCCGGCGCGCGCCGGGTGGTCGACCTGGCCGGCGGCACCGGCGCCCTGCTGGCCACGGTCCTGCGGAGCAGCCCCGCGGCGCGCGGCGTGCTGTTCGACGTGCCGGACGTGGTCGAGGCCGCGCCCGCGCACCTGGCGCGGATGGGCGTGCTGGACAGGTGCGAGCTGGTCGGCGGCGACCTGTTCGACGCCGTGCCGGAGGGCGGCGACGTCTACGTGCTCTCGCGCATCCTGCACGACTGGGACGACGAGCGCTGCGCCGTCCTGCTGGCCAACTGCGCCAAGGCGATGGAGCCGGGGGCCGAACTGCTCGTCGTCGAACGCGTCGTCGGCCAGGACTCGTACCTGCCGCTCGCGTACGACCTGCACATGATGGTGATGACCGGGGGACGGGAGCGCACCGAGGCGGAGTACCGCGCGCTCCTGGAGGAGGCCGACCTGACCCCCGGCAGGCTGCTCGACCTGCCGCTCGGGATGCGGCTGCTCACCGCCACCCGCTGAAACCGGGCCGAACACCACGAAGGCGCCGGGCTCCTGGAGAGCCCGGCGCCTTCCGCGTGGCCTCAGCTCAGGACGAGCGCCTCCTCCCGCTCCCGCGCCGACTCGCCGATCACCTCGACGCTGCCCTTGCTGCCGTCGACGCGGATCCGGTCGCCGTCCCGCACCAGCATCGTGGCGTTCCTGGTCCCGACGACGGCGGGGATCCCCAGCTCACGGGCGACGATCGCGGCGTGCGACAGGGGAGCGCCGACGTCGGTGACGACCGCCGCCGCGCGCGGGAAGAGCAGCGTCCAGCCCACGTTCGTCACGGTCGTCACGAGGATCTCGCCCTCGCCCAGCCGGTCGCCCTCCGCCACCGACGCCAGCACCCGGGCGGTCCCCTCGACCACGCCGGCCGCGCCGGGGAAGCCGCTGATGGTCTGCGACGGGGGCGCCGCCGTGTCCTCAGCGTCGAACACGTCGCCGCGCCGATGCGGGTCCGCGGCCCACCGCTCGGGGTCGAACCGGCCGCGGATGATGCCCGGGTACGGCGGCAGCGCCTTGTACAGCTCGTACGTGGCCCGCCGCCTGGCGACGTACGACAGCGGCCGGTTCCAGCCGCGCAGCACGCCCAGGATCTCCTCGACCGTCAGGAAGAACAGATCATCACCCTGCCCGGTCACCTCGCCGGCACGCAGGACGAAGTCGCGCACCATCCAGAAGCCGCGCATCATCTCCGACCGCGTCTCCTCGCGGGAGCGGACGATCGCCTCCCAGCGGTCGATCTGGCGGCGGAACTTCTCGGCCTGCCTCGGGTGGCGCTCGCGGAAGCGCCGCCAGGCCGCCGCGCTCGCCGCCTCCTGGCGTTCGAGCAGCTCGGTGGGGTCGACCGTGAGGGCGGCCAACTGCTCGTCGATCCACGCCGGGTCCTCCACCGGCCGGGCGGCCGAGACCTCGAACTCGTCCGGGCAGCGGTGCCCGTACCTGCGGACGTACTCCTCGCGGGAGATCTCGCCGCGCTTGAGCCGGGCCAGCCCGAGCAGCGGGCCGAGGCTCTCCAGCCGGCCGTCCCGGGCCTGGATGCCGGACATCAGCACGGTGGCGTCCGCCTCCCCGACCAGCTTCGTCAGCCGGGCGCCGAGGTAGACCAGCGAGCCGGCGTCCTGGCGGGCCGCGGCGGCCAGCATGCGGTTGCACTCGTCGAACCTGGGCTCGATCTCGCTCTGCCAGAGCGCGACCAGGTCGTCGCTCTCGGCGATCATGGCGCGGAGCTCCTCCGTGCGGCGGGGCGCGTCCGCTATGTACTCGGGGATCCGCTCCACGAGCTTCTGGATCTCGCGCCGGCCGCCCGCCATCGGCCTGGCCGCCCTGAGGGTCTGCCAGCGCGACATCGGCAGCAGCGGGGTCCCCACACCCTCCGGCAGCCTGCCGTAGATCGGCTCCTGGGAGTCCTTGATCTTCTTGGTCATGCCGAGGGCCTTGCCGAGTGAGGCGGTCAGGCTCATGTTCATGTAGACGCGGCCGCCGATGTTGCCGCAGATGGGGTGGCCGCCGAGGTCGCCGACGACCATGATCTCGGCGATGAACGCCTGCACGAGCGACCAGGTGCACGGCGTCATGACGCTGGGGATGGCCTCGCCCAGGTTGCCGTTGGTCCACAGGTAGTCGCCCTTGAGCGAGTCGTTCCACACCTCGCGCTGGCCGGTGATCGGCCTGGCCTGGAGGATGTGCGGGCGCCCGTCGTGCAGGGCCCACTCGATGTCCATCGCGCGGCCGTACAGCTCCTCGATCGCCAGGCCCAGCTCGGCCAGCCGGGTCGCCTGCGCCGAGGTCAGGACCGGCTCGTCGCGCCTGGCGGGCGGGACGGGCTCCTCCCGGGTGCCGTCCGGGGTGCGCACGGTCATGACGGCCTTGGACGCGATGCGCTCCTCGACGACCGTGAGGCCGGCGCGGTCGACGGTGATCGTGTCGGGCGTGACGAGGCCGCCGACGACCGCCTCGCCCAGACCCCATGCGGCGTTGATGGTCAGCCGGTCGTGGGGGGAGACCCGGTCCTCGGTGAACAGCACGCCCGCGGCGTCGGCGGGTACGAGCTCCTGGACGACGACGGCGATGGCCACCTGGTCCCGCGGGATGTCGTGGCGGTCGCGGTAGGCGATCGCCCGGTCGGTCCAGAGCGAGGCCCAGCAACGCCTGACCGCGTCCAGGAGCTGTTCGGCGCCGCGGATGTTGAGATAGCTGTCCTGCTGCCCGGCGAACGACATCCCCGGCAGGTCCTCCGCGGTCGCCGACGACCGGACGGCCACCGCGGCGTCCTCGCCCAGCGTGGCGTACGAGGCCAGAATGTCCTCGGTGATCTCCGGCGGGATCTCGCACCCGGCGAACAGCGCCTGGATCTCCTCGGCGTCCCCGGACAGGATCGCCTCGCGCAGACCATGGCGGGCCACGAAGTCGCGGTAGGCGCCGGTGGTGACGTGGAAACCCGCCGGCACGGGCAGCCGAGCCCTGGCCAGGCGCGCCAGGGACTCCCCCTTGCCGCCGACGATCTCCAGCTCGGCCCTCGGGTCGGCCAGGGCAAGCGTGTTCATGAGCTCATCTCCAAATCCTTCCGGACGATCTCCAGGAACCGATTCGGCGGCACGCGAAAGAATTCATCAGGGGGAAAGGAAATGCGGTGGCCACATTTGACACACCGCTTGACTCGTCGCGTCCGGGGCGGGAAAGGTGCCCTCGGGTAGAGATGGAACGGCCGCCTGTTCCACGGTACGAAGCGGCCGGAGGGGCGGCACACCCCTAGGTGCCCTTAATCAGCTGTCGACGCCCGGCCTGAGCAGGCCCGTCTCGTAGGCGGCAGCGACGGCGGCCGCACGGTCGTTGACCTCGAGCTTGGCGAAGATGTGCAGCAGGTGCGTCTTCACGGTGGCCTCGGTGATGAACAGCCGCTTGGCCACGTCGCGGTTGGTGGCGCCCCGGGAGATGAGCGACAGGACCTCCAGCTCACGGCGGCTGAGAGGCTGCTGGCGCGGCGCGCGCAGCTTCTGCGTCAGCACGCCGGCCACGGAGGGGGACAGCACGGTCTCGCCGCGCGCCGCCGCCTGCACGGCGCGGCGCAGCTCGGCGCGCGGGGTGTCCTTGAGCAGGTAGCCGGTCGCCCCCTCCTCGATGGCCGGCAGCACGTCCACGTCGTCGTCGAACGTGGTCAGCACGAGCACGCGGACGTCGGGCGCCTGCTCGCGCAGCCGGCGGATGAGCTCCGCGCCCTTCATCCTCGGCATGCGCAGGTCGGTGAGCACGACGTCGGGATTGGTGCGCTCCACCACGGCCAGCGCCTCGAACCCGTCACCCGCCTCCCCGACCACCTCGAACTCGTCGTCGGTGAAGATTCCGCGCAGCCCGTCGCGGACGACCGGATGATCGTCCACGATGATCAGCCGAATCGGCATGTCTCACCCGGCGTTTCTGGATCGGTCGGATGGCTCGAGGCCCGTTTCGGCGGGGATGGCGGGGACGGCGGCGGAGATGCCGGTGCCCTCGCCGGGGGCCGACTCGATCTGGAAGTCGCCCGCCAGCCTGGTCACGCGCTGGCGCATGGACAGGAGGCCGAAACCGCCCGCCTCGGAGGCGGGCGCGGCCGGCAGGCCCGGTGGCTCGGGGGCGAAACCGGCTCCGTCGTCGCGTACGTCCAGCACCACGACATCTTCCATGTACGACAGAGTGAGGGCAACTCGTCCGGCGGAAGCGTGCTTGGCGACGTTCGCCAGCGCCTCCTGCGCCACCCGCAGCAGGGTGATCTCCACCTCCGCGTGCAGCGGCCGGGCCTCGCCCGTGACCTCCAGGGACGAGGCCACGCCGCTGGCCTGCGACCATTTGCCGGAGACGTCCTGGAGCGCGGCCGGCAGCTGCGACTCGGCCAGCGGCGCGGGGCGCAGGGCCTGCACCGACCGGCGGGCCTCCTTCAGGCTGTCCCTGGCCAGCATGCGAACCGTGTCAAGGCGGGCACGAGCCGCCTTGACGTCGTCGAGCGCCTCCTCGGCGGCCTCCACCTGGGTGACGATGGCGGCCAGACCCTGCGCGATCGTGTCGTGGATCTCCCTGGCCAGCCGCTGCCGCTCCCCGACCACTCCGGCCTCGCGGGCCTTGGTCAGCAGCTGGGCCTGCAGGTTCGCGTTCTCGGCCGCGAGGGCGGCCAGCCTCGCGCCGGTCTCCTGGAGCTGCGCGATCATCACCCTGCGGCTCTCGTTCTGGTCGGAGATGGTCTGGACGACCAGGCCGACCGCGGAGGCGACCAGCGCGGCCACCAGGAACGAGAAGAGCATCTGGCCCGGGCTCCGCCCGGCCTCCGGCCGCATCGAGACCAGCACCCCCGCGGTCGCGACCACCCCGGCGTAGGCCCACCAGCGGGGCAGCAGCGCGAAGGACTGGATGAACACCGCCGGGCCGGCCACCGTGAACACCGAGTCGATACTGACCAGCGCCCCGATGGCGGCGAGCAGGACGGCGAAGTAGACGAGCGCGACGAGGTGGTGCTTGATCCACTCCGGGTGCGCGCCGACCATGAACCAGTGCCAGGCCATCGCGAACAGCGCCAGGACCAGCGTGTCCGGCCGCCAGTTCTGCAGCAGGGAGAAACCAGCCGGAAGCAGGATGAAAAGGTAGGGCAGATAGGGCCAGACCCGGTCCCATCGTGAAGGGCCGGGGCCGGTGGAGGTGACCACCGGCCCCGGCCCTTCACGGTCGACGCTGCTCACCACCGGAAGGCCTTGATGGCGACGCCGCCGGCCACGAGGCAGATCGCGAGCATGACGGCCAGCGAGATCGGGGACATCGCCTGGCCCTCCCAGCCGGCGCGGATGGCCTGGACGGCGGGTGCCATGGGGGTCAGGTCACCGATCGCCCGCATCGAACCGCCCATGCTCTCGCGGGGGATGATGGCGCCGGAGATGAAGACCATCGGGAAGAACAGGCTCAGCCCGATCACGGTCGCGCCGCGGCCGGAGGGCACCACCGCGCCGAGCAGGAAGCCGATGGCGCTGAGGCTCAGCGCGGCGAGGAGCCACGCCACGACCACGCCGCCCACGTTGGCGGGGGCCGACGCGCCGTAGACGAAGAAGCCGATGGCCACCAGCAGCGCCGTGCCGAACACGGCCAGCAGCATGTGAGCGACCCACTGCGCGCCGAACAGCATGCCGGGCGAGGCCGGCGTGGCCCGCAGCCGCTTCAGCACCAGGCGCTCCCGGTACTGGGCGACCGTGGCCGGCAGGATGACCAGCGCGGCCATGCCGATGACGAACGTGGTCAGCATGGGCACGTTGGCGTCCGCCAGCGACAGCCCGCTGGGAAGGGACCCGCCGTTGCGCAGCTTGACCCAGAGCATGATCGCGGGGAAGGCCAGCGCGAAGAACGCCGACATGGGGTCCCGTGCGATCAGCTTGAGCTCGACCGCGATGACCTGAGTGATGCCTCTCATGCCGCCTGCCCTCCCGTCAGAGCGAAGTACGCGTCCTCGAGCGATTCGGTACGGCCCTGGGCCTTCAGCTCGCCCGGGGTGCCGTGGGTGATGACGCGGCCCTGGTCGATGATCGCCATGCGGTCGCACAGCGCCTGGGCCTCGTCCATGAAGTGGGTGACCAGCACGACGGTCACCCCGCGGTCGCGGATCTCGCGGACCAGGCCCCACGTCATGCGGCGGGCCGAGGGGTCCAGACCGGTGGTGAGCTCGTCGAGGAAGACGACCTCCGGGTTGCCGACCAGGGCCAGCGCGATGAACAGGCGCTGCTTCCAACCGCCCGACAGGCTCCTGAAGCTGGAGCGCTGCCGCTCGGTCAGCCCCCACTCGTCCATGAGCGCCCTCCAGTCGGCGGGCTTCTCGTAGAAAGAGGCATACATCTTCAGCGCCTCGCCCACCTTGAGCGCGTCCGGCAGGGCCGCCTCCTGCAGCTGGACGCCGACGCGCGGAAGGAGCCGGCGCCGGTCGGTCTGCGGGTCGAGGCCCAGCACGCGCAGCACACCGCCGTCGCGCTGCCGCAGGCCCGCCATGCACTCCACGGTCGTGGTCTTGCCCGCGCCGTTGGGGCCGGCGATCCCGAAGACCTCGCCCTTTTCCACCTTCAGGGATACGCTCTCGAGAACCTGCTTGCCTCGGTAGCTCTTACTCATGCCCTCGATTTCGATGACTGTCATGTTTACAGAATCATCGGTGGCCGCGACTTGCGACATCCTCCGAACGGTTGATAGGGGGTCAGCTCCTTGATTTGGGGTCCGACCTGCGGCTTAGACGTTTGACCAGGTGAAACCCTAAATAGGGGTGTCGGTGGCGGAGCCGATCCCCAACCCTGATGGGTATGAGCGATACAGCGGTGCGGGTACGTGAGCTGCGCAAGCGATATGGCGACGTGGTCGCCATTGACGGCGTCGACCTGGACATCGCCAGGGGTGAGGTGTTCGCGCTCCTCGGCCCCAACGGCGCAGGCAAGACGACCACTGTTGAGATCCTCGAAGGGCACCGCCGCCGCGACGCCGGCGACATCAGCGTGCTCGGCGAGGACCCCGGCCAGGCCGGCAGGGCCTGGCGCGCCAGACTCGGCATCGTGCTGCAGTCGGCCACCGACGCCGCGGAGATGACCGTCCGGGAGATGGTGCACCACTACGCCACCTACTACCCGAGCCCGCGCGACCCCGACCACGTGATCGAGCTCGTCGGGCTCACCGGCAAGGCCGACGTCCGCACCCGCCACCTCTCCGGCGGCCAGCGGCGCAGGGTCGACGTGGCGCTCGGCGTCGTGGGCAATCCCGAGCTGGTCTTCCTGGACGAGCCCACCACGGGGTTCGACCCCGTGGCGCGCCGCCAGTTCTGGGACCTGATCTCGCAGCTGTCCGACGAAGGCACCACCATCCTGCTGACCACGCACTACCTGGACGAGGCCGAGGCGCTGGCCGACCGGGTGGGAGTGATCGTGGGGGGCAAGGTCGTCGCGCTGGGGGAGCCGGCCACGCTGGCCGGCCGCGCGCAGGCGATGGCCACCGTCAGCTGGGCCGGCCCGGACGGGGAGCGCAGCGTGAAGACGGCGACGCCCACGCAGGTCGTCGCCGAGCTGGGCCGCCAGTTCGAGGGGGAGATCCCGGAGCTGGCCGTGACCCGGCCGACCCTCGAAGACATCTACCTCGGCCTGATCGGAGACCAGCCGTGACAACCACGATGTCGAGACCGACGACTCGCATCCCCGCCGCGAGCTCGGTGAGCCTGCCCGGCGCCTGGGGCCTGGCGCTCAAGCGCGGCGGGCTGGAGCTCAGGAGCTTCTTTCGCACCAAGAGCCAGTTCATCGTCATCTTCTCGCTCCCGGCGATCATGCTGATGCTGCTCGGCGCGATGCAGATCAACAAACCGGCCATCGCCGGGATCACGGGGGCCCAGATCCTCACGGCCGGCATGATCGGCGCCGGCGTGATGGGCACGTCCTTCCAGAACCTGGGCATCAACATCGCCCTGGAACGCCATGACGGGACCCTGAAGAGGCTCTACGGCATGCCGCTGCCACGGATGGCGTATTTCGGCGGGAAGGTCATCCAGGTCCTGGTGTGCATGGTCGCCGAGGTGGCCATCTTGGTCACGGTGGGAGCGCTGCTGTTCGGCATCCAGGTGCCCACCTCTTTCGACCGGTGGCTGACGTTCACCTGGGTCCTGCTGTTGGGTGGTACGGCCTGCGCGCTCCTGGGCATCGCGGCCGGCAGCCTGCCGAAGTCGACGCGCGGGGCCAACGCGGTGATCACGCTGCCGTTCCTCATCGTGCAGTTCTGCTCCGGCGTCTTCATGCCCTTCTCCGACGTGCCGGGCATTCTCCAGTTCTTCGCGTCGCTGTTCCCACTCAAGTGGATCACCCAGGGCATGCGCTCGGTGTTCCTGCCGGAACACGCGGCCGCGCTGGAGCCCTCCGGCTCGTGGCAGCTCCCGATGACCGCCCTCGTGCTCGGCGCCTGGTGCGTCGGCGCGCTGCTGCTGTGCCTGAAGACGTTCCGCTGGACGGCCAAGGACAGCTGACCTCGAATCCTCGTGACGGTGGCGGGTCGCCTGAACGCCACCGTCAATCGCATGCCCGGCCTCTGCGCCGGGCTTTCGCGTCGGTGGGTCCTCACGTGCCGCCGCCGGAGCCGTTCATGCGCCTAGTGGTCGCGGGGAGAGGAGGGCGCGCGACACGCCCGGTACCCGGCCGGAGATACGGAATCGGGCGCGGCAGGAGTGGGCCGCGCCGTCCGGCCGGGTCAGGCCTTGACGGGCTGGGCGGCGGGGCGCCTGTGCGCCGCGCGGTGGCGGCGGGTGGCGGGGCCGGAGGCCTTGACGATGGCGGTGACGATGAGACCGTCCTGGGCCTTCCACGTGCCGGAGAAGCCCATCAGCTGCCGGCCCTCCACGTGCGGCCCGGTCACCAGGAGCCGGGCGGAGAACGTGCCCTGCACCGGGTTGAAGGTGAGGATCGCGTCCTCGAAGTCGAGCCACCGCTTCGCCAGCGGGAACCAGGCCTTGTAGACCGACTCCTTCGCCGAGAACAGCAGGCGGTCCCAGGCGACGTCCGGGTAGTCGGCGGCGAGCGCGCTCAGCGACTTGCGCTCCTCAGCCAGGGAGACCGCTTCCAGGACGCCGTAGGACAGCGGCTGGTTGGGCTCGGCGTCGATGCCGATCGTGATGGTGTCGGTGCCGGGGCTGAGGACGGCGCCGCGGTAACCGGCGCAGTGGGTGATGCTGCCCACGAAGCCCGTCGGCCACTGAGGTTCACCGCGCACGCCCGGCAGGATGGGCTGCTCGGGCAGGCCGAGCAGCCCCATTGCGGTCCTGGCGCACATGCGTGCCGTGGCGAACTCCTTGCGCCGGCTCTCCACCGATCGGCTGATCACCTCTTCTTCCGCAGGGAAGAGCACCGCGTCGTGGTCGTCGAACGTGTCGACCGCCACCACCCACGGCGGGAGGATGCTCCCGATGAATGCATTGGTGTTCACAATTCCACGCTAGGCAGGGCCTTCGCGGAAGAAAATGTTCGGGCGCTTCTTCTCGGGCTCTCCGGAGACGGTTGCGGGGTGAACCTACCCCGGGAAGGGGGTCTGATTTATACAGATATATGGCGATTTAGGGTTAGTTGTCGGATCGTGTCCGTGATGGTGTGATCAGTGAGGCGTCGATCGCCCGGTTGACGGCGTCGATGCGCGAGGCGGCCCCGAGCTTGACGAAGATGTTGCGCAGGTGGCGCTTCACCGTGGCTTCCGTGGTGTTGATGCGGGCGGCGATCTGCCGGTTGCTGAGCGCCTGCGCGGCCAGCTCGAGGACCTCCCGTTCCTTGCTCGTCAGCACCTCGGACGGTGTGCTCTCCATCTGGGCGAGGCTCTCGCGGGAGACGGCGAGCACGACCCGTTCCGGCTCGTCGTGCACGCTGCGGATGGCCGACACCAGCTCGTGCCAGTGGACGCTCTTCAGCAGGTATCCGCGGATGCCGGCGGCCAGGAGCCGGTGCAGCAGCTGCGGTCCGTCGTACATGCTCAGGATGATGATCTGCGTGTTCGGTGACTGGATGCGCAGGCGGGTCACGGTGTCGGTGGCGGAGTCGCCGGGGATCTCCACGTCGAGCAGGAGAATGTCCGGCTTCTTGTCGGCCACCATTTTGAGCGCGCCGCTGGAGGTGCCGGCCTCGCCCACCACGACCAGCCCCTCCTGAGACTCCAGGATCTCCCTGAGGCCCTCGCGGAACAGCGCGTGGTCGTCCACGATGGCCACTGTGGTCGGTTGCTCACTCCTGATCATCGGGTCGCCTCTGGATGGGCACCGCGAGGTCGACCCTTGCCCCCTTGCCGGGTTCGCTCACGATGTTGACCGTGCCGCCGAGCAGCTGGGTGCGTTCCCGGATGGAGGACAGGCCCAGGCTGCCCTTGGGCGCCTGCTGGCTCGGGTCGAAGCCGCAGCCGTCGTCGATCACGGAGGCGATCAGCTCGTGCGGCGCGACGTCGATCCTGATGAAGATGGTCGAAGGGTCTCCGTGGGTGAGCGCGTTGCGGGCCGCTTCGCGCAGGATGAGCAGGCACTCCTCGCTGACGATCGGGGGCGCCCAGCTCTGGTCGCCGTTGACGACGAGCTCGACCTGTACGTCGTCGGTCCCGATCACGTCCAGGTAGCCGAGCAGTCCCTTCTCCAGGGTCCTCCCGTCGGGAGGGTGGAGGTCGGAGGTCACCTGGCGCAGGCTGCACATCGTCTCCTGGATGGCCTGCTGCGCCATTTCCAGCTTGGCCAGCGCCTTGGCCGGCTCGGACGGCCGGTAGAGGTTCGACAGCTCCAGCTGGCGCTGGGCGACGCTGAGGCTGTGCCCGATGCGGTCGTGTAACTCCCTGGCGATCCGGCGGCGCTCGGCCATCTGCGCCTCGGTCACCTGGTTCAGCAAGAACCCGGTGTAGCTGCTTGAAGCCTCTCTGATCCGCAGGGAGATGCTCTGTTCCAGAGCCGTCACCACAAGCCTGAGCAGCCTGGCGGCCTGGGTGTCGTCCTGAAGTCGGTGACTAAGAGTAGTGAATGCGGCGCGGAAGAAGACCGACGCGGCCAGGAGGGACTCTCTCGGGTGGATACCGGCGGACGCTCTGGACACGCCGATGTCCCAGGACAGGAAACGGGACGTCTCGTCGTCGAGCAAGCGACCTGCTCGCAGCGTGCCGGCCATCTCCGTCAGGATCTCGCCCGCGTTAGCCATGACCTGGGCTTTCGTGTGCTGATCCCTGATCAGTACGCTGCCGATCGAGGCCAGTCCCTGCTCGTACTTGCTCAGTATGTCGGCTCGACACTCCTCGATAAGATTCGCCGTCCCCGTGGCATCATGCTCGCCCCTTTGCGCAATTTCTCCCACCATGTCCCCTTGGAAATGCACGAATGCTTACATCTTGGGTCAACACTGATGAGTAGGCAAC
The DNA here is from genome assembly GCF_053587055.1 of Nonomuraea sp. NPDC003707. Classification (NCBI taxonomy): domain Bacteria; kingdom Bacillati; phylum Actinomycetota; class Actinomycetes; order Streptosporangiales; family Streptosporangiaceae; genus Nonomuraea; species Nonomuraea sp. NPDC003707. Next base: position 305,923 of record NZ_JBSFNK010000012.1, on the reverse strand, counting down.
TGTATGAACATAGGCCCCGATGCGCCGCGGGCTGCGCTCCGGGCCCGCGAGCCCTGTGACCAGTGGGAACGCCTGCGACGTAGGAATGTCAATATTTCGTGACTTAGGGTGCCCTATCTCGTGGCGGCTCGGCGGGGGCCTCCGGGGAGCGGGGAGGCGGGGCTGATCTTGTGCTCACCGTCCAATAGGGGTCGTTTGTGAGATGTGAAGCCGCCGCGGTCGGTAAGGCCCAGATCGACATGAGCACGGCTCGCATTGGCGCTGCTCGGTCAATGTTTACGCGTGGGTAATAAATGATTCAAGCGCTTCGCCGGGACGGCCGGGCCCTGGCCCACCCCTGGGCCGCGGGGCCGCGGACGGTGGCCCAGGGCCTGGTGCCGCACCGAGGCGCCGCACCGAGTCGACCGCCCGGCCGATCGACTCGGACCACCCGTTGGTCCGAAAGTTGGAGACGGACTGGTCCGTATGGAGCGGCGGACGTTATTAAGGATAAGCCATATTGTGGGCACCCCGAACTGACACCTAACGTGATGACCGTCAACCCATAACCGGATACGGAAGAGGTTGAGGGTCATGCGGCAAGTCCGACGGATCGTGAATTCGAAGCCGAAAAAAGAGCTGAATGGCTCCTTGGACCTCAGAACCCCTTCCGGCCGGAAATTGCCTTTCTAAAAGGGGTGTCCAACATGGGGCTGTACGAAAGAGACACCGCCATGGCCTCCATGCAAGGTCTCCTCACCGAGGCCGTGGGCGGCAAGGGCCGGGTCGCAATGGTGACGGGAGTCGTTGCGACGGGCAAGAGCGACCTCCTGCACGCCTTCGCCGAGCAGGCTCTGGAACACGGCGCGCTGCCGCTGGTGGCCTCCGCCACCCGGGCGGAGAGCGACCTGCCGCTGGGCGTGCTCGGCCAGCTCTTCCAGAACGCGCCGTTACAGGAAGACGTACGCGCGCTCGCGGCTGACCTGCTGCGAGAGGGCGCGCAGATGGCCTCCCCCGCGAAGGGGGAGAGCTTTGAACAGGTGGACGCCCAGATCGTCCACTCGTTGTCCGCGGTGCTGCTCTCGCTCGCCGAGCGCCACCCGCTGGTGATCGTCGTCGACGACGTCCACCTGGCCGACAGGGCCTCGCTGCTCTGCCTCTCCTACCTCGTCCGCAGGGCCAGATACTCCCCGCTCATGGCGGTGTTCGGCCAGACCGACTACCGGCCGCACACCCACGGCTTCTTCGCCACCGAGATGCTGCGCCAGCCGCACTGCACAGCCGTAAGGCTGGCGCCGCTGTCGTACGACGCGGTGGTGAGCATGGCGGCCGAGCACCTGGGCGAGGCGGCGGCCGAAGCCGTCGCACCGGACTGGTACGCGCTGAGTGGCGGCAACCCGCTCCTGCTCAGGGGCCTGATCGAGGACTTCGGGACGAGCGGCGGCGCCCCCGCCGAGCGTTACGGCGAGGCCGTGCTGTCCTGTCTGCACCGGGCCGACCCCGCGCTCCTGCAGGTCGCCGGCTGGCTCGCGGTGCTGGACGACCCGGAGCTCCTGCAGCGCCTGGTCGACGCGGACGGCACGACGGTCGCCCAGGCCACCCGCTGGCTGGAGACCGCCGGGCTGCTGGAGTCGGGCCACTACCGGGCCGAGATCGCCAGGGAGACGGTGCTGGCCGAGCTGGGCGACGAGATGCGGCGCAGCGTGCACCGCAGGGCCGCCGAGCTGCTGCACCTGGAGGCGGCCGACGACGTCGCGATAGCCGAGCACCTGGTCGGCGCCGACGCCACCGACCTGCCGTGGGCCGTCCCCGTGCTGGAGGCCGCGGCGCTGCACCGGCTGGACGACGGGTTCGTGGACGAGGCCGTCGACTATCTCAAGCTCGCCTGGCGCTGCTGCACGGACGAGCGGCGGCGTACGACCATCGCCACGCTCCTGATGCGCGCGGAGTGGCGCATCAACCCCAGCACCCCGGCCGAGCACATAGCCGAGCTGACCGACGCCCTGCACAACGGCACCCTGCGCGGCAGCGACGCGGTCGTGCTGGCCAGGGCGCTGCTCTGGCACGGCAAGGTGGACGACGCCTGCCAGGTGCTCGAACACCTGAAGGAGAGCGGCGACACCGAGCCGCAGACCGTGGCCGAGCTCGTCGGCACCCGGTTGTGGCTGCGCGCCTCGGCGCCGCCGTTGCTCGCCCACGTCAACAGGGCGACCACCGAGCAGAACAAGGAGGCCGTCCTACCGGTGCGGGTGAGCCGGCGGCTGGAGGCGATCAACGCTCTGACCTCGGTGCTCACCCGCGGTCCCCGCGAGCGCACCCTGTCCACGGTGGAGCGGATCCTGCACAGCTCCCGCCTGGACGAGATGTCCATGGACACGGTGGAGAGCTCGCTGCTCGCGCTCACCTACGGCGGCTGGTCGGACAAGGCGGCGCCGTGGTGCGACGCCTTCATCGAGGAGGCGCAGTCCCGCAGCGCGCCGGCCCGCCGGGCCCGGCTCACCGCGATCCGCGCCGAGATCGCCATGCGGCGCGGCGATCTGGAGACCGCGGCCTCGTCCGCGCGCCTGGCCCTGGAGCTCATCCCGCCGGCCAGCTGGGGGGTGACCGTGGGTTCCCCGCTGGCCAACCTGATGCTGGCCAGCACGGCCATGGGGCAGTACGACCAGGCGCTCGCCCAGGTCAACACCGCGGTCCCGGAGGCCATGCTGCGCACCCGCTTCGGGCTGCACTACCTGCACGCCCGCGGGCGCTACCACCTGGCCGTGGACCATCCGGCGGCGGCGCTGCGGGACTTCCGCTTCTGCGGCGAGCTCATGGGCGAGTGGGAGATGGACACGCCGGGCTTCATCGCCTGGCGTGCCGACGCGGCCGAGGCGCTCATCCGGATGGGCGAGCACGACGAGGCCCGTTCCCTGGTCGAGGAGCAGTTGTCGCGCTGCGGCCCCATGGCCTCCCGTACGCAAGGGGTCGCGCTGCGCCTGCTGGCCGCCACGAGCGAGCTCCGGCACCGGCCCATGCTGCTGCGGCAGTCCACGGACCGGCTGCAGGCCTGCGGCGACCGCTACGAGCTGGCCCGGTCGCTGTTCGAGCTCACCGAGGCGTTCCACAGCGTCGGGGAGTTCCGCAGGGCGGGGATCATCGCCAGCCGTACGCGCATCCTCGCGCAGGAGTGCGGCGCCCAGCCGCTGAGCCAGGCGCTGGCCGGTGACGGCTCCTCCGCCGGCGACGGGCAGAACGCGGAGATCAGCAAGGTCGTGGCGATCCTCAGCGACGCCGAGCGCCGGGTCGCCGGCCTGGCCTCGGTCGGCTACACCAACCGGGAGATCGCGGCCAAGCTGTTCATCACGGTGAGTACGGTGGAACAGCACTTGACGCGCATCTATCGCAAGCTCGGAATCACTCAGAGATCGGATCTTCCCACCGATCTGGAGCTGAGCCCGACCGTCCGCTAACCCCTCCCAGATCCTGCCCACCGCGCGGAGTCCGCGCGGTGGGCAGCGCCATTAACTGGGTGTATAACTGATCGTTGCGTTCTGTGTCAGGCGGCTTAAACGGGAAAGATTCTCCCCTTATTCATCCGCCCACAGGGGGGATAGGGGTTGTGGCACAATCGCGGCCCGCAGATCGTATGTATAACGTGACGGCCAAATGGAGGGGAGTGTCGTGGACAGCAGAAGGCTGGGCGATGCGGGGCTGATCACCTCGTGTCTGGGCTTCGGGTGTCTGGCCCTCTCAGGCGTGTACGGCGACGTGGACCGCTCGGAGTCCCTGGCGTTGATCCACTACGTTCTCGACGTGGGCGTGACGCTGCTCGACATGTCCGACGACCAGGCCGACGGGGAGGTCGAGCGGCTCGTCGGCGAGGCCGTCCGGCCCTGGCGCGAGGACGTGCTCCTGGCGACGCGGACCGTCCGGCGCGGCACCGGCTGCGGCGAGCTGGCGCAGTCGTGCGACGCCTCGTTGAAGCGCCTGGGCGTCGACTACGTCGACCTCTACATCGCGAGCCACGAGGAGCCGTCCGTACCGGTCGAGGAGACCGCCCACCAGTTGGCGGACCTGGTGACCGCGGGCAAGGCCCGCCACGTCGGCCTGTCGGGGGTGACGGGGGACGAGCTCCGCCGGGCGCACGCGGTCCATCCGGTGACCGCCCTGGCGATGGAATACTCCCTTTGGCACCGTACGGTCGAGCTCGACCAGCTGCCGGTGGCGCGCGAGCTCGGGATCGGCGTGCTGGCCGGCCGGCCGCTGGGCCGCGGCTTCCTGACCGGGCGTAGCCTGTCGCCCTCGCGGCTCGGCCCGGCCGACCCTCGCCGGGCGGATCCCCGGTTCTCGCCGCACAACCTCCCGCGCAACGGCGCGATGCTCCGGCGGCTGCAGACCGAGGCGGCGAACATGGACGTCAGCACGGGCCGCCTGGCCCTGGCCTGGTTGCTGTCGCGGGGGCCGGACGTGGTGCCGGTGCCCAGCACGCGCGACCCGGTCCATCTGGAGATGAACGTGGGTTCCGTCAGGCTCCTGCTGACCGAGACGGTCTGCCGGCGGGTGGAGGAGGCCTTCCCGCCCGGCTCGACCGGCGCGGACTGCGCGGTCTGATCGGCCGGTCCGCCTGTCAGATGAGGAGGAGCGGCAGGATCGCCAGGCCGTGCAGCGCGTACTGGGTGGCCATGAAGGCGCCGTACGGCTCGCGGCGGCGGCCCTTGAAGCACAGGACCGTGATGACCAGTGCCCCGCCGATCATGGCGAGCGCGGACGGCCACAGCGGGAGCTTCAGCAGCAGGACGGCCGCGGCGAAGGCCAGCGCCAGCCCGATCGCCATGCAGCAGATCGTCAGCCGCAGGACGCGCTCGCCGTGCATGACCGCGAAGGTCATCCGCCCGGCGCGGGCGTCGCCCTCGATGTCGGGCAGGTCCTTGGTCGTCGAGCCCACGAGAGCGGTCCACAGTGACGCGGCGAGCACGAAGACGACCAGCATCAGCGAGCTCCTGATCTCGCTCGCGTAGGAGAAGGCGCCCCCGTAGTAGGTGAGCAGGGTGGCCACGCCTCCCGTCAGGACCGTGCCGCCGGAGCTGCGCTTGAGCGGGAACGGCGGGCCCGAGTAGAGGTAGCCGAGCGTCAGCACGACGGCGAGCATGCCGCCCATCAGCGGGGCGAGCGCGAACCCGGCCGCGAGCGACAGCAGGGCCGCCCCGATCGCGACCGCGCTGGCGAAGCCCGGCGGTAGGTCGCCGCGGACGATGGGCCTGCGTGAGCCGTTGAGCCGGTCCTCCGGCACGTCCATGACGCCGTTGAAGAGGTAGACGGCGAAGATCATCATCACCCATGCCGCGGCGCCCCAGACCGTTCTGCCCAGGTGGCCGTCGTCGCCGGCGACCGAGGCGCACAGCGCCGTGCCGGTGAGGAAGCGCAGCAGGAAGATGAACTGCACCGTAGGCCGCGCCTCCGCGAAGCACAGACCGCCTCGCCGGATCGCCGGTTCGATAGTCGCCATGATCGGAGTGTGCAGGGCCGGCAGGGGCCGGAGAAGGGGGGTGCGTCGAAAGATACCGGGGGCGCGCACTCTCGATACCCCTGCGGAATCCCTTGGTCAGGACCGGCACTCTCATGATCCCCGACCTGTTCGCGGGCCCGTCGCCGCTTGTACGTTGAGTGCGGAGATCTCCTAGAGCCACACCATGAGACCTGCGAAGGAGATTCACGATGGCCCCGACCCGTCCCGTCGAGCGCTATTCGAACTTCACCCCGCTGGCCCTGCCCGACCGTACCTGGCCGGACAAGAGGATCGTGGCGGCGCCCCGCTGGCTGTCGACGGACCTCCGCGACGGAAACCAGTCGCTGGCCAACCCGATGTCGCCGGCCCGGAAGCTGCGGATGTTCGAGCTGCTCGTCGACCTCGGCTACAAGGAGATCGAAGTCGGATTCCCCGTGGCCAGCCAGGACGACTACGACTTCGTCCGGATGCTCATCGAGCAGGACCGCATCCCGGACGACGTATGGATCTCGGTGCTCGTACCGGCGCGGGACGAGCTGATCGAGCGCTCGGTCACCGCGCTGGCCGGCGCCCCCCGCGCCACGTTCCACCTCTACAACGCGACCGCGCCGTTGTTCCGGCGCGTGGTGTTCAACATGGACCGCGCCCAGTGCAAGGACCTGGCCGTGCAGGGCACCCGGCTGATGATGAAGTACGCCGAGCGGGACCTGGCGGACTGCGACCTGCGCTACCAGTACTCGCCCGAGCTGTTCAACGAGACCGAGGCGGACTTCGCCCTCGAGGTCTGCGAGGCGGTCATGGACGTGTGGGAGACCGGCCCCGGCCGCCCGATCATCCTGAACTTCCCCACCACCGTGGAGCGCTCCCTGCCCTCGGTGTTCGCCGACCAGATCGAATGGCTGGACCGCAACCTCTCCCGCAGGGAGCACGTCTGCCTGTCCATCCACCCGCACAACGACCGCGGCACGGGGGTGGCCGCGTCCGAGCTGGCGCTGCTGGCCGGGGCCGAGCGCATCGAGGGGTGCCTGTTCGGCAACGGCGAGCGGGCGGGCAACGTCTGCCTGGTGACGCTCGGCATGAACATGTTCACCCACGGGGTGGACCCGGGGATCGACTTCTCCGACATCGACCGGATCCGCGACACCGTCGAGCTCTGCAACGAGATCCCCGTGCACCCCCGGCACCCTTACGGCGGCGAGCTCGTGTACACCGCCTTCTCCGGTTCGCACCAGGACGCGATCAAGAAGGGCTTCGACGATCTGGAGCGGGCCGCCGGTGAGAGCGGCGTCGAGGTCGACGAGATGCCGTGGAGCATGCCGTACCTGCCGGTGGACCCCAAGGACGTCGGGCGCACGTACGAGGCGATCGTGCGGATCAACAGCCAGTCGGGCAAGGGCGGCATCGCGTACGTCATGAGCGCCTGGCACGGGATGCGGCTGCCCCGCGAGCTGCAGCGGGAGTTCGCCGGGCTGGTCCAGGCCCGGGCGGAGGCACGGGGCAGCGAGCTGACGCCCGACGAGATCTGGGCGCTGTTCGAGCAGGAGTACCTCACCGGCCAGGCCCGGACCGACACCCTGGGGCGGGGCGACCGGATCACCGCGACGCTCCACATGGACGGCCAGCAGGAGCAGGCCGTGCGGGCCATCGGCGTCACGATGGCGCCCTGGGGCGTCGACGTGCGGGCGGTGCACCGGGCCGACGGCACCGAGCGCGTCACGAGCATGAAGACGACGGTCTACGCCGAATGCAAGGTGGACGGCACGACGGTCTGGGGCGTGGGCGTGGACACCAACGTGGTCGACGCGACCCTGGCCGCGGTCGGCTCGGCCGCCAGGCGGAGCGGCCGGACGGGGGTCACGCTCGCGAACGCCAGCTGATGCCGGAGGACACGCCGACGGCCGCCGAAAGGCGGCCGTCGCGGCGTTTTTACGTGAAAAGCAAGAGCGAGAGCCACCGTCCATTTGATTTAGGGCGGTGGCTCTCGTTCTGCTGGGGGCTTCGCAAAAGGGGAAGTGCCGTCTAGTTCAATGCCTCACCTCTCCGGCGGGATAAACATCCGTCAAACCCGACTACTCATATTGAATCGCCGGTCCGGCTGTTTTCCCACCCCTAGCGGACCCTTAGGCGGTCACCCGTCACTCGGCAATGGCCGTCCGCATGATCCAGTGGTAGGCGGGCACCTCCTGCCCGTCCACGCGCGTGCGCTCGCCATTGTGGAGAAAGTGCTCGTACCCGCTGCCGAAAGGCAGTTTGATCTTCTCGCAGAACTTCGCGATGGTCACGATCCGCTGCTCGGCCGGGAGGTGGTTCGGTCCGCCGACGAGCATTACCTTGATGTTCGACATGGTCTCCTCGATTCAGAGCGGGATATTGGAGTGGCAGCCGCGGTCCTGCGGTGCCGATGCCAGTGCTTCCGCCAGCCGGAGCCGGGTCTCGAGAGGCGAGACGACCGCGTCGACCACACCGAGCGACATCGCCCGCTCGACCCCGCCGGCCGTCCGCCGATGCTCTTCCACCAGTCGCGCGTGCAGGTCCGCCTGCTCGGACTCGGGCACCGCGGCCAGCCGCTTGCGGTGCAGGATGCCGACCGCCGCCTCGGCCCCCATGACCGCCACCTCCGCGTCGGGCCAGGCGTACACCGCGGTCGCGCCCAGCGACCTGGAGTTCATGGCGATGTAGGCGCCGCCGTACGACTTGCGGGTGATGAGCGTGACGCGGGGGACGACCGACTCGGCGAAGGCGTGCAGGAGCTTGGCGCCCCGCCTGACCACGCCGCCCCACTCCTGCTGGACGCCGGGCAGGTAGCCGGGCACGTCGACCACGACCACGAGCGGGACGCCGAGCGAGTCGCACATCCGCACGAAACGCGAGGCCTTCTCCGCCGAGAGCGAGTCGAGGCAGCCGCCCTTGCGCAGCGGGTTGTTGGCGATCACGCCCACGGCCCGCCCGCCCAGCCGGCCGAGCCCGATCACCATGTTGGGGGCCCAGCGGGGCTGGAACTCCAGGAACTCCGGGTCCAGGAGCTCGCGGAGGACCGGCCGGACATCGTAGGCGCGGCGCGGCTGCTCGGGGAGGAGGGCCCGCAGGTCGCGCGGCTCGCTCAGCGCGGCGAAGTCGAACCGGCCGGGCCGGGTGAAGAACCCCGCCAGCAGGCGGGCCCGGTCGTAGGCCGCCTGCTCGGAGTCGACCGTGATGTGCGCGACCCCCGATTTGGGGCCGTGCGCCTCCGGGCCGCCGAGGCCCGCCATGTCGATCTCCTCGCCGGTGACGCTGCGGACGACGTCGGGCCCGGTGATGAAGACCCGCGCGACGTCCGACATGATGATCACGTCGGTCAGCGCGGGCCCGTAGGCGGCCGCGCCCGCGGCCGGTCCGAGGACGACCGAGATCTGCGGGATCAGGCCGGAGGCCGCGGTCATGGCGGCGAACATGCGGCCGACGCCGTCCATCGACTCCACGCCGTCGGCCAGCCGGGCACCGCCGGAATGCCACAGGCCGATCACCGGGCAGCGCCGGCGGACGGCCAGCTGGATGGCCTCGACGATGCGATTCGCGCCTGCCCAGCCCAGCGCGCCGCCCATGCGCGTCGCGTCCGTGCAGTAGGCGATGACCGGCGAGCCGTCGATCAGACCGTGTACGGCCTGCACGCCGCTCTCTTCGTCGCCGGGCATCGGCACCATGGAGCCGGGATCCAGGAGCCGCGAGAGGCGTGCCGATGGCGTCCGCGGATCGAGTGGTGCTTCCGTGGGAAAAGCGGTCAGGACCGTCATCGTTGTCCTTTCGCAGGTATCTGTCCTTCGAATTTCCCGACCGACCCCTATCCCGGACAACCCCTACTGCCTCGTACCTCTTACCAGGGGGTGGCTCCGATATAGGGGGGACATGGGGTAACCGGGAATGGCCGCCCGTGTGACACTCGAGCTGTGTTGTTAATCACATCGACGTAGCGGACGGGGCCGCGCAGAAAGGCATGGACGTCATGAAACGTGCACAGCTCAAAAAGGCGCGCCCGGCGCGTACCACGGTGTGGAACGAGGTGCCTGACTTACGCACCCCGTCCGGCCGGATGCTGCGGTTCTAGGAGCTCCGGATGACGACCGAAATCACCGCGCCGGCCATCAGCCTTGCCACGCTTCTCGACCAGGACCCGGCTTTCCGCCTGCACGAGGGCGGCAAATTGGAGACGCGCCCGTCGGTGCCGGTGCGCGACGCCGGCGACCTGTCGCTCGCGTACACGCCGGGGGTGGCCCGCGTGTGCACGGCCATCGCCGAGCGGCCGGAGCTGGCCGACGACTACACCTGGCGGTCCAACGTGGTCGCCGTGGTCACCGACGGCACCGCCGTGCTCGGGCTCGGCGACATCGGCCCCACCGCGGCCATGCCGGTCATGGAGGGCAAGTCGCTGCTGTTCAAGCAGTTCGGCGGCGTGGACTCGGTGCCCATCTGCCTCGACTGCACGGACGTCGACGAGCTGGTGGAGACGATCGCCCGGATGGCCCCGTCCTTCGGCGGCATCAACCTCGAGGACATCAGCGCCCCGCGCTGCTTCGAGGTGGAGCGCCGGCTCAAGGAGCGGCTGGGCATCCCGGTCTTCCACGACGACCAGCACGGCACGGCGATCGTGGTGCTGGCAGCGCTGCGTAACGCGGCTCGGCTGACCGGGCGGCGGCTGTGGGACCTGCGGGCCGTCGTGGCCGGCGCGGGCGCCTCCGGGCTCGCGGTCACGAGCATGCTGCTCAAGGCCGGCATCTCCGAGGTCATCGTGTCCGACAGCAAAGGTGTGATCCACCAGGGCCGCGGCGACCTCAACACGTACAAGGCCCTGATCGCGACCTGCACGAACCAGTCGGGCCACACCGGCACGACCGAGGAGGCCATGGCCGGGGCGGACGTCTTCATCGGCCTGTCGGGCTCGACGATCAGCGAGCGGGCCATCGCGTCGATGGCGCCGGGCTCCATCGTGTTCGCCCTGTCCAACCCCGAGCCGGAGATCCACCCGGGGATCGCGCTGGAGCACGCCGCCATCGTGGCCACCGGGCGCAGCGACTTCCCCAACCAGATCAACAACGTGCTCGCCTTCCCCGGCGTGTTCAGGGGCGCCCTGTCGGCGCGGGCCGTGGAGATCACCGAGAACATGAAGATGGCCGCCGCGCACGCCCTGTCCGGCGTGATCGAGGAGGAGCTGTCGGCGGAGCGGATCATCCCGGAGCCGTTCGACCCCCGGGTGGTGCCCGCGGTCGCCGCGGCGGTGGCCGACCAGGCCCGCCGCGACGGCGTGGCCCGCCTGCGCGGCCTCTGAGGCGCACCGGCCGGGGCGCCCGGCTCCGCGGTCGCACCGCGGAGGCCGGTCGCGTCCCGGCAGGCCGCTCGTCGCGGGAAGGGTCAGACGTAATAGCCCTCGACGGGTACGCGCGCCTCGTCGTACAGGGCCGGGCCTTCGACGGGCGGGTCCACGAAGGCGCTGCCCGGCGGCTTGAGGCCGTTGAGCTGATCGCCGGACAGCGCGTAGACGACGCGGCCCAGGCCCGAACGGGCGATGGCCCCCGCGCACATCCCGCACGGCTGGCAGCTGGTGTACATGGTGGTCGTGGCCGCGGCCGCGGGGTCGAGCTCGCGGGCGGCCCAGCGGGCCAGCTTCAGCTCCGGGTGCGCGGTGATGTCGCGGTCGGTGAGCGAGCTGTTGCGCTCCTCGACCAGGATCGAGCCGTCCGGGCCCGCCAGCAGCGAGCCGAACGGCGGGTTGCCGCCGGCACGGGCCTCCGCGGCCAGCTCGATGGCGCGGCGCAGGAGCTTCTCTTCGTCGTGGGTCACTCTAAGTCCTCCGATATTGGGCATCTGGCCACATTTTGCCCCGCTCGGGCGGGGTCACGTCTCCTGGAGGCGGCGGATCATGGCCTGCTTGGCCGCCGCGAACTCCTCGTCGGTCAGCACCCCGGACCGGTGCAGCTCCCCGAGCTCCCCCAGGCGGCGCAGGACCGCGTCGTGCACGTCGTCGGAGACGGGCGGGGGAGCCGGCGGCAGCTCGGCCTCCCTCGGGAGCCGGGCCAGCACGGCCGCGGCGACCAGGGCGGTGGTCCCGCCGAAGCGCTGGATGCCCCACGACACGCAGTGGAGGTCCTTCTGCGGCGGCTGCGCGGCCCCCTCGCCCTTGACGCGGAACCGCAGCGTGCCGTAACCCATGCCGGACTGCGGCTTCCACTCCACGCCGGCCACGTCCGTCAGCGGGAACTCCTGCGGCCCGGCCTTCTCCTTCTCCGTGCTCGCGAACCCGGTCCACTCCAGCCGCACCCGCTCCCCGTCGAAGAGCGCGGTGCCGTCGCCCGCCGTGGCCGAGACGGGCACGGAGGGCCCGGCCAGGAGGTAGTCCTCGCAGGCGGCGGTGGGCGTCTGGTAGACGAGCAGGGTGTCGCGGACCTCGTCGGCGAAGTATTCGGCCGCGCCGGCGCGGCTCTTGGGGACGGTCAGCCGGTACGGGTCGGCGGGCGGGCCGAGCAGCCCCGCGACCGCGTCGGAGAGCGGGTCGGCCCCTTTGCGCAGCCGCATCCGCACGTGGCCGCCCTTGCGCGACGGCTCGAAGGCCATGCTCGCGATCGCCTCCAGCGGCACTACGACTTCGCCCAGCGTCCTGCGCAGCTCGTGCACGCCCTTGTCGCTTCCGGGGACGATGCGCAGGAACTCGCCGTTGAACGTCCACGAGCCGTCGGCGACGGCGATCTCGGCCATATTCTCAGCCTAGGACACGCGGGACGAGAGGAGCGGGATGGAGATCTTCACGAGCTGGTCGTCCTGGGCGCAGGCGGAAGGCCGCCTGAGCGAGGCGCTCCCGCCGGGGACCACGGAGTCCCTGCGCGACGCGGTGGCGTTCGCCCGCGCGCAGCACGGGGTGCAGCAGCGGCCGACCGGGCGCCCGTACGTGGAGCATCTGCTCGAGGCGCTGGAGGTGGCCGTGGTCGGCGCCGAGCTGACCGACCGGGACGTGCTCGTGGCGATCGTGCTGCACGACGTGCTGGAGGACACGCCGTGCACCGAGGCGGACATCGCGCGCAGGTACGGCGCCGGCGTGGCCGAGCTCGTACGGTGGGTGACCAAGCCGCGCGGGGTCGTGAAGGTCGACTACCTGAGCACCCTCGTGCAGGCGCCGCTGCACGCGGTGTTCGTGAAGCTGGCCGACCGGGTGAGCAACGTGCAGGAGCTGCAGCGGATGCCGTGGCGGTTCCAGCGGCGCTACTACCTGGAGACCGTGGCCTACATCATGCCGCTGGCCGGCGCCCACCCCTGGTTCGCCCGGTGGTTCGGGGAGTGGCGCACGCGCTGGCATCCCCGCGTGGAGCGGCTCAGCGCGTACTAGCCGCCGATCCTGGCCACGCGGTTGCGCACACCCTCGAAATGGGCGTGCACGGCGGCCACGGCCGCGCCCCGGTCGCCGGCCAGCACGGCCGTGTAGATGTCGCGATGGCGCCTGACCACGTCGCCCGGCGGCTCGTCGGGCGCGCCCAGCTCCTCGCGCAGCTGGTAGTAGACGTCCCAGAACGCCCCCAGGAGCTGGCTCACCAGCGGGTTGCCGAGCGGGCGGTAGAGGAGGTCGTGGAAGAGGCGGTCGGTCTCGGGGGAGACCGGCCCGATCGGCGCCTCGGCCTCCATCCTGGCGATGACGTCGGCGACCGGCGTCAGGTCGGCCTCGGGGCCCAGCTCGATGAGGCGCTCGACGAGGCCGCTCTCCAGGATCTCGCGGATCTCGATCAGGTTGGCCAGGTGGTTCTTGCCGTTCTGCAGCGTGATGCGGCTGTGGAAGGTCAGCTCGTCCACCAGTCCCGCCAGCGACATCCGGCCCACGAACATGCCGAAGCCGTGGCGGATGTCCACGATGCCGACCGCCTGCAGGGCCTTGAGCGCCTCCCTGACCGAGTTGCGGCTGACCCGCAGCTCCTCCATGAGCTCCGACTCGGTCGGCAGGGGGTCCCCGGCCACCAGTCCACGCCGGACGATCAGGTCCTTGACGCCCTCCTGGGCCTCGACGGCACGGCTCGGCCGCGCCGGACGCGGGACTGTGGCCATGAAAATTCCTTTCGCCCTATGTAACATTCCGGAAATCTTCTGTTGACCTCAAGCGGTGGCACCATCTAGCGTCCACGTTACGGCAAAGATAGGACATGGGATGTCCCACGTGCTACGTCCCAGGAGGATTCCGTGAGCTCTGAGTTCAGCCGCCGCGACTTTCTGCGTTACAGCGGGGCTACGGGTGCGGCAGCGTTCGTCGCGGCGACGCTCTCCGCGTGTTCCGGCGGTCCGGCCTCGACCGGATCGGTCGGCGCCGGATCCAACAAGGATCTGATCACCGCCGTCATCGGGTACGGCAACGACCAGAGCTGGGATCCGACGCAGACCGCGTCGGCGTTCGCGATGGCGGGGATCAGTCACATCTACGAGGGCCTGCTCGACACCGACCCGATCACGCGCGAGCCGTACCCGGCCCTGGCCACCGCCCTGCCCACCGACCTGAACGCGACCTCCTGGAAGTTCACGCTCAGGGACGGCGCCAAGTGGCACGACGGCCAGCCGGTCACGGCCGACGACGTGGTCTTCACCTTCGAGCGGATCCTGGGCCCCGACAACGTCCTGACCGGCAACTTCTTCAAGTCCTGGCTCCAGGAGGTGAAGAAGGTCGATGACAGGAATGTCGAGCTGGTCTTCAAGTTCCCCTTCCCTGACGCCGCGCCCAGGCTGACTATCGCCAAGATCATGCCGAAGCACGTGTTCAGCCAGGCGGGCGCGTGGGACAAGGCCAAGAGCGGCATGACGATGGGCTCGGGGCCGTACAAGCAGACCGCGCACAACCCCAAGTCCAACACCACCTTCGAGGCGTTCGACGGCTACAACGGGCCGCGCCCGGCCACGGCCAAGAAGATGAACTGGCTGACGATCGTGGACGCCGCCGCCCGCGTGGCCAAGATCTCCGGTGGCTCGGCCGAGGCGCAGATCGCCGACAACATCCCGTACGCCAACGTCGAGCAGCTCAAGCAGCAGGGCCTGACGGTCGAGGGCGGCAAGGGCATGAACCACATGTTCCTGATGTTCAACACGGGCGCCAAGCCCTTCGACGACGTACGGGTGCGCCAGGCCCTGCACTACGCGATCGACAAGCAGAAGATGATCGACGTGGCGCTCAAGGGCCACGGCACGGCCTCCAGCTCCTTCCTCAACGAGGGCAACCCCGCCTACAAGCGGGCCTCGGTCGTCTACGACTACGACCCCGAGAAGGCCAAGGCGCTGCTGGCCGAGGCCGGGGTCAAGAACCTCACGATCAACCTCATGGCCGTGAACGTGAGCTGGATCGCGGACTGCCTGCCCACCATCGCCGCCTCCTGGGAGGCCATCGGCATCAAGACCACGCTGGAGCCGCAGGACACGGCCGCGTTGTTCGCCAAGATGGACCAGTTCCAGGACTACCAGGTGGTCGCCGCCGCCTCGAACCCCAACCAGTTCGGCATGGACGCCGACCTGATCCTGCACTACAACTACGTGCCCGGCGGCCTGTGGATGAAGTACAGCCACTGGGACGGCACCGCGGACGCCAAGAAGCTGTTCGCGATGATGGACGAGGCCAGCAAGGAAACCGACAAGACCAAGAGGACCGAAGTTATCCACAAATATCTGGATTTTGTGGCTGAGCAGGCCATCCTCTACCCCGTCGTCCACAACGAGCTGATGACCGCCTGGGACCCGAAGAAGCTGTCCGGCATCCGCGCCCAGCCCTACCCCGGCATCAACCTGCTGCAGGCCAAGAGGACATGACGCTCGTCGCCAGGATGCTGCTCCGGCGGCTCCTCATGCTGATCCCGCTGCTGCTCGGCGTGGTCGCGTTCGTGTTCATCGTGATGCGCTTCTCCAACAGCAAGCCGGAGTACGCGTACTTCCAGGGCGCGAACCCGACCCCCGAGCAGATCCACCAGTTCCAGCTCGAGAACGGCCTGCTGGACCCGTTGCCCCTGCGCTATGTCCGCTTCGTCGCGGACCTGGCCCAGGGCGACATGGGCACCAGCGTGCTCACCAAGAAGCCGGTGGTGGAGTCCATCTCGACCGCGCTGCCGCTGACGCTGCAGCTCACGTTCCTGGGCCTGGCCGTCGCGGTGGTGCTGTCGCTGGTGTTCGGCGTCACCGCGGCGCTGTACCGCGACCGCTGGCCGGACCAGGTGATCCGCGTGGTGTCGCTGGTCGGGGTGGCGGCGCCGTCGTTCTGGCTGGCGCTGCTGATGATCCAGTACCTGGCCGTCGGCGAGGGCCTGTTCCCGACGGGCGGCTACATCAACCCGGCCGACTCCACGGCGGGCTGGCTGCAGTCGATGACGCTGCCCGCCCTGTCGCTGTCGCTGCCGATCGCGGCCCAGCTCACCCGCATCATTCGCACCTCGATGGTGGAGGAGCTGGACCGCGACTACGTGCGCACCGCGATCGGCAGCGGCCTGCCGCCGATCGTGGTCGTCGGCAGGAACGTGCTGCGCAACGCCCTGATCACCCCGCTGACCGTGCTCGGCCTGCGCATCGGCTACCTGATCGGCGGCACCGTCGTCATCGAGACCATCTACGGCCTGCCCGGCATGGGCCAGCTCATGATCAACGCCGTGCGCGACGGCGACCCGGCCGTCGTCCAGGGCGTGGTGCTGACCATCGCGGTCGGCTTCATGGTCGTCAACCTGGTCGTGGACGTCCTCTACCTGCTGGTCAACCCTCGCCTCAGGAGCGCCGCATGAGACGTGGACTGACGGAACGGCTGTCCGTGCCGAAGAAGGGGCCGGGCATGACTCTGCGCCGCCTCAAGCCCCTGTCGTGGGTGGCGGTCGGCATCGTGGCCGTGGTCGTGCTGGCCGCGCTGCTGGCGCCGTGGATCGCGCCGCACTCGCCGTACTTCCAGGAGGTCACCGGCGGCGGCCCGTCGGCCGCGCACTGGATGGGCCTCGACAGCGCCAACCGCGACATCCTGTCCAGGCTCCTGTATGGGGCCCGCTGGTCGCTGATCATCGGCCTCGGCGCGACCGCGCTCGCCCTGGTGGCCGGGGCGGTCGTCGGCGCGGTCGCGGCCACCTCGCGCCGGGCCGTGGACGAGACCATCATGCGCCTGCTCGACGTCGTCATGGCCTTCCCCGGCATCGCGCTGGCGGCCGTGCTGGTGGCGGTGTTCGGCGGCAGCATCCCGGTGCTGGTCATGGCCATGGCCTTCCTCTACATGCCGTCCGTGGCCAGGGTCGTGCGGGCCAACGTGATCGCCCAGTACGGCGAGGACTACGTGGCGGCCGAGCGGATCATCGGGGCGCGCACGCCGTACATCGTCGTCAAGCACGTCGCGATCAACTGCGCCGCGCCCGTGCTGGTCTTCTGCACGGTGATGGTGGCCGACGCGATCGTGTTCGAGGCGTCGCTGTCGTTCATCGGCGCCGGCGTGCGCCCGCCGAACCCCTCCTGGGGCAGCGTCATCGCCGACGGCAAGAACCTGGTGCTGCTCGGCGGCTGGTGGGCCACCGTCTTCCCGGGCCTGCTGATCCTGCTGACCGTGCTCGCGCTCAACATCCTCTCGGAGGGCATCTCCGACGCCTGGGCCGCGCCCGCCACCCGCAGGGCTGTCCCGAAGAAGGACGACGCTTTCGAGCGGGCCAGGCCCGGCTCCGGCGAGGTCGTCGAGCTGCCCGGGCTGGCCGAGGCCGCCCGCAGGCTGGCCGAACGCGCCCGCCCGCTCCCGCAGGGGCCGCCGATCCTCTCGGTGGAACGGCTGCGGATCGGGTTCGCGGACGGTGTGGACATCGTGGACGGCATCGGCTTCGAGGTGCACCCGGGCGAGGTGCTCGGCCTGGTCGGCGAGTCGGGCTGCGGCAAGTCGCTGACCGCGCTGACCATCATGGGCCTGCAGCCGCGCAACGCCCGCGTCAGCGGCCATGTCCGCTTCGACCAGCGCGAACTGCTCGCGGAGTCGCGCCGCGCCCGTCGCCGCCTGCTCGGCCACGAGATGGCGATGATCTACCAGGACGCCCTCTCCTCCCTGAACCCGGCCATGACCATCAAGGCCCAGCTCAAGCAGCTCACCCGCCGCGGCGGCCGGCGCACCCCCGCCGAACTGCTCGAACTCGTCGGCCTCGACGCCCGCCGCACCCTGTCCGCGTACCCGCACGAGCTGTCGGGCGGGCAGCGGCAGCGGGTGCTGATCGCGATGGCGCTGTCGCGCGACCCGAAGCTGATCGTCGCCGACGAGCCCACCACCGCGCTCGACGTCACCGTCCAGGCGCAGGTCATCGAGCTGCTGCTGAAGCTGCGCGAGGAGCTGGGGTTCGCGCTGATCCTCGTCTCGCACGACCTCGCGCTGGTCGCCGACGTCACCGACCGCGTGGTCGTCATGTACGGCGGCCAGATCGTCGAGACCGGCGCCACGGCGACCCTGGTCGGCGCGCCCGCCCACCACTACGCCCGCGGCCTGCTGGGCTCGGTGCTGTCGCTGGAGTCGGGCGCCGAGCGGCTCACGCAGATCCCCGGCGTGGTGCCCGCCCCGGCCGACTTCCCGCCCGGCTGCCGGTTCGCCGACCGGTGCCCCATGGCCACGGACGTGTGCCGTACCGAGGCTCCGGTGCTGACGGGGGACACCACGCACGCGGTGGCCTGCCATCATCCGGCGCTCGTAGGAAGTGAGCAGCATGCTTGAGCTGAAGGACGTGCACGTCGTGCACAAGGCCCGCTCGGGCGGCCTGTTCTCGCGCGACCGTGTCCACGCGCTGACCGCGGCGGACCTCACGGTGAGCGCCGGTGAGACGGTCGGGGTCGTGGGGGAGTCGGGCTGCGGCAAGTCCACGCTGGCCAGGGTGCTGGTCGGCCTGCAACAACCCACCCAGGGCAGTGTGACCTTCCGCGGCAAGGACCTGTGGGCGCTGAAGGAGGGCGAGCGGCGCGCGCTGATCGGCTCCAGCGTCGGGATGATCTTCCAGGACCCGTCCACGGCGCTCAACCGGCGCCTGCCCGTCAGGCAGGTGCTGCGCGACCCGCTCAACGTGCACCGACGCGGCACCCCCGCCCAGCGCGACGCCCGCGTACGCGAGCTGCTCGACCTGGTTGGCCTGCCCGCCAGCGCCGCCGACGCGCTGCCCAGCCAGCTCTCCGGCGGGCAGCGCCAGCGTGTGGCCGTGGCCAGGGCGCTCGCGCTCGAACCCGACCTGGTCGTGGCCGACGAGCCCACCAGCGCGCTCGACGTGTCGGTCCGCGCGCAGATCCTCAACCTGCTGCTCGACCTGAAGGAACGGCTCGGGCTCGCGCTGGTGTTCGTCTCGCACGACATCCAGACGGTACGCAGGATGAGCGACCGCGTGGTCACCATGTACCTCGGCAGGATCGTCGAGCAGGCGCCCGCGCGGGCCGTGCCGATGGGCGCCCGCCACCCGTACACGCGGGCCCTGTTCTCCGCGACCCCGGGCCTGATCTCGCCGATCAACCCGATCCCGCTCGTGGGCGTGGTGCCCTCCGCCACCAGACCGCCGAGCGGCTGCCCGTTCCGCACCCGGTGCTGGCGGGCAGACCACCTTTGTGCGGAGGACTGGCCGGCGGCGCGGACCGAAGGCGACCACCTCCGTGCGGAGGACCGGCCCGCGGCGCAGACCGAAGGCGACCACCTCTTCCACTGCCACCACCCGGTGGCGGCGGGAGCAACTGATGTAGAGCTGATCCAGGAGCGCGCATGACTTTGACCGGCGTCATTCCCCCGGTTTGCACCCCGTTGACCCCTGACTACGAGGTGGACGCCGCCTCGCTGGTCCGGTTGGTCGACCACCTGCTGGCAGGGGGCGTGGACGCGCTGTTCGTGCTGGGGTCGTCGTCGGAGGTGGCGTACCTGACGGACGCGCAGCGCCGGGTGGTGCTGGACACCGTGGTCGGCCACGTGGGCGGGCAGGTACCGGTGCTGGCCGGGGTGATCGACATGACGACGCCACGCGTGCTCGAACACGTGCGGGTCGCGGCCGAGGCGGGGGTGTCGGGGCTGGTGGCGACCGCGCCGTTCTACACGCGTACCCATCCGGACGAGATCCGCACCCACTTCCGGACCATCGCCGCGCGGGGCGGGCTGCCGGTCTACGCGTACGACCTGCCGGTTTCCGTGCACACCAAGCTGAGCGCCGAACTCCTGCTCGGGCTGGCCGCCGAGGGCGCGCTGGCCGGAGTGAAGGACTCCAGCGGCGACGACGGCGGCCTGCGCCAGGTCATCCTGGGCCGCGAGGCGCCCTTCAGCGTGCTCACGGGGTCCGAGGTGACCGTGGACTCGGCGCTGTGGATGGGCGCGGACGGTGTGGTGCCCGGGCTGGGCAACGTGGACCCGCAGGGATACGTCGAGCTCTACCAGTGTGCCTCCCGGAGCGACTGGCAGGCGGCAAGAGCGGAGCAGGAGCGCCTGGTCAGGCTGTTCGAGATAGTCCGTGTAGGCGGCTCACGCATGGGCGGCAGCTCGTCGGGCCTCGGAGCCTTCAAAGCCGCGCTTCACCTACGCGGTGTCATCGACTGCCCGATCACCGCGCTCCCGCAGGTTCCGCTCAATGACGACGAGGTAGGCCGGATCGGCAAGCTCCTGGCTGCCGCCGGGCTGCTCTGAACTATGCCGTACCGGCCAGCTGGGCCACGTCGTCCGCGCCGTCCTCGATCAACTTCGAGGCCAGGTTGGACAGGGCCCGCCCAGCGGCCAGCTCGTCCCCGATCCCGGGCACCGGGCGGTCGGTGGGATTGCGTCGGGCGTGCGCCACGCTCTCGTGACGTTTGCCGTCCGCGGTGAACAGCACCGCCGTGGCCGTGGTCACGGCGTCCTCGTCGTCCTCACTGATCCAGATCTGTATGTTCCACTGTTTGTACTCCATGGGAAGACACCTCCCTACCTTCGAGGGTCTCTCTTACGAGCCCAAAGGTAAAGGTCAGGCCCCCGGAACGGCCCTGGTGCCACCCCGGCGGGGGCCTACGCCGGGGTGATGGTCTCCACCCGGCACGAGCCCGGGTGCCCTCCCGGCCGGCTGCTCTGCTCGTCCTGGTGGCCGCGCCGCCCCGGCCGCCCCCGCCGCGCACGCCACCCCCGCCGCCCCGGCTGCGCACGCCGTGCTGAGCCGCTCGGGCGGGCTCCACCACGGCTCTCGTGACTCGGCCGACAAGGTCGCACTCCTGGCATGCGGGCTGACGACTCGCCAAGACTTGATCGCCTGACGAATCGGCGAAGCGGCTTTGAGCGGGGGTTTGGGGGGCCGCACCCCCAATCTCACAGCCTGAGCTCCAATGCGCGAAGCGCTATCCGGCGAAGACCATGCCGTTCCCCCCACTGCACGCCCGTGTCAGGGCTTGGAGGCGCCGTCGGAGACCGTGATTTCGTGTTTGTCGCCCGGCGCCAGGAACTCCAGCAGTCTCCGCGCCTCCTCCTCGACCTCCTCCAGGACCGGGATCGGCATCCACCGGTGGATGGTGAGCGTGGAGGTGCCCTTGGCGCGGGCCACCGTCCAGT
This sequence comes from Nonomuraea sp. NPDC003707, assembly GCF_053587055.1. Classification (NCBI taxonomy): domain Bacteria; kingdom Bacillati; phylum Actinomycetota; class Actinomycetes; order Streptosporangiales; family Streptosporangiaceae; genus Nonomuraea; species Nonomuraea sp. NPDC003707. The sequence continues at coordinate 284,957 of NZ_JBSFNK010000012.1, read as the reverse complement.
CCCCGGCGGTGAAGCCGTCCACCAGGATGACGCGCGGCACCACGTTCGTGCCCATGAAGCCCTGGAGGGCGGTCGCTCCCGTGTCGGAGATGGCCCGGGAGCGGTCGGCGTACGACAGGAACAGGTTGTCGAAGTCGTACATCAGCCGCACCGGCGCCGGGGTGTCCTCGCCGGGCCGTACGGCGTCGGGCAGGTCGTACAGGGTCCGGCCGGCCTCGTCCCTGAAGCGGACCAGGTCGAGCGAGTCCACCACCTCGCCCAGCCGCGTCAGCCCGGACCACGTCTGCACGTCCATCACCGACGCCGGCCCGAACGCGGCGAGATAGCGCCGCACCAGCTCGGCCGGCGTCATCGGCGGCACCTCGAAGCCCAGCCAGGACTCGGCGCTCGTGTGCGCGATGGGCCCGCTCTTGCCCCACACGCCCCTGGGCGGCACCTGTACGAGCGGCACCAGCCACCGCACACCCTGGCCGAGCGCGTGCGGATCGTTCGCCGGCCACCGCTCGGCCAGTTTCCGGCCCAGCTCGGCGAACGTCATGGGCCGCTCCTCCAGCAGCTCCCGCCCGGCCGCCGCCAGCTCGTCCAGGTCGACCCCTTGCCACCGCTTGCCGAACGTCGACGTGGTCATGCGCCCGATGGCGGGCTGCAGCAGCGGCCGGATGGCCAGGCAGTCGCGGGCGGAGACGAGGTGGATCGTGCCGCGCTGCAGCGCGATGCGTACGAGCTCGCGCGAGAGCAGCAGGTCGGCGGCGTCGGCGGGTTTGAAGCCCTCCACCCGGTTCCACAGGCCGGTGTACCAGGTGTGCGGGGTCTGCGCCTGGAGCCCGCCGAGGCGTTCCACGACCTCGACCACGGAGTTGTCGGTGCGGCGCAGCAGGTGCTGGCGGTCGAGCGTGGCCCGGTTGAGCGCCCTGCGGCTGATGAGGGGGTCCATGGGTCAAATGTAGGGGTTAATGAGGTCGATTCCGGTCCTCAATAGTGATTGATCGAACGAAACTCAAACGATCATTTCGAAAGGCATAGGATCGAGGTATGTCCGTCGAGCAGCGCCACCGGCTCATCCTCCGCCAGGTCCGTGACCGCGGCTCGGCCCGGGTGGCCGACCTGGCCGAGGCGCTGGGCGTCTCCGCCGTCACCCTGCGCAGGGACGTCGAGCATCTGGCCGCCCAGGGCCTGCTCACCAGGGTGCACGGCGGCGTCACGCTGCCCGCCGCGGCCCCCGCCCCGCGGGCCGGCGGGCTGACCATAGGCATGCTGGTCCCGACCGCGCACTACTACTACCCGGCCGTGATCAAGGGCGCCCAGGAGCAGGCGGCCAGGGCGGGGGCGCGGCTCGTGCTCGGCATCTCCCGGTACGAGGACGCCGAGGACCGCGCCCAGGTGCGCCAGCTCGTCAAGGGCGGCGCGGAGGGCCTGCTGCTCACCCCGAGCAGGCAGCCCGACGGCTCCCACGTGGAGTGGCTGGCCGGGCTGAGCGTCCCGGCCGTGCTCGTGGAGCGCCGGGCCGAGCCGGCGGGCCCGGCCGCCACGCTCGACGCGGTCGCCTCCGACCACGCCCACGGCGCCTACCTCGCCGTACGCCACCTGGCCGAGCTGGGCCACCGCGGGCTCGCGCTCGTCGCCTTCCCCAGCCCGACCACGCCGGGGATCCGGGCGGGCCTGCTGGCGGGCGCCTCGGCGCTGGGCCTGGACACCCCTGCGGAGATCGTCATCGACCGCGACCGCACCGACGAGCTCGTGGCGGGCGTGCTGCGCCTGGTGCGCGACCGGGGCGTGACGGGCCTGCTCGTGCACAACGACGAGGACGCGCTCACGCTGGTCAGGCACCTGGTCGCGGCGGGTGTGGACATCCCGGGCGAGGTGTCGCTGGTCGCCTACGACGACGAGGTGGCCGCGTTCTGCTCGCCCTCGCTCACCGCCGTGGCGCCGCCCAAGGAGGAGGTCGGGCGCTGCGCGGTGGACCTGCTGATCGCCCGCCTCACCGCAGGAGCGGCCCCGGTCGGCCGCCACGTGGCGCTGCTGCCCGAGCTCAGGCCCCGGGAGTCGTCCGCACCACCTTCGTTATGATCGATTCGATCGTATTGATTGCGGGGGAGCGATATGAGCGAATCACGGCCGAAGACGCTGCTGGCCATGGGTCGACCGGTGGCGGCCCGGCTCTTCACCGGCGAGGTGCGCGACCGCCTGGTCGGCATCGCCGACGTGGACCCCGGCCTGGTGGCCGAGGACTTCGCCGATCCGGCCGTGGCCGAGGCGCTGGCCGGCGCGGAGGTGCTCTACACGAGCTGGTGGTGCCCGCCCGTCACCGGGGACGTGCTGGCCAGGGCGCCCAGGCTGCGCGCGATCGTGCACGCCGCCGGCACCGTGAAGCACCACGTCACCGAGGCGTGCTGGGAGCGCGGCATCGTCGTGTCGTCCGCCGCGGCGGCCAACGCCGAGCCGGTGGCCGAGTTCACGCTGGCCTCGATCCTGTTCGCCAACAAGCGCGTGCTCGACATCGCCGCGCTCTACCGCGAGCAACGGGCGCGGATCGACGCGGACGGCCGCTTCCCCGGGTTCGGCAACTACCGGCGCACGGTCGGCATCGTCGGGGCCTCCAGGATCGGCCGCCGGGTGATCGAGCTGCTGCGGCCGTTCGAGCTCGACGTGCTCGTGGCGGACCCGTACCTGACGGAGGACCTGGGCGTGCCGCACGTCGGGCTGGACGAGCTGATCGAGCGGTGCGACGTGGTCAGCCTGCACGCGCCCTCGCTCCCGGAGACCAGGAACCTCATCGACGCGGCCCGCCTCGCCCGCATGCGCGACGGCGCCACGCTGATCAACACGGCCAGGGGCGCGCTCGTCGACCAGGACGCGCTCGTCGCCGAGCTGGCGAGTGGACGGCTGTACGCGGTGATCGACGTGACCGAGCCCGACCCGCTGCCCACTGACTCGCCCCTCTTCGACCTCCCGAACGTCCTGCTCACCCCGCACATCGCCGGGTCGCTCGGCGGCGAGCTGTCCCGTCTGGCCCACCAGGCGCTCGACGAGCTGTCCAGGTACGCCCAGGGCCTGCCCTTCCGGTACGGCGTCGAAGCGGGGTCGCTGGCGATAAGCGCGTGATGCCCGTACTGCCGGGGTTCGATGGCGCGGGCAGCGGGTCGGCCCTACGCTGCTCTGCATGCACAAACGGGTGATCGACGGCCGCTTCGAGCTCACGGAGCGGCTCGGTGGCGGGGGCATGGGCCTGGTGTGGCGGGCCTGGGACGTGGCCCTGCACCGCGAGGTCGCGCTCAAGGAAGTGCGCACGCGCGAGCCGTCCCTGGATGAGAACGAGCACGACCCGGCGGGCGACCGCGAGCTGCGGGCCAGGGTGCTGCGCGAGGCCCGCGCCCTGGCCAGGCTGAACCACCCGCACGTGGCCACCATCCACCACATCGTCGACCCCGGCGAGCAGGGCTACCCGTGGATCGTCATGGAGCTGGTCACGGGCGGCTCCCTCCAGGACCGCATCCAGCGCGGGCCCATGTCGCCCCAGGAGGTGGCGCGCCTGGGGCGGGAGGTCCTGTCCGCGCTGCGGGCCGCGCACGCCGTCGGCATCCAGCACCGCGACGTCAAACCCGCCAACGTCCTGTTACGCGAGGACGGCCGGTCGGTGCTCACCGACTTCGGCATCGCGGCGGTACGCGAGTCCACGAGCCTGACGGCCACCGGGTCGTTCATCGGCTCGCCCGAGTACATGGCGCCCGAGCGCATCAACGGCGTCGAGGGCGACCCGGCCTCCGACTTCTGGTCGCTCGGCATGATGCTGTACGTGGCGGTGGAGGGCCGGCACCCGCTGCGCAGGAGCACCACGCTGGCGACCCTGGCCGCGGTGCTCAACCAGGAGGTGCCGCCGCCGGAACGCGCCGGGGCGCTCACCCCCGTGCTGAGCGCGCTGCTCAGGCGCGACCCGGCGGGCCGCCCCGACGCCGAGACCCTCGACCGCATGTTGGCCTCGGCGGCCGACCCCGGCGCGGCCCCGCCCCCGATGCCCCCCACCCCCACCCCTGCCCCGGCGATGCCGGGCCCGCACGCCCAGGGCCCCGCCCCGGCGGGCCCCGCGATGGGCCCCGGGATGGGTCACGCGACAGGTCCTGGGATGGGTCACGCGACAGGTCCTGGGATGGGTCACGCGACGGGCCCTGGGATGGGTCACGCGACGGGCCCCGGGCCGCACGCCGCCCACACGGTGCCGCCCATGGCCGGTCGCCCAGGGCCGCCGATGGGCGGGCAGACCATGCCGCCCGGGTACGGGCACGCGCCGCAGCAGCCCCCGTGGGGTCCGGCGCCGATCCCGAAGGCGACCACCGTGCACGGCCGCCGTCGCGGCGGCGGCGGCATCACCGTGGGCATCGTGACGTCGGCTGTCGCGGTCACGGTGGCGGGCGTGCTGGTGTGGCAGCTGATCCCCTCCGCGTCGAGGAGCACCACGAAGAAGGACCCGTCGGTGCGCTCCACCTCGGAGGACTCCTCCGAGGTGGACCGCACCGATCCCGAGTCCCCGCGCGACAGCACGCCGGCCACGCCCGGCAACCTGCACACCCCTGCGGGAATGCGGGCCCTGATCACCAAGATCAAGACCGAGCTCGGCGACACCAAGGTCGTCAGGATGACGGTGTACCCCACGTACGCGTCGATCGAGGCACCGATCAGGCGCGACAAAGAGCTCTATGACACGTACTTCTACCGCGACGGCGAGATCACCCGCTCGAGCGCCGGCGGCAAGGTGAGCACCCCTGTCGTGGACCTGCAGAAGTACAACTGGAACGCCCTCCCCGCCCTGTTGAAGAAGGCGAACAAGGACCTCGGCGTCCCCAAGCCGACCTCGCGCTATCTGATCGTGGACCCCGACTACGCGTTCGCCACGCCGCGCCAGGTGCTGCTCGTCTACGCGTCCGACGAGTATCGCTCGGGCTACCTGGTCGCCAACCTCCAGGGCAAGGTGATCAAGACCTACGCGAGCGACTAGCAGATCTTCTGGTACCCGCTCTCCGGGATCAGCCGGGTCCACTCCGCCTTGCTCAGCGACCCGCCCGCCCTGGCGCACACCGCCTGCGCCGCCAGCCCGGGATCGACCGGGCTCTCGCGTACGGTGCCGTCCGGCGCGACGCCGCGCAGCCGCTTGCCGTCCTGGGTGAAGGCCGGTCCTGCGGCCCACGAACCCGCCTGGCCGACCTCCCGCATCGTGCCCGTGTCCCAGAGCGAGGTACGGGCGGCGTCGATGGCCAGCAGGTCGCCCTCAGGGGAGAAGCGGAGCTCGTCCACCGGGGCCGTCCCCGTCTGGATGGTGCCCCGCGCCTTCCCCTTGCGCAGGTCCCAGAGGAGCACGTGCCCGCCCTCCAGCCCGAACGCCAGCGTGCGCCCGTCCGGCGAGAAGGCGAGCGCGGTCGGCGCCGGCGGGTCCTCGCCGGCGTCGGCGGACCGGTCGAGGACCAGCGGGGTGATCTCGCCGGTGCGCAGGTCGAGGAGCTTGGCGCCGGCGGCCAGCGTCGAGCCGTCGGGGCTGAAGGCCATCGCCAGGTCGCCCGCGCCCTCGTACGCCTTGATGCGCCGCCCCTTGCGCACGTCCCACGTCTCCAGGGTCCGGCCCCGCGCGGTGGCCAGCGTGTCGCCGGCGGGGGAGAGGGCCACGGCGAGCACGTCGCCGCCCGCGTCGATGGCGGCGACCCGGCGGCTGCTGGTCACCTCCCACACGGTCACGGGGTCGCCCGCGACGGCGAGCAGCCGGCCGTCGGCGTCGAAGGCCAGGTCGCCGGCGGCGGCGATGCGGCCGAGCGGCTTGCGCTCCACGGTGTCGGTGAGCTCGATGGAGTCGCCGACCTCCTTGGCGGCGACCCGCCCGTTGCCGGAGAAGGCGGCGGAGGGGGCGTCCTCGGACGGCACGGGCAGCCCCGAGACGTCGAGCGAGACCACGGAGCCGGTGCCGCTCAGGTAGCGCAGCGAGCGGCCGTCGGCGGAGAAGGCCAGGCCGCGCTCGGGGTTTCGGAGGGGGTAGGCGCCCGCGAGGCGGCGTTCGGCGACGTTCCAGACCCGGACCTCGCCGTCGCCCGGCAGCGCGAGCAGGCGTCCGTCGGGGCTGAAGGCGGGCGGGTCGGCCGAGGTGTGCCCCAAGGCGTCGGCCCCGACCACCTCGACGCCGCGGACGGACTCCCGGGCCGTGCGCCCCTCCGCCCGGAACATCTCGGGTGTTCCGGACGCCGTGGGGTTCGGCGTGGTCGCCCGCTTGGAGATGACGGGGCTCGGGGGCCGGGCCGCCACGAGCGTGATCCCGTCGCGTCCGGCCACGGCCAGCGTCGCCCCGTCGGGGCTGAACGCCAGGGCGGGCGCCGCCGCGTCCGCGCCGGTGGGCGGCTGGACCGAGACGGTGCCGGTCTTGGTCCGCCCTGCCAGCTCCCACAGATCGACCCGCCCGCTCAGGCTGGAGAAGGCGGCCCTGGTCCCGTCGGCGGAGAGCGCCACCTGGCGGTCGGCGACGTCGAACAGCAGCCGCCCGCCCCGGTAGACCCTGGTCCTGTTGCCCTGGCCGATCGCGTAGGTGACCGGCTCTAAGGGCGCGCGCCCCGTGGACACCTCGAACGGCCGGCCGTCGGCCGCCTCCGCGAACCTCCCGTCGTCGCTCAGCACGCTCCCCGCAGGCAGTGAGTACGAGCCGAGCCGCTGCCCGTCGGCCAGGTCCCAGACGGCGACCGTACCCGTGCCCCATTTGACCAGTTGGTCGCCGCGCAGCACGTAACGCGCCCGCAGGTCGGCGGCGGGATCGGTGAACACCCCCAGCTCCGGCTGCACCAGCGAGGCCTGCAGCGCCGCCCGCGCCTCGAACACCGGCGACAGCTTCCAGGCCGCCACGCTCAGCCGCATCGCCGTACGCGGATCGGACGACCGCAGCGCCTCCGCCCTGGCGGCCACGGCCCGCGCGTTGGCCTCGACGAGCTGCCCGCGCAGCTGGTTCTGCCCGTGCACGGACACCACGGACAGCGTCACGGCGATGGCCAGCACGGCGGCCAGCGCCGCCAGCGCGGGCGTGAGTAGCCTCCTGCGCTGCTTGGACAGGGTCACGCTGTCGTTGACGAAGTCGCGTTCGAGCTGGTTGAGGCGTAGATGACGGCGCTTGGTCGCGGCCCAGGCGAGCGCCGTGTCGAGCGCCTGGCCCCGGAAGAGGTGGCTCCTGCCGCGCCGGTGCTCCGACCAGTTCCTGGCGGCGTCGCGGATCTCCCGGTGCACGTGCATGCTCTCGCGCTCGTCCTCGACCCAGGCGCGCAGCCGGGGCCAGGCCCGGTAGAGGGCCGCGCTGGCCGGGGCCACCCGCTGGTCGCTGACCGCGACGAGCTTGCCCACGGGCGTCTCGGTCGGGGCCACGCGCACGCTGCGGCGTACCAGGAGACCCGCCTCCATGAGCGGGCCGAGCACGTCGCCCTCGTCGTGCGGGCTGTCGCCGTCGAGCAGGCGCAGCAGCACCCCCGGCACCTCAGCCTGCTGCCGCGGCGTGAGCGCGAGGTAGACCTCCTCGGCCACCTCGCCCAGCGAGCGCGGCCCGGCGTGCCCCTCGGGCGGCCGCACGTCGGCCGGGCTCTCGACCCACAGCTCCGGCGCGGCGGGCCGGTCGGCGGGATCCTTGGCCAGGGCGCGCCCGACCAGCTCGCGCAGCGGCTCCGGCAGCACGCCGAGGTCGGGGTCGACGGTCAGCAGCCGGTGCATGACCCCGCCCAGGCTCGTCCCGCTGAACGGATCGTCCCCGGTGGCCGCGAACAGCACCACGGCGCCCCACGCGAACACGTCGGCCGCGGCCCCCGAGTCGCGCCCGGTCAGGACCTCGGGAGCCGTGTACGTGTACGTGCCGCCGGCCGGCACGCCCAGCTCGATCACCTTGGGCCCGTCGGCGGCCAGCAGCACGCTCTCCGGATTGAGCCCCCGGTGCGTCAGACCCGCCTCGTGCAGCGCGCTCAGCGCCGACGCCAGCGCGCCGGCCAGCGCGACCAGCTCGTCGCCCGCGTAGGGCCCGTGCAGCTCGACCGCGCGCCGCAGGTCAGGTCCGTCCACGTATTCGCTCACCACGTACGGCACGCCCTCGTCGTCGCCGACGGCGACCACCTCCGCCAGATGGGGGCAGGTGACCCGCTCGAACCGGCGACCGACCTGGCCACGCGGCACCGTCACCGCGAAGCGGCGGCCCTCGTCGTCGTAGGCGTCGTAAACCACGCCGCGCCCGCCCGCGCCGAGTCTGGCCGCCGGCCAGAAGCCGCCGAGCCTCTCGGGGTCACCGGGCACCAAGCGCATCGTCACTGATGCTTAGATGCACGCCACTGCCCAATGGTTGTCCCAAAGGACGCCACAGGTCCCCCGCGCGCCTCGGGGGACCCATGCGTCATGATCATTATGCCAGGCTTCCGGATCTTGCCGGCCATTCGCGCCGGAGCACCGACATGAGCACCGCGTCGTGCCATTCGCCGTCCCACAGCAGGGCGTCGCGTTCGACGCCCTCCTCGACGAAGCCGACCTTCTTGTAGACGTGCCGCGCCCGCTCGTTGAAGGCGTAGACGCCCAGCCTGATGCGGTGCAGCGGCGTCGTGGCGAAGGCGTGGTCGAGGACCAGCTCGATGGCCTCGGTGCCGTAGCCCTTGCCGAAGGCGCGCTCGCCGATGAGGGCTATGCGGAGGTTGCAGGCGAGGTTGTGCTGGTCGAGCTCGTTGAGCACGATCTCGCCGACGTATTCGCCGGCGGCCATGATGGCCAGGTCGAGCCGGTCGGCGTGGTCCTTCCTGGTGGCGTACCACTGGTGGGCGGCTCCGCGGTCGATCTCGCCGTGCGAGCCCGTCAGGCGGCCCACCTCAGGGTCGGAGACCAGCTCGAAGAGGCCGTCGACATGCTCCGGGCCGACCGGGCAGAGGGTCACGCGGTCACCCGTCAGGGTGGGCTTCTCGGCGAACATCCCCTTTGGCTATCAGTGCCGATCGCCTTCGGGCAAACCCATTTCCCGCAGCGTCGCGTCCCGCACCTGCTCGGGGGTCAGCTCGCCGACGTCGCACCTCAGGTCCGCGACCTCCCGGAAGAACGGCTCGCGGCGGGCTCGCATGACGGCGGGGCCGTAGTCGGGGCGGTGGCTGCTCGACTTCATCCGCTGGGCCAGCACCTCGTCGGCGGCGTCCACCCAGACCACGAACGCCTTGGCCAGCGCCGCGCGCACCTCGGGGAACTCGACCGTGCTGGCCGCCGCCGCGATGACCTCCGGCTCGCCGGCCAACTGGTGCAGCACGTGGTCGGCCTCGTACCGGTGCAGGGCGTCCGCTCCCTCGCGTTCGGCGATCTGCGCGGCGGTGCCGCCGTAGCGCTCCTGAAGGAACGGATCGCTGTCGCTGAACGGCAGCCCGAGCGCCTGCGCGATCAACCGGCCGGCGCTCGACTTGCCCGAGCCCATGAGCCCGACCAGTACGACTGGTTTGTTTTTCGACATGTGGATAGAGGTTCCTTCGTGTCAAGGAGGTAAATCTGATGACCATCGCCGGAAGCATCATCCTCATCATGCTCGGCGCGATCCTCACCTGGGCCGTCGAGTTCGACCTCGCCGGTCTCGACATCAACGTAGTGGGGGTCATCCTCATGCTCGGCGGCCTCGTCGGACTCCTGTTCGGCATCTACAGGATCAGCGTCACCCGTAGAGCGGTCGGACCCATCGACGAGCCGGTTCACCGTCACGAGGTCTACGAGGAGCCTGAAGCCCGCAGGACCACCGTGTACGAGGAACGCCGCCGCTACGACGAACCACCGCTGTAGGAGGTGAATCGACATGCCAGCTGTTGAAGAGCTGCCGTCGACCATCAAACGTTCGCCGAAGAGGGCACAGAACACGTGGATCAAGGCGCACGACAACGCCGTGAAGGAGTACGGCGAGGGCCGGCGCGCCCACATGACCGCGTTCGCCGCGCTGAAGCGATCCTTCGAGAAGGTCGGCGACCACTGGGAGCCCAAGAAGGGCCCCTCCGACAAGGCGACGATGACCCGGACCGGTAAGGCGACCACGACGCGGACCAGTGGCCGGACCAGTGGCAAGGCCACGATGACCCGGACCGCCAAGGCCGCCACCCGGACCGCCAAGGCCGCGATGACCCGGACGGTCAAGACGGCCGAGGGCGTCGTCGAGGGCGTCAACCTCAACGCCACCAGGGAGTACCTGCAGAAGATGGCCGCCAAGCTCGATGTGCGCGGCCGGTCCAAGATGACCAAGCAGGAGCTGGTGAACGCCATCAGGAGGGCCAACAGGAGGCTGACGGCGAAGGCCCGCTGACGGGAGGTTCCCGCTCAGGGGGCCGCGCCAAGAGGGCCGGGGGCATGTCGCCCCTCGGCCCTCACTCATGTCCGGCACTCATGTCCGGCATATCCATCACAGGAGCCGCTTGACCGCCTCGGCGATCGCGTGGCGGTCGATGCCGGCGTCGGCCAGCTGCTCCTCGGGCGTCGCGGACCCGGGCAGGCCCGTCACGGCCAGCTTCACCACCCGCGGCCCCAGCTCGCTGACCGCGTCCAGCACCGCGTCGCCGAGCCCGCCCTCCAGCCGGTGGTCCTCCACCGTGATCAGGTTGCCCGTGGTGGTGGCCGCCTCGACCAGCGCGGCCGTGTCGACCGGCTTGACCGAGTACAGGTCGATCACCCCCACCGGGATCCCGGCCCCGCTCAGCTCGTCGGCCGCCGCCAGCGCCTCGTGCACGGTCACGCCCGCAGCCACGATGGTGGCCCGGTCGTTGGGCGAGTGCCGCAGCACCCGCGACCCGCCCACGGGGAACCGCTCGTCCGGCGGGTAGATGACCGGCGTCTCCCCGCGCGTGGTGCGCAGGTAGGAGACGCCTTCGACGTCCGCCAGCTCGGCCGTCAGCGCCGCCGCCTGGTTGGCGTCGCACGGGTAGAGCACGGTGCTGCCGTAGACCGCCCGCAGCATCGCCAGGTCCTCCAGGCCCATCTGGGAGGGCCCGTCCTCGCCGATCGCCACCCCCGCGTGCGACCCCACGAGCCGGATCGACGCCCTGCTCACGCCGGCCATCCTGATGAAGTCGTACGCCCTGGTCAGGAACGCCGCGAACGTGACCGCGTACGGCTTCCACCCGCGCACCTGCAGGCCGATGGCGGCGGCCACGAGCTGCTGCTCGGCGATGTACATCTCGAAGAACCGCTCGGGGAACTCCTTCCCGAACGCCTCCGCCCTGGTCGAGTCCGCCACCTCGCCGTCCAGCGCCAGGACGTCCCCGCGGGCCGCGCCGAGCGCCGCCAGCGCCTCCCCGAACGCCGTCCGCGTGGCCGCCTTGTCGCCCACCTTGTACGCGGGCAGGCTCATCGGCCTGGTCTCGAACCGGTACGGCGCCGCCGGGGCCTCGGGCTTGTGCACCTCGACCCGCAGGTCCCGCCGGCCGCCCAGCTCCTCGACGGCCTTGTCCGGGTCCTTGAGCGGCTTGCCGTGGGCCCCTTCACGGTTCTCGACCTCCAGGGCTCCCTCGCCCTTGCGCGTCTTGGCCAGGATCACCGTCGGCCGCCTGCGCGTGTTGCGGGCGTCGCTGAGCGCGTAGTCGATCTGCCCGGGATCGTGCCCGTCGATCTCGATCGTGTGCCATCCGAACGCCCCGAACCTGCGCGCGTAGGCCCCCGTGTCCCATCCGTGCCGGGTGGGCCCGCGCTGGCCGAGGCGGTTCACGTCCACGATCGCGGTCAGGTTGGCCAGCCCCTCGCACCCCGCGTGCTCGGCAGCCTCCCAGATGGACCCCTCGGCGAGCTCGCTGTCCCCGCAGAGCACCCACACCCGGTACGGCATCCGCTCCAGCCGCCCGGCCATGGCCACCCCGACCCCGACCGGCAACCCCTGCCCGAGGGACCCGGTGGCCACGTCCACCCACGGCAGCCGCGGCGTCGGATGCCCCTCCAACCGGCTGCCCCGCCGGCGGAACGTCAGGAGCTCCTTGTCGTCGACGACCCCGGCTGCCTTGAAGAGCGCATAGAGCAGCGGGGACGCGTGCCCCTTCGAGAAGATCAAGTGGTCGTTGGCGGGGTTGTCCGGGTTCTCGAAGTCGTAGTGCAGGTGGCACGCGAAGAGCACGGCCATCAGATCGGCCGCCGACATCGACGAGGTCGGATGGCCGGACCCGGCCTCAGCGGCCGCCCGCACGGAATCGACCCGCAGTTGCGCGGCCAGCTCGGTCAGGTACTGAAGATCGCGCTCAGGCATCATGGCCTCCTCGGAAGCGGTTTCCCGCCGCCTACCCCGCCAGGCCCGCTTAAGTCGGGCCGATCAGGGGGACGGGGCTCGGCTCATCGCCCGCGCAGGCGCAGGGCGGCCCACGCGGCGGCCGCGCCGCCGGCCAGCGCGAGGAGGACCGCGCCGCGGTGCTGGGCCAGCCAGAGCTGGGGGCTGTGGGCGTGGGAGCGCGCGTCGAACGAGCCGTGGGCGCCGTAGTCCACGTCCTCGTCCACCGGCTTCCACAGGTTGGCGACGCCTTCCGGCGGTTTCTCGTCCGTCTGCTGGGACCGCGCGCCGGTCCTGGCCAGATAGCGGTCCACCAGCGCCGGCGCCACGCGCTGGGCCAGGAGGGTGGCGGCCGTGCTGGCCCCCACCCAGTACTCCTTGCGCTCCGGGTGCTCGGCCGCGTGCACGATGGCCCTGGCGGCCACCTCCGGCTGGTAGATCGGGGGGACCGGCTGCGGGTGGCGCCGCAGTTTGGACAGCACCCAGTCGAACTGGGGGGTGTTGACCGCGGGCAGCTGCACCAGCGTGATGTCGATGCCGCTGCGGTCGGCCAGCAACTCCGTGCGGACCGACTCCGTGAACCCCTTGACCGCGTGCTTGGCGCCGCAGTACGCCGACTGCAGCGGGATGCCGCGCTGCGACAGTGCCGAGCCGGTCTGGACGATCGCACCCGCGTTGCGCGGGCTCATGAGGTCCAGGGCCACCTTCGTGCCCCAGACGTAGCCCAGGTACGTCACCGCGGTGGTGCGGGCGTACTCATCTGGGGAAATATCGGTGAATTTGGCGAAGACGGATGAAAATGCGGTGTTGATCCAGACGGAAATGGGCCCCATCTCCGCCTCTATACGCTCGGCCGCCCTCCGCACCTGGTCGTAGTCGGCCATGTCGGCCTCGAATACCTCGCCGGTGCCTCCTTCCACCCCCACGTCCACGGCGGCGGCGCCCAGCCCGGTCGTGCCCCGGGCGATGAGCGCCACCTTCGCACCCTGGTGCCCGAGCTGCCGGACGACCGCTCGCCCGACCCCGCCGCTGGCACCCGTCACCACCACTACGCGCCCTTCAAGTGGTGCCATGTCGCAATCAGCCCGCCTCTCCGTCCTGTCGCAGCTTCTGGCGTCGCACGGCCAATGCGATGTCGACCACCGTCGCCAGGGCCACCACGAGCGCGATCCCTGTCATGACGGGCGCCCCGACGATGATCCCGAGCACCGCGAACGCGAACATGAACACCAGCAGGAACGACCCGATCCTGATGTGCGCCACGTCGCGCGGCGTCGCGGGCACCATGGCATGGCCCCTGCTGTCCCGCTCCTCGTGCCACTTTCCGTTATCCGGTATGTCCCTGTTATCCGACATGCCGCCCACCTGCCCGTTCTGTTTGTCCCTTAACTTCCGGGGTACCCGCCGCCCGTGGATCCGCGGCTGGTCGAGGCGCACGGCCAGGACAGGACGATCGCGGCCGTGCCGGCCGGGCTGGGGCGAACGCCGATTCCGGGCAACTGGCCCTATCGAGCAGGCGGTTATTGACCTTATTCGTGCCGTTTGAGGTGTTAATCCAGGGGCATGCGGCGACAGAAGAAGGAGGCGAGCGATGGAAGCTCCGCAGTACGTCGCGGCCCGTGTCCAGCAGGCGCTGGCCGAGGACGGACGCACGCACGAGCTCGGAATCCGCGTCGACATACGAGGCGACCAGCTGTTCCTGCGCGGTGAGGTCAGCGGGACAGGGCAGCGCGAGCGGCTCGGCCAGGTGGCGCACGAGGCCGCGCCCGAGCTCCACCTGCACAACGAGATCAGGGTCGTGGAGGCCAGTGAGCCGGGGGAGGATGAGCGTCTTGACTGACCTGCGTATCGCGGCCGTCGGAGACATCCACCTGGGGGAGGACGACAGAGGCCAGTACCGCAAGAGACTGGTGGGCATCGAGGAACGCGCGGACGTGCTGATGCTGGCCGGCGACCTGACCAGGCACGGCACGCTGGAGGAGGGGCGGGTCGTGGCCGACGAGCTGCGCGGCCTGCCGATCCCCGTCGTCGCGGTGCTCGGCAACCACGACTACCACTCCGACCTGCAGTACGAGATCGCCGGCGAGCTGCGCGACGCGGGCGTCGTGGTGCTCGACGACGACGGCGCCGTCGTCCAGTGCGGCGACAGGAAGCTGGGCGTGGTCGGCGGCAAGGGGTTCGGCGGCGGGTTCGCGGGCAAGTGCGCCAGCGAGTTCGGCGAGCGGGAGATCAAGAACTTCGTCGCCCACACCCGCTACATCGCCGAGTCCTGGAAGGTCGCGCTGAAGGAGATCGTGGCCGAGAAGCGCGTGGTGCTGTCGCACTACTCCCCGATCAAGGAGACGCTGGAGGGGGAGCCGCACGAGATCTACCCGTTCCTGGGCAGCTACCTGCTGGCGGAGGCGGTCGACACGGCGGGCGCCGACCTGATCCTGCACGGCCACGCGCACAAGGGCAGCGAGAAGGGCATGACGCCGGGCGGCATCAGGGTCCGTAACGTGGCGCTGCCGGTGCTGGGCCGGGCCTACGCGGTCTACTGCCTCGACTGCGAGACCGGGTTCTAGAGGACCATCGCGGCCAGGAGGCAGATGTCGTCCTCGGTCACGTCGAACGCCCCCAGCATCATCCCCGACACCCCCTCGACCTGCGCGGCGCTGCCGCCCCCGATCAGTACGGGGGCGGGGCGCCCCGGCGTTCGTCCAGGCGTAGGTGCGCTCCTTCGGGTCGTTCAACGTGGCCCGGCACCCGGCCGGCTCGCCGGCGGGGTGCCCGGACACGGTCCTGGAGTGGCGGTTGGCCGCCAGGATGCGGAAGTCGACCACGCGACCCAGTGAGTCTTTGAAGGGGGTCAGGCAGAGGGCCGAGGCGTGGGACGGCCTCCAGCATCCCGCGTACCCGGATTTTGAGCGCCTGCGGTGCCGCAGCCGCGCCAGTTGTTCACGTACTCTCGCCGATGCTGCTCCGGTTTCGAAGCGGGTGAACGGCGGATATGTGTTCACACGCTCCCCATGCCCTCGGGAGCGCGGAACTTATACGTTGAAGATGCTGACTCCGCCAGGTCCGACCAGGAATCCGAGGACGATGAGCACGATCCCCCAGAGGAGGTCGCGCCTGGCCAGGATCACGTAGATCCCGGAGATGACCAGTATTACCGCGATGATCCAGAGCAAAGTAGCCATGGGTCTGCCACTGCCCTAAGGGGGGTTCGCATAACATGTTTTTTCCCTGATTAATGGGCAAGAGACCCCGGCATCCAACGCCTAGTTGACGATCGTTTGGGTAGCCCGAAAACATGACGAGCCACGGTCACGCTGTCACCGACGCCATCCTCGACACGCTCAAGCGTGCCAGCTCAGGGCTGAAGGACGCCGGGGTGAAATTCGCGCTGGCCGGCGGATGCGCGGCTTACGCGAGAGGCGCCGCACCGTCGCTGCACGACGTCGACTTCATGCTGACCGAGCACGACGTGCCGACCGCGCTGGAGGCGCTGCGCGGGATCGGCTTCCAGACGGCCAAGCCGCCGGAGGACTGGCTGGTCAAGGCGTACGACGAGGGGCGGCTGGTGGACCTGATCTTCCGGGTGTCCGACCAGCCGATCACCGACGAGTTGCTGGACCGGGCCGAGCCGCTGAAGGCGTCCGCCGTGATCGTGCCCGTGCTGGAGGCCACCGACCTGGTCATCTCGTGGCTGCTGCCGCTGTCGGAGCACGCCTGCGACTACGGGGCGCTGCTGGCCCAGGTGCGCGCGCTGCGCGAGCAGGTCGACTGGCCGCGCGTGGCCGCCGTGCTCCAGGACTCGCCGTACGCGATGACGTTCATCACGCTCCTGGAGCGGCTGGACGTGCTGAAGGGCCCGATCGAGCCGAAGGGCGACCCGAAATGGCCGTGACACGCAACAGAAGGGCCGCGCCCCTGGGGGCGCGGCCCTTCTGTTGCGGCAGGTCAGTTACACGAGCCGGCCGTAGTAGTCGCCCAGCCGCGTCCGGTACTCGGGTTCCTTGAACCTGCCCTCGTCCAACTCGGGAGCGTCCTTGATCTCGGCCTTGGTGCGCGCCACGTACACGTTGCGCTCCTGAGGGTCGATGCTCATGATGACCTGTGCCGGGAGCATGACCTTCTTACCGAAGATCCAGGGGCCGGTGTCGACGATGATGTAGCTCTCGCCCGACTCCTGCCTTCCGGCCACGGCCGCGTAAACGTCTTGCAAAGCACTTGCATGCAGGCGAGCGGCAAGCGGCCGGGCGCACCCTCTCCATGAACAGGAGGGGGTGGAACCCATGCGAACCAGCTCAGACCGGCTCTACGAGATCGACGGCCTCAGGCTGCTGGCGGCGCTCTGCGTCGTGCTCTTCCACTACACGTTCTCCGGCTGGGCCGGCGGCAACAGCCCGGTGGCCTTCGCCGCCGAGAGCTCCTGGTCCAAGTACGGCTACCTGGGCGTGGACCTGTTCTTCCTGATCAGCGGGTTCGTGGTGCTGATGAGCGCGTGGGGCAGGAGCCCGCGCTCGTTCGTGGTGTCGCGGGCCGTGCGGCTCTACCCCGCGTACTGGGTGGGCATCGCGGTCACCGCCGTGGTCACCGTGACGCTGGGGCAGGGGCTGTTCCAGGTGACGCTGCCGCAGGTGCTGGCGAACCTGACGATGTTCCAGGCGGTGCCGGACATCGCGAACGTGGACGTCGTCTACTGGACGCTCTGGGCCGAGATGCGCTTCTACTTCCTCATCCTGGCCCTGACCTGGATCGGGATGACGCGAGGCCGGGTCATGGCGGGGCTGTGGGGCTGGCTGGGGCTGACGTTCGCGGTGGAGACGGGGCTGCTGCCCGGGTTCGCCGACCTGGTCGTGCAGTCGGAGTTCTCCCACTACTTCATCGCCGGGATGGCCCTGTTCATGCTCTACAAGTTCGGGCTGAACCGCCAGATCGCGCTGCTGGTGCCGATCTGCCTGGGCAACGCGGTCTACCGGGCCATCGGGTACGCCGACGCCGTCGGCTCGCGGTACGCGGTGTCGTACTCACACACGGTGATCACCGCCGTGGTCGTGCTCGTCTTCCTCGTCATGACGCTCGTGGCGTTGCGGGCCACCCGCCTGCTGGCCAGGCCGTGGCTGGTGACGGCCGGCGCGCTCACGTACCCGCTCTACCTGCTGCACGGGCACATCGGGTTCATCGTGTTCAACCGGGTGGGGGACGCGGTGAACAAGTACGTGCTGCTGGCCGCGCTCGTCGCGGTCATGTGCGGGGCCGCGTACCTGGTGCACAGGTTCGTGGAGCGGCCGCTGGCACCGGCGTTCAAGCGCCTGCTGTCCGGCCGGCCGGCCGTTCCGTCACTGGGCGTGTTCGTCGCGGGGCGTCCCACAATCTGATGCGTTCTTCCCGTTAAGCCCCCAAGTGCGACTACGATCCCGGTCAAAGCACGCAAAGGGGGCGGGGTTGAGTCTCAGCGGAGAGTACGAGTGGGCTCCACCCGGGGTCGACCCGACGCGGCCCAGCGTGGCCCGGGTACACGACGCGCTGCTCGGCGGCATGGAGAACTTCGCCGCCGACCGCTCGGTGGCCCGCAAGCTGAAGGACACGGTGCCCGAGGTGGTGAACCTCGTCTGGTGCAACCGCGCCTTCATCGGCAGGGTCGTGGACTTCCTCGTCCGCGAGGCCGGGATCAGGCAGATCATCGACCTGGGCGCCGGGCTGCCCACGGTGGAGAACACGCATGAGGTGGCCCAGTTCGCCGACCCCAGGGCCAGGGTGGTGTACGTCGACAGCGACCCCATGGTCGAGCCGCACGCCCGCGCCATCCTGAACGGCAATCCGTACGCCGACGCCATCACCGCCGACGTCCGCGACGTGGACGCCGTGCTCGGCCACCCCTCGCTGCGCCGCCTGATCGACCCGGCCCAGCCCACGGCGATTCTCATCATCGGCCTGCTGCACCTGCTGCCGGACCAGGACGACCCGCACGGGCTGGTCCGGCGGTACATGTCCGCGCTGCCGAAGGACAGCTACCTGGCCGCCTCCAACATGATGGCCTCGGACAACCCCAAGGCCCAGGCGCTGGAGGCCATGCTCCACGTCACCATGGGCACCGGGTACTTCCGCGACCGGGACTCCATCGCCGCGTACTTCGACGGGCTGGCGCTGGTGGAGCCCGGGGTGGTGCACTTTCCCGAGTGGCATCCGGACGAGCGCCTGCCCGGCCCGCTGGCCACCTGGGAACAGCTCCTGCTGGGCGGCGTGGCCCGCAAACCCTAGCCTCCGCCGCGCCGCGCTAGGGTGAGCGAGTGCACCGACGCTTGATCTGCTCCCCGCCGCCCGCCCTCTAGCGGGCGGCCTTCCCTGAGATTCCGGGTCTGACCGATCCGGGGGTGGTTGCTGCCCGCACACCGGGCCCATTCCGACCACTCCATCCGGAGCACTCCTGTCATGACCCATGTCTCCGCCCGGCGGGGCGCCCTTTACGTGTCCGTGGCCGCGACCGCCTGGGGCACGGGCGGCGCCGCCGGTTCGCTGCTCTTCGAGTCCGGCGGCCTCGGCGCCGTCGGCGTCTCCCTGTGGCGCTACCTTCTCGGCGCCGCCTTCCTTCTCCTCCTCACCCGCCGCCCCGTCGTGGTCAACGGCCGGATCCTGCTGATCGGCGCCGGAATGGCCGTCTACCAGACCGCGTACTTCGCCGCGATCGCCCACTCCGGCGTGGCGATCGCGACCGTGGTGACGATGGGCGCCACCCCTGTCTTCACCGCCCTGGGCAGCCGCTTCCTCCTCCGCGAGCCGCTCGGCCGCGTCGCGCTCACCGCCCTCGCCACCGCCCTGGTCGGGCTCGTCCTCCTCACCGGGGAGACCGCGCTGCAGGCCCGCACGTCCTCCATCGCGGGCATCGGCCTCGCCCTGCTCTCGGCGGCCGGGTACGCCGGGGTCACGATCCTCTCCCGGAGGCACGGGGGCGACGATCCGCAGGGTGTGGCGATCGGCGGGTTCGTGGTCGGGGCGGCGTGCCTGGCGCCGTTCGCGCTGGTGGAGGGGGTCGTGCCGAACGTGAGCCTGCCGTCCGTGGCGCTGCTGCTCTACCTGGGCGCGGTGCCCACCGCGCTCGCGTACGGCCTGTTCTTCCGCGCCCTGACCGCGCTGCGCGCCACCACGGTGTCGATCATCACGCTCGGGGAGGCCGTGGGTGCGGCGGTGCTCGGCGTGGTGCTGTTCGGGGAGCGGCTCACCCCTCTCGCCTGGTCGGGGTGCGTGCTGCTGCTGGCCGCCGTCACAGTCCTCGCCGTACGGGCTGAATCCGGGTGACTCGGACATGAGCGATGTGGCGGCGCAGCGTCCCGGATGAGCTAATGTCCGGTACGGCGGCGCTTGCCGTAACGTCGCTCCGCTCCCCTCCCTTGTAAGAGGGAACGGTGTCGGCGAAGCGTGCGTTGGAGGAATTGTGGCCTCAATAAAGGGAATTATCAGGAACCTCTTGGATCGTCCAGGAGGGGTGCCCCTGACCCCCTATGAGAAGACCGTCAAGGCGGCGGAAGGTCGCGCCGATCGGTTGCGCAAGCTCGACGAGCTGCCCGAGCCGAAGATGGACGATCTGGCCGAGTTCTGCGCCATCGCACGCGAGGCCGCCGACAGGACGCTGGGCCTGCGGCCGTACGACGTGCAGTTGCTCGGCACCTTGGCCCTCCTCGACGGGAAGGTCGCCGAGATGGCCACCGGCGAGGGCAAGACGTTGTCCGGCGCCATGGCGGCGGCCGGCTACGCGTTGCAGGGCAAGCATGTCCACGTGATCTCGGTGAACGACTATCTGGCCAGGCGCGACGCCGAGTGGATGGGCCCGTTCTACGAGGCGCTCGGCGTCACCGTGGGCTGGATCGGCCAGAACTCCACGCCGGAGGAGCGGCGCGAGGCGTACGCGAAGGACGTCAC
Source organism: Nonomuraea sp. NPDC003707 (assembly GCF_053587055.1). Lineage (NCBI taxonomy): Bacteria > Bacillati > Actinomycetota > Actinomycetes > Streptosporangiales > Streptosporangiaceae > Nonomuraea > Nonomuraea sp. NPDC003707. The sequence goes on along the minus strand of NZ_JBSFNK010000012.1, from coordinate 264,814 downwards.
GTACGGGCCCGTCAGCGAGATCGGGTTCGACGTGCTGCGCGACCGGCTCCGTACGGAGGCCGGCGAGATCATCGTGCCCGCGCCCGAGGTGGCCCTGATCGACGAGGCCGACTCCGTGCTGGTCGACGAGGCCCGCGTGCCGCTCGTGATGGCCGGGTCCACCGACCCCGGCAGCGCGGTGCCGGAGATGGCGGCGCTGGTCAGGCAGCTCGTACGCGGCTACCACTACGAGATCGACGAGCAGGCCCGCAACGTCTACCTCACCCCCAAGGGCGCCGACAGCGTCGAGAACCTCCTCGGCGTCGAGCTCTACGACGAGCACGAGCCCGGCACGCTCATCGAGCTCAACCTGGCCCTGCACGCCCACGCGCTGCTCGCCCGCGACGTCGACTACATCGTGCGCGACGGCAAGGTCCAGCTGATCAACCCCTCGCGCGGCCGGGTGGCGCTGCTCCAGCGCTGGCCCGACGGCCTGCAGGCGGCCGTGGAGGCCAAGGAGGCGCTGCCGCCGAGCGAGAAGGGCGAGATCCTCGACTCGATCACCGTTCAGGGCCTGATCCGCCGCTATCCGGAGATCTGCGGCATGACGGGCACGGCGGTGGCGGTCAGCGAGCAGCTCGGCGAGTTCTACGGCCTCAAGGTCGCGGTCATCCCGCCCAACCGGCCCTGCGTGCGCGAGGACGAGCCGGACCGCATCTACCCGACCGTCCCCGACAAGGACGCCGCCCTGGTCGAGGAGATCCAGGAGATCCACGCCACCGGCCGGCCGATCCTCATCGGCACGCTGGACGTCGCCGAATCGGAGAACCTCGCCAAGCTCCTCCAGCGCCGCGGCATGGAGCCGGTCGTCCTCAACGCCAAGAACGACGCCGAAGAGGCCGCGATCATCGCCAAGGCGGGGGAGCGCGACGCCATCACCGTCTCCACCCAGATGGCCGGGCGCGGCACCGACATCCGCCTCGGGGACGGCGTCGCCGAGACGGGCGGCCTGTACGTGATCGGCTCGGGCCGCCACGCCAGCAGCCGCCTCGACGACCAGCTCCGTGGGCGCGCCGGCCGCCAGGGCGACCCGGGTGGCTCGGTCTTCTTCGTCAGCACGCAGGACGACCTGATCACCCAGTTCGTCCCCGACGAGCGGCCGCCCGCCGCCGACGCCGACGGCATCGTCCGCCACCGGCGCGGCGCGTACCTCGTCGGCCATGCCCAGCGCGTCGCCGAGGGCGTCAACCTGGAGATCCACCGCAACACGTGGCGCTACACCCGCCTCCTGGAGCACCAGCGCGAGCTCATCCTGGAGTGGCGCGACAAGGTCCTGCACGGCGACTCCGCCTCCAAGGCCCTGTCCACGGCCGATGCCGAACGCTGGGAGGCCCTGCCGGAGGACACCAGGGACGAGACCGCCCGCCAGATCGTCCTGCACGCCATCGACCGCTGCTGGACCGAGCACCTGGCGTTCCTGACGGACCTGCGCGAGGGCATCCACCTGCGCGCGCTGGGCCGGATGAGCCCGGTCGACGAGTTCCACCGGGAGGCGGTGGCCGAGTACAAGTCGCTGCTGGCGGAGGTGGAGCGGCGCTCGCTGGAGTCCTTCGAGGCGCCCGAGCCGGACCTGAAGCGGCCGACGGCCACCTGGACGTACCTGGTGCAGGACAACCCGTTCGGCACGGAGTGGGACCGCATCCTCAAGCGTGTGACGGCCGCCACCCGCCGCGGCTAGCCGTACCTGACAGAAGGTGACAGGTACGGCTGGAACCATGGACGCATGACGACGAAAGCAAAGCTCCTGGCCGTTACCCTCGACTGCGCGGAGCCCAAGAAGCTGGCCGAGTTCTACCACGAGATCACGGGGTGGGAGATCCAGTACGCGGAGGACGAGTACGCGGCCGTGGGGAACGGCGCCACCAGCATCTACTTCGGCCGGATCCCCGACCGCAAGCCGGTGACCTGGCCGAGCCCGGACAAGCAGTTCCACCTGGACTTCCGGGTGCCGGACGTGGAGAAGGCGGCGGAGGAGTACGTCGCCCTGGGGGCCACGAAGCCTGAGTTCCAGCCGGGGATCACGGAGGACGGCGTCGGCTGGATCGTCCTCCAGGACCCCGCAGGCCACCTGTTCTGCGTCTGCCCCGACCGCTCCTGACCTCTTCCCAGCCGGTCACACATGTGTCCTGGCCGGGATCAGCTCCGCCCGAACGATCCACCAAAAGTATGATTCGCCAGCTTTGCTTCCCTCATAAGCTAGAGGAATGCTCTTGGAAGGATCCATGCCCCTGCGCGGGCGCCCATGACCTGGGTCGGCCTGATCATCGCCCTGGCAGGAGCGCTTGGATACGCACTCGGCGCGGCCCTGCAACAGTACGAGGCCGTCGCCGGGGGCGCCTCGCTCAAGCTGGTCCGGCGCCCCCGCTGGTTGATCGGCGGCGCCATCGGCCTCACCGGCGCCTGCCTGCACGCCGTGGCGCTGAGTTTCGCCCCGCTGGTGGCCGTCCAGCCGATCAGCGTCGCCACGCTGGTGTTCGCCGTGCCGCTGGCCGCGTTCATGTACGGGCGCAAGCCGTACCGCGCGGAGATCTTCGGCTCGATCGCGGTGGCGGTGGGCCTGCTCTGGCTCATGCTCCTGGTGCCGCACCACAACGTGACGCCGAGACTGAGTGACGGCGCCGCGCTCGTGTTCCTGGCCGTGATCGGCGTGATCGTCCTGGTGACGCAGCTGATCGCGGCCCGGGTGCACGGGCCGAGCAGGGCGTTACTGCTGTCCGTGGGCGCGGGCGTGGTGACGGCGAGCGTGTCCACGTTCGTCCGGGTCGTCGGGGGCGGCATGGAGGGGGACTGGGGCCGGCTGGTGCACTGGTTCACGCTCGCCGTGCCCGTGCTGCTGGTCTGCGCGGTGGTGCTGTTGCAGCGCTCGTACGCGGTCGGCTACTTCGGCATCGCGTACGCCGGCGTACAGGTCATCGACCCCATCACCTCGGTCCTCGCCGGCGTGATCCTCCTCGGCGAGCCCCTGCCGACCAACCCCTCCACCGCGATCCCCGCCATCCTGGCCAGCGCGCTCACCATCGGCGGCACGATCACCCTCGGCCGCCTCGCCCCCGACCACTCCCACCCCACCCCCACGCAGCCCAAGTCGGCCCCCGAGCCGGTGTCCGCGACCTCCCAGGCCAGCTGACCCTTCGTCCGTGGTCAGCAGGTGTCGCGGTGCGGCAGTTCGGGCAGGTGCCGCGACCACTCCTGCGGGGAGAGGGCGCCGTACCGGGAGCAGATGTACGCGGCGTGATCCCGGGGCGCGGGCCCGGGTGCCAGATCGATGGTCAGCACGATTCCGTGTCCGGCCAGGACCCGCAGCCGCCGTCCGTCCCCGGTGATCGTGGCCTGCGCCGCCCGGTCGACGCCGGCCGCGGGCACCGCCCTGTCGGCCACCGGCGTGCCGGTGCCGTCATCGAGCCGCCAGACCCGTACCCGATCGCTGTCCGTGCTGACGAGCAGCCGTCCGTCCGGGCTGAACCGCAGGTGGCCCGGCGAGGGACGCAGCCGGGTGGACCGGGTGGGCACTCCGTCGAGGCCGTAGATCTGGATCCCGCTCTCCTCGGCGATCGCCACCCGCTCGCCGTCCGGGGCGAACGTCGTGTACTCCCACGGCATCCGGTCCAGCCACGGTGCGCGGGAGACCCGGGGCGGGCGGCGGACCTCCGAACGATTGCCGGCGAAGACCAGCGCCACCCGGTCCCCGGGGCCCACCACCGCGTACTCGCCCACGAACGCGGCTCGCCGCTCCCTCAGGTCCCACGCCCAGCGCTCGCCCGACAGCCGGGCCGCCGCGAACAGCAGGCCGCCGCCCGGGCTGAACCATGCCGACTGTTCCCCCGGTGCGCCGAGGCCACGGCCGAAGGGCGGGCCGACGCCGTCGCCGGACGTGGTGTCCCAGAGGTACGAGCGGTCGACGCCGACGAGGGCCAGCGTGTGGCCGTCGGGGGACCAGGCCATGGCGCGCACGGTCTGGACCGGGCCCGCCGTTTCAGCGAGCAGGCGGCGGGAGGGGGTGTCGTACACCCGCAGGGTTCCCTCGTCGAGTGCGGCGAGGCGGGAGCCGTCGTCGCTGATGGCGTGGAGGGAGCGGGGGCCCGCGTACGGGTCGGCGAACACGTCCACCGCCGGATCCGCCGACGTCAACGCCCGGCGCGCCTCGGGGATCGGGGCCAGGCGCCACGCGGCGAGGCTGAGCTTGCGGGCCGTCACCGGGTCCGCCAGCCGCAGCGCCTCCGCCCGGGACGCCGCCACCTTCGCCATCGCCTGGTCCAGGCGTCCGTCGGCGGCGCCCCGCTGCCACAGGGCGAGCAGCATCACCACCGACAGCAGCCCCGCCATGACCGTCCACCGCCTGCGCGACCTCCGGCGTACCCTGGCGAGCCCCGCGTCCAGGAACGTCTGCTCGCCGGCGCTCAGCGTCACCCGCCTCCGGCCGCTGGCCGCCCACGCCAGTGCCCTGTCCAGCGGCTCCCCACGGAACAGCGCCGCCTCCCGCCGCCCGCCCGCTTCCCACCGCCGGGCCGCCCGCGCCAGCTCCCTGTGCACGGCCAGTCCGTCGCGCTCGCCGTCCAGCCACTCGTGCAGCCGCGGCCAGGCCCGCAGGAGCGCCGCGTACGTGATCGCCGGCGAGTCGTCACCTTCAGTGAGGAGGCCTGCCTTGCCGTACGCCTCCAGCACCCCGTCGATCGAGGTCACCTCGTCGGTGGCGCGGCCGGCGACCAGGTCGGTTCTGGAGGTGGTGCCGATGATGTCGGAGCCGTCGGAGTCCAGGTCCACCAGGCGGAGGAAGACGTCCGGCACCAGGTCCTGCTCGGCCGGGCTGAGTCGCGCGTACACGGTCTCGGCGCGGACGCCCAGCGGCGGGTCGGAGACGGGCTCGGGGGGCAGCAGGCGGCCCTGCTGGGATTGCGGGGCGTCGAGGAGGGAGAGGAGGAGCTGGTGGGCGCTCGGGCGGCGTTCGGGATCTCGCTGCAGGGCGGCGGCCACCAGCCCGCGTAACGGGCGGTCCAGCCGCTCGCCGTGGCCTGATCGCTCGTCCGGGCCGTAGGCGGCGAAGATCAGCAGCCGCCCCCAGGCGTGCACGTCCGCGGCCGGTACCGCCGGCTCCCGGGGGAGACACCAGCCCAGGCCGACCAGGCGCGGCCCCTCGGTGCCCAGGATGACCTTGTCGGGGGTGAGGGACCCGTGCACCGCGCCCGCCTCGTGGGCCGCGGCCAGCGCGGTGGCCACGGCGGTGGCCAGGCGGTAGAGGGCGTCGCCCGTGTACGGGCCGTGCCGGTCCACGACCTGCCGCACGGTGGGGCCGGGGACGTACTCGCCGACCAGGTAGGGCGGATCGCCGTCCAAGCGAGCCTCCGTCAGCCTGGCGACCGACAGCGACCGCACGCGCCCGGCCGCCGAGGCGGCGGTGGCGAGCCTGGCGCGGGCCTCGGCGTCCGGCAGGCAGGGCACTCCCAGCGCATGCCGCGTGCCCGACTCGTCGTAGGCCTCGCGGACGATGACGTGCCCGCCGCCGTCGAGCCGGGCGCCGAGCCAGTAGCCTCCCAGCCGATCAGTCATACACCCCTTAACGGTCCAAGCGGGCCCGGTGCTGCGGCCACTCCTCTTCGAGGATGCCGAAATAGACCGTGTCGCGCCAGGTGCCGTCCGGCCGCTTGCGATGCCGCCGCAGCGTTCCCTCGTGTACCCCGCCGATGCGCTTGATGGCGTTCTGCGACCGGAGGTTGAGGTGGTCGGTCTTGAGCAGGACGCGGTTGTAGCCGAACGCGAAGGCGTGGTCGATGAGCAGGACCTTGCAGCCGGTGTTCACGGCCGTGCGCCACACCGATCGGCCGTACCACGTCCAGCCGATCTCGATGCTGGCGTCGAAGCCCGGCACGTCGCCGTACGTGGTCCAGCCCACGGCCCGCCCGCTCTCCTTGAGCACCACCGCGAAGGGGACGTGGTTGTCGTCGGTCATCAGCCCGAGGGCGACCTTCCCCAGCTCCTCCTCGGACCGCGGCGCGGGCGCGGGCAGCCAGCGCCAGACCTCCTCGTCGGCGCCGGAGGCGGCGAACAGGTCGGGAACGTGGTCGAGGGTGAGCGGTTCGAGCCGGACGACGCCGTTCTCGAGCACCACGGGGGCAGGCAGCTTCGCGGTCATGGCAGGCAACTCTAGGGGCGCCTGCGAAGTCCCGATTATGGCCACCTGCACCCTTTTGTGGGGAACCACCTGTCGACACTCATACCGGCCGGTCGGTAGGCTCGCAGGCATGGACTTCGCCTTTGACAGCGTCACCGAGGACCTGCGCGAACGACTGCTGCGATTCATGGAGGAATGCGTCTACCCCGCCGAGGCCCCCTTCGAGGAGCAGGCGGCGGTCAGCGGCTGGAGCCCGCCGCCCCTCATGGAGGACCTGAAGGACGAGGCCAGGAAGCGCGGCCTGTGGAACCTGTTCCTCCCGGGCGAGCACGGTGCCGGCCTGACGAACCTCCAGTACGCGCCGCTGGCGGAGATCATGGGCCGGAGCCCCACCATCGCCCCGACGGCCACCAATTGCGCCGCGCCCGACACCGGGAACATGGAGGTCCTTTCCATGTTCGGCAGCGAGTGGCAGCGCAAGGAGTGGCTGCGGCCGCTGCTCGACGGGGAGATCCGCTCCGCGTTCGCGATGACGGAGCCCGACGTGGCCTCCTCGGACGCCACGAACATCGCCACCTCCATCGTCCGCGATGGCGGCGAGTACGTCATCAACGGCCGCAAGTGGTTCATCTCCGGCGCGATGAACCCCAACTGCAAGATCTTCATCGTCATGGGCAAGACGAACCCGGACGCGCCCAAGCACCGCCAGCAGAGCATGATCCTGGTGCCCCGTGACACACCCGGGCTGCACATCAAGCGCGGCATGCACGTCTTCGGCTACACCGACGCCGACCACGGCGGCCACGCCGAGATCGTGTTCGAGGACGTACGCGTGCCCGTGGAGAACCTGATCGGCGAGGAGGGCGGCGGCTTCGCCATCGCCCAGGCCCGGCTCGGCCCCGGCCGCATCCACCACTGCATGCGCCTGATCGGCATGGCCGAGCGCGCCGTGGAGCTGATGTGCCGGCGGGCCCTGGCCCGGACGACGTTCGGCAAGCCCGTCGCCCAGCAGGGCGTGATCCAGGAGTGGATCGCCGAGTCGCGGATCAGGATCGAGCAGCTGCGCCTGCTCGTGCTCAAGACCGCCTGGCTCATGGACACGGTGGGCAACCAGGGCGCGCACACCGAGATCCAGGCCATCAAGATCTCCACGCCGATCGCCGTGGAGTGGATCCTGGACAAGGCCGTCCAGGTGCACGGTGCGGGCGGCGTCTCGCAGGACTTCCCCCTGGCGGGGCTCTGGGCGGGCGCCCGCTCGTTGCGCCTGGCGGACGGCCCCGACGAGGTGCACAAGCGGTCCCTGGCCTATCGCGAGCTGAAGAGGTACATGTGAACGAGGCGGAGATCAAGGAGCGGGTCGCGGCGTTCCTCGCGGAGCACGACCCGGACGGGGACCGGCTGGAGTTCCTGCGGGCGAGGTTCGACGCGGGGCTGGCCTGGGTGTGGTTCCCCGAAGGGCTCGGCGGGCTGGGTGCGTCGCGGGAGCTGCAACTGGTCGTGGAGCGGGAGCTGGCCGGCACGCCGCAGCTCAACGTCGGCGTCCAGGGCATCGGGCTCGGGATGGCGGCCCCGACGGTCCTGGCGTTCGGGACGGAGGAGCAGAAACGCCGCTTCCTCCGGCCGCTGTGGACCGGCGAGGAGATCTGGTGCCAGCTCTTCAGCGAGCCCGGCGCGGGATCCGACCTGGCCACGCTCGCGACCCGCGCCGTCAGGGACGGGGACGAATGGGTCATCGATGGCCAGAAGGTGTGGACGTCCGGCGCCCATCACTCCAGGTGGGCCATCCTCGTCACCCGTACCGACCCGGACGTGCCGAAACACCGCGGCATGACGTACTTCATCTGCGACATGCACGCGCCGGGTGTCGAGGTGCGGCCGCTGCGGCAGGTCACCGGTGAGGCCGAGTTCAACGAGGTGTTCCTGACCGGCGTGCGGCTCCCCGACGAGCTGCGGCTCGGCGAGGTCGGCGACGGCTGGCGGGTCGCGCAGACCACGCTGATGAACGAGCGCGTCGCCATCGGCGGCGCCCCCGTGCGGCGCGGCGGCGGCATGGTCGGCGTCGTGGTCGACTCCTGGCGTGCCCACCCCGAGTTGCGCACCCACGACCTGCACCAGCGGCTGCTGTCGCTCTGGGTGGAGTCGGAGGTCACCCGCCTGTCCGGGGCGCGGCTGCGCGAGCAACTCGCCGCCGGCCAGCCGGGGCCCGAGGGGTCCGGCATGAAGCTGTCGTTCGCCAAGCTCAACCAGGCGCTGTCCGGCTTCGAGGTGGAGTTCGGGCGGGACCTGGGTTACGACGACTGGACGTTCCGCCGCTCCGAGGACGTCGACTTCTACGGCCGCGGCCCCGGCTACCGCTACCTGCGGGCCAAGGGCAACTCGATCGAGGGCGGCACGTCCGAGATCCTGCGCAACATCATCTCCGAGCGGGTGCTCGGCCTGCCCTCAGAGCCCCGCGTCGACAAGGACGTGCCCTGGAAGGACCTGCCGCGATGACCACCCTTCTGTATTCAGAGGTCGAGGAGGAGCTGCGGGCCGCGGTGCGCGGGCTGCTCGCCGACCGCTGCCCGCCCGCCGCCGTGCTCAAGCGGATCGAGTCCGAGCCGTACGACCTGGACCTGTGGAAGACGCTGGCGGGCGAGATCGGGGTGGCCGGGCTGCTCATCCCCGAGCAGTACGGCGGCGCCGGGGCGTCGGCCAGCGAGGCGGCCGTCGTGCTGGAGGAGCTGGGCAGGGGAGTGGCGCCGGTGCCGTTCTTCACCAGCTCGGTGCTGGCCACCCGCGCGCTGCTGCCGACCGGTGACGCGCTGCTGGAGGAGCTGGCCGAGGGCAGGAAGACCGCCGCCCTCGTCATGCCGTTCGCGGCCTCCCCGTACCGGGCGGGCGCGGCCGTGCGGCTCGAGGACGGGCGGCTGACCGGGATCGTCACCGGGGTGGCCGGGGCCGACGTGGCCGACGTGCTGCTGGTGCCCGTCGGCGGCAGGCTGCACGCCGTGGAAGGGGATGCGCTCGTCCAGGTCGTGCCGTCGCTCGACCAGACCAGGCCCGTCGCGACCGTCACCTTCGACGGGGCCGAGGCCAGGGACGTGGGGGAGTGCGACCTGGCGGAGGTGCTCAGGTTCGGGGCGGGGCTGCTGGCGTCCGAGCAGCTCGGGGTGGCCGAATGGTGCCTCGACACGACGCTCGCCTACGTCAGGGAACGCCACCAGTTCGCCCGGCCGATCGGCTCCTTCCAGGCGATCAAGCACCGGCTGGCGGACCTGTGGCTGGACGTCGTACGGGCCAGGGCCGCCGCCCGGAGCGCCGCGACCGACGGCTCGGCGCTCTCCGTGGCCGTGGCCCAGTCGTGGAACGCTGGCGTGGCCGTGCACGCCGCCGAAGAGGCCCTGCAGCTCCACGGCGGGATCGGGATGACGTGGGAGCATCCCGTGCATCTCTACCTCAAGCGCGCCAAAGCCGCGGAGATCGCGCTGGGCACGCCCGGCGACCACCGCGCGGCGCTGGCCTCACTCGTCGACGTGCCCGGCCCCGAGTGAGGTGAGCAGCAGGTCGGCGAAGTGCCTGCCCACCTGGGCGCCGGTCAGTGGCCCGTCCACGTGGAACCACGAGCCCAGGTGGTGCACCGAGCCGAAGAAGTAGTCGACGATCAGCTCCGCCGGGACCCGGTCGCTGAAGACGCCCTCGCGCTGGCCCTCGGCCACGAGGCCGCGGAAGCGCTCGTGGTAGCGGCGGCGCTCGGCGCGTACGGTCTTCTGCGTCTCGGGCGCGAGCAGGTGCATCGACCTGAAGAAGATCTTGGAATCGTCCAGGTTCGCGGCCGTGGTCTCCACGACGTCGGCCGCGGCCTGGTACAGGCGCTGCCGCACGTCGCCGGGGCCGTCGGCGATCCGCGTCAGCCGGTCCATCTGCATGCGCAGCACCCGGCCGTAGATCTCGTGCAGCAGGTCGTCCTTGGAGTCGAAGTAGTGGTACATGGCGCCCTTGGTGACGCCGGCCGCCACGACGATCTCCTGGACGGAGGTGCTCTCGAAGCCGCGCTCGGCGAACAGACGGGTCGCCTCGGCGAGCAGTCGCTGTCTGACCGGTTCCTCTTTCACATGTCCCCCTTTGTCACCTGCTTTAGCATACCGACTGGTCGGTTGAGGTCATTTGCTGGTCTTGCGGGTACTAATTACGTCACCTTAGGCTCGCCTTGGTTGAGGGGCGGGTATCCCTTGACTGGCGAGGGATCTTCGGCGTGGCAGATCCTGCATCACATCTACATTGGGGGTTTGCCGTGCCCGGTGGCTCTATCTATGTGCAACCAGACGAGAAGTACACAGGGTCTTCTCCGCAGTGGTGGTACGAGAAGTTCTGGCGTGAGGACGCGTCCAACCGGCGCAAGTCCAGGTATGTCAAGGCGGCCGTGGGCTTCGTGATCGGGGTGGCGCTCGCGCTGAGGTTCGGCATGTCCGGGGCCGCTCCGCTGTTCGGCCTGCTCCTGGCCGGGCTCGTGGCGGCGGGCGACTGGCTCCTCGACTGGCGTTCCTTCCACGCGACGGCCGTGTGGCGCGGTGCGCGCAAGGGAGAGGCGATCACCGGGAAGCTGCTGCGCAGGTCTCTCGGCCGCCTCGGCTACACCGTGCTCGACGGCCGCGCCATCCGTGGCCAGGCGTCGATCGACCACCTGGTGATCGGCCCGGGCGGCTTGTGGATCATCGACAACGAGTCCTGGAGCCCCGACACCGAGATCGCCTGCTACGCCGGCCGGCTGTTCTTCGGTGAGAAGTACGGCACCAAGACGGCCAAGCCGCTGGTGGAGGCCTCCGAGGCGTTCGCCGAGCTGCTGAGCCGCGAGACGCGCATCCCGGTGACGATCACGCCGTTGCTCGCCGTCCACTGCGGGCTGCTGCCCAAGGGCGGCATCGTGGTCGCCGAGGGCCTGATGCTGCTCAAGCCGCGGCTGGCGGCCAAGGTGATCAAGTCGGCCGACCACGTCGCGCTCAACGCCGAGCAGATCGAGCTGCTGACCCGCACCGCGGCCAGGGAGCTGCACCGCGCCTGAGGCTTCAGGCCGGCGCCGGCGGCTTCAGGCCGGCGCCTCAGGCTTCAGGCCAGCGTCTCGATGAAGGCCGTGAGCTGGGCGACGTTGCGGCACTCGTGCATGGGGACGACCGCTCCGTACTCGCTCGCGACCGAGTCTCCCGTGTCCCACTGCGCCACGGGCTCGGGGTTGAGCCAGTACGCGTGCCGCGAGCGGCCCACGAGCGACCTGAGCACGTCCAGGGCGGGCGGCTGGTAGTTGGAGCGGGCGTCGCCCAGGATCAGCAGCGAGGTCCTGGGCCCGATGGCGTCGCCGTACCGCTCGGCGAAGCGCTCCAGCGAGTGCCCGTAGTTGGTACGCCCGAAGCGCACCATGTCGGCCTCATTCGTCAGCCTGGTCATGGCCTCGACCACGTCGGCGCCGGGGACGAAGAACCGGGTGATCTCGTCCACCGTGTCCACGAACCCGAACGCCCGCACCTTGGTGAACTGCTCCCTCAGCGCGTACGTGAGCAGCAGCGTGAAGTGGGCGAACGACGAGACCGAGTCGCTGGTGTCGCAGAGGATGACCAGCTCGGGCTTGTGCGGCCGCGGTGGCCTGAAGTGCGTGGTCAGCGGCACGCCGCCGCTCTGCAGCGAGGCCCGCACGGTCCTGCGGAAGTCGAGGCGGCCGCGCCTGCCCTTGCGCTGCTTGATCGTCAGGCGGGTGGCCAGGCGTCTGGCCAGCGGATGGACCTCGCGGCGCAGCCTGGCCAGATCCGCCTTGGTGATGCGGAGGAAGTCGATCTGGTCGAGCGGGGGCCGGACGGCGGAGCGGGCGATGCGCTCGATCCCCGAGTCCTCGGCGATGCGGCGGCGCACGTCGGTGGCCACGGCCTCCTCGAAGCGCCGGGTGTTGTCGTAGACCGTCCTGCGGGCGTTCTTCTCGGCCAGGCCGCCGCGCTCCTGGCCCTGCAGGACGTTCTGGAGGATGCGGGCCATCAGCGTCTCGGGGGAGAGGGCGCGCATGACGCTGTAGGAGAACCAGTTCTGCCGCCCGGGGGTGGCGGCCGGTTGGTGGCCGAAGCGCCCCACCATGGCCTGGGCGAACTCGCGCAGCTCCTGGTCGGTGCCGCCGGTCAGGAGCCGGGCGAGATGGTCGCGCAGCTCTTCGACGGGCGCCGTCTCCAGGCCGATCGGCCGCTCGGCGCGCTCGGTGTGCATGCCGGACGTCGAGGCCGGGAACCACAGGTCGAACAGCACGTCGAACCCCGGCCGGTACGCGGGCTTCTTGACCAGCGTGGCCGCGTAGGCGGCGCGCAGCGACTCCCGCTCGCTCAGCTCGATCACCCGCAGCGCGTGCGCGGCGTCCAGCCCCTCGGCCACCGACACCGGGATCCCGGCCTCGCGCAGCGCCCGCACGAACCCGACATGCCTATCGATCAGCGACATCCGGCAACCCCAGTTCCTTGACCGCCCGCGCCTGGTCGGAGGCGTGCTTGAGCACCACGCCCAGCGTCCCGGCCACGGTGGCCTCGTCGAGGTCGTCCCGCCCGAGCGCCAGCAGCGTGTTGGCCCAGTCGACGGTCTCGGCCACCGACGGCGCCTTCTTCAGCTCCAGCGCCCGCAGCGTGGCCACCGTCCTGGCCAGCCGCTCGGCCAGGTCGGCCCGGATGCCCGGCACCTGGCTGAGCACGATGTCCCGCTCCCGCTCGGGGGTGGGGTATTCGAGGTGCAGGTAGAGGCAGCGCCGCTTGAGCGCCTCGGACAGCTCGCGGGTGGCGTTGGAGGTCAGCACCACGTACGGCCGGCGCGTGGCGGCGATCGTGCCCAGCTCCGGGATCGTGATCTGGAAGTCCGACAGCAGCTCCAGCAGCAGCCCTTCGACCTCGACGTCTGCCTTGTCGGTCTCGTCGATGAGCAGCACGGTCGGGCCGGCGGCCCTGATCGCCTTCAGCAGCGGCCGCTCCAGCAGGAACTCCTCGGAGAAGATGTCGTCGTCCGCGCTGGTGGCCTGGATCCTGAGCAGCTGCTTCTTGTAGTTCCACTCGTACAGGGCCCTGGCCTCGTCGAGCCCCTCGTAACACTGCAGCCTGATCAGCTCGGCCCCGGTCGCCAGGGCCACGGCCTTGGCCAGCTGCGTCTTCCCCACGCCCGCGGGGCCTTCGACCAGCAGCGGCTTGCCCAGCGCCGCGGCCAGGAACACCGAGGTGGAGATGGCGTCGTCGGAGAGGTAGTCGACGGCGGCGAGCCGCTCCGCCACCTCGGCGGGAGAGTCGAACATCGATGATCCTGTCTGCCGGAGCCGGGGGCCGAACTTTATTCTAGCCTTGACCGCCCGACAGGCCCGCCTGCTACCGATTCGACCAGGATGCGGATCACCGGTATATTCCTCTCTGCAAGCGCCGCTAGCTCAGTTGGTTAGAGCAGCTGACTCTTAATCAGCGGGTCCGGGGTTCGAGTCCCTGGCGGCGCACCGCACGAAAAGGGCGGGGATGCCAAGGCATCCCCGCCCTTTTCGTTGTCAGGATTCGACGCTCTCCGTGCTCTCCGCGTTCTGGGCGCTCAGCTGCGCCTCCTGCTGCACTTCCTGGATCTGCTCCTGGGTGACGTTGAGGTTCCCGAACTCCTTGACCGCCTGGTAGTACGTCCAGGCCAGGCCGTTGCAGGTGGACTTGGAGACGCCCGAGTACTTGGCGCACACCTGCTTCATGTCGTAATAGAACGAGTCATCGATGCGCGACTTGTTCGCCGGGAACTGGCTCACGTCCTTGTAGTTGCGGTAACCGAAATCGTGCCTTCTGCACGGCATCCGGAAATCGAAGCCGAGCGGCTGGTCCGGGCTGCTCGAGCACAGGTCGGTCGACCAGTCGAAGGCGTAGTCCGCCCACGCGGCCTGGTTCTCCCAGGCCGCCCGCCAGGACGAGGCGCTGGCGGCCGTGGGCTGCGAGAAACCGGAAAGAGCGGCGAGCTTCTGCTCCAAGGTCACCGCGTGGGCGGGCAAGGCGAACCCGAGTACGGTGATCACAGAGAGGGCGAAAGCGGCGAGTAGCGTGCGGGACCGTCTGACCATGAGGACCTGCTCCTGTTGCCGGGGGGTCGGATGCACGTCCTCACGATGACCCGAAACCATCGGGAAGGGCAGAAGCAGATCTTGCTCAATTCCGAAAGAAGGGTTCGCCGAGTCTCGATCTTTACATGGCGCCGCTTTTCTGTCAGTCGTGGAGTCAGTGAGGCCCGATGCCCTCCAGGGTGAAGCGCGCGTTCCACTCCCGCACCCATCTCCGGCCGAAGCCCTCGGCCGAGTTCAGCGGCGTGGCGGCCGCGTCGAACTTCCCCGTCGCCGGGTCGAAGGCGAAGCCGGCGGCGGTGTCCTTCCTGACGTTGAAGGAGTCGAAGCCGGGGTTGAACGTCTTGTTGCTCAGGCCGCCGGCGTCGTCGGTGTAGGCGAAGCCGCCCGACGCGATGCTCACCGACCGGGTCAGCACGTTGTGGGACGGCACGTACACGGAGTCCGGGTCGCGCCAGACGTACTCCTCCGTGCACTCCGTGGTGCCGACGGCGGTGCAGATCTGCCCGCTCGCGTCCGCCGGGACGTACCAGGACCGGATGTTCGGGTACTGGCGGCCGTAGTGCCGGTACCACTTCTCGACGTTCTCGCGCGTGTTGGTGAAGCCGGTGCCGTCGCCGGCCTTCAGCATGTCGTTGAAGCGCTCGACCACGACCTTGGAGTTGGGCACCGGCAGCCGCCCGCCGCTCTCGTGGTAGAGCTTGTCGTGACCGACGTACGTCACGTCCTTGAACACGTTGTCGGTCGCGACGTTGCTGTGCCCCGACTGGTAGAACAGGCCGTGCTGGGCCCCGTCGAAGAAGTTGTGGTGGATCACCATCCCCGACATCCCGTCGTCCATGTAGACGGCCTGGTTGCCCTTCGGCCCGACGTTCCTGAACAGGTTGTAGGAGATCACGTTGTTCAGGTACGTGTAGTCGCGGCCCGCGTAGATCACCCCCTGGTCCGAGGCGTTCGTCACGAGGTTCTCGAACCTGTTGTGACTCACCTCCATGTCGTTGCCCATGATCTGGATGGCCATGTGTGGCGCGTCGTGGACGTTGTTGTACCTGAAGGTGTTGCCGACGCCGTACAGGTAGCCCGCCGGGGTGTAGGTGGCGAGCTTGGAGAAGTCGTAGATCTCGTTGTGCTCCACGACATGGTCGCCGCGCTCGAGCGAGTCGCGGTCGCCGCCGGCCGTGAACACCCCGCCGCCGCCCAGGTCGTGCAGCCTGCTGTTGACCACCCGGTTGCGGTGGCCGCCCCGGCTCGTGCGGTACTCGGCGATAGCCGTGATCGCGTCGTTGGCCTCGCCGATCGCGACCGCGTCCATGCTGACGTTGAGGATCTCCAGGCCGTCGATGGTGCACGACTCCGCGTCGAGCAGGCGTACGCCGGTGCCGGTCGTGCCGTTGAGCTTCAGCCCCTTGAGCGTCACCCCCTTGACGTTCTCCAGCGTGAAGAAGGGGGCGTCGAAGGAGGTCAGGCTGATCCGCTTGCCCTCGACCGTGCCGCCGGGCGGGTAGTAGTAGAGGGAGTCGCCGCCGTTCCAGCGGTCGATGTAGTACTCGCCCTCGGCGTCCAGCTCGCTCAGCACGTTCTGGGCCACGAACGACGTCCACTTGTCCGTGGCGGCGTACATCGTGGGGTAGCGGGTCCTGAGCTCGTCACCGTTGACGGAGTCGATGCGTACGCGGTCGTTGGCATAGTTGTTGCCGAAATATCCGGACAGCCAGCCGTCGGTCTCGTACGTCGTGTTGTCGGCGGTCCCGCCGGGCGGGGCCCACGTGGCGGAGCGCTCCTTGAGCGCGGGGTCGACCGCCGTGTAGGCGGGGCCGGGCAGCTTCAGCATGTCCTCGTAGGGCAGGGTGGTGCCGTCGGCGGTCTTGTCCGAGAAGTAGTCGCGGGCGCCCTTCGGCGCCTCTTTGACGGTGAGGTCGGCGCGGTCCAGCTTCTCGCCGCCGTTCGGATACTGCGCCAGGGTCTGCGCGACGTCGTCGGTGATCAACTCGGGCGCGTACGGCTGCGGCTTCCAGTTGAATCCGTTCTTGTTGAGCCGCCCGGCCGGGATGCCCTCGGCGGCCAGGTCGTAGACGTAGACATTGCCGGACACCGAGTCCCGGACCCGCGACTTCGACGACCACTTGGCCTCGCCCGCCGGGAGGTCGCTCAGCCTGCGGAACTTCTCCGGCGAGAGCGTGGTGACCCCGGCGAACTCCACCCGCTCGCCCGGATAGGCGGCATAGGTGACATAGGAATTGCGCTCCCCGCTGAGCTGGACGGTCCTGGACGTCCGGTAGACGCCGCCCCTGATGCGGACGATCCCGGGGAAGCGGGCGCTCGTCCGGCCTGCCAGCGCGTCGCGGGCCTGCTCGACGGTCGCGAACGGGTCCTGTCGGGTGCCGGTGGCGGCGGATCTGCCGTCCGGCGAAACGTACACGGTGAGTGAGGCGGCTGTCGCCGGGGCTTCCGTCGCGGCGATGGCCGGTAAGGCCATGACCAGGACAACCAAGACACTTCTCATTCGGCTGCGTCGCGTCATAATCGATAAAATATTACGCGTTCGACCCGGAGATCAATCGTTTGACCTGACCGGCCCTCAGCGGTCGTGAAGACGGTGGAAGTCGTCCAGGCTCTGGCGGTAGAAGGCGAGATCGCTCTCCAGCTTCTGCCTGGTGAGCCGATGGGGCTCGGACTCCCGCAACGCCCTGCCCATCCCGGTCCAGAAGGCGTCAGGGGGCAGCTCGGCGGCGCCGCGGGGGAAGAACTTCAGCGCCTCGGCCACGGCGTCGGCGGCGAAGCGCCAGTCGGTCTCGATCCTGCCGAACGCCTCGGGGTCCGAGGGGTCCGCGGCGAAGAACAGCCCGCCCTCCAGCGCCCGGCTCGCGTAGGTGGCGGCGACGAGCACCCACTGGCCGGGGTCGATCAGCTCGGAGAGGCCGGAGCCGAAGATCAGCCCCGCCTGCCTCGCCACGACCTCGGCCTCCTGGGGGACCAGGACCTCCGTGCCGCCGAGCCGCACCACCCAGCCGTCCGCGTCCTGCTCGGCCTCCGCCCGGCGCGACGCGCCCTGCTCCCCGCCGGCCATCAGATCGAAGTAGACGTACGCCTCCACGAGGGAACGGGCGAGACCGCGCTCAGGCATGCCGGCCCGCCAGGTCCTGGTAGGTGTCCCTGACGATGAGCAGCCGGTCGAGCTGGAACCTGCCGGGGTCGGCCGCCCGCAGCTGCTGCCCGCGCTCGGACCAGAACCCGTCGTCGGGCACCGCGTCCGCCCCCGGCGGCACGAACTTGACGACCTCCTCGACGGCCGCGGTCGCGACCCGCAGCGTGCGCCGGGCCTCTGCCTGGTCGTCCACCGGCACGTTGCCCGCGCTCAGGTCGGCCACCCACAACCATTCGCCCGCGTCGAGCAGCTCGGACGGCTCCGTCCCGCCGAACGTCGGATAGCCGGTGGGCAGCACGGGACGCTCCGGCAGGCCGAACAGGTATTCCCGGGCCGTCCCGCACTCCCCGCACACGCCGGAATAGCGGTTGACCAGCCCTTCCTCGACGCTTACCAGCCCGCTGTGCCAGGTCGTGTCCACCGACCCGCAGGCGCACGGGTGCAGATCGAGGTAGAGATGCGCCTCATCCCTCGTCCGCGCCACCGCGAATGCCATAGCCGTCCTCTCCTCGGGAGTCCCATCATGCCGGAACGCGCGATCCCGCTCACACTGCCATCGTGCGTGCCACGGCCGGTTCCTGCCCGGCGCGCAGGCCGCACTCGCACGGCCCGTCGGCGGGGCACCGGCAGTTCCCCTCTTCCGGCGGCGACCAGCCGGTCGCGTTGGCGAGCGTACGCAGGCGGTCCATGTACGCCGGCAGGTCCCGGGGACGCGCCCCGTCCGCCAGCCTGGCGAGCTCGGTGGCCAGCGGCTGCGGGACGAGCTGCCACACCTGGGGATGGGCGGCGGCGAGCAGGTCGTGGAGCACGCCGAGCCGGGCCGGCCGCTGGCGGGTGGTGGCCGCGCGTGCCTGGCGCACGGCCTCGTACAGCTCGGCCAGGGCCGCATGGTCGCCGGCGGCCGTCGCGCCCAGCGTACGGGCGACCGCTCCGGCGACGGTCGCGGCGGCGGCCCGCTCGTTCGCGCCGATCGTGCGGCGGCCGTCCACCTGGACGGTCAGCATGCCCGTGTCACCCGCAGTGTCACCCGCAGCGTCACCCACTGGGCCCGACCGCACCTCGACGGGGATGGGCGGGCGGCCGGGGAGCACGATGTCCAGCAGGCCGGAGCCGTAGTCGTGGACCCGGGCGCCCATGAGCGCCGCGCCGCGCTCGACGGCCCTGGCCGCGGCCGTCTCCGGCAGCGTCGCAGGGCCGCGGATCGCCGTGACGTCGGCGGGAGAGAGCTCGCCCGCCCGCGCCAGCGCCAGCAACCGGGGTGCGGCTCCGGCCTGGCCGGGCGCCAGACCGGCCCGCGCCGCCTCGGCGCGCAGCGCCTCGGCCGCGCCGCTCCAGCCGCCTTCGGTGACCGCGCGGGCCAGCCCGCGCAGCCGCGCGAGCGTCGCGGCGTCGGCCACCCCGAGCACCTGTCCCGGCGCCGTGGGGTGGGTGCCGAAGGCCGGCCCCGGGCCGAGCGTCCGGCCCGCCGGGCGGCCGTCCAGCGCGGCCGCGTGCGCGGCGATCTGCTCGGCCACCGCGACGACCCCGCGCCCGCCTCCGTCGGCGGGCACGCGAAGCGCCAGCCGCCCCGGCTCGCGCGAGTCGACGGTCACGTCCGTGGCGCCCGGCGCGGCATCGGCCAGCGCCACGGTGAAGGTCCCGCTCCTGGTGGACACCGTGAACTCGCCCGGGGGCCCCGCCGGAGCCAGGTCGGCGATGCCGGCGGTCTGCGCCAGCCTGCCGAGCCCGGCCGGCGAGGTGTCCAGCCCCACCGGGCCTCCCCCGTTGAGCAGCCGCGCGAGCCGGTTCAGCGGCTGAGGGGCGGCCGGCGCCCGCGGGCCCGTTCCCCACGGTGGCGCGGGCGGGGTGTGGCCGCGGCGTTCGAGGTCGGCCGCGATGGCGTCGATCGCGTCGGCCAGGACCGCGCGCGTGGCCGGGTCGGAGGTCGCGTGCCACTTGCGCGACAGGTGGGCGTGCTCGTTCAGGCGGGGGAGCAGGCAGTAGTCGGTGCCCTCGGTCTGGTGTTCCGACAAGGAGGTCCTGATCACGCCCTGCGGCGCGCCCGACGACGCGGCGAGCGTCTCCTGAAGGACGTGCGAGAGCTCGTGCACCAGGACCGACGACACCACGTCCGGGTGCACGCGCGGCCAGAAGCGCATGACGTGCGGGTCGTCCGGCGTGCCCGCGCGCAACTCGGTGGAGGCGTCGTTGCCTACGCCCGGTTCCCCGATCAGCACGCGGACGTGCTGGTCGGGCGCGTTGGGGACCTGGACGGTCAGCGTGTCGCCGTTCCAGGCGACGTGCGCGGCGGCGCCGCCCAGATCGCCGAGGGTGATGTTCTGGTTGCGCAGCTCGTCCATGGTCAGGTCGGGGACCCCGTCGGGCCGGCCCGACCGGCTGAAGGGCGTGCCCTCGATCGCGGGAGAGGGCATGCCGCCGGGCGTCAGCCCCTGGGCGACGCTCCCGCCCGCCGTCGGGCTCGCGGCCTCCCGGTCGGCGGGCCACACCGACTTGTCGACGTCGGCGAGCAGGATGCCCTGTGCCATCAGCGCGGCCCTGACCTGATGGACGAACGTGCCGGGCTCGTGGGAGTTCATGAAGACGTGGCGCAGGTCGAGGCCCGCCTGGTCGGCGGCGTCCAGCAGGTTGGGCGGCAGGGTGGCGAACGCCTCGGCGAAGCCGCCGTCGGGCGTCGTGCTGTGGATCGTGCCGTCGGGGGCGGCGTCGTACCGGTGGATCCCGTCCGACTCCCGGATCGCGACCCGGGCCACCATGCCGCGTTCGCGGGCGGCCAGTCGCGCGTCCTGGAGGATCTGGATCAACCCGGAGCGGCCCTCGGCCGGAGCGAACGAGAACGTCGTCCAGCCGGGATCGACCGACGGTGTGAGCCGCACGTTCGACTCCACCCGGGAGCGCAGCTCCGCGATCTCGTCCTCGAAGAGCGTCACGTCGATCTCGCCGCTGGTGGCCCCCGCCATGTGGACGGGATCGCCGACGGGGTGCTCGTTGCCGTCCCGCAGCCGCGCCACGTGCTCGAAGGTGAGGTCGTAGTCCACCCTGAGCCGGACGACGTAGGCCTTGCCCTGCTCGAACTTGCTGCGCTCGCGGCGCGCCCCGTGGTGGTCCGACACGCTCTCGGACGCCTGCTCGCCGGCCCGCACACCGCCGTCGAGGCCGGACTCGCCGTCGCTCATGCTGCCGCTCGTGCCGACGGGCAGCGTGCGGCCGCGGGACACCGTCGCGTTCTGGGCGTCGGCCGCCCTGTCGACCTCGCCCTTCTCCGCGTCGATGGGCCCGGCGATGATGGTGAAGTCCGACAGGCGGGCCCGGATCGTGACCTGCGCGCCCTGGTCCTTGAACTTCTGCCTGGCCAGCGGCACGACGAGGCCGGCCGGCCCCGCCATCCGCTCGAACCCGGTCAGCAGGGCGTCGTGGGACAGCCGCTTGACCAGCTCGGCCCGGCGTTCCGCGACCGAGGCGGCACCCAGCATCTTCGCGAACCGCGAGGTGATGATGTCGAAGAGGAGGGGTTTGCCGGCGTGCTCCCGCAGCCTGTCGGGGAAGTGGCCGGGACGCAGCTCGACCAGCCGGGGGTCGATCACGGGGGTGACCGGCCCCGGGTCCTCGCCGACGGGCCGGATCATGCCGGTCGGGATGCGCCGCACGAGTGTGGCGCGGTACTTGACCGGGGGCGCGACGCGGAGGATGCGCCGGAGCGCGTCCGCGGCGCGGCGCGCGGCGGACCGGAACTTACCCGCGCGCACCGGCCTGCGGGTGACCTCGATGACCAGCGTCATCTTCTGCTCGACCCGGTTCATGCCGTTGAACACGGCCATCCGTTGCAGCCGCGTTCCCTGCCGGTTGGTGGAGCCCGAGTACGAGCGGCCCCGGTCCGTCCCCACGCCGACGCCGTGGCCGTCGCCGTTGTCCACGCTTCCCTGGTTCACGCCCGCCGAGTAGGAGCCGTTGTACGACTCGGAGTGCGACAGGTCGGTGTAGCGGTAGCGCTGCCTGATGACACCGGCCTGCGAGGTGTGCGTGAGGAACCGGCCCCGGCGGGAGTCCTCCGGGTCGTCGTACACCAGCCGGGCCGTGACCGTCACCTCCTCGGCCTGCGCTGTCTGCGCGCCGACCTGGACGTGGTAGCTCTTCTCGTAGCCCTGCGTCGACCACATGTCGTTGACGTGGATCAGCGCGGCGTCACTGGAGAAGTCGACGCTCAGCTCGTCGAGCAGGGTCGGGCTCCCGTCCACGGCCTCGGGGTGGGCGGCGCGCACGGCGTTCAGCACCGCATCCATCATGTCGACGGGATTGCCCTGCTCGTCGGTCAGGTCGAGCGACTCCACCGTGCCCAGGCCCACCGTCCCGTCGTACGACGGCGCCAGCACGACGTCCCTGGAGCGGTCGATCAGGTCCGTCGCCTCGCTCAGCGTCTGGTCGAGCTGCTGCTGCTCGTTTCCCTGTTGGGCCGTGGTGGCCGCCGGGCCGAGACCCGTCAGCTCCTGGATCTTCTCCAGCAGGGCCTGCGGCGTGTGCCGCGCGGCGTATTTCACGTCCTCGCCGGCGGCCCGCGCCTTGGCGACGTCCATGATGTAGCGCTGGACCAGGGGCACGGCGAGGCTCGGGTCGAGCTTCATGCTGCCGTTGAGGAAGCGCTCGACGGCGTCGCCCACCAGGGGGCCGGGCAGCGGGAGCTCGCCTTCGGCGTACATCACCAGCGCGTCGTCCTCGGAGAGCATGAACAGCCCGGTGCCCTGCGCCGTGGCCGGTTCGTGCTCGCCGCTCGGGACCCGGCCCGCCAGCGGCACCGCGTGCGCCATGCTCTCCGAGCCGGTGACCGTGAGGTCCGCGGTGGCCCGGAGGAGGATCTGACGGCCGAAGTCGATCGAGAGACCCTCGTCGCCCCAGATGTCGAGGACCGAGGTGGAGACGGACGTGCCTCCCGACCGTGAGGGCAGCGAGAGCGAGCCGCTGTCGCTCGACGTGCCGCCGTCGTCGAGGTCGGAGACGCTGGTCGAGGCGCCGACGGAGTGACCCGACGATCCGCCCCAGGAGACGCCGGCGCTGCCGAGCCCGAAGAGGATCTCTCCCTTCACGTGGTCGATGACGCCCAGCACCTCCATTTCGCCGACCTCGCCCGTCACCGTCATGGACGCCTGGGTGGGCGTCCCCTGCGGGCGGACGGCGAGGCCGGTGGTGAGCAGCCTCATCAGCATCCTGGGGTGCGAGACGAGGTTGCGCACGCCCAGGACCGCCATGAACATCTGGTACGCCACCGAGTCCTGGCGCATGCTCCCCGGCTGCACCTTCTTCGCGGCGGTCTGCAGGCTGCCGTGCGCGTCCCAGTGGACGAGCTTCGCCCTGGACAGCACCTTCTTCGACACCTTGCCGATGGGCGCGGGGGCCGAGCCGTCCTTCGCGGGGAGGAGGTCCGCCGCGAACAGCAGCCTGGCCGAGCCCCTGCCGGACGCCAGGGGGGTCGTCTCCCCGTCGTGCACGAGATCGACCTTCAGGTCGTGGCCCACGGAGAAGATCGCGACCGGGCCGGTGCTCTCGTGCAGGCTCACCACGTTGACCGTGCTGCCGACGCTCGAACCCGCCGTACGGGTGCGGTTGCCGCCGGCGCTGACGCCCACCTCGTGCGACAGCCCGTCGTGTCCCTTGTCGGGGCCGTCGCTCTCGGCGACCGAGGCGCCGCCGCCGTACGTCCTGGACTGGCTGACGGCCCGGGCCGAGGTGTCGGAGCCGATGTCGAGGTTGACCACCGTCTCCGAGTCCGTGTACCCGATGTAGCGGTAGTTCTTGAAGTCCTGCTTCAGCGAAATGTGCAGCATGTGGTGCTCAGGGGCGCCGTTCAGACCGTGCGTCACCAGGTCGACGGCGATGCCCTCCTGGGCCAGGGTGTCGTAGCCGGACCTGATCCGGTGCTCGGACAGCTGCTCGGTGACCTCCTGCAGGTTGAGGATCTGGGCTGCGCGGGCGAGCGGGTTGGACGCGTACTGCCGGACGTCGTTCACGGTCTTCGGGATGATGCCGCGATCGGCGAGCTGGTCCATCACCTTCTGCCTGACCTCGGCCAGCCCGTCGATTTCCTGGACGAGGCCGGGGCCGACGCCCCGCATCTGGCCCGGGCCGTCGCCGAGCCAGGAGGGCAACTCGGGCTTGCGGCCGGGGGGCGGGCCGGGGCGCGGGTCGCCCCGCAGCACCTGGTTGCCGTCCGCGTCGAGCAGCGGCCGGCCGTCGTGATACACCAGCGCGTCCTGGTCGACCGGCAGGCCGAAGCGGTAGGCGGCCGACTCCCGCATGGTGACCACCGCCGCGCTGCGCATCGGCCGGAGCTTGACGGGCGGCTTGCCGAACTCCTCCACGATGAACGTGGTCTCCAGCGCGAGCCGGTAGCTCTGCTTGGGGCTGGTCTTCCGGTGCACGCTCGGGTGGATCGCCTGCTGGTTGGCGGTGGCCGAGTACGACCGCGACGCCGACCTGGAGCCTCGGACCCGCGGCCCGATGCTGGGCTCGTAGCTGCCGAATCCGTCGATCTCCTGCAGCGCGGGATGGGTGAACCCGGCCGAGGCGCTCGCTTCCAGCGACCCGCCGGACGACGCCCCGCCCGGCGTCGCGGCGAAGTCGACGAGCACCTCCTCCTCCCACTCCTCGGCGCTCGCCCCGCCAAGCGGCTCGCTCGCCACCAGCACGACCCGGGTCTCGGCGCGTACCCTCGCGTGCGGCTTGCCGTTCCTGGTGAAGACGCGCTCCAGATCGCCGTTGACCGCGTCGCGGAGCCGGTGGGGCAGCTCCTCGGTCACGAAGGTCCGCAGCTGGTCGTGGGGGATGGCGCCGACCTGGTTGTACAGCCCGCCCAGCGCCCCGGCGACCGTGTCCAGCGCGCCTTCCAGGCCGGTCATGCTGGTGATGATGTGGTTGGGGAGCTTGTCGTCGCGCTTGGCGTCGTCGATCCAGGCCAGCCTCCGCGGCGCCTGGTCGGTGAAGGAGTGCGAGACCCACAACCGCTGCCCGGCGGCGTCGCCGGGTGCGCCGGAGTTCACGACGGCGGCCTTCTGCCAGCCGTCCGTCTTCCGCGTGCGGATCTCGACGCTCCACGTCGCGGCGGCGTCGAACAGCAGCGACTCGCTCCTGTTGTCGGAGACGGAGCCGCCCTGCGCGTACATCCCCGCGCCGCCCGTCGCCGACCAGTTCCGGCCGGCCACGACCCCGACGCCGACCCCGAGCATCTCGGTCAGCGTCCTGGCCCATTCGCCCTCGGGCAGGAGCTGCGCCAGGACGGCCGTGTTGAAGCCGAGGGGCAGCCCGCCGCTGCCGGACTCGGTGGCGGTGACCGTACGGCCGGCCTGGAAGAACAGGCCCACCATCGTCTCCGACGCCTTGACGCCCGGGTCGAGCACCTCGACGAGGTCGGCGAGGGAGAGCTTGACCCGCACCTCCGCCGCGTTGCTGCCGCGGCCCACCCGCAGCACGACGCCGTCGGGGGAGACGAGCTTGTGGAAGTCGGCGCGCAGGGCGCGCTCCAGCTCGTCCGTGCTGAACTGGTAGCCGATCTTGTGGCGTTCCAGGACGTTGTTGACGGCGGTGGTGAGAGCGGTGTGATGGGCGAGCGGGCCCGTCGGCATGGCCATGGACAGGCTGTCCTGCTGCGGCAGCGCCGCTGACAGGGCGTTCAGATAGCCCCGGTGGCGCCGCGCGGCCTCATTCGCCAGCGATCGGGCGATGGAGGCCATGCCGACCTCGCCCGGCCGGGTGGACGCTCCTGTCCGGCGCATCGCCGACAGCAGTTGCTCGTAGGCCTTTCTCGTCTGCGTCGCCTGCGCCAGGGCGGGGCCGTACGCCTTCGCGATCCTGGTGTGCCGCGCCTGCGTGGCGCGGTGCGCGCGGTTCTCCTGCCGTGCCTTGCGCGCCCGCTCGAAGCGGCCCTGATCGTGCTGCTTCAGCGCCTTGCGCGCGTCCCGCGTGGCCTGGCGGGCCTTCTTGCGCGCCTCTTCGGCGCTGTTCGTCTTCGACTGGATCTGGATCTTGAGCGCCTGCTCGGCCTGGACCAGCGCGTCGATGACGGCCTGTACGTCCTCGGCGGACGGGTTGGGGCCGGGTAAGGGGGGCGCGAGGGACGGCCGGGTGCCCTGTGTGGGGGCCCACGGCGGCAGGGGCGGGGTCTGGCCGTGTTCGCGCAGCTGGCGGGCCACACCGTCGATGTCGACGGCGATGAGCCGCTTCTCCGGGAGCGTCTGGGCCTGGTGCCATTTGTCGGCCAGGAACGCCAGCTCGTTGAGCCAGGCGCGCACGCACGCGTTCTGCTTGGCCTCGCCGCTCTTGCGCGGCAGGATGCTCCGCCGCCCGCCGTCGCCGGCCTCCTGCAGCTTCTGCAGGGTGTCGGTGATCTCGTGCAGCCAGACCCTGGGCAGCTGGTCGGTGGCGACGCGCGGGTTGAAGTGGACGAGATGGGCGTCGTCCTCGGTCCTGCCGGTCCTGACCTCGGTCTCGCCCATCAGGTTCGGGGACAGGCCGCCGATGACGGGGCGGAAGTAGTGGGTGCCGTCCGTCGCCGTGTGGACCGCCAGCGTCCGGCCGTCCTGCGACCAGCTGAAGCCGGTCACGCCCTGGTCGAGGAAGTGGGCCGCGAGCAGCTCGGCGACCGCGTCGTACACCTCGTCGAAGTCCAGGTCGGGGCCCTGGCGGCCGTTGGGGACGTACCTGGTGCCCGGGACCGGTCGCGACGTGACCGTCCCCGGCTTGCTCGTGTACGCCGGTGCGGCGTCGGGCGCCGGGGCCGCCGCGGGGGCGGTCGGCTGCCCGGTCTGGACGACGTCCTCGCCCTGGACGACCGCCAGCATGGCGGCGGCCTCGGCCTGCAGTTCCGAGAGGTCCTGGACCTCCTCGGCCCGCATGTCCAGCGCGGAGCGGACGCGGCCCATGGTGGCCGCGGAGATCACGCGCACGCCATTGGGGGTGGAGATGAGGAGGTCGCCCTCCGGGCCGACCACCGCGTTGGGGAAGTTCGCGGCGAGCGCGCCGATCAGCGCCGTACGGGCTCGGACGGCGGCGGGCATGGGCTGACCGGCCGGGGCCGACCCGTCGAGGGAGGTGACCGGCTGCCCGGAGCCGTCGTCGGCGAGCGTCGTCGTGCCGGTCGCGGCCTGGGCGTCGGGCACCGCTTGGGCGTCGGGCACCGTCTGGCCGTCCGGCTGGGCGGGGCTGTTGTCAGGATTTGTCGGGTTGGCGTCGGGTTGGGTGGAGTTGTTGTCGGGGTTTGTCGGATTGGCGTCCGGTTGGGCGGGGGCGCTGTCCGGCTGCGCGGGGGTGCTGTCCGGCTGGGCCGGGTCGGCGTTGGGCGCGGTGGTGCCGTCCGGCGCCTGTCCCGTCGGGGCCGTTCCGGAGGCGTCGTCCGGTCGCGGGCCCGCGTCGCCGGCGGGCTGCGGCGCGGCGTCGTCCTGGGAGGGTGCCGCCGCATTCGAGTCCGCCTCGTCGGGTGCCGCCGCATTCGGGTCCGCTTGGTCGGGTGTTGTCGCATTCGGGTCTGTCTGGTCGGGGTCCTCGCCCCTGGAGGTCCGCCGCTGCGACGACGCGTCCGGGTCCGGCGCGGCGGGGTTGCGCCGGCCGTCGCCGTCCCGGCCGCCGTCGGCCCTCGGGGTCGCCGGAGCGTCGGGCCTCGGGGTCGCCGGTGCGGTCGCCTGCCCGCCGGACCTCGCGGTGGTGGGCCCCGCGGGGTCGGGCTGGCGCACGGCTCCGGGCATGCCGGGCTGGGGACCGCCGTTCGTGGGGCCGCCGCCCGACGTGTTCCCGTCCGCCGGGCCCCCGGGCGGGCCACCCGCCGCGCGGCCGGCGTCGGTGCGCGCGGCGAGGTCGTAGGCGGAGGCGAGAGAGGTGACCGGGTGGGCCAGCGCGGTGTAGACCTCGGGGTTGAACGGGCTGATCGTCCCGGTACGCCCGGCGCCGCCCATGAAGCCGCCCAGGAGGGAATCGGCCGTGAACGGGTTCTGCCACTGGTCGTAGACCACGCCGTTGGCGATGAAGCTGCCGGCCGGGGAGGCGATCGTGTTGGTCAGGCCCGTGGTCAGGGCGCGGCCCGCGAATCCCGGCACGTGGCTGGTGATCTGGGACACGGGCCCGGCCAGCGCCGTGCCGAAGAGCGCGCCGCCGCCCGCGCCGATGACCGAGGCGGCCGACTTGTTCACGTCCCAGTCCTGCACGGTGCCCATCTGGAGCTGCTGGTACTGGGAGGCCGCGTCGATGAAGAACTCCTCGCCGATCTCCTCGATCAGCTCCCGGCCGATCGGTGAGGCCAGCAGCCTGGCGATGAGGCCGCGCCCGGTGGCGCCGCTGAGCGCGGTCACCCTGGCCAGCTGCCGCACGCCCAGTTCCCGGCCGCCCAGGGTCATGAGCCTGACGAGGATCCGCGTGATGGCCGCGCGGGCGCCCGCCGCGTACGGCCCGATGATCGCGGTGGAGGAGCCGGCGGTGAAGAAGGCGACGAAGAGGGCGATCGCGATGGCGACGACCGTCACCCAGAAGGCCACGTTGACGGAGAGCTTGGAGTACTGCGTCTCGACGGCGAAGTTGTTGGCCTGCTGCGAGTAGGCCCGCGCGTTCCCGGACACCCCGGCCAGCCCGCCCTCGTGGCCGTACAGGAAGGTGGCCCTGGTGACGAAGTTCGCGGTCGCGGGCGAGATCCATCCGTCCAGGAGGACGCGCGTGGCCGAGCCTGCGGCCGGCGCGGAGCTGACGGACCCCTCGGCCAGCTTGTCGTACGCCTCGGACAGCTTCGACAGCCCGCTCTCGCTGGCGCCCGGCCATTTCTGCCCAGCCGAAAGCAGGGGGATCAGCCAGTAGACGACCCAGTCGGGCAGCGCCTCGGTCTCCCACGCGGGGAGGACGTCGCTGTCGATGCGGACCGCTGGCCGCGGGGCGGCAAGGCCGCCGCCGTTCTTGCTGCCGGAGCCGTTGACCCCGGTGTCGGCGTTGACCGTCACGTCCTGGGCCTCAGATTTCCCGCACCCGCCCGGCCGCCATGTCGCGCTTGATGTCGAGATCCATCTTCAGGGTGTTGTCGACGGCCGTGCGCACCCCGCTCCCCGCACCGGTGATCTCCTTGGCCAGCTGGGTGCACTGGCTGAGCATCTGGTTGGGGCCGTCGTTGCGGAAATGGGCGGCCCTGAACGCTTCCCCCTCGGCGCCGGGACCCCACGGGGCGGCCTCGAGCGCCTCCTGGACCAGGGCGACCAGCCTCGCCGACTCGTGTTCGAGGTCTTCGGCCATCGTCGACCACTCGGACAGCCCCCGGTCCACGCTGGGCTTGATGATCTGCGTACCGTCCCAGAGCCTCATCGTTCACCCTCCATCCGCTCGGCGAGTTGCGTCAGGGCGGTTTCGACGTCGCCGTCGAGGTGTGCCTCGAGCTCCGCACGGGGGATCACCGGCTCCAAGATCTCCGTGACGCGCTCGCGGGCGCCGGCCGCCGCCCGCTGAGCCGTCTCGACGATCGTGTCGGCCAGCTGCCGTGCCTCGGGCCGCCGGTAGATGCGCGGGTCCAGGTCGAGCCGGACGAGCTCGCCACGCGGGCCGACCGTGACCGACACCAGGCCGTCGCGTGACTTCTCGGTGAACTGCACCCCTCTGGCCTGGGCGTGCAGCTCCATGCCCGCGTCCTGGATCTGCCGGAACATGGCGCGCAGCTCGTCGGCGTATGCCCTCATCGCCGCCGAATCAGGCTGGTCGAGCGACTCCATGACACCCCCTGAAGCCAGGCCTCCCGTCTACGGGAAATCCTCTTACGAAACTTCCACGTTTCTAGTTAGTTTCCGTCACATGAACACCATCAGACAAGAGTGTGTTCAAAAGTGTTGTTTCCCGACATTTAGTGGTTCGGTGTGCTCGTGGAGATCCGTCACCTCGGCCCGGGGCACCCAGAGGCGGTACACACCCCGCTCGACGCGCTCCAGCCCGAGCTCCACCGCCGCGGGCGCGGACCCGCCCAGGTATTCGAGCAGCAGCCGCCCGTCACGCTCGCCGTGCACGTGGAAGCGCTCTCCCCGCCAGGTGCACACCGTCGTCACGAAGTCCAGGGCCGCGCACTCGGACGCGGGCACCGGGCGTACGTGGCAGCCGGGCTCGACCTCCTCGAACCCGTCCGCCGGCTCCGGGCTGCGCAGCCGGATCCACAGCTCCAGGGAGTGCGGCTCGGGGCTGGCCACGTAGTCCGCCCCCTGCCAGCGGGCCCGGTAGAAGTGCCAGCTCATCCCGTCCGCCTCCCGATCAGCAGCCACCGGCCCAGGTCGCCGTGGTAGATCGCGCGCCGGTGCTCCGTCCCTCCCGAGGTGAGCTCCCAGATCTCCGCGCCGTGCGGCAGGCCCACGCCGTACACCTTGTACTCGCGGATGACCTGGTCGACGTTCGGCACCAGGCCCATCCCCACGAACGGCGGCTCCTCGACCACCCAGCCCGCCACCGCGGCCCTGCGCTCCTCGTCGGTCCCGCCGTAGGGGGTGCGGTAGCCGGCCAGGTCCACGGGGCGCCAGCGCAGGATGTTGAGCGAGCCGTTCTCGGTCAGCAGGTCCGGCTGCCCCAGCGCGTCGGCGAGCACGACGGGCGTAGCGATGTGCGAGACGTCCAGGGCGTGATGGCAGTAGCCGGAGACGCGCGGCTCGCCCCCGGTCAGCAGGTCATGGATGGCGGCGGGGGACAGCAGCTTCTGGACCGCCGGCACCCCCGAGCCGGGGTCGAGCACGAGGTCCGCGGCCAGCGTGGGCACCGCCAGCCTGGCCACCGTCCCCGACTCCAGCATGAAGGCGGCCGTCAGCCCCGGATTGATCGCCAGCCCCCACCGCGGGTCCGGCCAGCCGGCCGCCAGCTCGACCAGCGACAGGACGCGGCAGTGCGTGGCGACGCCCCCGGTGGCCAGCCGCATCGCCTCGACGGAGGTGTAGGCGAGCAGCCATGTCCGCTCGGCGTCGGCGGCGGTCGCCCACGCGGGGGCCTCGGTCCCGTCCGCCGCGGCGGCGGTGATCGGCAGCGCCAGGTCCGCGTCGCGGAGCAGGCTCAGGCACAGCGCGTCCTGCCCGTCCTGGTGCGCCGCCCACAACCGCTCCTCGAACGGCGTGGCCGGTTCGTGATCACTCGACGTCATCCGCCCAGTTTGCCGGAGCGGAACGCGTCAACCCAGGGCGTGGTCGAGGTTGAAGGCGGCGCTGATCAGCGCCAGATGGGTGAACGCCTGGGGGAAGTTGCCGAGTTGCTCCCCTGAGCGCCCGATCTCCTCGGCGTACAGGCCCAGATGATTGGCGTAGCTCAGGATGTTGTCGAAGACCCGGCGGGCCTCCTCCACCCGGCCCGCCCTGGCCAGCGCCTCGACGTACCAGAACGTGCAGATCGAGAACGTGCCCTCCGAGCCCTGCATCCCGTCGGGGCTGGCCTCGGGGTCGTAGCGGTACACCAGCGAGTCGGAGACCAGCCCGTCGGCGAGCGCGTCAAGCGTGGACAGCCACTTCGGGTCCATGGGCGAGACGAACTTGGCCAGGGGCATCATCAGCACCGACGCGTCCAGCACGTCATCGCCGAAATGCTGGACGAAGGCGTTCAGCGTGGCCGAATAGCCGTTCCGCATGATCTGCCGGTAGATGCCGTCGCGGGCCTCGCGCCAGCGCGGGATGTCGGCCGGGAGCCCGCGGTGGATGGCCATGCGCATGGCCCGCTCGATGGCCACCCAGCACATGAGCCTGGAGTAGACGAAGTTCTTGCGCCCGCCGCGGGTCTCCCAGATGCCTTCGTCCGGCTGGTCCCAGTTGTCGGAGACCCAGTCGACCAGCGTGCACAGCTCGTCCCAGCGGTCGCTGGAGATGGGCTTGCCCCATTTGTCGTACAGGTAGACGGAGTCGATGAGCGCGCCGTAGATGTCCATCTGGAGCTGGTCCGCGGCGGCGTTGCCCACGCGTACCGGGGCTGATCCGCGGTAGCCCTCCAGGTGGGTGAGCTCGCGCTCCGGGAACTCGACGCGGCCGTCGATGCCGTACATGATCTGCAGCGGGGCCGACTGGTCGCCGCGGCCGAGCGTGACGTGCTCCGACAGGAAGTTCATGAACGCCTCGGCCTCTTCGGTGAAGCCCAGCCGCAGCAGCGCGTACACGCAGAAGGCCGCGTCGCGCACCCACACGTAGCGGTAGTCCCAGTTGCGCGGGCCGCCGATCTGCTCCGGCAGGCTCGTGGTGGGGGCCGCGACGATGCCGCCGGTCGGCGCGTACGTGAGCAGCTTCAGCGTCAGCGCCGAGCGGTGCACCATCTCCCGCCACCTGCCGCGATAACGGGAGCCGGACAGCCACGACCGCCAGAACCGCACCGTGTCGGCCAGCTCCTGCTCGGCCTCGGCGAGCGCGCACGACTTCGGGCCGAGCCCCATGTCGGACCGGTCGAGGGCGAAGACGGCCTGCTCGCCCTCGGAGAGCGTGAACCATGCCCGCACGTCACGCCCGTCGCTCTCCAGCGGCACGGTCGAGGTCAAGGTCAGGGAGAGCCCGGATGACTCGAACGTGGCCCGGTCGTCGTGCAGCCGCACGCTGTGCTCCTGCGCGGCGTAGTCGAACCGGGGCGCGACCAGCACGCGGAACGGCAGCGAGCCGCGTACGCAGACCAGCCGCCTGATCAGCCGGTGCCGGTCGGCCTCGTGCGTCTCCTCCTCGACGACCGGCATGAAGTCCTGGACCTCGGCCATCCCCTCGTCCGCGAAGAACCGGGTGACGAGCACGTTCGTGTCGGGGATGTAGAACTGTTTGGTCCGTATGTCGAGGTCGGCGGCCAGTTCGAAACAGCCGCCCCGCTCGGTGTCCAGGATCGAGCCGAAGACGCTCGGCGCGTCGAAGCGCGGGCAGCAGTACCAGTCGATCGTGCCGTCCGTGCCGACCAGGGCGACCGTCCGCAGGTCGCCGATCAGCCCATGTTCGCCGATCGGCAGATATCCCATGACATCAAACTAGACCCGTCAAGGTCGGCAGTTGCCAAAACATCCGGCAAGGGATGTACTGCGTCGTGGGTCCGGACGGCCTCGGGGAGATTGCCACGATGGATTTCTCGATTCTGGGATCCTTACGCGTACAAGGCGCAGAAGGGCCCGTTCGGCTGAGCGCCAAGCAGCGCGCGGTGCTCAGCGTCCTGCTGCTTCATCCCAACGTCGTGATTTCAACCGAGCGCTTGGTCGCCGCCGTCTGGGACGACCCGCCGCGCTCCGCCGTGGCGAACCTCCAGACGTACGTCTCCCAGCTGCGCCGCGTCGTCAGCGGCACCGCGCTCCGCCTGCGCACGGAGCCCGCCGGGTACGCGTGCGAGCTGTCGCCCGACCGGCTCGACCTGCTCGCGTTCGAGGACCTCGTACGCCGGGCGCGGCGCGCGCGGCAGGCGGGCGAGCACCAGGCCGCGGAGCAGGCCTACAAGGCTGCGGTGTCCCTGTGGCGGGGCAGGCCCGCCGAGGACAGCCGGCTCGGCAGCGCCATGGAGCCCAGGATCGCCGAGCTGGAGGAGCAGCTCCTCCTGGCCAGGTCCGAGTGGATCGACGTCCGGCTGGAGCTCGGCGGGGAGGACCTGGTGGCCGAGCTGCGCACGCTGGTCGCGGCCGACCCGCTGCGCGAGCGGCTGTGGGCGCAGCTCATGCTGGCCCTGCACAGGAGCGGGCGGCGCAGCGAGGCGCTCGACGCCTTCCGCCAGGCCCGCGCGGTGCTCAGCAGCGAGCTGGGCATCGAGCCGGGCCGCGAGCTGGCCGACCTGCACGCCGCCCTGCTGGCCGGCGATCCCGCGCCGAGCGCCCCGGTCTCCCCGCGCGTGCCGCTGTGCCAGCTGCCCGCCGACACCTCCGACTTCGTGGGCCGCAAGGCCGAGCTGGACGTGCTGCTCCCCGCCGCGCGGGCCCGGCCGGAGCGGATGTCGCCGCCCATCGTGGTCGTCTCGGGGCTGCCGGGGGTGGGGAAGACCACGCTCACCGTGCACGCGGCGCACCTGTTACGCGCCGACTACCCCGACGGGCAGGTCTTCCTGCGGCTGGGCCGGGACGCGGCCGGCCCGCGGCGGCCGGAGGACCTGCTCGGCGAGCTGCTGCGCTCGCTGGGCGTGGACGGCACGCTGGTCCCGGGGCCGCTGGAGGAGCGGGCGAGCCTGCTCAGGCAGCGCCTGGCCGACATGGGCGTGCTCATCGTGCTCGACGACGCCCAGGACGAGACGCAGGTGCGCCACCTGCTGCCGGGCACCGCGCGCAGCTGCGTGCTGGTGACGTCCAGGTCGCGGCTGCCCGCCCTGGAGGGGGCCACCCGGCTGCAGCTCGACCTGCCCGGCGAGCACGACGCCCGGCTGCTGCTGGAGCGCGTGGCGGGCGGGGCGCGCTTCCGCGCGGCGCCGGAGGCCGCGCGGGCGATCCTGAAGGCCTGCGGGCTGCTGCCGCTGGCGATCAGGGTGGCGGGCGCGCGGCTGGCGATCCGCCCGTCCTGGCCGGTCGGCGTGTTCGCCAGCAGGCTCGAGGACCGGCGGCTCGACGAGCTGATCGTGGGCGGGCTGGACGTGCGGGGCACGTTCGGGGAGAGCTACGCGGCCCTGCCGGAGCCGGCGCGGCGGGCGTTCAGGCTGCTGGGGCTGGCCGACCTGGGGAGCATCGCCGAGTGGTCGGCGGCGGCCCTGCTCGGCTCGTCCGGGCTGGAGGCGGACGCGGCGCTGGAGACGCTGGTCGCCAGGGGGATGCTCGACTCGGGCGAGGTCGACGGGGCGGGACAGCCGCGTTACCGCCTGCACGACCTGTTACGCGTGTACGCAGAAGAGCGGGCCCGGGTCGAGGACGACCTGGAGGAGCAGCGGGCGGCGCTGACCCGGCACGTGCTGGAGTGCCTGCGCCGGCTCAGGGCGGCCACCAGCGACCTGCCCATCCCGACCGCGCCGCCCTTCCCTCAGGCCGAGGCGATCGACGGGGTCGGGATCGCGTGGCTGGCCGCCGAGCGCAGGACGCTCGTCCACAGCGTGTCGGCGGCCGTCGAGCTGGGGATGGCGGAGGAGGCGGCCGAGCTGGCGCACCACCTGTCGGCGTACCTGAACCTGGAGGGGTTCTTCGACGACGTGGAGCGGCTGCAGGGGATCGTGATCGCGGCGGCGCCGAGCGAGCGGATCGCGCTGCGGGCCGAGCTGGTGCTGGCCGGGGTGCCGCTGTCGCGCGGGGCCTATGGGTCGGCGGGAGAGCACTTCCAGCGGATATATCAGGACTGCTTGCGGATCGGGGACTCGCACGGGGCCGCGTACGCGCTGATCAACCGGGCGGCCTGCCTCCACGGGGCAGGGCTGTTCGAGGAAGGGCTGGACGAGGCGTACCGGGCCATCGCCCTGATGGAGGAGCTGGGTGACGAGGGCGGGCTCGACTACGCCTGGACGTGGCCCGTCTGGATCCACATGGAGCTGGGCCGGTACGGCGAGGCGGTGCGGCTCTGCCAGGAGCGGCTGGCCAAGGCGGGGGAGGACCGGCGGGCCCGCGGCGACCTGCTGCGGGCCCTGGGCACCGCCTGCTACCTGAGCGGCGAGGTGGCCGAGGCCGTGTGGTGCTACCAGGAGAGCCTGGTGGTCAGCGAGATGATCGGGGATCGCGTCGCGTCCAGCAAGGTGCTGCGCAGGCTCGGCGAGGCGCTGGGGGCGCTCGGGCGGTTCGACGAGGCCGTGGACGCGCTCGACCGGGCCAGGTCGCTCTTCCGCGAGTGCGGGGACGGGCTGGGGGAGGCGCTGGCCACGTACGCGCTGGGCGAGGTGCGGCTGCGGCAGGGGCGCGCCGCGGAGGCGCTCGGCCTGCTGGTCACCGCCCGCGACGGGCTCGGGCCCGGCGGGCCGCCGACCTGGCGGGCCCGCGTGCTCAGGGAGCTTGGCCGCGCGTACGCCGAGCTGGGGGAGCACCCGTGCGCGGCGGCCGTGTGGCGCGAGTCGGCCGAGCTGTTCGAGAGCGGGCCGGAACGGGCCCAGGTCGAGGGCTTCCTGAACGAGGCCCAGGGCTGACCTACTCGGCCGGGCGGTGCCGTACCACGGGGACGGTTGCGAGGCCCGACTGCCGTGCCGCCCGCCGGGCGCTTCCCGGCGTGGGGCCCTCGCCCACGATCTCGCCGTCGGCCAGCGCCACCCACACGCCCGCGGGGATCATCTCGCCCAGCGCCCGCTCCACCACCGGCCGCGACGGCGCCGGGATCGGGCGGGTGCGCCAGAAGAGCCACTGCGCGACGATGAGCGGGCCGAGCGGGGTCAGCAGCGGTATCGCGCCGCTCCCGGACAGGAAGGCCGTGGCCGCGACGGCCAGCAGCGCGGCGTCGATCCCGGCGGCCAGCCAGCCGGCGCGCCGACCGTACCTCTTGTACGCCACCAGCGGCCACAACGTGAGCATGAGGCAGTCGCCCAGCCCGACGAGCGAGGCGTCGGCGCCGTAGCGGGTGGCCAGCACCGGCGCGAACGGCAGCCCGTCCAGCCGCGCCACGAAGTCGAGCGTGAGCGAGCTGAGCCCGGTGGCGAGCGTGTCGTAGCAGGTCAACGCGGCGGCCAGAGCGGCCACCTGGGCCGGGGTGACGGCCGTCTGGACCCAGAGGTTGACCACGCCGACGACGAGCAGGATCACCGCCACGTCGTTCAGCACGAGGACGGCGGGCTCCCAGCCGGCGAAGTACGCGGCCACGTCGCCGCCGACCAGCACCGCCGCCGCGATCGCCGCCGTCCGCCCGCCGAGCACCGGCGCCAGCGTGAGCTGCGCGATCGTGAACACCACGACGCCGAAGATCGTCACGACGATGCCGACGGGGATGTGCAGGTACGCGAACGGCATCGCCACCAGCGCCACGATCATGACGGCGATGTCGGACCCGACGAACTTGCCGACCGGCGGTCGCGGGATCTCGTACCGGGACAGGAACAGGGCCGCCAGCGCGACGGTCAGCGCGATGAGCGTGTGCAGGCCCAGGACGTGCGCGGTCATCGGACTCCGATCGGGAGGTGCGCGGCGTGCTCGAAGCTCTGCTCGATCAGGTCCGCCCGGACGTGGCAGGGGCGCGGCAGGTCGTCCGGGCTCTCGACCAGCACGATGCCCTTGAGCTTCGTCGCGGCGGCCCGCTCCTCCAGCCGGCTGAGCAGCGCCGGGTCGTCCTTGCCCGACACGACGTGCAGGATCCCGTCCTCCACCGCGAACCTGGTCGGCAGCGGCAGCGCGTGCTCGGCCTGCAGCAGGTCCAGCACGTCACGGGTGGTCACGTCGCCGTCCACGGCGCGTCCCAGGACGCGGGAGGTCGCCGGGATTGCCGCCAGCGCGCACGTGGGCGGCTCAGGCAGGGTTCTGACCAGGTCGCCGGTGACGTACCGGAGCAGCAGCGTGGTGTCGCGGAAGGTGGAGTACGGGGTGACGACCAGGACGCCGAGCGCGTCCGGCCCGGCGGGCTCCATGGTGACCGGGTCGAGCACCTCGATCAGGCCCTGGTCGGAGGGCAGATGCAGGTGGCCGTCATCGCACACCCGCCCGGTGACGGGCGCGATCTCGGTCATGGAGTAGCCGTCGTAGACCCTGGCACCCAGGGCCTCTTCGGCGCGCAGGCGCAGCGCGTCGGTGAGCACCTCGCCGCCGGACGTCACCTCGATGAGCCCGAAGTCGCGCGGGCTCCAGCCGCCGCGTTCGGCCTCCTGCACCAGCGCGGCCAGGTAGGAGGCGGTCACGTTCAGGTGCGTGATGAGGGGCTGCTTGCCGGGGACGTGCATCGGCGTGGCCAGCCGGTCGAGGGTGGCGCGCGGGTCGATCATGCCGAGGTGCACGAAGCCCGCGCCCGTCATCGGCACCGCCCGCTCGGCCACGATCTGGGCGATGGAACGGGAGCTGATGGCGTTGGCCCACAGGTGCTCGGAGCGCAGGCCGCCGTTCAGCATCGCGGCCAGCGCCGCCATCGACGACATCAGCTCGATCTCGTACGCGGAGAACCACACGAGCGTGGGGCTGCCGGTCGTGCCGGTCGTGTGCGCGAGCACGGCGGGACGGGCCAGCTCGGAGACGAACGCGGCGGACATGCCGCGCAGTGCCTGCTTGGGGGTGGGGGCGATGCCGGCCAGGTCGTCCGACTCGAGACCGCGGTAGTACGGGACCTCCGCGCGGGCGTGCCTGATCGTGCGGCGCAGGCGCCGCTTGGTGAGGTCCTCCTGGATCTCCGGGTCGGCGGCGGCGAGCATGTCGTCGGAGCCCTCGCCGGGCGATCCGAACGCCTCCATGGTCGCCCGCGTGTCCTCCACCAGCGCCCGCACGTCCTTGATCCGGAACCTGCGGCCGGACATCATCGTCCACGCGTAGCCCAGTTGCCGCACCGCTGTGCCGAACACGCCTCGCCCTCCTGTCGCGATGGTGCAGTGTGCCCCCGGGCCCGGAGCGCCCGGGGGACACCTGGGTGTCAGCCGTTGAGGACGAAAACCGCGGTCGACAGCGTGCTGATGGCGTACTTGGCGTACCGGCGAACAGTCTTGACCATGGGACTCTCCCTCGTTGTTCGGGACAGGGGGGCTTCTCGCGCCCCTCTGCCGTAAACGATCAGCCCGGGTCCTACAGGGTCGCTACAAGCCCGCTACAACCCTGCGCCGCCGCAGGACCAGGCCGGTTGCGGAGGCGAGGACGAGCAGGCCCCCCACCCCCACCAGCACCCGCCCGTCGGGCCCTGCCTCACCACCGCCACCCGTGTCGGCCGCGCCCGCCGGGGTTCTGGTCTTCGTGTCCGTCTCGCTGGGGCTGGCGCTCGTGGTCTCGTCCGTCTCGCTGGGGCTGGGGCTCGTGGTCTCGCCGGTCCCGGGGATGGTGAGGGGGTGTTTCGGCAGGGCGTCCTTGTCCTTGACCTCGCACTCGATCGCGCGATCGCTGGAGTCGGTGCCGAAGTTGATCGAGGCCGCGCGTACGGTGCCGGTGCCCGGGTTGTTGGGTTTTGTCTTCAGGTTGACCGTCGTCGCGGGGAGCGGGACGGGAGAATCGGGAATGATCGGCCCGATCGCGGCGACCCCGGTGGCCGACGTCAGCTTCTCGATGCCGCTGATGCCCGCGTACGCGTACAGGTTGAGATTGTCCTCCAGGCCCGTGGTGGGTGCGCGTAACTCGGAGCCCTCCACGTACGTGCCGTGCCAGCCGATGGCCATCTCCTCGCCCACCTGCGCGTCCGTGGGCACCGTCAGCTCGACCTCGACCTTCACGTCCTGGGTCTCGCCCGTGGCGCGGACCTTGCATTCGTACTCCACGACGTCGGCTTGGGCGGTGGCGGACGAGAGCAACAGGGTGGCGGCTGGGACGAGCAGCAGAACACGCACGGCGACTCCTTGCGACGGATGGGGACCATGAGGAGACGGTGCAGGGGGACGCCTGGTTGACAGCTCCGGCCGCAATAGGGTGATTGCATGGGGTTCATCGTCACCACCGGTGCCACCGGCCGCCTTGGCGGGCGGGTGGCAGCACTGCTCGCCGCCGCCGGGATCGAGCAGCGGCTCGTCTCACGGCAGGCCGACCGCGTCGTCCCGCTGGCGGGCGCAAGCGCGGTCAGCGCCGAGTACGGCGATCCCGGCGCGGTGCGGCGGGCTCTCGAAGGGGCCTCGACCGTGCTCTTCGTGTCCGCGTCGGAGAGCGCCGACCGCCTCGACCGGCATCGCACGTTCGTGGACGCCGCCCGCGACGCCGGTGTCGCCCATCTGGTGTACATCTCGTTCTACGGCGCCGCCCCGGACGCCACGTTCACGCTGGCGCGCGACCATTGGGCCACCGAGCAGCACATTCGCGACAGCGGCCTGCCCTTCACCTTCCTGCGTGACAACCTGTACGCCGACTTCCTGCCGGGCATGGCGGGGGAGGACGGCGTGATCCGCGGCCCGGCCGGTCAGGGGCGGGTCGCGGCGGTGGCCCAGGACGACATCGCGGAGGCGGCGGCTGCGGTCCTGCTGGATCCGGGCGCGCACGGGGGTGCGACCTACGACCTCACCGGGCCGCAGGCCCTGACGCTGGACGAGGTGGCCGCCGCGCTGACCAGGGCGACCGGGCGCGCGATCACGTACCACCCGGAGACGGTCGAAGAGGCTTACGAGTCGCGCCGCGGCTACAACGCGCCCGCGTGGCAGGTGGCGGCGTGGGTGTCGACGTACGAGGCCATCGCCGCCGGTGAACTGGAGGGGGTCGGCGACGCGATCCCCACGCTCACCGGGCACGCCGCGACCACGTTCGAGGAGCTCCTGGCCAGGGGCCAAGGTTAGTCCGGCCACTCCTCGCCCCAGCTCTCGCTGTTGCTGCAGATCTTCACCGTGGCGCTCTTCGTGAACCTCCTCGGGGTGACCACCTCGAAGACGACGTTGTACGTCCCGGCCCCCTTCCAGGTGATGGACGGCAGCAGGGGTTTCGACGACGACGTGCCCTCCTGCCTGCCCTGGTTCTGGCCGTTGACGAGCCACCGGTAGCTGTAGGTGCCCGTGGCCGAGACAGTGGCCCAGATGTTCGTGTCGTTGCGCCAGCAGTCGCTCAGCTTGTAGCCCTCGTACCTGAAGGACACCGACTTCACCCCGCCGCCGCCGCTGGTCGCGGTCGGTTTGGAGGTGCTGGGTTTCGTGGTCGGTCTGGACGTTCGGCTGACGGTGGGCTCGGCGGTGGGGCGGGTCGTGGTGGTGGCCTTGGGGGTTGTGGAGGTCTTGGGCGTTTTCGGGGTTTTGGAGGTCTTCGTGCTCTTGGTGGGGTGCGGGGTCTTGGCGGATCCCTTCGCCCCGGTGCCCGAGCCGGAGACGGTCGGGGTGGAGGCCGTGACGATGTTGGCGGTGGTGGCACGGCTGGGCCACCACGGCGCCCAAGCCCAGGCGGCCACCACGGCGCCGGTCACGACGACCGCGGTCCCGCCGGCCAGGAACGCGAGGATGCGCCCGTTGCCGGAGGATCCCCGTCCGGGGTTGGTCCGGAGGTGGGCGATCGGCGGCTGGTGCGGAAAGGGCCCGCCGGGGTGATACGCGGGTCCCCGGTACGGGCCAGGCCCATGAGGTCCGCCCGGGACGGCCCCATATGCGGGCCCTCCCGGAAACGCCCCCGGACCCGCATGTCCTGATCCCATGGGCGCCACGCCCGGACCCGCCGATCCTTGAGGCACCGGACCGCCTGGGAACGCCCCCGGCCCCGGTCCTGGTGAGGCCGGATGGGCCGAACCGCCTCGCGGAGGTGCCTGGCCGCCGATCAGCTGGAAGAGGACGTCGTGCATGGCCGGGCGGGCCGCCGGATCCTTGGCCAGGCAGGCGTACACGATCGAGCGCAGCGGCTCCGGCACCCCGCCGAGCTGCGGCTCCTCGTACTGGATCCGTCTGAGCACCGCGGGCACGGAGTCGTTGCCGAACGGCGGGGCGCCCGTGGCCGCGTACACCATGACGGCCCCCCACGCGAACACGTCCACCGCCGGACCCGCGGCGGCGCCCATGAACTGCTCGGGCGCCATGTACGCGGGCGTCCCCACGACGCTGCTGGTACGGGTCAGCGCGGCGTCCATGGCGCGGGCGATGCCGAAGTCGATGACGCGCGGCCCGTCGCGTCCGAGCAGGACGTTCGCGGGCTTGAAGTCCCGGTGGACGACGCCGGCCCGGTGGATGGCGGCCAGCGCGGTGGCCGTGGCGACGGCGAGTCGTTGCAGGTCGGCTCCGCTGTGGCGGCCGGCCTGGTGGAGTGAGGGGCCGTCCACGTACTCGGTCACGATGTACGGTCGTGGGCCGCCCAGCGAGGCGTCCAGCACCTGCGCGATGCAGAACGGCTCCACCCGCCGCGCGGCCGCGATCTCCTTCGCGAACCGGCCGTCACCCGGCAGCCCCTCGTGCAGCGCCTTGACGGCGACCCGGGTGCCGTCGGGGGCGGTGGCCAGGTAGACCACGCCCTGGCCGCCCTCGCCGAGCTGCTTGACGACCCGGTACGGGCCGATGGCCTCCGGCATCATCATGTCGGGATGGCGCAGACGTTGAACGACACGCTCTTCTGCGTCGCCGACGGGGAGGTGACCTTGAGGGCGACCGTGTGGCGCCCGGCCTCGAGCATGTACTGGCCGGAGGTCGCGAACGCGGTGTACCCGCCCTCGGACACCCATGACCTGTTCCCCGTGACCGCCTTGCCGTCCAGCAGCCACTTGTAGGAGACCCACACCTTCTGCCGGGTCGACTCCACGTTGGTCTGGAAGTGGACCGGCGGCATGTAGCAGCCGCTTCCCTGGCTCTGGCCGGGGCCGCCGAACAACTCGATCTCGAGGATGCTGATCCTGGCGTTCGCGACCGGCTTCTTGGTGGTCTTGGTGGGGGTGGGAGCCACGGTCGGGCGCGCCGTGGTGCGCGTGGGCGTCGCCGACGGTGGCGTGGACGTGACCTTGGGGGTGATCTTCTGGGTGGGTTTGGGGGTGGCCTTGCGGGTCTTCCGGGGCGGCGTCTTCGTGGCCGGGGGCTCCGTGGTCTTGGTGGCGGCGGACGGGCTGAGCTGATCGGCGGCGAACGACGCCTGACCGGGCTGCTTCGACCAGGGGGCAAGCCAGACGACGCCACCGATCAGCGCCACCACCATGACCCCCGACACACCCACGGCCACCGGAAGCACAACCCGCCGCCCAGCCACCCCCCGCCGCCCCGACCCCGGCCCATACCCTTGACCTGGCCCGGGCACCGGTCCTTGCCCCGGCACCGGCCCATATCCCGGCCCGGGCGCCGGTCCTTGACCCTGCGCCGGCCCACGTCCCGGCCCGGGAATCGGCCCTTGCCCCGGCACCGACCCCTGCATCGGCACCGGCCCGTTCCCAGCCCCGAAAACCTGCCCCGGCCCTTGCCCCGATACGGCCACCGGCCCCTGCCCCGGCCCGGGAATCGGCCCTTGGCCTGGCACCGACCCGTGACCCGGCACCTGCCCCTGCCCTTGCCCCCATGCGGATCCTGGCATCGGACCGGACCCCGCTCCCTGGGGGACCCCGGCCATCGAACCCTGCCCCCCGGAGTTCTGCCCGCTCAGCAGCCGCAGGATGACGTCCCGCATCGTCGGCCGGGCATGCGGATCCTTGGCCAGGCAGTCGTACAGGATGCCCCGTAACGGATGCGGGACGTCGCCGAGCTGGGGTTCGTTGTGGAGGATGCGGTTGATGATGGCCGGCAGCGTGTCCTGCCCGAACGGCGGCGTCCCGTTGGCCGCCCACGCCATGACCGATGCCCAGGCGAACACGTCCGCCGCCGGCCCCACCGACTGCCCCGCCAGTTGCTCGGGCGCCATGTACGCGGGCGTGCCGACGATGCTGCTGGTGTGCGTGAGGGCGTCGTCCATGGCCCGGGCGATGCCGAAGTCGATGACGCGCGGCCCGCCGGGACCGAGCAGGACGTTCGCGGGCTTGAAGTCCCGGTGCACGATGCCCGCCTGGTGGATGGCGGCCAGCGCGGTGGCCGTGGCGACGGCGAGCCGTTGCAGGTCGGCTCCGCTGTGGCGGCCGGCCTGATGGAGTGAGGGGCCGTCCACGTACTCGGTCACGATG
This sequence comes from Nonomuraea sp. NPDC003707, assembly GCF_053587055.1. Lineage (NCBI taxonomy): Bacteria > Bacillati > Actinomycetota > Actinomycetes > Streptosporangiales > Streptosporangiaceae > Nonomuraea > Nonomuraea sp. NPDC003707. The sequence continues at coordinate 221,975 of NZ_JBSFNK010000012.1, read as the reverse complement.
TACGGTCGTGGGCCGCCCAGCGAGGCGTCCAGCACCTGCGCGATGCAGAACGGCTCCACCCGCCGCGCGGCCGCGATCTCCTTCGCCAGCCTGTCGTCGAACCCCGCGCCCTCGCGCAGCACTTTGACCGCCACAGGGCCCCCGCCGGGAGCCTGCCCGAGGTAGACGGTCCCCTGGCCGCCCGCGCCCAGCCGGCCGAACAGGCGGTATTCCCCTACTGTCGCTGGGTCATCCTCCCGCAGCGGTTCGACTTGCGGCATGAGAGAAGTGACTCCTGAGACGGGGGCGGCTGATCGTTACGTACGATAGCGACTGCATACGGATTTGTGGCGAAGTTCCGGATCTGTCGGAAACCTTCCGGTGAACCCGGGCGCGGCCAGAAGGGTGCGATCATGCCGCTGACCACGGACGACGAGTTGGAGGGCTCGCCCGTCGTGGCCAACAGCCTCATGAACCGCGAACGCCGCCTCCCCTCCTACAACCGAGAGCTCGGCATCGACGTCATCGACGTGCTCCGCGTCACGGAAGCCCGGCCGGCGCGCTGGCTGGACCTGTGCTGCGGCACGGCGAACGCCCTCAACGAGGCCACCGCACTGCTCGGACAGGACGCCGAGATCGTGGGCGTGGACCTGGTCGACTTCTTCGCCTGCCCGCCGACCCCGCCACGGCTGCGACTGATCACAGCCTCCGTCACCACGTGGCGCCCCGATGCCCCGTTCGACCTCATCACCTGCGTACACGGCCTCCACTACGTCGGCGACAAGCTCGCACTCCTGGCGAAGGCCGCCGACTGGCTCACCGAAGACGGCCTCTTCGTCGCGAACTTCGACACCCGCAGCATCCGCCTCCCGGACGACACCCCTGCCGGCCGCCGCCTGACCACCGCCCTGCGCTCGCAAGGGATGACGTACGACGGGCGCACGAGGAGGATCAGCTGCCGGGGCCGCAGACGCCTCGCCCTCCCGTACCGCTACCTGGGCGCGGACGACCAGGCCGGCCCCAACTACACCGGCCAACCCGCCGTCAACGCGCACTACGCCCCAGCCTGACCACCCCGGAACTGTCGGTGGAGCCTGGCAGAGTGTCCCCGAATCTTCAGACCGGCACCGGCGACCAGGGGCGAGTGCCGATGCCACGCGCGCGTCGAAAGGGGGCACGGTGTCCGATCGCAGCCACCGGAGCACAACCGAGCCCCAGCCACTCGACCCCACCGCACCCAACACTCACCACCCCGCCGTAGGTAACCCCCGCCACCTCGCGGCACCCGACGCTCGCCACCTCACGACGCCACTCGGCCCGAGCACCCCGGGTGCCACGGGCGTCGAGCCCGATCCCCGTGCCACGGCCGCCGTCCCTGACGCCGCCGTTCCAGACGCCGCCGTTCCAGACGCTGCGCGCGTCCGGGCTGATGCCGGCGCTCGGCTCGTCGTGGATGGGCAGCGAGACGCCGGTGGCCGGGTGGTCTCGCCTCGTTCTCGTTCGCGTTCGATGTTCGCGCTGCTGGCGGCCAAAGGGTTCCGGCGCTACTACCTGGGTCAGACCGCCTCCGCGTTCGGCGACTCGCTGACCCCGCTGGCGATCGCGTTCGCCGTCCTGCACCTCACCGGATCACCCGTGGATCTGGGGATCGTGGTCCTGAGCACCCGGCTGCCCGTCATCCTCCTGACCCTGCTGGGCGGCGCGGTCGGCGACCGGTTCTCCCGCAGGACCGTGATGCTGCTCGCCGACCTGACCCGCTTCGCCGCGCACGGCATGACGGCGGTCCTGCTGCTCACCGGCGCCGCACACCTCTGGATGCTGGTCGCCCTGCAGCTGATCGCCGGCGCGGGATCGGCGTTCTTCACCCCGGCCGCGGCGGGCCTTGTGACCGGGCTGGCCGGCAGGGAGCATGTGCAGGCGGCCAACTCCCTGATCTCGATCTCCAGGAGCGCGGCGTCGATCCTGGCGCTGGGCGTCGCCGGAGCCCTGGTGGCGTTGGTCGGGCCGGGCTGGGCCATCCTGGTCGACGCGCTGACGTTCCTGGTGAGCGCGGCCTTCCTGTACCGTCTGCCCCTCGAGACGGTACGACCGCGCCCGAGTGGCGGTGTGCTGGCCGGCATCGGCGGCGGGTTCGCGGAGTTCTCCCGGCACCGATGGCTGTGGATGTGGACGATCCACAGCGCGCTCACGAACGTGCTCGTGGTCTCCCCGATCCTGGTCCTCGGCCCGTACGTCGCCGACCAGCACCTCGGCGGCGCGCCCGCCTGGTCGGCCATCGGCATCGCGTACGCCGTCGGAGGGCTGGCCGGGGGCTTCGTCGGCGCCCGCTGGCGGCCGGGGCGGCCCGTGGTCGCGGCGCTCCTCTTCTTCCTCCTGATGGCCCCGCTCCCGGCGCTGCTGGCGATCCCCGCCGCGCTCTGGTTACTGGCGCTCGCGGCGGCGGCCGCCGGCATGGAGCTGGTGGTCTACAACGTTCTCCAGACCACCTCGATCCAGCGCCACCTCCCCGAGGAATTCGTCGCCCGCGCCACCTCTGTCACCATGCTCGGTGCCCTCGTGGCCGCGCCCGTCGGCATGGGCCTGGCGGGTCCCGCGGTGGCGCTGCTGGGCAGCGGGCCCGTCCTGGGTGTGTGCGCCGTGGCGGCCGTGCTCGTCACGGCTGTGAGCCTGTTCGCGCCGCCGGTGTGGCGCGTTCGTGACTAATCCGGATGAACTTTCCGCCGGGTCCACCACTCGAAGCATGCGTACCGTTCGACACAGGGGAGATCATCGTGATGAAGGTGCTTGTGGCGGTCCTGGCAGGCGGGGCACTGCTCACCGCCGGCGCGCCCGCGTTCGCCCAGTCCGCCAAGCCCGCGCTGGGACCCTACGGCTATGGCAAGGTCCGGCTCGGCATGAGCGAGAAGCAGGCCAAGGCGACCGGAGAGGTCGTGCTCAAGAAGGCCGGCGAGGCGGGCTCGTGCGCGGGCTGGGACCTGAAGGCCCTGCCCACCGGCAAGGACAACGTGGGCCTGTACATCTCCAAGAAGCGTGGCGTGGCCTTGATCTTCGCCGCGAAGGGTGTCAAGACGCCCGAGGGCATCGGCCTCGGCTCCACGATGACGCAGATCAAGAAGGCGTACCCGGGCGTCAAGACCGCGGCGAGCGGATACCCGTACGTGAGCGTCCCCGGCAACTCCAAGGCCAACTACTCGTTCCTGCTCTCCAAGGGCAAGGTCTACGAGCTGGCGCTGAGCCTCAAGACGCAGGACTGCGTCAACTGACCAAGCGATCCACACGGGGGTTGTAGGACCGCGTTCACCACGCCCCACCCCCGTCGCGGCCGAAGCGGTGCCGGGGGGAGCACGGCGGAGCACCGCCGGGTCGTCGTCAACGACGGGGGAGATGCCTGCAGTTGGCCGGTGTCGGCGTCGATGATCCTCGCCGTCCGTCCCCGCGAGCACGACGACCTGCGCGTGCGCGCGGATGCGGCCGAAATCGGAAATCGGCCGGACGAACGGATGGATGGCTGCGGGGACCGCTGTGCCGCCGAGATGTGCGCGGGCGTGTTGGCGGGCTTACTGCCGGGCCGCTGAGAAGGGCGCGGGCGCGTGGCGGCTGGCCAGCCGCGGCGCTGGGGTGGGTGCGGGCGGGCGGTGGCCGGACCGACATGGCACCGAGATGGGTGCGGGCGTGTTGGTTTGGCGGTGGTTCGTGGCTGTCTGGTCGTGTTCGGTGGTGAGCCGTTGGGGACGGTCAGGGGAGTACGGAGCGGACGGCGTCCTCGGACCGGGCGACCACCGTCGTTCCGTCGTCGGCCGTGATGATCGGTCGCTGGATCAGGATCGGGTTCTCCGCCAGCGCCCTGATCCACCGGTCACGGGCGTCCGCGTCGCGCGGCCAGGTGGCCATGCCGAGCTCGGCCGCCCGCGCCTCGCCGGTCCTGGTGACGTCCCACGGTTCGAGGCCCAGCCGGGCCAGGACCGCGCGGATCTCGGCCTCGTCGGGTGGGTCCTCAAGGTAGCGGCGCACGGTGTACTCGGCGGCCTCGGCGTCCAGGATGGACAGCGCGGAGCGGCACTTCGAGCACGCCGGATTGATCCAGATCTCCATGACACCCGACAGTACCGAGCTAATGGAAGGCGAGCGGCAGCGACGCGGTCACGACCAGGCCGCCGCCCTCCCGGGGCTCCGCCCGGACGTCGCCGCCGTGCGCCACAGCCACCGACCGTACGATCGACAGCCCCAGCCCCGCGCTCCTGGCCGTGATCACGCGCTCGGCCCCGTGCCGGTGGAACGGCTTGAAGAGCTGCGGGATCTCGTATGGCGGCACGTCCGGCCCGGTGTTGCTGACCTCGACCTCGGCTCTCCCGCCCGAGCCGCCGAAGCCGCCCGAGCCGCCCGACCCGCTCGATCCGGCTGAGTCGCCCGAGCCGCCTGAGCCGCCCGGGCCGCCGGACACGACCCGGCTCACCACTCGCACCCACCCGGTTCCGTCGTCCAGGTTGTGGCGGATGCCGTTCTCGACCAGGTTGTGCACCAGCCGTTCCAGCAGCAGGGCGTCCCCGACGGTGGGCGCCTGCGCGGTGACCTCGTGCACGGTGACCTTGGAGTCGTGGGCGTCCGCGGCGGTCTGCCTGACCACGTGCGTCACCACGTCGGCCAGGTCCACCGGGGAGCGGTCCGTGATCTCCTGCTCCGACCTGGCCAGCAGCAACAGTCCGGAGATGAGCCGCTCGTGGCGGGCGTTGATCTCCAGCAGGCTCTCGCCCAGCTCCTTGATCTCCGCCGAGGCCGTACGGCGGTGCATGGCCAGCTCGACCAGCGCCCGGTTCAGCGTCAGCGGCGTGCGCAGCTCGTGGGAGGCGTTCGCCACGAACCTGCGTTGCCCGTCGAAGGACTGGTCCAGCCGCTCCACCATGGTGTCGAACGTGTCGGCGAGCGTCTTGACGTCGTCGTCCGGCCCCGCCAGCGCGATCCGCTCGTGCAGCCCGCGCTCGGCCATGGGCGCGGCGGCGATCCTGCGTGCCGTCTCGGTGACCCGGTGCAGCCGGGCCAGCACCCGTCCGGCGACCACCCAGCCGAGCCAGACGGCCACGGCGCCGACCACGACCAGCGCGATCAGACCCTGCGTGAGGAGCGACGTGATGGCCGCGCCGCGCAGCGTCAGCTCCTGCTGCCGCATCCACTCGTACGCCGCCTCGCCGGAGAGCTCGACGCCGTCCTGGACGAAGAACAACTGCTTGGACTTGCCCGGCGGGGCGGTGAACCGGCTCTCGAACGAGTTCGTCAGCTGCTGGTTGAACAGCAGATAGGTGACGCCGAGCAGGGTCAGCCCGGCGAGCATGAACAGGGCGCCGAACAACAGGGTGAGCCGCAGCCGCAGCGTGGGCCGCGGCCGTACGAGCCGCCTCAGGAAGCTCATACGAGGGAAGCTCATGCGAGGGAAGCTCATGGGATCCGGTACCCGACCCCTGGCACGGTCTCCACCACCGGCGGGTCGGCGAGCTTGCGGCGCAGCTTGAGGATGGTGAGCCGGACCGCGCCCGTGAACGGGTCGGCGTGCTCGTCCCACGCTTTCTCCAGCAGCAGCTCGGCCGAGACCACGGTGCCGTTCGCCCGCATCAGCTCCGTCAGGACGGCGAACTCCTTCTTCGACAACGGGACGAACCGCCCGTTCCTGAAGACCTCCCTGCGCGCCGGGTCCAGCGTGATCCCGGCCCTGCGCAGCACCGGCGGCACGGCCGGCCGCGAGCGCCGCCCCAGCGCCAGGACCCGCGCGGCCAGCTCGGGGAACGCGAACGGCTTCGACAGATAGTCGTCGGCCCCCAGGGACAGCCCCGTGACCCGGTCGTCGAGCTGGACGGCGGCGGTCAGCATCAGCACCCGCGCGTCGCGCTCGGACGCGACGAGCTCCCGGCACACGTCGTCGCCGTGCACGCGCGGCAGGTCGCGGTCCAGCACGACCACGTCGTATTCGTTGACCGCGATCCGTTCCAGCGCCGCCGCACCGTCGCGCGCCAGATCGACCGCGTGCGTCTCCTCGCGCAGCCACTCGGCGATCGCGTCGGCGAGCAGCGGCTCGTCCTCCACCACCAGCACCCGCATCGTGCACCTTTCTTCTGCTTACGGAGCCGAGTGTGGCGTAGACGGCATTTGCTCAAAATAAGCCGCAGAACAAACAGCTGGCGGAAACGCTGAGGAAACAGCGGCCCCTATTGCATCTCTCCTCGAACCACGTTCATTCGACGGAGGAGAACACCCATGCGAGGACCAACCCTCAGCGCGATGGCCCTGGCGCTCACCCTGACCCTGGCCGCCTGCGGCTCGGGCGGTGGCGGCGGCTCCGACGTGGCGTCGGTGTCCGGTACCGGCACCCAGGCCGCGGCCAGCGCGAAGCCCAGCGAGGACCCGCAGGAGCGCGGTCTCAAATTCGCCCAGTGCATGCGCGAGAACGGCGTCGAGGTCCCCGACCCCGAGCCCGGCAAGGGCATCATGATGAAGTTCGACGGCAGCGTCCCGCAGGAGAAGGTCGAGGCCGCCCAGGAGGCGTGCAAGCAGTACGCGCCGAAGATGGGCGGAGAGGGCGGCAAGGTCGACCCCCAGCGGGCCGAGGCGCTGCGCAAGGTCGCGCAGTGCATGCGTGACAACGGCGTCGAGTCCTACCCCGACCCCGAGGGCGGCATGGTGCGCATCAACGCCGAGGTCGGCCAGGACCCCGATTTCAAGTCCGCCCAGCAGAAGTGCGAGAAGGAGCTCTCTGAGGCGGGCATGGGAGGCATGTGATGGGGATGGCCACCATCGACGGGAAGGCGGAGCCCGGCTCCCCGCCCTCCCGGCCGCGCCGCCGGCGCGGCCGGGGCAAGGTGGTCGCCGGGCTCCTCATCGCGCTGGTCGCCGCGGGCGGCGGGTTCGTGGCGGTCAACAGCGCCGGCCTGCTGAAGGGCGGCGCCGGCCCCACCCGGTCGGCCACCGCCCTGCCCCCGGCCACCACCGCGGTGACCAGGCAGACCCTGAACGACACCAGGGACGCCGACGGCGAGCTCGGCTACGGCCCCGTGACCACGGCGATGAGCAGGAAGCCCGGCACGATCACCTGGCTGCCCGACAGCGGCGCCCAGATCACCCGCGGCCGGTCGCTGTACCGGGTGGACAACCAGCCGGTCATGCTCCTGTACGGCGACACGCCCGCCTACCGCGACCTCAAGGTCGGCGTGGAGGGCAAGGACGTCGAGAACCTGGAGCGCAACCTCAAGAAGCTCGGCTACGACGGTTTCACGGTCGACGACGAGTACACCTACGACACCGCCGAGGCGGTCAAGGAGTGGCAGGAGGACCGCGGCCTGGACGAGACGGGCGTGGTCGAGCTGGGCCGGGTCGTCTTCGCCCCCGGCAAGGTACGGGTGGAGAGCCTGGAGTCCGAGGAGGGCCAGCCGGCCACGCCGGGACAGAAAATCCTGACCTATACGGGCACGTCCAAGGTGGTCACGGTCGAGCTGGAGGCCGAGGACCAGCGGATGGCCAAGAAGGGCGCCAAGGTCGAGGTCACGCTGCCGGACGGCAAGAACGTACGGGGCAAGGTGACCGAGGTGGCCACGGTCGTCAAGCCGGGCGAGGGGCAGAACGCCGAGCCGGAGACCCGGGTCGAGGCGCTCGTCTCGATCGGCGAGTCCAAGTCCGCCAAGGGGCTGGACAAGGCGGCGGTGGACGTGACGTTCACGGCCTCCCAGCGCAAGAACGTGCTGACCGTGCCGGTCGCGGCGCTGGTGGCGCTGCAGGAGGGCGGCTACGGCCTGGAGATCGTCGAAGGGGGCAGGTCCCGCTACATCAAGGTCGAGACGGGGCTGTTCGCCGGGGGACGGGTCGAGGTCAGCGGTGACGGGCTCACCGAGGGCATGACCGTGGGGATGCCGAAATGACGTACCCCATGATCGCGCTGACGGACGTGTCCAGGACGTACCCCGGCGGGGTGGCGGCGCTGCGGGAGGTGTCGCTGCGCATCGAGCACGGCGAGCTGATCGCCATCGTCGGGCCGTCCGGCTCGGGCAAGTCGACGATGCTCAACGTCGTCGGCACCCTCGACCGGCCCACGTCCGGGACCATCCACATCGACGGGTACGACGTCTCCAAGCTCTCCGACAACCAGCTGTCGGCGCTGCGGGCCACCACGATCGGGTTCGTGTTCCAGTCGTTCCACCTCGCCGCGAAGGTCCCGGCGCTGGACAACGTGGCCGACGGCTTGGTCTACACCGGCCTGAGCCGGTCGGAGCGGCGCCGCCGCGCGGCCAAGGCGCTCGAACGGGTCGGGCTCGGGCACCGGATGGACCACGAGCCGCACGAGCTGTCCGGCGGCGAACGGCAGCGCGTGGCCATCGCCAGGGCGGTGGCGGGCGAACCGCCGCTGCTCCTGGCCGACGAACCGACCGGGGCCCTGGACTCGGTGTCGGGTACGGGGGTGATGGAGCTGTTGCACGAGCTGAACGAGAGCGGCACCACCATCGTGATCATCACGCACGACCGGGAGATCGCCGCCAGCCTGCCCAGGCAGGTGCGGATGCGCGACGGCCGGATCATCTCCGACAGCGCGCGGGTCCCGCTGGAGGCGGTGTGATGGCCGTCGTGGAAGCGCCCCGGCCGAAGTTGTCCCCGGCCAGGATGCGGCCCCGCGACGTGATGCGCGTCGGGGCGGTCGGCCTGCGTACCCGACCGTTGCGGGCCTTCCTGTCGGCGCTCGGCATCGCCATCGGCATCGCGGCCATGGTCAGCGTGGTCGGGCTGTCGTCCTCGTCGGGCGCCGAGCTCGACCGTACGCTCTCCGCGCTCGGCACCAACCTGCTCACGGTCTCGTCCGGCACCACGCTCATGGGCGAGGCCGCGCAGATGCCGAAGGACGCGGAGGCGATGATCGAACGGATCGGCCCCGTCCAGGCGGCCTCGTCGATCGGGCGCATAAGCGAGGCCAAGGTCTACCGGTCGGAGGAGATCCCCGAGGCTCAGACCGGCGGCATGACCACGTACGCGGCCCGCCTCGACCTGCCCGCCACCGTCGGCGCGACGCTGCGGAGCGGGACCTGGCTCAACGCCGCCACTGAACGCTACCCGGCCGCCGTGCTCGGCTCCTCCGCGGCCCAGCGGCTCGGCGTGGGTTCGATCGGGGCTGACACGCAGGTCGTGATCGGCGGCGTCCGCTTCGCGGTCGTCGGGGTCATGAACCCGGTGGCGCTCGCCACCGAACTGGACAGCGGCGTCCTGGTGGGCTGGCCGGTGGCGGAGTCCAGGCTGGGCTTCGACGGGCACCCGACCACGCTCTACACCCGTTCGGAGGAGTCCAAGCTGGAGGCCGTACGCCAGGTGCTGGCCGGCACCGCCAACCCGGAGGCGCCCAACGAGGTGGACGTCTCCCGCCCGTCCGACGCCCTGGCCGCCAAGCAGGCGACCAGCCAGGCGTTCGCCAACCTCCTGCTGGGGGTGGGGGCGGTGGCCCTGCTCGTGGGCGGGGTGGGGGTGGCCAACACGATGGTCATCTCGGTGCTGGAACGCCGCGCCGAGATCGGCCTGCGCCGCTCGCTCGGGGCCACCCGGGGGCAGATCCGCACCCAGTTCCTGGCGGAGTCGCTGCTTCTGTCGGCGCTTGGCGGGGGAGGGGGGATCCTGCTGGGGACGGGTGTCACGATGGGCTACGCGCTGTACAGCGGCTGGCCTTCCGTGGTCCCGGCCTGGGCCACCGTCGGCGGCCTCGCCGCCACCCTGGCCATCGGCGCCGCGGCCGGCCTCTACCCCGCCATCCGCGCCTCCCGCCTCTCCCCGACCGAGGCCCTGTCCACCCCCTGAGGCCCTCCCGGCGGCGGACCCAAGGGGTCGGGTGGTGTCAGTCGGTGGCGTAGCAGGTGGTCTTGCCGATGACCCGGACGCCGGGCCGGTCGCCGGAGAGCACGGTCAGCTCGAACGTCAGCCGTGTCTCGGGATTGCGCAGCACGGAGACGTCCTGATCCCCATCCCGCAGGTCCAGGTCGTCGACCATCTTGTCGTACCCCATCTCCTGGAGCAGATCCAGCAGCCCCGAGGAGGCGGAGGCGAGGTCGCTCTCGGCGCGGAAGTACCGCCGCACCTGCCCCGGCACGCACGAGTCGTCGTCCACCGGCGACTCGGTCGACAGCCGGAGGCCGGCGGAGCTGAGCAGGGCGCCGCCGTCGGAGTCGAGCTGCCGGGCGGCGTCTTCGAGTGTGGGCAGCTCGGCCGCCGCCGTGCAGGCCGTCATCGCCGCGACGCAGAGGAGCACCGCGGATAAGCCGTGACGGCAGGCGCGCACGATCGGACCATATCCGAGATCGTCCGGGGCCCTCCACCAAAAAAGCGAAAACAGAATGATCAACGGCGCCGGCGGAGCCGGGCACGCAGTCCCAGGTCGTCCACGCAGGTGCCGAGGCCGAGCGCCACGCACTCCAGCGGCCGTTCCGCCCGCCGTACCGGCATGCCCAGGGACTCCCGCAGCCGCTGCGCGAGCCCCGCGAGCAGCGCGCCGCCCCCCACCAGCACCGCGCCGCGTTCCCCGAGGTCGCCGGTCAGCTCGGCGGGGCAGCGCTCGACGGTCTCCATCGCCGCCCACACGATGGACTCGATCGCCGGACCGGCCGCCTCCCGGATCCGCTCCACGGGCAGCCGCACGTCGTGCTCCTGACCGGTTTCGGGGTCTCTGGCGCGTACGGTAACGGGATTCCCGTCGGCGCCGGCGTGGTGTTTGGCCGCCTCGGCCTCGCGTTCGTCGATCGTGCGGCCGTGCTCGTGCTCGACCAGGCGGGCGATGGCCCGGTCCACGGCCCGGCCGCCGCCCGGGACCGCCGTCGTGGCCACGGCCTCCCCGCCGGAGAGCACGGCGATCCGGGCGGAGTCGCGCCCGATGTCGATCACCATGCCTCCCACGTAGTCGCGGACCGGCAGGCCCGCGCCGAGCGCCGCCGCGAGGGAGTGCGGGATCAGCCGGATCTGCCTGGCCTCCGCCTCGTACGCCACGTCGCGCAGCGTGGCCCGCTCGATCGGCGTGGAGCCGTCGGGCAGCGCCATGACCAGGCGTGGCCTGGCGAGCGGGCGCCGGTGCACCTTGCTCAGGAAGTGCTTGACCATCCGCAGGGCGAGGTCGCCGTCGGCCGGCAGGCCGCCGCTGACCGGCCAGCAGATCTCCTCGCCCGTCGCGTCCGCGCCGTACCCGATGACCTTGCCGGTACGGCCGTCGATCGTCACCGCGGAGGGCTCGTCGAGCACGATGCCCTTGCCCCTGACGTAGATCCGCGTGCGGGAGCCCCCGAGGTCCATCGCCAGGTCGCGGCCGAGGAGACTCATGACGCGACTGCGAACGTGGCGATCGTGGCGGGCATGCCGGGTCTATTTCCTGGGCCGCTCCAACGCAACACCAGGAACGGAGTGGTTCCCCTTTACCTGAGCGGGCGGGCTCAACGGCTCCTGAGGGCGGCCAGGGTCTCCTCGGCCCACTCGATGCCGGTGCGGACCTGGGCCAGCCCGAGCCGCAGCGCGTAGTGGCCGGTCCCCTCCGCAGGCTGGCAGTCGAGGACCACCAGCCGTGCCTCGTACCCTGCCTTGATCCGCTCGACCACCGCGATCGCCTCCTCCGTGGAGAGCAGCGGCAGCAGGAACGCCTGCAGCGCGGTCTCGTTGCGTACGACGAAGACGGGTTCGTGCTCCACCAGCCACGTGTGCAGCTCCCGCGCCCCCTCGGGGGTGATCGTGTAGATCTTGCGCCCCCTCGCGCCCTCCGACGAGGCCGCCACCAAGCCGTCGGCCGCCATCTTCACCAGCTCGGGATAGATCTGCGTGTGCCCGGCCTGCCACACGTGGTTGAGCGAGTGCTCGAACTTCTTGGCCAGGTCATACCCGCTCGCCGGGCCCACGGCCTCCAGCAGCCCGAGAAGCGCGATCCGAAGGGACATGCGCGCCAGCATATCGAAGGCTTGACATGTCAGGAGTTACATATCAGTCTTCACATGTGAATGATGACATGAAGCCTCAAGGGCTCCTCTTGCTCGCGGTGCTCGGCGGGATGTTCCTGGCGATGCTCGACCAGACGATCGTCGGCACCGCGTTACCGCGGATCACGGCCGAGTTGGGCGGCACGACGCTCTACGTCTGGGTGGTGACGGCGTACCTGCTCACCTCGACGGTGACCGTGCCGCTCTACGGCCGGCTCTCCGACCAGCACGGCAGGAAGGCGCTGTTGCTGATCGGGATGGTGGTGTTCGTGGCCGGGTCCGCGCTGTGCGGGGCGGCGCAGGACATGCCGCAACTCATCGCGTTCCGCGCGCTGCAGGGGCTCGGCGCGGGCGCGCTGCTGCCGCTGTCGATGGCGTTGGTGATGGAGATGTTCCCTCCGGGTACGAACGGCGCCCGCGTGCAGGGTGCGCTCGGCGGCGTGATGGGCCTGACGTACCTGGCCGGGCCGTTCCTGGGCGGGTTGTTCACCGACCACGCGACCTGGCGGTGGGCCTTCTATGTGAACGTGCCAATCGGCCTCGTGCTGATCGCGATCGTCGCGCGCCGCCTGCCGAACCGGCCGGGCGTGGGCGGCGGCGGGCGCCCCGACTACGCGGGCATCGCGGTCTTCACCGTGGCCATCAGCGCGCTGCTGCTGGGCCTGACGGAGAAGGGCCTGGACGGCAACACCTGGACCGACGCCGCCGTGGCCGGGCCGATCGTGCTCGCGGCCGCGTTGCTGGCGGTGTTCGTGCTGGTCGAGAGGCGGGCGGCTAGCCCGATCATGCCCATGCACCTGTTCGGCAACCGCACCTACACGCTCGTGAACGTCACGTCCTTCTTCACGGCCTTCTGCATGTACGCCGGCGTGGTGTTCCTGCCGCGTTACTTCCAGCAGTCCCTGGGCGTCAGCGCGACCGAGTCCGGGCTGAGGATCTACCCGATGACGCTGGCCATGGTCCTGGGCAGCGTCGTCATGGGCACGCTCATGTCCAGGACCAGGGTCTACAAGCCGTGGCTGGTCGCCTCCCCATTCTTGCTCGTCGCGGGCACCCTGCTCTGCCTGAACCTGACCGCGCACACCAATGCGCTGCTGCTGGCCGGCTGGATGCTGCTGATCGGGCTGGGCATGGGCCCGATGCTGTCCGGCCTGACCGTGGCCTCCCAGCAGTCCGTCGAGCCGCAGTACATCGGCGTCGCCTCCGCGAACCTGACCTTCTTCCGCCAGATCGGCGGCTCCGTGGCGCTGGCCGTCGGCGGCACCCTCTACACCTCGACGGTCACGGCGGAGGCGCCCGTGCACGGCCTGGCCGCCGCGCACGCCTCCGCGGCGGCGGCGGTCATCCCGTCGCTGGGGGTGGCGGGGGCGCTGCTCGCCCTGATCGCGCTGGTGGCGATGCCGGCCAGGCGACTGGAGGTGCCCGCCACGCCGCAGAGCAGGGTTGAGGCCAGTTTCGCGTCATAAGCGGCGCCGTGCGAAGCTGTGATAGTCCCCAACACCATGGAGGTCCTCATGGCGGAAACACCGGAGCCGGAAGTCAGCGAGACTCCCGAGGACGAGATGAAGCGCAAGTTCCGCGAGGCGCTGGAGCGCAAGCGTAACCAGCACGCGGACTCGAGCGCGGGTGGCAAGGGCGGCGACCCATCGAAGATCCACGGGGCGCACGGTCCGGCTGCGAGTAAAAGATCGTTCAGGCGCAAGAGCGGCGGCTGAGGCCGGGAATTTCAAGGGGGTACGGCAATGCCGTGCCCCCTTTCTCTATGCCGGAGGCAGGTAGATCTTTACACCGATTCATGACGAACTGTTTGTGTTTGTCCGGAATACGTGGTTAGAGTGATGCCCACTTACCAGCCGGTGGCGTGGACCACACAAGGGAACCAGCCGGCTGGCGCCTAATCCCGATCACTCGGGAGCCGGGGACCCACCTCCCTGGGGTGAATCCGACCTTGCGTCGGTAGGGCAACTCCACCGCCCGAACCCGTCAGCTAACCCGGTAGGCGAGATGGAGAGGACATATGCAGAACTTGAATGATCACGTAGAACACCCATACAGCGTGATGACGGCCGCCCTCTGAGCGGTCCCTTCTCCAGGCTCGTTTCGCGCTCCGCGTAGCTTTCCCCCTGTCAGGTGCTTTCCCCTGCTACGCCCTTTTTCAAGCGAGCGCAATCTCCCTGCCCCCTCGCGAAGGACTGTACTTTTCATGTCTGCACGTTCTGGTTTGCGTACCCTCGCTCTGCTCACCGCCTCCACCGTCGGCGCGCTCACCATCGCCGGCACCGCGGCCCACGCCGACTCCAACACGGACGAGAAGGTCCTGCTCAAGGGCTCGACCACCGCTTCGTACTTCTGGGACGACTCCTCCGGCCGCGCCGGGGACACCGGTCTGCCCGCCAGCGGCAAGCCCATGCAGAAAGGTCTGGCCGCCAGCCCGAGCTGGCCGCTCATGACCGAGGGTTACGTGATCCACGACGGCAAGAAGCTGCCCTTCTTCGTCGGCGACCGCGGCCCGGGCGTGCCCTCCAACAACGGCGTCATGCTCGACCTGGACGGCAAGACGTTCGCGGAGCTGACCGGCGGCTCGTTCAACATGGAGACGCTCGGCGTCGACGGCGTCGGCGGCCAGGGGCACATCAAGGTCGACTACGTCATCACCAAGTGGGGCAACGGTCCCGGCAAGAAGAACTACCCGGTCCCGTTCTCGACCGGCGCCTGGTCCGAGCGCGACGACAACCCGGCCGAACCCCCGGCGGCCGGTGCGGCCGTGCCGCCGCCGGCGCGCGAGGCCGGAGAGTGGAGCGCCAGTACGGGCGCCGTCGTGGCCAGCGCCGTGGCCGCGGTGGGCGGCGGCGTGGTGCTCGCCAGCGATCGCGTTCGCAATCTTCTCAAGGGCTGAACTTTACGGACCTGGACCAGAATGTCATTCTGGTCCTCGTGACCACCCGCGTAGCCGCGAACGGCATCGAAATCGCCTACGAGAGCTTCGGCTCGCACGAGGGGCGTCCCCTGCTCCTCATCATGGGGCTCGGCGCGCAGCTCATCCATTGGGATGAAGGGCTCTGCGCGCTGCTGGCGGACCAGGGACACCACGTCGTACGGTTCGACAACCGCGACGCCGGTCTCTCCACACACTTCCACGACAAGGGCGTTCCCGCGATGGGGGCGCCCTCGCCGTATCTGCTGGACGACCTGGCCGACGACTCGGCGGGACTCATGGACGCGCTGGGCTGGCCGGCCGCCCACGTGGTCGGGGCGTCGATGGGCGGCATGATCGCCCAGGCGCTGGCCATCCGCCACCCGGACCGGGTGCTGACCCTGACCTCGATCATGTCCACTCCCGGCCCCTCGGCGGCCCCGCCCACCGAGGCCGCGCTCGCCACCCTCATGGCCGCGCCCCCCGCCGACCGCGAAGCGGTCCAGGCCCAGGCGGTGCGGACCTGGTCGGTCATCGGCTCGCCCGGATACGAGCTGGACCGCGAGCGGATCACCCTGCTGGCCGGACTCGCGTTCGACCGCTGCTTCGACCCCGGCGGGACGGCCCGGCAGCTCGCCGCCATCATGGCCTCGGGCGACCGCACGGCGGGGCTCGCCGGGGTGCGGGTGCCCACGCTGGTGCTGCACGGGGAGGCGGACCAGCTCGTCCCCGTCGCCGGTGGCCACGCCACAGCCGCGGCCGTGGCGGGCGCCCGGCTGGTGACCTACCCGGGCATGGGCCACGACCTGCCGCGCCCGCTCTGGCCGTCCGTCGTGGCCGAGATCAGCAAGCTCACCGCCCCCTAACCGAAGTGGGCACGGGTCTCCGCGAACGCCTGGTCCGTGCCCTCCAGCGCCCTGGCCACGTCGGCCTCCGTGTGCGCGGCCGACATGAACCAGTTGTGCCACGGGTGCAGGTAGACCCCGTGCCGCAGGCAGGCGTCGCTCCACCACATCGCGACGGAGAGGTCGGCGTCCCCGTCGAAGCTGAGCCACGGGATCGTGACGGGCCCCGTCTGGTTCACCACGAACCCGTGGGACTTGGCCTGCGCGTAAAGCCCCTCGCGGAGCTGTGTGCCCGCGCGTTCCATGGCGCCGATGCCGTCCGTGTCGCGTAGCGTCTCGATGGTCGCCTTGGCCGCCGCCATGGCGACCGCCGAGAACCAGAACGACCCCGTCGAGTACAGCGTCTGCGCCGGTCCGCGCAGCGCGTCCGTGCCGGTGACGGCGGCGATCGGGTAGCCGTTCGCCATGGCCTTCGACCAGGCGGTCAAGTCGGGCCGCACCCCGTACGGCTCCCAGGACCCGCGCAGGTCGACCCGGAACCCGGCCCGCACGTCGTCGATCACCAGCGCGGCCCCGAGCCGGTCGGCCAGGGCGCGGGCGCCCCGCGCGAAGGCGGGCTCCACCAGCTCCTGGTCCTCGAACGAGTCGTGCTTGAACGGCGTCACGATGATCGCCGCCACGTCGCCCTCCACGGTCGCCGCCGCGGCCTCCAAGGACTCGAGTGAGTTGTACGTGAACTCCACCAGATCGGCCCGCTCGTTGGGCGTCGTGCCCGCCAGGGAGGGCGTGCACCAGGGGTCCGCCCCGTGGTAGGCGCCGTGCGCCATCAGGACCTTGGTCCGGCCGGTGGCGGCGCGGGCGACCATGAGCGCCTGCGTGGTGGCGTCGGTGCCGTTCTTGGAGAACATCGCCCAGTCGGCGCTGGGCACGGTGTCCACCAGCAGCTCGGCCAGCTCCACCATGATCGGGCCGGGGCCGTTGAGGCAGTCGCCGAGTGCGGCCTGCCGGGCGGCGGCCTCCTCCACGCGCGGGTGGCGGTGGCCGAGCACGACCGGGCCCCAGCTGCACATGAAGTCGATGTACTCGCGACCGTCCACGTCCCACTGGCGGCAGCCCTCGCCGCGTTCGAAGAACTGCGGGAAGCCGGGGGCGAAGAGGGCGGCGTTGAGGTGGCCGTACATGCCGCCGGGGACGACCTTCAGTGCGCGCTGACGGAGTTCTGCGTCGGTCATCCGAGAGTCCTTAGAGTCGAGTCGAGATCGATGAGGCCGGCGTCCGAGCCGAGCCCGGTGGCGACGCGGGCGGCGGCGGCCGTGCCCCAGCGGGCCGCGGTCAGCACGTCCTGCCCGTGCAGGAGGCCCGTCAGGAACCCCGCGCAGTACGCGTCCCCGCAGCCGGTCGTGTCCGAGACGTCCACCTTGAGTGCGGGCACCGTCTCCGCGCCTTCCTGAGTGACCACCAGGCTGCCCGCGGCCCCCAGCGTGACGAGCACGCCGCGCGGCCCGTCGGCCAGCAGCGCCCGGGCGGCCTCGCCGACGTCGGAGGCGCCGGTCATGAGGAGGGCCTGCGACTCGTTCGGCAGCACGTAGTCCACGTGCGGCAGAAAAGCGCGAGCCATTCCCAATAAGTCGGGCATCTCCGAAAGGAGGTCCATGGTGATGACGGTGCCGGACGCGCGTACCTCGTCCAGGAGGGCGAAGAACGCCGGGTCGCCGAGGCCGAAGGTGACGTCCATCCCGCCCAGGTGGATCGCCCGAACGCCGCGCAGCACGTCGGGGTCGAGGTCCGCGTACGTCACGCCGAGGTTGGCCCCCGGCACGTGGAAGCTGGGCCGCCCGCCGTCGGGCCTGATGGGCAGGATCGACGCGGCCGTCTGCTCGCCCGCCCTGCGCACGAGGCGCGAGACGTCGACGCCGCGCTTGGCGAGCACCGCCACCAGGAAGTCACCCAGCTCGTCGTCGCCGGCGGCTCCCATGGTGATCACGGGGTTGCCCAGCTTGACCAGGTCGACGGCGGTCCCGGCGGCGGCGCCGGCGGCGGTGAGGCGGATCTGCTCCACCAGTACGGTGTCCTGGCCCTCGGGGATGTGATCGATGGGCCTGGCGAGAATGTCGACGATGTGGACGCCGACGGTGGCGACGGTCATAGTCTAAATAGACAGACGTCCGAATAAAAAGTCAATGGAGGAGCCGATGCCCAAGATCGTCGATCACGACGAGCGCCGGCGCGAGGTCCTGTCAGCCGCCCGCCGGGTGATCGTCAGGGACGGGATCGACGCCGCCACCACGCGGGCCATCGCCAAGGAGGCCGGCTACTCCAACGGAGTGCTCGCCCACTACTTCGCCGACAAGGACGAGATCCTGCTGTCGGCGCTGCGCCAGTCGCACCAGCGCATCCGCGACCGGCTGACCCGCAAGGTCGAGGGCGCGACGGGGCTGGCCGCGCTGCGCGAGCTGCTGCTGGACAACCTGCCGCTGGACGCCGAGCGCACCCAGGAGTCGCGCCTGGAGGTCAGCTTCTGGAGCCGCAGCCTGGCCTCGGAGCGCCTGGCCGAGGTCCAGCGCACGGAGGCGGACGAGCTGCGCGCCGCCGTACGCGACCTGCTGGCGCAGGCCCGCGCGGCGGGTGAGCTGCGCACCGACGACAACCTGGACGACCTCACCGAGCACCTGCTCGCCCTGGTCGACGGCCTCAGCCTGCACCTGCTCCTCTACCCGGGCCGGCTCAAGCGCGTCGACGTCGAGCGCCTCATGCTCCAGGCGCTGGATCGTTTGTGACCGTTGATGTATTTCGGACGACCGACTACATTTGCCGCGCATGAGCCTGCGCGAGCAGTTGTGCGAGTACGGCCGGCGCGCGGTCGAGCTCGGCCTGGTCATCGGCACGTCCGGCAACCTGAGCGTGCGCGAGGGGGATCTGGTCGCGGTCACCCCCTCGGGGGTGGCGCTCGATCGGCTGACCCCGGAGATGTGCCCGGTCGTGGACGTCGAGGGCTACCTCGTCGAGGGCGACCTGCAGCCGTCCAGCGAGACACCCATGCACCTGGCCGTCTACGCGACCACGGACGCCAAGGCCATCGTGCACACGCACTCGGTGTTCGGCACGATCGTGGCCACGACGATGACCGAGCTGCCACCCGTGCACTACAACGCGCTGCTGCTCGGCGGCGTGGTCAAGGTGGCCGAGTACGCCACGTACGGCACGCCCGAGCTGGCCGCCAACGTCCGGGCGGCGATGGAGGGCAAGAAGGCCGCCCTGATGGCCAACCACGGCGGGGTGACCGTCGGGGCGACGCTGGAGGAGGCGTTCGAGTCCACCCGGCTGCTGGAGTGGCTGTGCGAGGTCTACGTCCGGGGGCTCAGCGTGGGCAAGCCGGCCGTCCTCACGAACGAGCAGCTCAACGCGGTGATCGAGCGCGCGCTGAACCCCCCGACGTTCCCTCGTCGCCTATGAGAGCGCCGCCTGCTCCGCCAGTCCCAGCGGCAGCCCGCCCGACCCGGCGATCCGGTCGTGGAACTCCTTCAGCGACCCCTGGAACGACTCCCGGATGCGGTCGATCTCGATCGCGCCCGTGAGGTAGGAGGGCGCCTGCGTGGGCCACGCGCAGTAGCGGTTCACCTCGCCCTGAGCGGTGCCCGGCGACAGCGACGCCCTGGTCGCCATGAACGTCTCCGCCTCCTCGATCGACATGTCCTCGCAGTGCAGCGCGGTGTCCACGACGATCCTGGCGGCGCGGAAGATCCGGCAGTCCAGGTGGGCCAGCTCGGTGGCGGGGGTGTCGAAGTAGCCCTGCTCGTGCAGGAGCTTCTCCACGTACAGGGCCCAGCCCTCGGTGAAGTACGGGGTGCGGAAGACCTTCCTGGCAGTACGGGGGTTGCCCGCCATGTACGACAGGTGCCAGTGATGCCCCGGGTAGGCCTCGTGCACGGCGATCGAGGGCATCTGGGCCCGCGAGTTCGTACGGAGGCGCTGGCGTACCTGCTCGGGGGTGAAGTCGTCGGGCGTGTAGGGGACGAAGAAGACGCCCTTGCGCGAGGCGCTCAGCGGGGGCGGCGCCAGGTAGTGGGCGACGGACAGCACCGGACGGGTGTACTCGGCGGACGGGAGCACGTCGCACTCCTCGCCGTCGGCGAACGTGACCAGGTCCCGCTCCCGCACGAACTCCCTGGCCCGCTGGGTCTCGGCCGCGTACTCGGCCCGCATGTCGGCCAGGGTCGGCGGATGGTCGTCCATGAGGAACTCCATCGCCGCCCGCCAGTCCTCGCCGCCGTTGACCCGCAGCGCCACCTGGCGCATCCGCGCGTCCAGCTCGGTCCAGGCGGCCTTGCCCTTCTCGTGCAGCTCGGCGGCGCCGTAGCCGAGCATCTCGCGTTCGCGCAGCAGTGTGGAGTAGAGCCTCTCGCCCATCCGCCAGGTGCCGCCGCACTCGAAGCCCTCGAAGAAGGCGACCAGGTCGTCGAACGCCCGCGCGGCCGGTTCGGCGGCCTCGGCCAGCTTGGCGGCCAGGTCGGGGTCCTCGACCATGGACGGGATCGTACGCGTGAGGAAGTTGCGGCCGGTGCGGGCCTGGCCGAGCCCGCGCTTGATCAGCAGCGGGGCGGCCAGCTCGGGGTCGAGGTTGGCGCGGCAGGCGGCCAGCACGCCGGGCACCTCGGCCAGCCGCGAGACGGCCGAGGACACCAGCTCGGGCTCCGGCTTGAGGCGCCGCTGGAACGGCGTGTACATGGAGGAGAAGATCGCGGACAGGTAGACGGCCGGGTCACGCCGCCACTCGGGCCAGGAGGCGAGCGCGGTCGAGCCTCTCAGCTGGGAGAGGACCAGATCTCTGTCGATGGCGTCATCGAGGGTGGCCGTTTGGAGGGAGGAGAGGCGGTCGAGCCAGCGGGCCTCTTCCCGCTCGCGGGCGGTCCAGCCGGAGGCCGTCAAGTCGCCGAGGGTGTGATCATAACCGTCGGCCCCCAGTAAGCTGGCCACGACGGGACGGTCGGAAAAGTACCACTTGAGAAACTCGTCCACCAATGCACCATATCCTGTGGAAATGCCCCTGCAGATCACTGGCGCGCTAGGCGACCCTGACCTGATCCGCCTCCCTTGGGAGGTCCCCCTCCAAGACTGGCCGCAGTACCATCTCGTCGATCTGCCGCGCGGCATTTCACGGCACGTGGTGCGGTTCGCCCGGCTGTCCGGCAAGGTGTACGCGATCAAGGAGATCAGCGAACGGTACGCCAAGCGTGAATACCAGCTGCTGTGGGACCTGGCCCGCCTCGACGCGCCCGCCGTGGAGCCCGTCGCCTACGTGACCGGCCGCGAGGAAGGGCTGGACGCGGCGCTGATCACCCGGCACCTGCAGTTCTCGCTGCCGTACCGCGCCGTCATGTCGGGCACGCTGCGGCCCGACACGCTCACCCGCCTGCTGGACGCGCTGGCCGTGCTGTTAGTGCGACTGCACCTGAACGGGTTCTACTGGGGCGACTGCTCGCTGTCCAACACGCTGTTCCGCAGGGACGCCGGGGCCTTCGCCGCGTACCTGGTGGACGCCGAGACCGGCGAGATGCACCCGATGATCAGCGAGGGGCAGCGGCTGGCCGACATCGACACCGCGCACACGAACATCTTCGGCGAGATGCTCGACCTGGAGGCCGGCGGGCTGCTGCACCCGTCCATCGACCCCATGGAGACCGCCGAGGACATCGTCACCCGCTACCACCGCCTGTGGGACGAGATCACCCAGAGCGAGATCATCGAGGAGGTCGACTGGCACCGCGTGGAGCAGCGGATCCGCCGGCTGAACCTGCTCGGCTTCGACGTGGCCGAGATGATGGTGCGGCGCAAGGTCGGCACCGGGCGGCTCATCGTACGGCCCAAGGTCGTGGACTCCGGCCACCACCAGCGGCGGCTGCTCCGGCTGACCGGGCTCGACGTGGAGGAGAACCAGGCACGGCGGCTGCTCAACGACCTCGACGGGTTCAGGGTGGCCAAGGGGCTGCGGCACGAGGACGAGGCCATCGTGGCGCACCGGTGGCTGGCGGAGATATTCCAGCCGACGGTCGAGGCCATCCCCGCGGAGCTGCGCGGCAAGCTGGAGCCCGCGCAGCTCTTCCACGAGATACTCGACCACCGCTGGTACCTGTCCGAGGAGACGGGCGCGGACGTGGGGCTGGCCGCGGCCGTGAAGTCGTACGTGGACAACGTGCTCGTCCACAAGCCCGACGAGAAGGCGCTGCTCCCGGAGGAGGCGGCTCAGTAAGCCACGGTTATGCGCTTGCGCGGGTGGGCGCCGTTCTCCAGCTCGTCCGCGACGGCGACCGCGTAGTCCTCGGCCGAGATGAAGCTGCGGCCCTCGCGGTCGGCGAGCAGCGTGTCGCCGCCGATGCGGTAGACGCCGGTGCGCTCGCCCGGCGCGATCTCCGCGGCCGGTGAGATGTACGTCCAGTCCAGGTCCTCGACCTCCCGGTACAGGCCGAGGGCCGACCTCTGGGCCTTGGACTCCTTTTTGTAGAGCTCCGGGAAGTCGGGCGTGTCGACCAGGTCCTGTCCCGGCGCGATCTGGAGGCTGCCGGCGCCGCCCACGATGATCAGCCTGCGTACGCCGGCGGCGCGCACGCCCTCGATGAGCGCGCGGTTGGCGTCCAGGAACGGCGGCTCGGGCTCGGTGCCGTCGCGGGGCGGGGCGATGGCGGAGACGACGGCGTCGTAGTCCTTGGCCAGGGTGGCGGCGTCGTGGACGTCACCCTTGACGGGGCCCTTGCGGCTGACGGCGGTCACCTGGTGGCCGCGATTCGCGAGCTCGGCGGCTATGCGCTGGCCGATCATGCCGGTCGCGCCAAAGAGCAGGATCTTCATGTGCGCCAGAGTATCCATCGGATACTGGTTACTTCATCGTGCTATAAGTACCTTATGGATACTGGCGATGTCTTCGACCCTAACTGCCCGACCCGGGTGGTTCTGGATCGGATCGGCGACAAATGGTCGGTGCTAGTGCTCCTCAGTCTTGTCCACGGCCCCATGCGCTTCACCGCCCTCCGGGGTCGGATCGGCGGGGTCACCCCCAAGGTGCTGACGCAGACGTTGCGGGCCATGGAGACGGACGGGCTGGTGACGCGGGAGGTGTTCGCGGAGGTGCCGCCGCGGGTGGAGTACGAGTTGACGTCCCTGGGGCGCTCATTGCACGAGCCGATCTCGGCGGTGGCGGCATGGGCCGAAGACCACATAACCGAAATCATCACCCACCGCACCCAATCCGCCTAACCTCCACCCGCCCCCTCACCGCCCCACCGCCCGTCGGCTCCTCACCACCGCACCCCGCCCCTCAACGGCCCGCCATCGCCGCTCGACACCGCCCCCTCGCGTTGTCGCGCGCTTCCGTAGTCGAGGAGGGTCGGTAATGGGGGCGGGAATCCGGACATGGGGTGAGTGGTGGTGGACCACAGTGAGGAGAACGGATGGGAGTCGATCCCGAAAGCCGGTTCGAGGCGATATACGAAGCGGCATACCCCCAACTGCTCGGATACGCCTTACGCCGATGCCCGGACCCGGACGACGCGGCCGACGTCGTCGCGGAGACGTTCATGGTCGCGTGGCGCCGGATAGAGGAGGTGCCCGAAGGCGACGAGGCGAGGTTGTGGCTCTTCGGGGTGGCCAGGAAGGTGCTGGCCAACCAGCGGCGCGGTGAGCGGCGGCATGAGCAGCGCACCGCCGCCCTGCGCGAGCAGCTGGCCGCCTCGCCGCTCGTCGCCGAGTTGCCATTGCCCGGCGACGACCTCTCGCAGATGGGCAAGGTGTTCCGGGCCCTGTCCGGGGACGACAGGGAGTTGCTCGCTCTCGTCGCGTGGGAGCGGCTGGATCCGGGTCAGATCGCCAAGATCCTCGGCATCTCGCGCAACGCCGTGCGGGTCAGGCTCTTCCGTGCGCGAAAACGCTTCGCCCGTGGCCTGGCCGAGGCCGGGGTCGAGTACTCGAATGCCGTCGCGATCGAAGGGAGCAGCCTGTGAGCATCCGAAGGGAGCAGCCCGTGAACATCGCCGAGCTCGCCCGCGTACGGGACGAGGATCTGGCCGGGGACCCGGTGGGGCAGGCGTCCGGCGCGGGGGCGCGGGCGCTGAGGGAGTCCATCATGGCTGAGGAGCGGGTGCCGGCGCGCAGGCGTTCCCCGCGCCGAGGGCGGTGGCTCGGCCTGGCCGTGGTGGCGGTCGCGGCGTCCGTCGCGCTCGTCGTCGGGGTGCCGTTCGGCGGCCCCGTCACCGAGTACGCCAACGCCGCCGTCTCGGTCAAGGCCGGCGACGACTACCTGAAGGTGGCGATCAACGACCCCGAGGCCGAGGCGGCGGAGTTCACGGAGGCGTTCCGGGCGGTCGGGCTGGACGCGGAGGTGAAGAAGGCGCCGGTGGCGCCGGAGGATGTGGGCAAGCTGGTCGGCCCGATCATGGACGGAGAGTTCCCGCCAGGCACGGGGGTGACGAGCAGCCGTAAAGAGGACTGCGCTTCCGCCTGGTGCGGCACGGTCTCCATCCCCATCCACTTCAAAGGAAAGGTCATCTTCGGGATCGGCCGACCGGCCGCGCCGGGGGAGCGCTACGCCAGACAGGGCCAGGTCTCTCCGCCCTCCGACGGCGGGATGATCGACGGCTACAAGGCTCACGGCAAGCGGGTCTCCGAGGTCAGGGCCGACATGGAAAAGCTCGGGCTGAAGATCACGTACATAGTGATGTGGACCACCAGTCCCGACGGCAGCGGCGAGGGGTACAAAGTGGACGCCGCGTACGTCAAGGACGACTGGACCGTCGCTTTTGCCAGCAAGACCGCGTCCGACGCCGTCCGGCTGACGGTCGAAGCCGGTCCTGGGGTGCCGCTGCGCTCGCTGCCCAAATCCGCCCTGCTCGATGATCCCGACTGGTGGAAGAACTGAGCCTGGTCTTGCCGTTCACGTTCTGGTCCACGATGCTGGCATCTGTTCAGGCGAGTGGATCACGGCAGGGAACACGGCAAGGTCACGTCTCGATTGCGCCCCCTTGACGCGTGTCGGCGGCCGTTCGTACGTTCGGGCAAACGTTTAGGAAACTTTCCTAATTCAGGAGCCCCCATGACCCATCCGGGCGAGATCACTCGACGTCAGCTGCTGCGCCGCCTCGGTATGACCGCGTTCGTCGCCGGCCCCGGTGCGGGCCTCCTGAGCGCCTGCGCCACGGCCGGCACGGGCGGTGAGCCGTCGGCCGCCCCCAGCATCACCGCCTCGGCCGACAGCAAGAACCCGTTCGGCGTCGACCCCAAGAAGCCGCTGGAGGTGGTCATCTTCAGCGGCGGGTACGGTGACGCGTACGCCAAGGACCTGCACGAGGAGCTCTACAAGAAGGAGTTCCCCGGCGTGTCGATCAAGCACAACGCCACCCAGCAGATCGGCACCCAGTTACGCCCGCGCTTCGCCGGCGGCGACGTGCCCGACGTGCTCAACAACTCCGGCCCCGACTCGATGGACCTGGCCGCGCTGGCCGCCGAGAACCACCTCGCCGACCTGACCGTGCTCTTCGACGCCCCGTCGATCGACGACCCGGCCAAGAAGATCCGCGACACCGTCACCCCCGCCGTGATCGACAACGCCAAGATCAACGGCAAGGACCTCGTCCTGAACTACACCGTCTCCCACCGCGCGCTCTGGTACAACGCCAAGCTGTTCGCGTCCAAGGGGTGGTCGCTGCCGAGGACGTGGGCCGAGTTTACGGCGCTGGGGGACACGGCCAAGCAGGAAGGCATCCTGCTCTTCGCGTACCCGGGGCAGAAGGGCCCGTACTACCAGCTCTGGAACGTCCTCTACACGGCCGCCAAGATCGGCGGGAACCAGGTCATCATCGACATCGACAACCTGGTCGACAACGCCTGGAACGCCGAGCCGATGAAGCAGGCGGTCACGGCCTGGGTGGACATTCAGGCGAAATATGGCGACAAAGCGTACTTCGGCCTCGACCACACCCAGACCCAGGTCAAGCAGCTCCAGAACAAGCTGCTCTTCTACCCCGTGGGCTCCTGGGTCGAGAACGAGATGGCCAAGGACAAGCCCGACGACTTCGAATACGCCATCGCCCCCATTCCCGACGTCACCGCCGCCGACAAGATGCCGTACGGCGCCATCCAGGTCGGCGTCGGCGAGAACTTCGTCGTCGCGGCCAAGGGCAAGAATCCGCAGGGCGGCCTCGAATACCTGCGCATCATGCTGTCCAAGGACGGCGCGCGCGGATTCACGGAGAAGACCGAGAACCTCACCGTGGTGAACGGCGCCGCCGCCGGACTCGACCTGCCCGCCGGACTGATGAGCGCCGCCAAGGCCCAGGACGCGGCCGGCCAGAACATCATCACCGACGCGCGTTTCGAGGGCTGGTACAAGGAGCTGTTCGACTACGGCACCCAGCAGATCAACGTGGTCATGGCCGGGCGCATCACCCCGGAGAGGTTCTGCGCGAACATGCAGAAGAAGGCCGACGAGATCAAGAAGGACGACGCGGTCGCCAAGCAGACGCGGAGCCAGTGAGCAGATGGAGCGGCTGCGCAAGTACGGGTTCGTCGCCGGATTTCTCGTCGTCCCCCTGGCGCTCTATTCGGTCTTCGTCATCAGCCCCTATGTCCAGGCGTTCCAGCTCTCCCTGACGAGCTGGAACGGATACAGCTCGATCGTGCGGTACGTGGGGCTGGACAACTTCGGCCGGCTGTTCGACGACGAGGTGTTCTGGCAGGCCCTGCGCAACCACGGGATCATGCTGCTCGTGCTGCCGATCGCGACGATCGTCATCGCGCTGTTCCTGTCGTTCCTGCTGAATCTGGGCGGCGGCACGCGCGGCGCGGGCATGAGAGGGGTCTGGGGGTCGAAGTTCTACCGGGTGGTGTTCTTCTTCCCCCAGGTCCTGGCCGTCGCCGTGGTGGGCGTGCTCTTCCAGGCGGTCTACCGCCCCGACGCGGACGGCGTCATCAACGGCGTGCTGGCCAGGTTCGGCGCCGAGCCCGTCGGCTGGCTCACCGAGCCGGACCTCGCCCTCTGGTCGATCATCGCGGTGATGATCTGGCAGGGCGTCGGCTTTTACGTGGTGCTGTTCTCGGCGGGCATGGCGGCCATTCCCAAGGACTATTTCGAGGCCGCCGCGCTCGACGGTGCCGGACGCGTCCGGCTGTTCTTCTCGATAACGCTGCCGCTGCTGCGCGACACCATCCAGGTCGGCTGGATCTACCTGGGGATCGCGGCCTTCGACGGATTCGCTTTGGTGCAGGTGCTGGCCGGCGACAAAGGCGAGCCGGACGGCGCCACGACCATTCTCCCGGTCACCATCTACAAAACGGCTTTCGCCTACAACAAGGTCGGATACGCCTCCGCGATGGGCGTGGCGCTGTTCTTCCTCACCGTGACCTTCGCCGTGCTGACACTGCGGACGACCAGGCGTGAAAGGGTTGAACTCTAGATGGCCAGAAACAGGCCGCGGCCCGGCGTGCTCAACGGGCTCTCGCACGTGGCGCTGGCCGTCTGGGCGTTACTGATCATCCTGCCCCTGCTGTGGACGTTCCTGGCGTCGTTCAAGAACAACACCGAGATCTTCGGCGACCCGCTGCAACTCCCGGGGGCGCTGCGGCTGGACTCGTGGGGCCGGGCCTGGGACAAGGCGCACATCGGGCAGTACATGCTCAACACCGTGGTCGTCGTCTTCTTCGGCACGGCGGGCACGATGTTGTTCGGGTCGATGGCGGCGTACGTGCTGGCCCGCTACACCTTCATCGGCAACAGGCTGATCTACTACTACTTCGTGGCCGGGCTGGCGTTTCCCGTGTTCCTGGCCCTGGGGCCGCTCTTCTTCGTCGTCAAGCAGTTGGGCCTGCTGAACTCCCACGTCGGGCTCATTCTCGTTTACATCGCCTATTCCCTGCCCTTCACCGTCTTCTTCCTGGCGGCGTTCTTCCGGACGCTGCCGGAGACCGTCGCCGAGGCGGCGATGATCGACGGCGCCTCGCACACCCGGACGTTCTTCCAGATCATGGTGCCCATGGCCCGGCCCGGCCTGATCAGCATCACCATCTTCAACGTCCTGGGCCAGTGGAACCAGTATCTGCTGCCCCTCGTGCTCCTGGCCGGCGACCCGGACAAATGGGTCCT
This sequence comes from Nonomuraea sp. NPDC003707, assembly GCF_053587055.1. Taxonomy (NCBI): domain Bacteria; kingdom Bacillati; phylum Actinomycetota; class Actinomycetes; order Streptosporangiales; family Streptosporangiaceae; genus Nonomuraea; species Nonomuraea sp. NPDC003707. The sequence goes on along the minus strand of NZ_JBSFNK010000012.1, from coordinate 194,153 downwards.
CACCCAGGGCATCGCCAAGATCTCCACCCTGGCCGGATACGAGGCGGACTGGCCGGGCCTGTTCGCCGCGCTGAGCATGACGATCCTGCCGGTCATGGTCGTCTACATCATCTTCCAACGCCAGATCCAGTCCGGGCTCGGCTCGGGGGCGCTGAAGTAACGTGGCGCCATGAGCGAGAACCTGCCCGAATGGCGGCGTGAGGGCGACGAGATCCGGCGCACGATCGAGGCGCGCGACTTCCCCACGGCCATCCGCATCGTCGACGAGATCGCGGTCAAGGCCGAGGAGCTCAACCACCACCCCGACATCGACATCCGCTGGCGTACTCTCCACCTGGTCCTCACCACCCACGACGCGGGCGGGCTCACCGACCTCGACTTCACGCTGGCGGCCGTCATCGATGACATCGCGGCGAAACACGGCGCCTAACCGCTGAATACTCACCGTAGTAGCTCGATTACTCGTTAGAGTGGGTGCCCTCCCGGAGCCCTCCTGTCGAAGGGGCTCGAACCATGGAGGGTCTCATGCGCGTGCCCGCACTCCTGTTCATCATGCTCACCGCAGCCTGCGCGGGCCCGCCCGCCCCGCTCCAGCAGGCCATGGGCCCCAGCGAGGGCCCCAGCGAGGGGGCCACGAGCGCGGCGATCAGGCTGTCCGGCGAGGGGGAGTTCACCGCCTCCGACACCGCCGCCATCGTCTACGACCGCAAGCTGGTCCCGCAGGGCGCCCAGGGCAGCGCCCACGTCGAGTCGGCCGACGGCCAGACCCGCACCACCCTCGTCGTCGAGGGCCTGCTCCCCAACCGCCACTACGGCGCCCACCTGCACGTCAAGCCCTGCGGGAAGAAGCCCGACGAGGCGGGGCCGCACTACCAGCACAAGGCCGGCGAGATCAGCCCGGCCAGCGAGGTCTGGCTCGACTTCACCACCAACGGTGAGGGCGCGGGCCGCTCGTCCGCCCGCAACGACTGGGTCCTCGACCCGGCCAAGCTGCCCGGCTCGCTCGTCATCCACGCCAAGGCCACCAAGACCTCAGGTCCGGAGGTCGGTACGGCGGGGGACCGCGTGGCCTGCCTGACCCTTAAAAAGGTGTCGTAACCACCCGGCCACGTGCATAATTACACAATTACATAACGGAAGGTGTAGTTGTGACCCAGTGGCAGCCACCCAGATTACGGCTGTTCGAAGACGCGCACCGCAGGGCGACCTGGCTGGAGCTCCTGTACGACCTCGTCTTCGTCGTCGCCGTGGCCGAACTGGCCGATGTGCTCCCCACGAGCCTGCCGGCCTTCGTGGGCCTGTTCGTACCGATCTGGTGGGCCTGGCTGGGCTACGTCTTCTACGCCAACAGGTTCGACACCGACGACGTCAGCCACCGGTTGCTCGCGCTGCCGCAGATCCTGGCCGTGGCGACCATGGCGGCGAGCGTGAGCGACATCGAGCAGCGTTCCGGACTTTTCGCCATCGCGTACGCGGTGGTCAGAGTGCTGCTGATCGTGGCCTACGTCCGCGCCGGTCGCCACGTGCCCGAGGCCAGGCCCCTGACGACCCGCTACGCCATCGGGTTCACGGTGGCGGTGCTCATCTGGCTGGCCTCGCTCGCCGTCGACCCGCCCCAGCGCTACGCGTTCTGGGCCGTCGCCATCGCGATCGACCTCGTCACACCCCTGCTGACCCGGCGGGCCCAGGGCAAGCTGCCGCCGCAGTCCGAGCACCTGCCGGAGCGCTTCGGCCTGTTCGTGGTGATCGTCCTGGGCGAGGTCGTGGCGGCGGTCGTCCTCGGGCTGAAGGGCCACGACGTGACGCCGGGCACGCTGCTGATCGCCCTGGCCGGGGTGGCGATCGCGATGGGCTTCTGGTGGCTGTACTTCGGCCACACCGACGAGTCCGTCGTGCTGCGTACCCGGCTGGCCGGACAGGTGTGGGTCTACTCGCATCTGCCGCTTTCGCTGGGACTGGTGGCGTTCGGGATCGGGATCGAACACGCGATCATGGACCCGTCCTCGTCGAGCTGGTCCTTCGGGCTGCCCGCCGCCGTGGTGCTCGCCGTGCTCGGCCTGCAACACCTGTGCTCGTCCGACCGGCGGGCGGGCGCCGTCCGCCTCGGCGCGGCGGCGCTCACGCTCGCCACCTCGGCGCTTCCCGTGGCCGCCGCGCTGCCCCTGATCATCCTGTACGCCGCGGCGCAGGTCGCGTACGACCTGTTCCGCCCGCAGCCGGAAGGTGCCGCATGACCGCCAAGGACCTGTTCGACCGCCAGTTGGCCGCCATCGCCGACCGTGACCTGGAGGCGCTGCTGGGCCAGTATCACGACGACGCCACGGTCGTCCGCTTCGACCGCGTCGCCCGGGGCCACGCCGAGATCAGGGACCTGTTCACCGCGTACCTCTCGGCGGAGCCCAAGGTGGACGAGATCGTCTCGGTGCGGACGACCGACGACGTGATCTTCTACAACGCTCTGATGACGATCGCCGGGAACCGCGTCACCACGTACGGCACCCTGGTCGTCAGGGACGGCAGGATCTGGCGGCAGACGGCGGCCGCCGCCCCCGTCACCTGATCGAGGCCGCCATCGGCTGCCACGGCGCCGCGTCGAAGATCAGCATGATCGTGCTGATCTTCCCGTCGCGGAGGCGGAAGTGCTCGGCCGTGCGCTGGATCCCGGCCGGCGTCGCCGTGTGCACGTCGTAGACCAGCGTCGCCTCCGACTCCCCGTACAGCTCGCTGATCATCTCCACCTCCGTCACCACCCGCAGGAAGCCTTCCAGCCCCGCCAGGTGCCCGGCCGGGTCGGCGGAGGAGATGAACGGGCTCCTGAACGAGAACGGCTCGCCGACCAGCGCCGCCGCCTCCTCGACCGCGCCCCGGAAGCGGGCGTCGTGATAGGCCCTGACGACCTCGCGCGCGCTCATCGGGCCTCCTGGGCGGCCAGATGCTCGGCCAGCCGCTGCTGGTTGCCGGCCAGCCGCAGGCACAGGTGGCGCAGCGACGTCAGCTCCTCGGGGGAGAACCCGCGGAAGATCGCCGCCATGGCGAGCTGCGACGGTCTCCTGAAAGCCTCGATCCAGGCCCGCCCCTCGGGGGTGATCCGGGCCAGCACCGACCGCCGGTCGCGCCGGTCCTGGACCCGCTGCACGAGCCCGTCCTTCTCAAGGGTGTCGACGAGGCCGGTGGCGTTCCTCGAACTCACGCCCGCCGACTGGGCCAGCTCGCCGATGCTGACGCCGTCGTCGTCCGCGTCACTCAGCCGCAACAGCAGGTCCATCGCCCCGGAGCTGAGCCCGCGGCCCTCGCTGCCGTGGGCGCGCATGCGCTCGATGGCCTGGAAGGCGGTGCGGACGGCGGCGGCGGCTTCGAAGGTGAGGGTGTCGTCGCCGGCGAGCCGGCTCATGGCGGCTCTGGCGTTGGGGTCGTAGAGCAATCCGGTGTCATCATGTTCTAGCTTCATAATGAAGCCATACTTTATTACGTACTTCCATAAATCGCCACTCAGCCGGCGCTCTCGGCGGCCTGCAGGTTCTTCCGCAGCGCCGTGGTGATCGGCTCGATGGGCGCCGACAGCTGCTCCACCCTGTGCTGGTGGCGGCGCCACTCCCGGCCGGGCAGGACCGTCTCGAGCTGGGCCGCCGCGGCCAGCGCGGCCAGGACGCGGACGTCCGGGCTCAGCCGGCTGACGGGCCGGCCGCCGTGGACCGCGCGGGCGACGCGCTCGACGAGCCTGCGCGAGAGGTGTGGCTTGCGTGGCGTGACCCGTTCGACCGGGAACAGCAGAACCCGGTGGCGCTCCACCCGGACCAGCCGGGCGCCCTCCAGCTCGTCGCGGACCAGCCGGTACGCCTCCGCGTGGTCCTTGCGGATCCAGCTCCCCCACGACCGGGGCGCAGAGCCGGCGATCTGCTCCCAGACGGCCGCCTGCAGCCGGCCGGGGGCGGCGGGGGCGGTGACCGCCCGCGCCTTGCCCGACTCGTCCGCCAGGCTGCCGCTCGTCATGAGCTCGGCGAGCGCCGCCGCGCGCAGGAGGCAGCCCAGCCGGCGGCGGTTGGTCGGCCGTTCCTTGCGGAGGTCGAAGGCCAGCAGGAAAACCGACCTTGGCCAGGGCTCACCCTGCTGCGTCGTCGTCCGCGGTTCCATCCGCCGTCTCCCCTCCTTCCAGGGCTTCTTCCGTCTCCGGGGCCTTGCGCGGGCGCCCGCGGGGGCGCATGCGCCCCACGCTGTCGGGCAGGCGACCGGCCTCCGAGAGGGCCTTGCGCAGCAGGAACTCGATCTGCGAGTTCGTGCTGCGCAGGTCGTCGGCGGCCCACTTCGCCAGCGCGTCGTGGACCACCGGGTCGAGCCGCAGCAGGATCTTCTTCCGCTCCACGGCGATTACTGGTAGAGCGTGCCGGTGTTGACCACCGGCTGGGTGTCACGGTCGCCGACCAGCACCACGAGCAGGTTGCTGACCATGGCCGCCTTGCGCTCCTCGTCGAGCTCCACCACGTCGTGCTCGGCGAGCCTGGCCAGCGCCATCTCGACCATGCCGACCGCCCCCTCGACGATCCGCTGCCGGGCCGCCACCACCGCGCCCGCCTGCTGGCGGCGGAGCATCGCGTGGGCGATCTCCGGCGCGTACGCCAGGTGGATGATGCGCGACTCGATGACCTTCACCCCGGCCGAGGCCACCCTGGCGCCGATCTCCGCGGACAGCCGCTCGTTGATCTCGTCGGCGTTGTCCCGCAGCGACAGCCGCGGCTCGCCGTGCGCGTCGTACGGATAGCTGCCCGCGATGTGCCGCACGGCCGTCTCCGCCTGGATCGCGACGAACTCCACGAAGTCATCCACCTCGAACACCGCCTGCGCCGTGTCCTGCACCTGCCAGACCACCACGGTCGCGATCTGGATCGGGTTGCCGTCGGCGTCGTTGACCTTCGTCACCTCGGTCTCGTGGTTGCGGATCCTGGTGGACACCCGCCGCCGCAGCGTGAACGGGTTGACCCACTGGAAGCCCGGCGTCCGCATGGTGCCGGTGTACCGGCCCAGCAGCTGGACGACCCGCGCCTCGCCGGGCGCCACCGCGGTGAGCCCGCAGCACAGCGTCGCGCCCACCAGGACCACGAGGGGGGCCGCCACCACCACCCACGCGCCGGACTGCCCGGCCCCGCCGGCGAGCATGATGATCCCCAGCGCGAGTAACGCCGCCCCGCCCAGGATCAGCACCACCGCGATCCCCAGCAGCACGAATCCGTTGGCCGCCCGGACGGGGTGCTCGCTGGTGCGCGGCGCCGGCATGTCCACGACGGTCCCTTCGAACGATGTGTCTGTCATCGCCCGTCCCCTTTTCTAGCTGACTTTGTCTGCTATCAAAGTGATATCACTTTTTGGGCGCACGGGGAAGAGGCCTCGACTCGGGAGGATCGGGCCGGTCAGCCGAAGACGGCGGGCGGGGGGACGGGGGCGAGGACCGGGTCGCCGTCCTTGATGGGGGCGGCGCCGGCGATGAAGTTCGTCAGCGCCTCGCCGTGCACGCATCTCGCCTGCGTCAGCCCGCCCGCCGCGCGCCGCGTCAGGAGGTCCAGCGGCAGGCCCGTACGGGACGCGGCCACGATCAGGTTGCCGAAGCGGCGGCCCCGCATGATGCCCGGCTCCGCCAGCAGGGCCACGTGGCCGAACGTGCCGGTCACCGTGGCGAGCAGGCGCCTGGCGAAGGCCAGGCCCTTGCCGTCGGCCAGGTTGATCAGGAGGGTCCCGTCCGGGCGGAGGATCCTGGCGATGTCCCCCATGTACTCGGTCGTGGCCAGGTCGACGGGCATCGTCGCCCCCGTGAAGGCGTCCAGCACCACCAGGTCCGCCGAGTCATCCCAGACCTTGGCGGTGCCCTCGCGACCGCCGGCCACGATGACCTTCAGGCGGGGCACCGAACGCAGGTCCAGCTGCTCGCGTACCAGATTGACGAGGAGGCCGTCCGGCTCGATGACGATGTGGCGGGAGCCGGGCCGGGTGGCGGCGACGTAGCGGGGGATGGTGCAGGCGCCGCCGCCCACGTGTACGCAGCTCAGCGGTCCTTCCGACAAAAGGTCGATCACATCCGCCATGAGTCGTACATACTCAAATTCCAGAAATGTCGGGTCTTGAAGATCAACATACGACTGAGGTACGCCATCTTTGGACAGCACCCAGCCGTCCTGCCGGTCCAGGTCACGGAGAAGCTCGACCTCGCCGAACGTCACCGGATACACGCCGGGCATCGGTTCCCGTTGTCCTCGTGCCACGCTGATCCCCTCCTGGGAGAAACCGTATGCGACGACGAAGGCTGATTGTGCTCGTTATCGCACTTGTCGCGGTAGTTGGGGCGGGTGCGTTCGCAGTCGCGGCGTCGAACCGGGTCAAGGGGAGCGCTTCCCAGACCGCCGCGGACTACTTCGACGCCTGGCGCAAGAGTGACGTGTCCCGCATGGCGCGCCTGGTGTACCAGCCGCCGGCCGACTTCGCCGTCCGGCATCACCGGCTGACGGAGGAGCTCCACATCGAGTCCATCCGGCTGACCCCGGGGCGGTTGAAGAGCACGGGGGAGGGGGCCGCCGAGGTGCCGTTCGCCGGGGTGCGGCAGCTCGCCGACCTCGGGGCGTGGCCGTTCGACAGCACCTTGCGGCTCGGCGTACGGGACCGGGCCTGGAAGGTGCTGTGGGCCCCAGAGACGCTGCACCCCCTGCTCAAGGACGGCGGCACGCTGGAGCTGGACGAGGTCGACGCGTCGGTGACCGAGCTGGTCACCAGCGAGGGCGAGCGGATCCCGAACGACAGCTACGCGGACGCCTATCTCAATCAGCTCAAACCCGAGTTCGGGTCGTCGTCCCGCGGCTGGGAGCTGGTGTCGAAGGCGCCGGGGCAGCCCGCCAGGCAGCTGCTGACCCGCCTGCCCAAGGCGGACGTCGAGCGCACCACGCTGTCGCGGCCCGTGCAGGCGGCGGCCGCCAGGGCGCTGGACGGGGTCGACGACTCCGCGATGGTCGTCATCCGGCCGAGCACCGGCGAGATCCTGGCGCTGGCCGACCGGCTCAAGAACAACTACAGCGCGGTCCGGGACGTCTTCCCCCCGGGGTCCGTCTTCAAGACGATCACGGCGGCGGCGCTGCTCGGGAGCGGGCTCGACCCGGCGGCTGAGGTCCGGTGCCCCGGCACGTACACCATCCCGTTCCACGCGCCCTTCAAGAACGACGGCGAGGCGGACCGCGGACTCATCAGCTTCACCGACGCGTACGCGTACTCGTGCAACACGACGTTCGTCGAGCAGGCCACCACCAGGCTCACTGCGGACCAGCTGCGTGAGACGGCGGACGAGTGGGGGTTCAGCCGGCAGATCGCGACCGGCATCGGCGGCACCTGCGGGGCCATGCAGGAAACCGACGATCCCGACATGTTCGGCCTCGACGCGATCGGCCAGGGCCAGGTGGTCGCGACGCCGCTGTGCATGGCCGCGCTCGCCGCCGCCGTGCAGAGCGGCACCTGGCGCTCGCCCCGGCTGCTGTCGGACGCGGAGGTGCGGCGGATCGACGGCGTCCCCCACAAGGACGTGCGGATGGACGAGGGGATCGTGGCCTCGCTCAGGGACATGATGGCCGCCGTGGTCGATCACGGCACGGCGAGCGACATGGGGCTGCCGGCGGGCGTGGCGGGCAAGACGGGGACGGCCGAGGTGCCGGACGAGGAACTGTCGCACGCGTGGTTCATCGGCTACCGGGACGACCTGGCCTTCTGCGTCTTCGTACGGCACGGCGGCTCGGGCCGGCAGGCCGCCGTCCCCATCGCCGCGCGTTTCTTCAGCGGCCTCTGAGCTGCGAAAGGCCACCTCCGGCGGACGCCTCCGCCTTTTCCCTCAAAGGCCCCCGGCCCCTGACTGGGAGCACCCTGGGGTCGGTGAGAAGGCGACCCTAACCTACGGTACCGTAGGTTTCATGACGACCATCACCGTCAAGCCCAGGCTGCGAGGCTGGTTGCACACCGGGGCGCTGCCCGTGACGCTGGTCGCGGGGTTCGTGCTCGTGGCGCTCGGCCCGACCTTGCAGGCGCGGGTGGCCTCCGCCGTCTACGCCATCACGTCCGGTCTGTTGTTCGGGATCTCGGCGACCTATCACCGGGGCACGATGGGGCCGCGGCTGGCGGAGTTCCTGCGCCGGTTCGACCATGCCAACATCTATTTGATCATTGCCGGCACGTACACGCCTTTCGCCCTGCTCGCGCTGGACGGGGTGGCGAGGATCGCGGTGCTCTCCGTGATCTGGGGCGGCGCGCTGGCCGGGGTGCTCTTCCGGGTGTTCTGGATGGGTGCGCCGCGCTGGCTCTACACCGTCCTCTACCTGGCGCTGGGCTGGACCGCGATCTTCGTGATGCCGCAGTTGCTGGACGGCGCCGGCGTGGCCGCCGTCGTGCTGGTGGCCGTCGGGGGCGTCTTCTACTCGGCCGGGGCCGTCGTGTACGGCCTGCGCCGCCCGGACCCGTCGCCCCGCTGGTTCGGCTTCCACGAGGTGTTCCACGCCTTCACCCTGGCGGCGTACCTGGTTCAGTACATCGCGGTGTCGATTGTGGTTTATTCGCACGTGTGATGAACCTTGGGGCAGAGCAGTACATCTCGGTGACCACGTACCGGAGGGACGGCACCCCCGTCGCGACCCCGGTGTGGGCCGTGCAGGACGGTGACGCGGTGGTCTTCTGGACCGTCGCCGACTCCGGCAAGATCAAGCGGATCCGGAACAACCCCGAGGTCGGCGTGGCCGGCTGCGACGTGCGGGGCAAGGTGAAGACCGAGCCGGTCAAGGGCCGGGCCGTGGTGCTGGACGCGGCGGAGACCGAGCGGGTGCGCGGGCTGCTGCGGCGCAAGTACGGCCTCATGGGGCGGATCACGCTGCTCGGCAGCAGGCTCCGCAGGGGGAGCACCGGCACCGTTGGAGTGCGGATCACCGACATTTGACCCCACACTGGTCTGATTTCGGGCATTACCTGGAAATCAGATCAGTATGGGAGATATCACACGGTCGTGGTGGCTTCTACTCATACGCGGCCTCGCCTCGCTGATCTTCGGCATCCTGGCGCTGATCTGGCCGGCGATCACGCTGCTCGTGCTCGTGATCTTCTTCGGTGCGTACGCGCTGGTCGGCGGTGTGGCTGAGCTGTTCGCCGGGTTCCGGCACGGGGCCGAGTCGCGAGCTTGGCTGATCATCTCGGGAATTATCGGGATATTGGCCGGTATCGCGACATTTATCTGGCCGGGTATCACGTCGCTGGCGCTGCTCTACGTCGTGGCCTTCTGGGCCGTCTTCGCGGGCGTTTCGGAGATCATCGCCGGCATCAAACTCCGCAAGTCCATCGACAACGAATGGATGCTCATCGTCGGCGGCATCCTGTCGCTGATCTTCGGCATCCTGCTGCTCATCTGGCCGGCTGCGGGACTGCTCAGCCTCGTCTGGCTGGTCGGCATCTTCGCGATCCTGCATGGCATCGCCATGATCGCTCTGTCGTTCCGCGTGAAGAACTTCACTCGCGGGGTAGGTATGCCGTAAATTTTGCGTAGATGCCCGCGTTCCTCAAGAGGAACATCCGGTCAGACCGACGCACGTGGAGTCTCTATGGACGTACACGCCCGCCTCGCCCGCCACCTGCTCGTCGACGGATACCGGCTCGTGCTCGATCTCGAGCTCAGCCGCGGCTCCTGGCTCGTCGACGCCCGAAACGGCCGCCGCTACCTCGACTTCTACACGTTCTTCGCCTCGGCCCCGCTCGGAGTGAACCCGCCCTTCGACCCCGACTTCGCCCTCCTGCTCGGCCAGGTCGCCCGGAACAAACCGGCGAACCCCGACATCTACACCGAGCATCTGGCGGACTTCGTCGACACCTTCGTCCGCGTGCTGGGCGACCCCGACCTGCCGCACCTGTTCTTCGTCGAGGGCGGCGCCCTGGCCGTCGAGAACGCGCTCAAGACCGCCTTCGACTGGAAGAGCCGCCGCAACGAGGCCGCCGGACGCTCGCGTGACCTGGGCACCAAGGTCCTGCACCTGGCCAAGGCCTTCCACGGCCGCAGCGGCTACACCCTGAGCCTCACCAACACCGAGCCGGGCAAGACCGACCGCTTCCCCAAGTTCGACTGGCCGCGGATCGACGTGCCCGCCATCCACTTCGGAGACGTGGAGGCCGCCGAGGAGCGCGCGCTGGCCCAGGCCCGTGAGGCGTTCGAGCGGAATCCGCATGACATCGCCTGCTTCATCGCCGAGCCCATCCAGGGCGAGGGCGGCGACAACCACATGCGGCCCGAGTTCCTGCAGGCCATGCAGCACATGTGCCATGAGTACGACGCCCTGTTCATCCTTGACGAGGTTCAGACGGGCGGCGGGACGACCGGGACGCCGTGGGCGTACCAGCAGCTGGGTCTCGCTCCGGACGTGGTGGCCTTCGCGAAGAAGGTGCAGGTGGGCGGGATCATGGCGGGCCGCCGGGTGGACCTGGTGCCGGACAACGTGTTCCGGCAGAGCGGGCGGATCAACTCGACCTGGGGCGGCGGCCTGGTGGACATGGTGCGCAGCCGGGGCATCCTGGAGATCGTCGAACGCGACGGCCTGATCGCCCGCGCCGGCGCCCTCGGCAACGTGCTGCTCGAAAGCCTCACCAAGCTGGAGGCCGAGCGCCCCGAGTCGATCTCGAACGTCCGCGGCCGGGGCCTGATGTGCGCGTTCGACCTGCCCGACCAGGCCGAGCGCGACGCGCTGGTGACCCGCCTCAGGGAGGAGCACGGGGTGCTGGTGCTGCCCTGCGGGCCCCGTTCGGTCCGCCTGAGGCCCGCGCTGAACATCCCGGAGGCCGACGTCGACCACGGCCTCCGGGCCCTGTCGGCGGCTCTTACTGCGTGACGCTGGTGGCCGCGCGGCGCGGCCCGAAGTAGCGCCAGAAGAAGTTCAGCAGAACGGTCATGCGGTTGCGCCCGCCCAGCAGGTACGCCACGTGGATGAAGATCCACGCCAGCCAGGCGGGCAGCCCGTACATGATCAGCCCGTTGGACAGCTGCAACACGGCCTCCGCCTTGCCGACGGTGGCCATGATGCCCGGATCGTGATACTTGAACGCCGCCGGTGACCGCCCCCGGTGCACCGCGACGATCTGCCGCCCCACGTGCTCGCCCATCTGGATCGCCGGCTGGGCGAGCTGGGGGAGCAGGTCGGGCGGCCCCGCCAGGTCGCCCGCCACGAAGATCTCGGGATGGTCCGGTACGTTCAGCGCCTGCGTGACCGTGATCCGCCCGCCCTTGCCCTGCGGCAGGCCCCAGTCGCCCGCCTGCTTGGGCGCGGTGACGCCGAGCGCCCACACGGTCACGTCGGACGGCAGCCGCGTGCCGTCGGACAGCACCACGGCGTCCGGCTCGACGGACGCCACCGTGGCGCCCAGCCGCAGGTTCACCCCTCGCTTGCGCAGCGCGGCCGCCGCCCTGTCGCGCAGCCGCGGCTTGTACGGCGCCAGCACGTAGTCGAACCGCTCCACCAGCGTCACACTGGTCTGCTCCGGCTTGATCTCGGGATGCGTCAGCGGCAGCGTGCGCCGCCGCAGCTCGGCCAGCGTGCCCGCCATCTCGACCCCGGTCGCGCCCGCGCCGACCACCACGACGTGCACGCTCTCGCGCCGGCCCGCCGCGGTGTCCTCCAGGTAGTGCTGGAACCGGCGGCGCAGCACCGCCGCGTCGCCGAGCGAGTAGATGGGCAGCGCGTTCTCCTGCGCGCCCTCGATGCCGAGCCAGTTGGTGGTGACGCCGGTGCCCAGCACGAGGTAGTCGTACTCGATCCCGCTGCCGTCGTCGAGCTCCACCCGCCGCTCGCCCGGGAGGATCTTGCTCAGCGCGGCCCGGCGCGTCCGCACGTTGGGCCACCTGGCGGCGAACGTGCGGATCGGGTACGACACGTCCGCGCTGCCCATGCTGGCGGTGGCGACCTGGTAGAGGAGGGGTTGGAAAGTCGCGTACGGGTTGCGGTCGATGAGCGTCACCAGCGCTCCGGCCTTGGCCAACTCCTTGGTGGCGGCCAGCCCGGCGAATCCGCCGCCCACCACCACGACTCGCGGTCTCTGAACCATGCCATGGGGTCTGCCCCTGAATGTGCTCACGGAACCGGCGGCTCAGGCCTGTAGGCGGCCCGCCGGATCGGGAAGCGGGTCGCTCGTGACGGGGTCGAGCAAAGCGGGCTACTCCTGGCGGGACCGCCACAGGCCGATGGCGGTGACCCGGGAGTCCACCCCTAGCTTGGCGTAGATGCGATTGACGTGGTTCTTGACCGTCTTCTCGCTGAGGAACAGCCGTTGAGCGATCTGCCCGTTGGACTGACCGGTGGCGATCAGGTCCATGACCTCGGCTTCACGCTTGCTCAGGGACGTGAACACGCTATCGAACGCTGCGTCGTCGACTCTCATCCGGCCTCCGGGTGGCGCGCAGACGGTCAGATCGCCGATGGCCCCCGTGCTTCCGGCGTTAGCGGTAGACAGCGAGCATAACTCGCAATGTCATGATTTGGGGCCGTTGTTGGGAGAAAACGACAACGGCCGGCCCCGAAGGACCGGCCGTGTCTCGTTGGGGTGAGTGAAGGGACTTGAACCCTCGACATCCAGGACCACAACCTGGCGCTCTGCCAACTGAGCTACACCCACCATGGCCACCGCTGTGTGGTGGCACAGGAAAAGTGTAGCGGGGTTCGGGAGTCTTTACGCCACTCCTTTAGCCGCTGACACGCTCAGCCAGGGATCTCGAGGTCGCCGAATCGGGCCCCGGCTGGGCGACGAAGATCGCCGCGCGGTAGTAGCGAAGCTCCCTGATGCTCTCCGTGATGTCCGCCAGAGCCCGGTGTCCGCCCTGCTTCTCGGGTGCCGCGAAGTAGACGCGGGGGTACCAGCGGCGCACCAGCTCCTTGATCGACGAGACGTCGACCATCCGGTAGTGCAGATAACCATCGACCCCGGGCATGTCGCGCGCGATGAACGTGCGGTCGGTGCCGATCGAGTTGCCGCACAGCGGCGCCTTCTTCGGCTCGGGGACGTGCCGCCGGATGTAGTCGAACACGACCGACTCGGCCTCCGCCAGCGTCACACCGCCCGCCAGCTCGGGCAGGAGCCCCGAGGCGGTGTGCATCTCGCGTACGACCTGCGACATCTGCTCCAGCGACTCCGGCGGCGGCTTGATGACCACGTCGACGCCCTCGTCGAGCTGATTGAGCTCGCTGTCGGTGATGACGCACGCCACCTCGATCAGCGCGTCGCGACCCAGGTCGAGCCCGGTCATCTCGCAGTCGATCCAGACCAGCAAGTCACTCATTCGATCTCCTCGCCCAGCGGCTCGGAGCAATCCGCCCGCTTGTTACCCCACCAGCCTAGTGCCACTGATTAGGCGGGCTTGAGCGAGCCGAGAACCTTGGCCAGCACGTCGGTGCCCAGATTGTCGGGAATGGAGGCGTACATGATGGCCGGACGCTGCCCGTCGCCACGGTCCATGAGCACGATCGCGCCGTTCTCCTTCTTCCATTTGTAGCCCTTCTCCTCCGAGACCTTGGAGAAGTCGAGCTGGAACTGCAGCACCCAGGCGTCCTTGTCGCCGATCTTCATCGCCTTGTCCTCCACCACCTTGGTCTCGTGAGCGAGCTGGTAGAACTTGGTGGAGAAGTCGACGAAGACCGCCTTGGCCGTGTCGCCCATGCCGGAGGCGCCGGAATAGGGATAGAGCTCGTTGAGCAGGCCCGTGTAGATGTTGCCGATCCAGTCGCCCTCGCCGTCGTACTTCGCCTGCGAGACGGCCTGCACCCCGCCCGACCACAGCTGCTGGGTCGGGGTCGGGTTGGAGCCGTTGATCTCGGCGGACTTGGGCACCGTCCAGCTGTCGGGCACCTGGAAGGACAGGCCGGTCTTCGGGTCGGTGATGCGGCCGCCGACCGGCTGGGGCAGCTCGGTGACGCCCTGGGAGGGCGGCTCGTTGGACGGGGGCTCCTGGCTCGGCGGGTCCTCCTGCTCGAACGTGTCGGCCGGTGTCGGCAGCGACGCCGTCGGGCTGGTGCTCCGGTTGACGAAGAAGATGCCGGCCACCACGATCAGCGCGACCACCACCAGGGCCGCCAGCCCCCCGAACACCCAGGGCAGCGGGTTGGACTGCTTGGGCGGCGGGCCGTAGTTCACGCCGGGCAGGGGCGGGCCGCCCCACTGGGTGGGCGCCGCGGGCTGGCCGTAGGTCCCCTGACCGTACGTCGGCTGGCCGAACTGGAGCGTGGGGTTCGCGGGCGTCGCCGACCAGTCGGGGCTCGACTGGGGCTGCGGCTGCGGCTGCGGCTGGGGTTGGGGCTGGGGCTGCGACGGGGGCTGCGGCTGCGGCCCGGAGGGCTGCTGCGGGGGTCCGCCCGGCCCGGGCTGCTGCTGCGCATGGAGGGCGTCGGTCCACTGGGTGCCGTCCCACCAGCGGAGCTGGGGCTCTCCGTACGGGTCCGGGTACCAGCCCGCGGGGGTCTGCGTGGTCATGTTCGCCAGATTAGTAAGAACCTCCTTGATATGCATTGTCGCGAGGGCATCAGCACTTGTACGTGAAGCTGGCCTTGTCGCTGCGGACCGGGCCGGGCGTCAGGATCCGCAGCGTGGCGGTGGCCTTGACGTTGCTCCTGCCCTGGAGCGTCCACCGGAGCGGCACCTCGTACGTCGTCTGGTCCGCCTTCGTGCGCAGCGTCCCCTTGACGACCTCCTTGTCCAGGTTCTTGCGCCACTCGTAGGTGATCTCGCCAGGCGCCCCGTTGGTGACGACCGTCCCGGTGATCAGGACGGCCTTGTCGCAGCCCTGGGTCTTCTTCGGCGCCACCACGTCGATCGACTCGACCGCCAGCTCCGGTGTCTTCCCCACGTAGAACCAGGCCAGGACCGCCCCCGCCATGATCACCGCGAAGAGGGCCGCGGAGGTGATCGTGCGCCGCCGCCGCGCCCGCGAGGCCTTGGCGAGCCTGACGCCGGGACGGTGCTCGGTGGCGGCCTGGTCGCGCCCGGCCCGCCAGATCCGCTCGGCCGTCGTCTCCGGCTGCTGCTCCTGCGTGCCGATCCCCGGCCCGAACTGCACCGGCCCCGACGACCGGCCCGGGACGTGCAGCAGCGTGACGATGTCGCCCTCGTCCCTGGGCGGCAGGACGGGCGGCGGCGCGTACGCCCGCGCCTGGGCGAACGCCGACCTCCCGCGGGCGGCCTGCGCCAGCTCCTCCCGGCCGGTGGCCTGGCCGGCCAGCAGGTCGCGGGCGGCGGCCAGGCCCAGGGTCCCGGCCGTGGCCGCGGCGCGTTCGAACAGCTCGGCCTCCTGCCGGCCCTGCCCGAACGAGGTGGCCAGCCCGCGCGCCAGCGACGCCCACCCGGCCGCGTCCCGCTCGCGAGGCGCGACCCGGCCGCGGATGGCGTCGGACAGCCCGCGCTCGGACAGCAGCGGGGCGCCCTCCGCCGTGATCACCACGGTGCCCGGGTGCACGGACCCGTGCGTGACCCCGGCCGCGTGCAGCGCGACCAGCGTCTGGGCGGTCTCCACGAGTACGGACGCCGCACCCGCCGGGCGGATCGGCCCGGCGGCGAGCAGATCGGACAGAGTGGGGCTGACCGCCTGCGCGGTGAGCAGCCACACCTGGTCGCCCGCCGCCACCACGTCGGCCACCGGGATCAGCCCGGTCAGCCCGCCCAGCACCAGCCGCTGGTCGGTCATGACCGCGTGCACCACCCGGTCGCGTACGCCGGGCAGGGCGATGATCTTCGGGTCGAACAGCAGCGCCCCCGCCCTGCGGCCATCGGGTGAGATCGCGTCGATCCAGTTGCCGAGCTCGGTCATCCAGGTGTGTTCAGTGAGCCGGAAACCGGCGATCCCGTGTCCAGGGTTGTTCATCCGCCGTCCCCCCGGCGCGTCTCAGCGCTTCCTTCTGTGGCGTCCCGCCATACGGCGTCTCACCGCAAGTGTGACCGGAACCGCGCCGGACGTCATCAGGCCGAAGGCGATCAGCGCGGCCTGCGCGTCACTCCCGCGATCGATCCGAGGCTGTTCCGGCGACGGCTCCCCTTCGCCTCCGCTTCCGCCCTCGCCTCCGCCCTCGCCGCCGGGAGGCGAGCTGGGCGTCGGGGCGGGCCGGGTGGGCGGGGCCGTGGTGGCGGGAGGAGGCGTCGGGGTGGGCGCGGCCGTGGTCGGCGGGATGTCGCCCTCGGGGTCGTGGGGCGTGCCGGTGATCCGGGACTGCTCCGGAGACGGGGTCGGGGTCGGCTTCTTGATCTTGGGAGGTGTCTTGACGGGGGTGGCGACGGCCTTGGGCGTGGGCTTGCGCGTCGGCCGCCGCGTGGGGCGCGTGGTGGCGGTCGGCTGTACGGGCGGCGGCGCGGCGCTCTGCGTCGGCGTCGCCTCCGGGGTGGTCGCCTCGGCCGAAGGAGTGGGCGTCGGCTCCTCGTCGGTCTCCACGGGCTCCGGCGTCGCGGGCACGGCCGTGGTCGGGGAGACCGTACTGGTCTGCGCCCGCAGCGCCGGCGTGTCCGACGAGGCGTTGGCGATGACCACGACCACGGCCACCAGCACGCCGACGGCGGTCGCGCCGATGGCGATCTTCGCGGGCAGCTTGCCGAGGACGCGCGACGGGTCGCGGAACCGGGTCTCGGCCAGCGAGGTCTGCGTCTGGGCGGGCTCGTCGAGGGCGGTCGGGAAGAGCAGGACCAGCAGGCCGGCGAGCGCGGCCAGGCGGCGGCGTCCGCGCTCCTCCCAGTCGGGCCCGTACCCCTCGGCCGCGACCGCCTCCAGCTCGCTCAGGAACGCCTCCGCGGACGGCGGCCGCTGGGCCGGGTCCTTGGCCAGGCCGCGTTCGACGAGGCTCTGCAGCGGCGCGGGCACCTCGTCCACCGGAGGCGGCGAGCTCTGGTGCTGGCGGGCCAGGGCGGCGACGTTGGGGGCGCGGAAGGGCCTGGTGCCGGTCAGGCACTCGAAGAACACGACGGTCGCCGCGTACACGTCGGTCGGGGGCCCGGAAGGGCCGCCCGCCCACTGCTCGGGCGCCATGTACGGCGGCGTGCCCGCGGCGCTCGCGCCCTCGCCCGCCTTGACCGCGATGCCGAAGTCCACGAGCTTGCTGGTGCCGTCGCCCTGGACCATGACGTTCTCGGGCTTGAAGTCGCGGTGGACGACGCCGAGCGCGTGCGCCGAGGCCAGACCCTGGAGCGAGCCCTTGAGGACGGTCAGCGCCGCCTCAGGGCCGGTCGGGCCCTCGGACCTGAGGATCTCGCGCAGCGACACCCCGCTGATCAGCTCCATGACGATCGCCGCGCCCCGGCCGGACTCGACGTAGTCGATCAGCCGGGCGTGGTACTGGCTCTGGAGCGTGCCGAGCAGCCGGGCCTCGTGCCGGAAGCGCGCGACGAACCCCACGTCGTTCTTCAGTTCGTCGCTGAGGTACTTGATCGCGACCTCGACGCCGTCGAGGTCGCGCCTGGCCAGGACCACACGCCCGGACGCACCCGAGCCCAGCTCGCGGATCTCGGTGTAGCCGGGGACCCCCCACTGGCCTTCACCGTGCATAACGGTCTCCTCTGGAGTCTGCCGGGCCCCCACCCTCATCAAACGGCCGTAGCTTAACCAGAGGGAACCGCTTTCCCGCTACCGATATCCCTATTAGTCAACAATGTCACCCAATGTTGTCGTCTGTGCCGGGGCTAGGTGTCTTGCTGGGCTCCTCCTCTTTGGGAGGTTCCTCCTCCCTTGGGCACTCCTGTGTGGCCCCGCTCGCGCTGTCGCTCCCGTTGCCGGCCGCCGGGTCGGTGGAGGCCGTCACGGACCACTTCGTGCCGCAGGGGAGCTTGACGGAGTGGCTCAAAGTCCTGGTGTACGACGTGTCGCCGGACAGGGTGACCGACTCCGTGCCCCCGCCCTCGCCGGCCGAGAACGACACGACGAGGCGTACCGGCTCGGTGCTCGACGTGGTCACCGAGATCGTCGCGACGAGCCCGCCCTCGCCTTGACCGGCCCTGACGATCGAGACCCGCTCCACCCGCGGCGGGCAGGGCACCGAGGCCCGCGCGGTGGCGGTCCGGTCACCGGCGCGCACCCGCACCGACAGGGTCGCGCCGCACGGGCGGGACCTGAAGGTGTGGGCGAACGAGCGCGCGTAGGAGGTCCGGCCGGACAGGGTCGCGGAACGGGTGCCGACCGGATCGCCGTTGACCGCGAACTGGGCCTCGACGGGGATCTCCCCGGTGCCGCTCGCGGTCACCCGCACCGCCGCTTCCGCGGTGCGGCCCGGCGCGTCCGGCAGGTCCAGAGAGACGCGCAGGCCGGTCACCCTCGTCGGGCAGGGCGGCACGGCCAGCGAGGCCGTCCTGGCGCCTCCTGGGGCCGCAGGGGAGGTGGCGACGGTCAGCGTCACCGTGCGACCGCACGGGCGCTCGCCGATGGACCAGGAGAGCGTGCGGGTGTAGGACCTGGCGCCGGCCAGGCGCAGGCGCTGGGTGCGGCCGCCCGCGCCGGGGGCCGACCAGGTCGCGGTGGCGATGACGGCGGCGGTGCCGTCGGTGCGCACGGTGACCGTGGCGGTGGCGTCGCCGTCCTCGTCGACCGTGAGGCCGCCCACGTTCACCCCGAGCACCTCGGTCACGGGCTCCGGGGTGGGAGTGGGAGTGGGCGTAGGAGTCGGGGTGGGGGTCGGCGTGGGGGTCGGCGTCCGCTTGGGGGTGGGGGTCGGGGTGGCCTTCTTGGTGGGCTTGGGCGTCTTGACCGGTTTCGTGGTGGTCGGTGTGTTGACCGGGGTCTTCACGGGGGTGTGTGCAGGCGTCTTTATCGGGACGACCGCCTTGGGGGTGCTCGCGGGCGTCGCCTTCGGGGTGACCTCAGGTGTGGTTTCGGGTGTGGTCTCGGGCGTCGGCTCCGGCGTGGTCGGGGGATCGGCCGCCGGCTCCGTCGTGAACTGCGAGGGCGGGACGGCCGCCGCCGCGCCGAGTTCCTCCGTGGGCGGCGACTGGCGGTTGGCCAGCACGACCACCACCGCCACGGCGGTCGCCACGGCCACGGCTCCGGCCATGGCCATGCGTGCCGCGTTCGAGCGCAGGCCGCGGAAGACCGTCCGGGCCAGCGAGGTCGTCACCTCGGGGACGGGCGTCTGCGCCGTGGGCAGGAGCAGGGCCAGCAGGGCCACGAGCGCGGCCAGGCGGCGCTTTCCGCGCTCCTCCCAGTCCTCGCCGTACGCGGCCCTGGCCATGGCCTCCAGCTCCGCCACGAACGCGTGCGCGCTCGCCGGCCGCCGCGCCGGGTCCTTGGCCAGCCCGCGCCTGACCAGCTCGCGCACCGGCTGCGGCGCGTCGTGGAACGGCACAGGGGCGTGCACGTGCTGGTAGCCGAGCACGCTCGGCTCGGTGGAGCGGTAGGGCCGGTGCCCCGTCAGGCACTCGAAGAAGACGGCGGTGGCCGCGTACACGTCGGTCGCGGGCGAGGCGGGCAGCCCCTCCCACAGCTCGGGCGCCATGTACGGCGGCGTGCCCTCGGGGTGCGTGAGCGTGCCCTGCCGAACCGCGATGCCGAAGTCGACGAGCTTGCTGACCCCGTCATCCCTGACGATCACGTTCTCGGGCTTGTAGTCCCTGTGCACCAGCCCGAGGTCGTGCGCCCTGGCCAGCCCGAGCAGCGACCCCTTCAGCACCACCAGCGCCGCCTCGGGCTCGGTCGCGCCGTTCTCGCGCAGCAGGGCCCGCAACGAGACGCCGTTGACCAGCTCCATCACGATGGCCGCGCCACCGGTGTCCTGGACGTACTCCCACATCGTGGCGATGTTCGGGTCGCGCAGGGTGGTCAGCAGCCGCGCCTCGGCCTGGAACCTGCCCAGCGCGGCGGGATCGCGCAGCAGTCCCTCGGAGAGGTACTTGATGGCGACCTTGACGCCGGTCTCGTCGTGGACGGCCATCGCCACGCGCCCGCTGGCGCCCGCGCCGAGTTGCTTGACTTCCGTATATCCGGGAGCGCTCCACTCCATCGCCGTCTCCCATCACCATCAGGAGCAGGTGTTGCCTGCTCAATGGAACTACTCCCGATGGAGGATGTGAACAGGCGCGTCGATACCTTCTGGGAGCATCGGATCTGGCTCGGGTTCGCCCCACGTGGTGACCAGGGGCAGCACCCCGGCCCAGACCGGCAGGTCGTAGTCCTCTTCCTCGTCCTTTGGCGCCCCGCGCCTGATCTTGACCGACGCCTCCTCCAACGACAGGGCCAGCACGGCGGTGGCGGCGAGCTCCTTGCGGTTGGGCTGCCTGACGTAGTCCCACTGCCCGGGCGCGAGCTGCTCCGACAGGGCCCGCAGCCCCGCCATCCGCTCCTCCGGGTCCGTCACGAGCCTGGCGTGGCCGTAGATGACCGCCGAACGGTAGTTGACCGAGTGGTGGAAGACGGAGCGGGCCAGCACGATCCCGTCCACGTGCGTGACCGTGACGCACACCTCGCCTCCGTCGGCGGCGCGCAGCGTCGTGGCCCCCGTGGAGCCGTGCAGGTAGAGGGTCTCGCCGATGCGGCCGTAGCCCGTGGGGACGACCATGGGGTGGCCGTTCACGACCACGCCCAGGTGGCAGACCAGGCCGGTGTCGAGCACCTCATAGAGATCGTTCCTGTCGGTGCTGCCCCGCTCCTTCGAGCGGCCGAGCGTGGTACGGGAAGTGGTGGAGAGCATGATTCGACCGTAACCAGGAAGTGGACCTATCCTGTAGGGCCACTATCGAGCCCTTCGCGGAGACCACTTCCGTGCGTACCCATGTTGACCTGCCCGTTTCCCTTTCCCGTGACTCGGACGCGCCGCTGACCGCGCAGCTCGCCGACTGGCTGCGGCGCGCCATGCTGGACGGCACGCTGGCGCCCGGCGAGCGGCTGCCGTCCACGCGTTCCCTGGCGACCCAGCTCGCGGTGAGCAGGACCGTGATCACGGAGGCGTACCAGCAGCTGTACGCGGAGGGGTGGCTGGACGGGCGGCACGGCTCCGGGACGTTCGTGGCCGACATGGAGGTGGCCCCGCCGCCGCGCGAGCAGACGCCGTACGTGCCCGCGCCGCCGCCCGCCCCCGCCGACTGGATCGACCTCACACCGGGCCAGCCCTGGGTGCGCGACTACGACCTGGCGGCGTGGAAGCGGGCCTGGCGCAAGGCCGCCGACCTGCCGCCGGGCGCCGACCCCACCCCGTACGGCCTGCCGCGCCTCAGGGAACTGCTCGCCGACCACCTGAGACGGGTCAGAGGCATGGCCGTCGGCCCCGAGAACATCCTGGTCACCCGGGGCACCGGCAACGGGCTCGACCTGTGCGCGCTGGCCCTGCTCGGCAACGGCACGCGGGCCGGCGTCGAGGACCCGGGCTACCACGTGGCGCGCACGGTCTTCGCGGCCAGGGGCGCACAGGTGGTGCCGTGCCCGGTGGACGAGGACGGCGTGATCGTGGACGGGCTGCCCGGCGACCTCCGCGTGCTCTACACCACGCCCGCGCACCAGTACCCCCTGGGCGGGCGGCTCCCGATCCCGCGCAGGGAGCGGTTGCTGGCCTGGGCCAGGAGCACGGGCGCGACGATCGTCGAGGACGACTACGACGCGGAGTTCCGCTACGACGTCGCCCCGCTGCCCGCCCTCTACGGCCTGGACCCCTCGCGGGTCGTGCTCCTCGGCACGCTCTCCAAGACGCTCGCGCCCGACGTGGGCGTCGGCTGGCTCGTCGGCGATCCCGAGCTGGTCGCCGCCATCGCCCGCCTGCGGCGCAGCGTCGGCGACCGTACCAGCGGGCCCGTCCAGCAGGCCGTGATCAACCTGCTGGAGTGCGGCGACCTCGACCGGCACCTGCGCAGGATGCGCCTGGAGTACGCCCGTCGCCGCGCCGCGGTCGTCGAGCTCCTGGGGCCCGTCTGCCGCCTGCGCGGCGACACGGCCGGGCTGCACGTGGTGGCCGAGCTACCGTCGTCGGTCGAGCCGTACGTGGTCGAGCGGGCCAGGGAGCGCGGGGTCCTGCTCGACTCCATCGGCCGCCACCACCACGGGCGGGCGCGGCTGCACGGCGTGGTGATCGGCTACGGCTCCGCCTCGCTCACCGACGTCCGCCGCGGCTGCCGCATCCTCGCCGACCTCATCCGCTCCACCCACCCCCACTGACCCCCGCCCACTCCTCAAGCGGTCCCGGCCGAAGTACGTCGGGTGCTCAAGGTGGATTTGAGTAGCCGAGCTCTCGCCCCCCACCCCACCCCCGAAGCATGCTGAACCCCATGAAATGGTGGCTACTCCTCGCGTCCTTGATCGTCACCCTGCTCACCGTCTGGCTGATCCTCTACGCGGGCGTGGCGCCGTCCACGCTCCTCTCCCTGGGCGCCGGCGCGGTCAGCCTGCTCTGGCTGGTCGTCGTCCTGACCGTCCCGTGGAACCTGTGCCTGGCCGCCCGCCACGTCCTCCACGAGATCCAGGTGTCCAGGGAGGCCGGCATCGAGGTGGCCCAGCACCGCGAGGACGAGGCGCGGCGCATCGCCCGGCGCATGCTCGTGCTCGCGATCTCCGGCCACGTCGTCTCCGCCGCCGTGATCGCGGTCGTCACGTTCTTCGCGGGAGCCCAGCTCGGCTACTACTTCTCCGGGTTCTACCTGCTCGCCACCGCTTTCCGGCCGATCGCGGCGTACACGAAGCACCTGCGTGACCGGGTCAGGACGCTCGGGCAGGAGGTGCGCTACCCGCGCGCGGACGTGATCTCCCTGCGCGACCGGGTCTCCGAGCTGGAGACGGTCATGAAGGGCCTCAAAAGGGACATCGACGACCTGAACGCCGCCCGCCAGGGCCTGGAGCTGGCCGACCACGATCTGGGGCGCCGGATGACGCTCATGGCGCGCCGGTTCGACGAGACCGTGGACGGGCTGAACGACAACCAGGAGGTGATCACGGGGCTGAAGGCGTTCCTGCGGCTGATCAGGGCGGACCCTGCGTAGGAGGCTCGAGGTCGCGCAGGACGGGCAGGGCGCGGGCGGCGTACACCGGGTCCACGGGCAGCACGTGCCGCGCCCACCAGCGCGCGGGGCCGGGGTCGGGGGAGGGCTCGGTGAAGGCGGGGGCGTAATCGTCGTACGGCGGGTCGTACAGGTAGCCCGTGGCCACCCCGCGCCGCTCCAGCTCGGCGATGGCCGCGTCCCTGTCGCGCACCAGGAGCGGCACGCGGAACAGCGGCCGGCGCACGTCGTCGCGCACGGCGGGCGCGACCGTGGGCAGCTCGGCCAGGGCCGCGACGCCCGCGAGCCGCCGTCCGCGGTCGGCGGAGACCTTGGCCAGGCGCCTGGACTGGTACCAGCGGGCCACGCGGCCGCGGCGGGCGCGGTAGTCGTGCAGGTCGGCGCGTACCCAGGGGTCGAAGGGCGGCAGCTCGGGGATCCGCTCGAGCGCCTGCTTCAGGGCCTCGGGCTCCAGGGCGATGCGGTAGCCCTCGCGGTCCTCCTGCATGCCGAGTGCCCGCATGAGCCTGAGCGCGGGGCGTACGAGGTCGAGCCTGAGCGCCACCTGGCGGGCCATCGAGGTGGCCACGCCGGTCAGGTCGGCCCGCAGGGAGCCGGGGGCCAGCAGGGCGTCACGGGCACGCTGGAGCGCGCGCAGGTCGGACTCGTGCTCGACGACCAGGACGCCGCCCGAGCCCGCCCCCGGGTGCTTGGAGAGGCTGAACACCCCGGCCTGGCCGAAGGTCCCCAGCGGCCGGCCGCCGATGCTCGTCTCCATGGCGTGCGCCACATCCTCGATCAGGATTTTTCCGGACATTTTTCCGGACAGGGAGGGGGCGTCGTCGGGCAGGCCGTACAGGTTGGTCGTCAGGACGGCGTCCACCGCGGCGAGGTCGACGCGGGAGACGTCGATGTTGCCGTCGCGCGGGGACAGCGGCGCGATCACCGGGCGCAGGCCGGCCGCGAGCACCAGGAACAGGATCTCGTCGGCCGAGATCGGCGACATGAGCAGCCGCTGACCCGGCTCGCACCAGTGGCGTAAGGCCAGGTAGAGGCCGAGGCGGTTGGAGGGGAGCGCCAGGCAGCGACGGCCTGTGCGCTCCTCGACGAGCCTCACCCCTGCAGGACGGTACGGAGCCGTCCGTAGGTCTTCAGCGCCCTGTCGGCGGTCTTGAGCAGGAACGGGTTGGCCATCACCGTGGCGCGCGTCTTGCGCACCGGCACCCGCATCATCCAGTGGACCCCGGCCGCCGCGCCGATCCTGGCCACCCGCCCCTCGGCCACTTCGAGCTGGCCCGTCTTGAGCTTGTCCTTGTACTCCTTCTCGCCCCGGCCCATGTCGATCACCTCGATGCCGTTGGCCGCGGCCTGCTCGGCCATCGCCAGGTGGTGGATGAGGCCGGGGGAGTACTTGGCGAAGTGGGTGTCGTAGGCGGGGAACCACCCGGCGAGCGTCGTACGCGTGCGGAGACCGAAATGCCCGGCCACCGGCCGCCCGTCCACGGAGACCATGTCGAGCACCCCGGCGAAGCTGTCCGACTGGGTGGCCAGCAGCCGCTCGACCAGCTCCACGATCCACCGGTGCGCGAACCTGTCGGTGCGCCCGGTGCGGCGATACTGGTCGGTCTTCCAACTGAGCAGCGTGTGCAGGGGCGTCAGGTCGGTGGTCGCGTAGTCGTGACGCATCGTCCCGGCCTCGCGCTGCAGCTTGCGGGACTTGGCCAGGGTGGTCTTGTACGTCTTGCCGGAGTGCTCCCGGAGGATGTCGGTGTAGTGCTCGTAGCCGCCGCGCAGGTCGATGATCGGCGACGGATGCCTTTCGTGCCGCTCGTTCAGCAGCGGCTGGCCGGAGACCAGATGGTCGAACTCGTACACCGCCAGCCCGCACTCCTTGAGGAGGCGGCGCGGATCGATGGGGAGCTCTTTGGCACGTACCATCCCCTGCGCGTCGGTCAGCCCCGCGGCGACCGGTTTGCCGATGCCGAGGGGATGTCGTTCGAAGGGGAAGAAACCGACGATGTCTGGGCCGTCGTAGAGGACCGCGACCCGTACGACATTTCGGAGTTCGCCTACCGCGATGGTGAATTCCGGGGACAAGAAGGGGCTGTCGAGCGCGGGGTCCGCCTCCTGCAGCTCTCTCCAGCGGCTCACTTCGGATTGTCCCAGCTCACGGGGCAGGGCAAGGGTGACGCGCATGGGCTCCTACCGTCGGCATGCCACTGTGTTTCAAGCTTGAGGGGGGACCTGTACAGCCAGGGTAAAGGTTATTACCAGAGCAGTCGTAACCGCAGGTCCCGAACGTTACCGAACTCTCAGGTGGTGTTCAGGACCGAGTGTCGTTCTAATGTGTGTTCATGACCGTACCTGGCATCGACTGGCCTGCACTGATCACGTGGATGGGCCGGAACGTGCCCGATGCGGGCGAGCCGCTGTCCGTCTCGCTGATCTCGGGCGGCAGGTCCAATCTCACCTACCTGATCGAGGCCCGCGACCGCCGCCTGGTGCTGCGCCGGCCGCCGCTCGGCCACGTGCTGCCCACCGCCCACGACATGCGGCGCGAGTGGCGGGTCATCTCGGCCCTGTCGGGCACGCCCGTGCCGGTGCCCTCGCCGATCGCGTTCTGCGCCGACGAGTCCGTCGTCGGGGCGCCGTTCTATCTCATGGGGTACGTGGAGGGCGCCGCCGTACGGACCCGGGAGGAGCTCGGCTCGCCGTCGCCGGCGCAGACGCGGCGGCTGTCGGAGCGGCTGGCCGAGGTGCTGGCGGCCATTCACACGGTGGACTACCGCGAGGTGGGGCTCGGGGACTTCGGGCGGCCCGAGGGCTATCTGGCCAGGCAGCTCGAACGGTGGGGGCAGCAGTGGGAGCGGTCGAAGACGGCAGACCTGCCCGAGTACGACCGGCTCGTGGAGCGGCTGCGGGAGCGGTTGCCCGCCGCCTCCGACAGCACGCTGGTGCACGGTGACTACCGGCTGGACAACACGTTGATCCGGTTCGGGGAGCCGATCGAGATCATGGCCGTGGTGGACTGGGAGATGTCCACGCTGGGTGATCCGCTGGCCGACCTGGGGCTGACGCTGACGTACTGGCACGATCAGGGGGACGAGGAACGGGCGCGGATCCCCGTGGCGGGGGACGTGACGGTGGCGCCGGGTTTCATGAACGCGGCGGAGTTCGCCGCGCACTATGCCAAGGTCTCCGGCCGGGATATTTCGGATCTTGGGTTTTATGTGGCTTTCGGCAACTTCAAGCTCGCTGTCATCGTGGAGGGTATCCACGCCCGGTTCCGGCAAGGTAAGACCGTTGGGGAGGGATTCGACCGCATCGGGTCCGCGGTGCCCACGCTGATCTCCCGTGCGCATCGCATGCTCGACCAGCCCTGACGGTCGGCCTTCGCGAAGGACACCCCCGACGCAAGGAGCACGCCATGAGCACAGTTGCACTCATCACCGGAGCGGCCAGCGGCATCGGGGCGGCGGTGGCGCGGCGGTTGTCGGCGGGCGGCGTCAAGTGCGTCCTCGTCGACCTCGACGGGGAGGGCGCCGAGAGGCTGGCCAAGGAGGTGGACGGCGCGTGGCTGGCCGCCGACGTCAGCCGCGAGGAGGCCTCGCTGGAGGCGGTGGCGCTGGCCGAGCAGCGCTACGGACGGCTCGACCTGGTCCACCTGAACGCGGGGATCTCGGGCCGGGTGGACCTGGTGGACTTCGACCTGACGCGTTACCGCCAGGTGGTCGGGGTGAACGTGGACGGCGTCGTCTTCGGCGTCCAGGCCAGCCTCCCGCTGCTCAAGCGATCGGGCGGGGGCGCCATCGTGGCCACCTCGTCGCTGGCCGGGCTCGTGGGCTTCGCCGGCGACCCGATCTACACGATGACCAAGCACGCCGTCGTCGGCCTGGTCAGGGCGCTCGCCGAGCCGCTGGCCGCCCAGAACATCCGCATCAGCGCCGTCTGCCCCGGATTCACGGACACGCCGCTGGTGGCGGAGTCGCGGGAGATGTTCGTCAACGCCGGGTTCCCCCTGCTCACGGCCGAGGACGTGGCCGCCGCCGTCGAGTCCGCCTTCTACGCCGACACCCCCGGCACGCTCCTGGTCGTGCAGCCCGGCCGGCCGCCGGTCCCGTACCGCTACGCAGGGGTTCCGGGCCCCGTGGGAGGCCAGCGTCCCCCTGTCTCCTGAACGGAAACGGCAAGTGCCTTGCAAGTGGGGCGATTAGCCTATTAAGGGTCAGGCTCTTGTACGTTTGCAGTCTCTTGGAACGTTCGCAGCCCTCGCAGAATCCAGAGCCCTTGTAGGTTCGTGAGTCCTTGTACCTTTGCCGCAGCATGAGGAGCATTCGGTGATTCCGACTGACGGCCGGCACGCACGAAGACGATCGCCGTGGCCGCTCGCGCTGGGAGCGGGCGTCCTCGCCGTCGTCCTGGTGGCGGGCATCATGGTCTACGCGTCGATGCGCAGCCAGTCACGCAGCGTGTTCAAGGGCGAGGACGTCGCCACGACGCTCCCCAGCGAGCCCGCGCCGCAGTTGGAGCAGCCGCCCGCGCTCGACAACTGGCCGCGCTGGGGCATCACCCACACCCAGTACAGCGCGGACAACGAGCCGCCGCAGGTCGTGGAGGAGGCCAGGGGCGTGCTCGGCCGGGTCCCCATGCTGCAGAACCAGCACATCATGGGCTGGGGCGTCGGCAACCCGGAGCCCAGTCCCGGACAGTTCAACTTCCGTGACCTGGACCGGCGGCTGAAGTTCATGGCGTCGTCGCGGGCGGTGCCGGTGATCACGCTGTGCTGCGCGCCGGACTGGATGAAGGGCGGGCAGGCCGGGCGTACGGACTGGAGCAAGAACCACACGGTCGCGCCCAAGCGCGAGCATTTCGACGACTACGCCAAACTGGCCGCCACGGTCGCCAAGCAGTATCCGACGGTCAAGCACTACATGGTGTGGAACGAGTTCAAGGGCTTCTGGGACCCGTCCACGAACCGCTGGGACGCCGAGGGGTACACCGAGCTGTACAACAAGGTCTACGCGGCCTTGAAGAAGGTGAACAAGGACATCCAGGTCGGTGGCCCGTACATTCCCATCGAGAGCAATTCCAAGGGCGGCCCCTCGGAGCTGAGCGGCCCGTGGGGCACCGTGGACCAGCGGGCGCTGGACGCGATCACGTACTGGCTGGAGCACAAGAAGGGCGCCGACTTCGTCGTGGTGGACGGCGCGTCCATGACGAACGACCGGGGCAACGTACCCGACGATTTCGCCGCCCAGGCCAAGTTCGCCGCCATCACGACGTGGCTGCGGCAGCAGAGCAAGGACCTGCCCGTGTGGTGGGCCGAATGGTACGTCGAGCCGGAGAACTCCGGCTGGTCGGAGGCGAAGCGCACGGCGGTGCAGGCGACGGCGCTGATGGAATTCGCGAAGAGCGGCGTGACGACGGCCCTTTACTGGAACCCGCAGCAGAAGAGCGAAGGCGACTGCGCCGGCTGCCTCTGGAGCCCCAAGGTGGGCGGGGAGATGCCGATGGCGGGCCTGCTCAGCGGCTTCACCAAATGGTTTCCGGCAGGCGTACGCGTCGAGCCCGTGACAACCTCGGACCCCAAGATCAAGGCAATCGGCCAGGAACGCCAGGTGGTCATGGTGAACACCTCGGACCGCGAGGTCACGGCCACGGTCGACGGCCGCCAGGTAACCCTGAAACCCCACGAAATCAAATGGTCGGGCCGCGGCGGCACCTAAAAGCACGGCCTTCCACAGGGGGCGCTTCGCGCACGGGATTCCAGGCTGTGCTGCCCAAGGGGGGCTCCGCCCCCCTTCGATCCCCCTCAACCCCCGCTCGCTCCGCTCGCCAGCCCCGCCCGTTGCCCTGTTACCGGGTGAGCCTGCTGGAGCCCACCCCGAAAACCCCGCTCGCTTCGCTCGCTTGAGGCCCCGCCGGTTGCGCGGTTACCCAGTGGGCCTTTGGAGCCCACCCCGAGCGATCCCCGTGCTGGTCGGCCTGGGTCGGCTCGCGCTCTAGCGAGGGTCGTGCTCGGCGAGGAACCGCAGGCTTTCCCGCAGATTCCGCGATATCCGGACATCGTCGGGCTGCTCCGTCGATGACCCTCGCCGCCCTGGCTGACGCGCGCGGCCGTCGTCTTCCCGATTCGGCGCCTGAGGCTTGCCGGGGTGGGGTTTCTCTTCGGGGCGCGACGGGCGATTCTTCGAAGCGCCCTCTTCCTTGATTGCGGAAACTCTCACGACAGAGACCTTTCTACGTCTTCCCACCTGCGACGTTACGGTCATCCGTCGTAGCCGCACATCCCTCCGGGCGTGTGTGGAGGCTTCCATCGCCTCGGTGTAGGGATCTTGGTGTGCAGGAGGAAGGAGGAGGGGCTTGGAAGGGATTAGAGCCCCTCCTCCGTGCTTCCGGCTAGAAGTCGAATTCGCCCTTGGCCATGCCGTCTTTGAAGGCGGCCCACTCTGGTGCGGTGAATACCAAGGCGGGGCCGGTGCGGTCCTTGCTGTCTCGCACGGCGACGCGTCCGCCGCTGAGGGGAGCCACTTCGACGCAGCTCCCGCCGTTGTCGCCGGACGCCTTGGCCTTCCGCCATGCGGCGGTTACGAGTTCGTTGTCAGTCTCCATACCTCTCCATCACCTCGCGAATGACCTGCTCGCTGACGTTCACCGGATGGGCCATGCTGCTCAAGGCATCCCATCGCACGTTGAGGGCTCGGACGCCGTCGAAGTGAGTGATCACCTCTCCCGTGAGGGCGCTCTCCAGGTAGCCGGTATCGGGTGAACCGACTATCTGGGCGATCTCGAATGCGCCCAGGAGGCCGGTGGTCATCCCTGCAGACAGCGGGACGATCCGTACCGTGATGCACGGGTGTTGCATAGCGGTGAGAAGGCGCGCGAGTTGCTCGCGCATCACGGACGCCCCGCCGACCGGTCGAGACAGGACACCCTCATCGATGAGGGTCGAGTACATGGGTGGGTTCGGCGAATCGAACACTTCCTGGCGTTTGAGCCGAATCTTGACGGCCTTTTGCGCCTCATCGAGTGTGATCCCGGGTTTTCCAAGGAAGACCTGCTCGGCGTACCTCTCCGTCTGGAGGAGTCCAGGAATCAAGGATGGTTCGGACGTGCGGATGGTGTGGGCGGTGGCCTCGATGCCGGGCCAGGGTCTGAACCACTTGGGGCCGAAGTCGCTGTGGATCTCGGGCAGCAGTTCCTTCAGTTCCCCATTCAGTCCGAGAACGCGCTCGATTTCCTCCGTGAAAGCCTCGCTCGGCGTGCGCTTACCGCGTTCGACGGCCCCTATCTGGCTCTCGCTGTAGGTGACCCCGGGAGCCGCCGCAAGGCGTTCCTGTGACAGCCCTTGACGTGTCCGAAACTTCCGCATCCGCGCGCCATACTCCGCTCGTGCGCGTAGGCCAGGTTCTTCTCCGTTTACGGTCATATCACGCCCCTTCGCCTCTGTCTTCGCACGTCCCTACAGAGGCCCACACACACTTGGCCGGTGGTTGGCGGAAAGTGAAGCCGCCTTTTGGAAACACAACGTAACCGCCTGACTCCATTCTGTGCAGTGGCTACGGAGTTTAGGCCTGTGTAGCCCTCCACCTTCCGACCGCTCTTGTGTGCTTCGAGGTGATTTCCATGCGGCAAGGCGCGACAGTGCCTCGGCGATTGCGGTGTACCACGCTGCCGCAGGATCAGTACGCACCGCACCGCGCCAGGCTGGCCGTGAGAGCCTGGCTGGGATCGGCGCATTCCGCGCTGCACGACACCGAGCTCGTCGCCTCCGAGCTGGTCGCCAACGCTGTCAGGCACGCGCTCAAGGGTCCCGGTCGCGACTGGGTGCGCCTCCGTCTGGACGAAGGTCTGGCCGAAGCGGCGTCTTGCGTCCGCCTCGTCTCACCGATCCTGGCAACCCCATGTCGGAGCCGGAATGCCTGCCGCTCCCGGCTGACTGGAATGACTGGATCCCGCATATGAGGCGGCCCGGAGGCATGGGTATCGCCACAGTCGCCGCGATCTGCGAGGGGACTTGGGGAACGTGCCTCACCGAGCGAGAGGAACGCGTGGTCTGGTGCCACGTCCCCATTCGGTGATCCGCGAGTCCATTTCATCCTGAGCAGCAGTCTGGGCATCGCAATGTTCACGATATCCTGTTAGGCAGGATATCGTGGATGGGTGAACATAACGGAGCCCATGTTCCTTGCGATGACCGCGTTGGCGGATGAGCCCCGGCACGGCTACGGGATCGTCCAGGAGGTCGATCGGCTGTCCGACGGGCACGTGCAACTCAAGATCGGCACCTTGTACGGCGTGCTCGACCGGCTCTCGGCTGCCGGCCTGGTCGAACTCGACCGCGAAGAGGCCCAGAACGGACGGCTGCGGCGCTACTACCGGCTGACCGATGATGGCGCCAAGGCGCTCAGGGAAGAGGCCGTCAGGATGGCCGCCACCGCCGAGGCCGCCACCGCCCGCCTGCGGGCCAGGACGGCCGGAGGCGCCGCATGAGCCTGCTCGAACAGCGCTACCGCTCCGTCCTGCGCCTGCTGCCGGCCTCCTACCGCGCCGAGCGCGAGGAGGAGATGGTGGACGCGTTCATGGAGATGTCGGGCGAGGCGCCCGACGAGGCGAACCCGCGGCCCCGGTGGGGCGAGATCGCCAGCGTGCTCTCTCTGTCCTTACGGGTGCGCCTCGGCGGCCCGGGCGCATCTCCCCGCTTCGTCGCCTGGGGTGAGGCCGTCCGGCTCGTGGCACTGCTCGGACTGGGCTATCAGGCCGTGGGCAGCGTCTACCAGTTTCTGTACTGGGGGCACGCGCTGGCGTTCGGGACGGACGTCGCGTGGACGGGCTCGCCAGGCTCCGTCGAACGGCTGGTGTCGATCGCCGTCTCCGCGGCGGACCTATGCTCGGCCGTCGCGTTCGTGGCGATCATGCGCGGCCACGTCAGGGCGGCGAAGGTCACGGCCGTGATCGGTGTGGCAGCCCCACTGGTCTACACACTGATCCCGATGATCCTGGCCGGACCCCTGACCGACCGGCCGCTGTCGGAACCCGCGACCCTGGTGTTCACCGCGGCGCCAGTGCTCGCGCTCCTGATGGGCTTCCACAGCGATATCACGCCGCGACGCCGGTCGTGGGCGGCCACCCTGTCACCGGCGGCCGCCGGCCTGGCGGTGCTGTGCGGCACCTGGCTGGTCGTCGCCCTGCGACCGTACAACCTGGACTGGCCCTACCTGTGGCTGGGCTTCGGCACGACGATCCTCGTATGGGCGGCGGGCGCCGTGGTCGTCCTCGCCCGCCGGAGCTCCCCGTCATGGGCGCTGGCCATGACGGCCACCGGGCTGCTCCTGCTGATGGTGCGGCTGCCCCTGCTCGACAACCTTCCCGAGGGCGCCTCGTGGACGATGGTCTGCGCCCAGTGCGCGGTGCTCTGGGTTCTGTCCACCGCGCTCGCCTGGATGGGTACGCGGGGCCTGCTGGGCGCCTCCGGGATCGCACCCGTGACTCCCAAGGTCGGGGAAAGATCGGGGTAGGCGGCAAGGCGATCGGGTGTCTATGTCATCTCCGCTGAGCGCCAACAACGAGATCCACGCTGTCGCAAATAGCAGGTCCCGTCCCACTCTCCCCGAAGGTCGACCGCATTCGAGATGAAAAGGGTTCCGTGAACGTCGCGCAATCGGGCCGGTGAACGGCTTCTGACCTTTGTTTATACATTTCCAGCTTCGTTGAAGGGGAGCCTTCACACCGTGGTGTCGCTCAGGTGTCTAGGAACTCGTTGACGTCGTTCGCGAACTCTTCCGTGTGCTGATAGAGGAATCCGTGCGCGGAGTCTGGATAGAGCTTCACGGCCGCGTTCGGAATCAGGCTGGCCGTCAGGTAGGAGTACCAGGGCAGGATCATCCGGTCGTCGTCGCCGTTGGCGACGAACACCGGCTGTTGCAGCGCGGTGAGCCGTTGCAGGAGGCCGAAGTTCGGTGTGCCCCACTTGAGGACCGCGTCGTATTGGGCGTTGCGGGTCCGCCAGGTGGTGTCGGTGTCACGGCCCTCGGTGCGGCTGAAGACTCGTCCCAAGTACTGCTCACCTGCGGCCCGGCTGGCTGCCGATTTCGTGAAGAAGGCGTGCAGGACTCCTTCGGCGTCGACTTTCGGCGTGCCGACTGCGTCGATGATGTCGGGTGCCCAGCCGTGCATGCCGGGCGCGCCCTGGGGCGCGGTCGAGGCCAGAACCACCTTGGTGACGAGCGAGGCTCGGGTGAGTGCGATCTCTTGCGCGATGAAGCTGCCGATGGAGAAGCCCAGCAGGTCGACGCTGTCGAGGTCGAGGGCTTCGAGGAAGATGATGGCGTCGTCGGCCATCTGGGCGATGGTGGTGGGAGTGGTCCCTGTCGTCGCGCCTACACCGGCGTTGTCGAAGGCGATCACCTCGTGCGACGTGGCCAGGGCGTCGACAAGGTCGGGGTCCCAGTTGTCGAGGTTTCCGCGGAAGTGCTGCAGCAGAACCAGCGGCCGGGTGCCCGTCGGTCCCACGCGCCGGTAGGCGTAGGTGATTCCGTTTGAGCCCTCGACTGTCGAGGTCTTGGCTTGCAGGTACTTGGTGTTACTCACCGTTGTTCCTTTTCCTGATCCAGTTGAGGATGGTCGGGTCGTATTCGTCTGCGGCCTCAGCGTTCGATGAACCTGACATCGCGGTAGTCGATGGAGACGACGAGCAGATCGCGGATGGGCGCTCCGTCGTCGCCGCGTGGGTAGACACGGTGACGCATGGGCACCTTCAGGCCCGAGACGGTCTGGTATTCCGACATGTAGTGGGCCGCGGGCGTGTTGCCGGAGATCTCGACGGAGTAGTCGTGCCGGTAGATCAGACCGTCCTCATCGAGATACAGGCTCTGGTTGCGGTTGTGGGTGGCCAGGTCCGTCGGCCATGTGACATCCATCCGCCGGAAGGTGCGGCCGTCCTCGGTCCACGGCTCGCCCTCGGTGATCACGAATCCCGGCATCGTCAGCGAGAACGGCTGCGTCAGGTACGTCCACATTGCGGCGCCCGCAAAGTAGGCCAGCTGCGGCAGCGTCCAGGGAGTGTCCTGCCCGTGGCCGGCGAACGACGCCCTCGGTTCGGTGAGTTCGTCCAGCACCGAACCGGATGCCGAGACGATCGCCACCCGATCCGGGCTGAACTCGGTGTGGATGCCATCGGGGCCGAACGGGCCGTGGGACACCCGCTCGGTGCGCAGTTCGGCGAGCACGCCGACGTCGTCCAACACCCCCGGCTGTTGTTTCATCGCCCACAGTGCCCCGCCTTGGCTGAGATGGGCGAAGACTGAACGGAAACGGTTCCACCGGTCGAGGCCGCCGTGGCCGTCGAGCGCGAAGTTCAGGATGTCACCCATATGTTGCTCCTGGTGTCGGGCGGAGTGGGTCTGATGTGTCGCGGGTGACGAACAGTGGGAGCGGAGGGTTGTGCCGTTTCTGGCCGGTGGCCGCGATGGTCGTCGCCGCCACCCGCCTGTGTGGCTGGGCCGGTGGTCAGAGCCAGCCGCCGGCGATGAACTGGACGGGGTCTTGTCCGGGGTTGTCGCGGATGCCGTACACAGCCTGAGCCGTGGCCCACAGGACCGTGCGTCCGAGCCGGTCGGGGTAGCGCTCGACCATCGCGTTGAAGTAGTCGACGGCGGTCTTTCGGGTACGGAACAGTTCTTCGGCGACGTCGAGGTATTCGCGCGTCTCGGCGATGGTGCGTGCGGCGGCGTCGTCGAGGGTGGCGTTCTGGTGGCCGGCCACGATGGAGCGGGCGCCCAACGACGCGACCCGGTCGATCGCCTGCCGCCAGGCGTCCAGGCCCGCCAGCGAGGTCTCGGACAGGTAGAGGTGAGCTCCGTTGTAGATGACGTCGCCGGCGACGACCAGTCCGAGATCGGGAACGTGCAGGACGCTGGAGGCGTCTGTGTCGGTGTACCCGGCCTCGACGATGACGAGGTCGTTGCCTTCGAGGGTGAACCGGTTGTCCGGCACCGTCACCGCGGTCACCGGGGACTCCGGGATACCCGGGTAGACCTTGTCCCAGACGAACGGGCGTGCGGCGACGTTGGCGTGCATCTGGCCGATCGTTCCCTCAGTCGCCACGACGCGTGCGCCGAACCGCGCGGCCAGCAGGTTGGTGTTGAACCAGTGGTCGCCGTGGCCGTGGGTGATGAAGATGTCCGTCAGTCTCCGGTTCTTGCCGGCCACCCAGTCGCCCAGCGCACGCGCCTGGTCGGCAGTTAAGCCCGGATCGACGAGCACGGCGTCCTCGGCGCCGTAGATCAGAGTGCTGGCCAGCGGAGGGAACAGCCTGGCCTCTCCGTTCGGAAGCGCGCCGTTGTCCTGCTGCGGAGGGTCGTTGATGAACACGTCGTAGGCGAGTTCCGTCGAGCTCATGGCGTTGGTCCTTTCAGACGTCGAATCGGCGGGTGTCGTTGCCGGGCTCCCGGTTCACCTGATCGCGGGAGGCTCGGCCGGTTGGTTCGGGGCCGGGTCGTCGGCCACGTTGCTCCCCGCCCCTTGAAGTAAATCGATCGCTATACATTTGCGAAGCTACACCGCCTTAGCGCGGATGTAAAGCGATCGATATACTTGCAGGATGGAAACATCGGAATCGGCCGTTCGGGCGGCCCGCGGCGGGCGCGGCGCGCGTGCGCGGATCCTGCAGGCGGCGGCGGAGCTCTTCTACACGCGCGGCATCCACGCCACCGGGGTGGCGGCGCTGATGAAGGCCGCGCACGTCTCGCCGCGAACCTTCTACGTGCACTTCCCGACCAAGAACGCGCTGGTGGAGGAGTACCTGCGCCGGTTCGAGACCGACACGCCGCTGGCCGCCGAAGCGGCGCTGGAGCGCGGCGACCTGAGCCCGGCTCAGCGGCTGCTGGCGATCTTCGATCTGGTGGAGGGCGACTCGCCGGCGCTCTATCGCGGCTGCCCGTTCCACAACGCCGTCGTGGAGGGCGCCGGAGAGTTCCCGGAAGTCGCCCAGCTCGCACAGCTCCACAAGCAGGCCTTCCGCGATCGTGTGGTGGCCACCGCCGCCGAAGCCGGAGCGGCAGACCCGGAAAATCTCGGCAGGCAGCTCGCCGTCATCTTCGAAGGCGCCAACGCACTGGCGGCCTCCTGCAACGACACGCAGGTGTTCACCGATGCCCGGCAAGCCGCCACCACGCTCCTGGACGCGGCCCTGCCCACCGCGCCCGCACACCGAACCGCACGATGACCTGGCGATGTCCGCTCTTGGCGGCAGTCCAGATGTCCTTGCGGGCTCTGGGCGTGGTCACGGCGACGATGAGGCCGTCGTCCTCACACAGCGCGAGGTCGGGACGGTAGACGGCGGGGTCGGCCCCGGACCTTCATCGGCTCTATGGCGACGTCGTGGGCTTCGGCGACGATCGCCGGCCCGGGGCGGCGACCTTCGTACGTTGGGTGGAATGTCCGTGGATAGGGTGTGCTGGTGGGATTCTCTGGTGCTTCTGGTGCGCGGGTGCAGTATTCCGTCTCTACGTGGCAGCAGCCCTGCCCGGCCCCGGCCTCGCCGGAACGCTCCGCGCTCGTGGCGCGAGTCGCCGAGCAAGCGCTGGCCTGCGGCGGTGGACGGGTGCTGGTGGGGATCGACGGGTTCACCGCCTCGGGCAAGACGAGCTTCGGGCACGAGCTGGCCGAGGAGATCGTCAAGGCGGGACGGCCCGCGCTCCGCGCCACCCTGGACGACTTCAAGAAGCCGTGGAAGGACCGGCACCTCTACGACCGCGAGTCGGGTAAGGGCTACTACCGCAACGCCTACGACTATGAGGCGGTCAAGAGGCTGCTGCTGGAGCCCGGCCGGTCCGCGGAGGCGGTGTCGTGCGCGCTGTGCGGCATCGATCCGCTGACGCAGATCGATCATTCCGGGACGACGACGCCGCTGGCGGCCGACTCGGTGGTGGTCGTGGACGGGGTGTTCGCGTTTCGGCCGGAGATCGACAAGTACTGGGATCTCCGGATCTGGATGGACGTGGACGCCGAGCTGTCGGTACGCAGAGGGGCCGAACGCGACCAGGACTGGGCCGGGTCGGAGGCCGAGTCGATCCACCGGAACCGGTACCTGGTAGCCGAGCGCATCTACCTCGAGGAGACCGACCCGCTGAGTCGGATGGACGTCGTCATCGACAACACCGTCTTCGACCGGCCTCGCATCAGGTGAGCCCGAAGAGCGGCAGGCAGGGCTCCAGGTTGTCGATCCGCACGGGGACGGGGTCGGTGAAGTCGTCCCGGCCGAGGCGGAGGCGCTGCTGGAACGCCCGCTTGCCGCGTACCTCGTCCACTATCACCCCGTCCGGCCGGTAGCCGAGCTTGCGGGAGACGCCCAGTGAGGCCGGGTTGTCCAGGAACGCGCTGGAGACCGCCGTCAGGGCCCCGAGCCCCGTGAAGGCCAGGTGGAGGACGGCGGCGCGCATCTCCGTGCCGAGGCCCTTGCCCTGATGGGCGCGGCCCAGCCACGAGCCCGTGTGCACCTCGCGGGTGACCCGGAAGCCGTGCCCGGACAGGTCCTGGGTGCCGATCACCCGTCCCTCGTGGACGACGACGAAGTTGCAGCACCACCGCTCGGGCTGCCACCGCGAGATGAGGCCGAGCTGGTACCGGACGACGTTCGCCGGCAGCTCGTCGGCGGGGACGTCCGTCCACGGCACGCCGAACGGCATCACATCTGGATCGTGCACGCCTTCCACGGCCCGGTCGGCCAGCTCGTCGAGATCGTCCAGAGAGGGCATGCGCAGCTCGAGGCGGGGCGTGGTGAGGCGGAGGTTGAACACGGGCCAGTGGCGCATAGTCCGTCATTTCTCCAAAGAGTGGCGCGCCTGGTGCGGGCGGCTGGGGCCTGGTTTGCGCCAGTACGTGAGGAAGCGCAGGAGCCACTCCACGGGACCGTACCGGTGCCTCTTGAGCCACCAGTGGCTGTAGAAGACCTGGCAGACGAAGACGCCGAGCGCGATCAGCACCTCCAGCGGCGGGCTGACCCGATCCACGAGCGCCAGCCCGTACCCGGTGAAGATCAGCGAGCAGATCAGCGACTGCGCCAGGTAGTTGGACAGCGCCATCCGGCCCGGCGCCGCGAGCGCCCGGGCGATGCGCGGCATGTACGGCAGCAGCCGCAGGAACGTCGCCGCGTACGCCGCCGCCAGCAGCGGGGCCGTCACCAGGTCCACGGCCTCGCCCCAGAACTTGTGCATCGTGCCGTGCCAGGCCGACGTCGTGTAGATGAAGGCGCCCGCGAGCCCGACCGTGAACCCGGTCCACTGCAGCTTGCGCAGCGTGCCCGTGTGGGCCGACAGGTCGCGCATGGCGCCCAGCTTGCCGACCGCCAGGCCGATCAGGCACGCCGCCAGCACCGCCGGGCCCTGGAACAGCACCCGGAAGACGATGATCAGCGACAGCTTCCTGAGGTGCTCGGAGATGATCTGCAGGGCGGAGGCCGCCAGCGCCGTGTCCGCCTTGGTGGCCTCCGCGGCCGAGTCCGCCACCGTGCCGCCCATGTCCAGGCCGAACGTGGCGAGCAGGGCCAGCAGCACGAAGCCGAGCGCGAGCATCGCGGTCAACATGACCGCCAGCACCACCGCGGCCTTGGGCCGGAGCTTGCGGAAGATCAGCAGGGCCAGGCCCACGGCCGCGTACGTCGTCAGGATGTCCCCGGGGAACAGCAGCACGGCGTGCGCCAGCCCGATCAGCAGCAGCCCGGCCAGGCGGCGCAGGAACATCGGCCCGAACGGGCGACCCTGCCGCGCCGCCGAGTCGACCTGGAGGGTGAAGCTGTAGCCGAACAGGAAGGAGAACAGCAGGTAGAACTTGTTCTCCACGAGCAGCGTCACGGTGAACCGCACGGTCCAGTCCAGCGGGGACTGGAAGGCGGGTTCGGCCATCCCGGCCATCCGGTAGCCGGAGGCCAGGAAGGCGATGTTGACTACGAGGATGCCCAGGAGTGCGAAGCCTCGTAAGGCGTCCACGGAAGCGATCCTCGCAGCCGCGAGTCGTGCGTTCGGCATGGCGGGAAGCGTCTCCTGTGTCCTCATATGGAGAACATCATCCCGTACAAGCTGAGTGTTTCCTGTGAATTCAGTTATTTTGTGCGATATAGATGAATCGCTCGATGATCACCGCTAGCGCGACCACGAAGGCGGGCACGGCGAGGAAGAGCAGGCGCTTCCTCGCCTTGCGCGCCCGGTTGGGGCCGTTCAGCCGGATGACCTCGTACGCGAAGAGCGAGACCCAGGTCACGGCCAGCGCGCCGATGCCCACGGGCGTCCACGGGGTGGTGGGGTCGCCGCGTCCCTTGTACGGCTGTGGTTCGGGGATCTCGGTGCCCCGGACGAACTTCTTCCAGGTGTAGAGGGCCGCGTCCTCGTTGGAGAACACCCGTTTGAGGTCCGGCGAGGCGTCCAGCGCCGCGCGGAACTTCGTCCCCCAGTCATCCGGGAAGCCCTCGTTGAGCTGCAGGTAGCTCACCTGCCCGCGACTGACGATCAGGTACGAGTTGCGCGGTTGCTCCTTGAGCGCCGCGATCGCGTCCGCGACCTGCGTCGGGTCCTTGTGCACCAGGGCCTGCACGCCGAAGTTGACCAGCTCGACGTCCTTCTCGCCCCACGGCAGGGTCGGCGTGACCTCCGGCCCCGTCTTGGGGACCAGGTAGAGCACCTTGGCGCTCGGCTTGTCGTGCTGGTAGACGTAGTGCAGCGCGGCCACCTCACCCACGGTGACCCGCTCGAACTTCTCGTTGCCGTACCTGGCCAGCAGGAACGCGAACGCGAACAGCACCGCGAAGCACGCCGCGAGCACGACCGAGAGCTTCTTGGTGAGCTGCGGGTTGAAGCGCACGTTCCGCCTGCGCAGCGGCACGGTCTCCTCGCGCACGTCCGCGCTGTCGGCCGGCAGGTTGGGGAAGAACGCGTACGCGGCCAGCAGACAGGCCCCGGGCAGCGCGAACATGTAGATCCGCAGCCCGATCTCGCCGCCGTAGCTCTGCAGCCCCAGCGCCAGCACCGGCACGCAGAGCAGGATCAGCGCCGACCGGTCGAACACCCCGCGCCGGAACCGCCGGAACAGCCCCGTGGCCGCCAGGCTGAGGATCACCACGAGAATGCCGAGCCGCGCCTGCAGCACCAGCGCGTGCGCGGGGTCGCTGCCCTCGATCCGGTCGCCGGTGCTGTTGCCGATGTTCTGCAGGATCCGGCCGAAGCCGCCGAAGATGGCGCCGATCTGGCTGGACCAGAAGCCCACCGTCATGTAGCTGATCCAGGCCAGCACGAGCAGCCCGAGGAAGAACGGCAACCCCCAGGTCAGCGACGTCCGCTTGAAGATGAGGAACGCCGTCACGACCCCGAGCATCATGAACGGGGTGATCTGGTGCGAGGCCACCGACGCGACGAACAGCGCCAGCAGCATCATCAGCATGAGCAGCTTGTCGGCCCGGTACGTGCCGGTGTTGGCCAGCTCGCCCGGGGTCATCGCGTCCAGCTTGCCGAGCAGCTTGCGCAGGCCCTTGGGCGGGATCGGCTTCGTCCGCTGTTCGACCCGTCCGAACCATCTGAGCAGGATCGCGATGAACGCCAGGTACAAGGCGAACGTGAAGCCCTGCGGCGAGAAGTAGTCCTGCCCGATCCACTGCACCAGCACGAACAGCAGAGCCGCGAACCACCGCGCCCGCGTGGTGGCCACGACCTGGCGCAGGATCAGCACGAACGGGAGCAGGTAGAGCAGGTTCGAGACGAGCGGCGTCCACTGCAGGATCGGCGTCAGGTCGGTGATCCCGGCGGCCTTCGTCACGAAGGCGAACAGCGCGAAGAAGCCCGGCCAGCCCATGCGGGCGTCGATGCTGATGGCCGACTCGCCGGTCCTGCTGATGAACTCCACGAAACCGGCGTGGATGTACGCCGTGGGGAAGCGCGGCGCCGTGGCCACCAGAGCTCCCGCGCCGTGCAGGGCGAAGGTGATGGCGGCGATCTGGAACAGCAGGAGGAACTTGCGGTCGGTGCTCTGGGCGACCGTGACGAAGAACGACACGATCATGATGAGGATGGCGATGAACGCCGTCGTCGGGAGGGCCGAGATCAGGCCCAGGCCGTCGATCTTGTCGGGGTCCACGCCACGCAGGGGTCCTGGCGCGACCTTGAGGGCCAGGATGTACATGGCCAGGCCCTCGAGGACCAGCAGCACGGGCAGCCACTTGGGCGCACTGGCGACCAGCGCGCCGATCCGACCGCCGAGCGTGCGCGGCTTGCCGGGGGCCGGTTGGGGGGTCGCCTGCTGGGGCGGGGCCTGCTTCGTCGCGACCTGGGGGGCCGCGGGCTGCGGGGGCGCGGTGGGCGGGGCAGCGGCGGGCATGGGCGAGGCTTGCGGCGCCTCCACAGGCGCGGCAGCCGACCCACTCGCGGCCGACGCGCCGGCGGCCGATCCACTCGTGGCCGACCCACTCGCGGCTGACGCGCTGGAGGCCGAGCCACCGGCGGGCGTCGTTCCGGCCGGTGCTCCTCCGCCGGCGGAGGGCGCCGAGGCGGGACGGACTATCGGCACGGGCACGGTCCCGGCGGCCGCGGTCTCGGTGACGGGCCGCTTGGCAGGCGCCGCCCCCTTGGCGGGCGCCTTCCCGGACGCGGCGTCCTTGGCGGTGCCGGCCGTGGCGGTGCCGGACTTGCCGTCCGACCCCTTGGCGGGCGCTTCGGCCGACGACGCATCCTTGGCGGGCGTCTTCCCGGGCGCGGCGTTCTTGGAGGTGCCGGGCGCGGCGGGGCTGGAGGTAGCGCCGCTGGGCGTGGTGGTGCCGGGTTTGGCGGTGGTGTCGGGCTTCGCGCTCGTCGCCTCCGGCGATGACCCACGCTGCCCATCGCCATCGGCCCGCGCCCCATCGGCAGGCTGCGGCCCGCTCGCCGGCTGCGACCGCAGTCCAGGCTTGGTCGCGGAGGTGTCAGCGGGTGGGGCGGTCTGCGCCGGGGTGGTCACCGTGCCCGTCGCGTCCGGGTCGGCGGCCTCCTCCACCGTGGGCGGGTGCCCGATGTGCAGGGCGGCCGGCAGCCGGATCATCGTCGTCGTGTCCGAATCCGGCTCGGCGTCCTCCGCAGGCGGATCCTCCGCAGGCGGGCCCTCCGGGGGAGCGGTGTCGAACGTCAGCTTCGGGATGACCCCGGTCGCCTCCGGATCGAAGGGCACGTCTGACTCCTCCTTGTCTCCGCGCACCTCCCCTCGCACCTCCGAGGAGCTTGCCATGCCATCGCCGTCCCGTTGCTTCACGTTGACCATCATGCGGCCCCGGACGACCCCTGGGTGACAACCGGCGTACGGGTTTCGCCGAACTTGAGAATTTTACGTAGATTCCCGAAGATCAAAACTGCCACGAGAAGTTCGCTGAAGAGCAGCCCGTACCCCACCGCGTTCACACCCGCGTACGGGAACAGCGCGACGGTGGACACCAGCACGAGCACGGCCAGCCCGATCTGCACCGTCGCCAGCGTACGGGCCCGGCTCTGCGCCCGCAGCGCGCTCAGGTAGACCTCGATCAGCACCCGCGGCAGCACGGCCAGCGACATCAGCCGCAGCAGCGTCGTGCCCTCGGCCGCGAAGGCCGAGCCGAAGATGGTCAGGATCAGCGGCGCCGCCAGGATCGCCACCGCGATGATCGGGGTGACGATCATGAAGGCCCGCCGCAGCGCTCGCCGACAGTTCTCGGCCAGTTTGGCACGGTCGAAAGAGCCCTCGACGGTCAGCGAGACCGCCATGTTCATGGCCAGCAGCTCGATCATGCTCGCGAGCGTGTGCGCCATCGAGAAGCGGCCGAACGTGGCCTCGCCCACCTGCGTGGCGACGACCACGGGCACCAGGTAGACGATGCCGAGAATGGACAGCGTCCCGGGGAAGTCCCCAGCTAGGAACCTTCCAATTTCGCGCAGCCGAGGAGGCTCCTGCTCGGCGTCGCTCTTCTCCACGTGTCTGGGCACCACGACGGCGAAGATCAGCCAGTTGACGGGGATCAGCGCGAGGGCGGTCGGGATGACCCACGAGACGAAGATCCCGCCCGACGGCAGCGCGCCGGCCAGCGCGACCAGCAGCCCCATCTTGACGATGCCGAAGACCAGGTTGTTCAGGGGCACGAACGTGGCCCGCCGCAGCCCGGTCAGCACCACGTCCTGGAGCGTGAAGACGGCCCACACCAGCACGGACGCCAGGAAGAACAGCCCGGGCCAGAAGCCGCTCAGCACCGAGTACGTCTTGCCCCACATCGGCAGCGTCAGCAGGAAGCCGAGCGCCGCGACCCCGCCCGTGGCGGCGGCCAGGCCGTACCCGCGCAGGGCCAGCTCGGGGGTGCGGCGCCCGGCGACCGGCAGGAAGCGGGCCAGCGCGCCCACGAACCCCAGCGCCGTCAGCGACGCGAACAGCCGCATCGCCGTGATCACCGCCTGGCCGCGGCCGAACTCCTCCGGGGAGTAGAGGCGGGCGGCCAGCAGCCAGTAGCCCATGCCGAGCACGCCGGTGACCACGGTGTTCGCCATGAGCGCGTAGCCCTGGCGGAACAGCGGGTTGCGGAGGTCGTGGAGGATCTTCCCCCAGACGCTAGACATTTCCGCGCACCCGCTGCAGCCCGTACCTCGTCCTGCGCACGACCGCGTACCCCTTGGTGAGGATGCGTTCGCGCAGGTAGATGAGGGGGACGGCGTTGCCTTCGACGGCGCGCTTGAACATGCTGATGGTCGTGTGCTTGCCGACCGTCAGCCGGGGGATGGCGAGC
Source organism: Nonomuraea sp. NPDC003707 (assembly GCF_053587055.1). NCBI lineage: Bacteria > Bacillati > Actinomycetota > Actinomycetes > Streptosporangiales > Streptosporangiaceae > Nonomuraea > Nonomuraea sp. NPDC003707. The sequence continues at coordinate 150,454 of NZ_JBSFNK010000012.1, read as the reverse complement.
ATGTCGTGCCGGTCGGCGGCGATCGTGTTGCTCACGGCGCAGGCGGCGAAATAGCCGGCCTTGCGCACCTCGCGGCGGACACGGGCGCTGGAGTAGCCGTACGGGTAGGCCATGGTGGCGACCGGCGCGCCGATCTTCTCCTCCAGCAGGCCCTTGTTCTTGCGCAGTTCCTGCCGCAGGTCCTCGATGCGGAGCTGGTCGAGCTGCGGGTGGCTGTGGCTGTGGCCGCCGATCTCGATGCCGGTCTGGGCGATCTCGCGGGCCTGGCCCCAGGACAGCATGTCGTCCAGCGGCCGGCCCGCCGCGTCCTTGCCCGCGTCGGACACCCAGCCGCTGGTCAGGAAGACCGTGGCCGGGAAGTTGTAGCGCTCGAGCAGGGGCAGGGCGTGGCCGTGGAAGTCGGCGTAGCCGTCGTCGAACGTCACCACGATCGGCTTGTCCGGCATCGAGCGGCCGTTGTTCTGGTTGAGGGAGGCCACGAGGTCGCCCAGGGTGAGCGGGGTGAAACCGCTCTCCGACAGGTACGCGAGCTGCTCGGCCAGGTCCGAGGGCCGCACGGAATGCGGCTTGGTCTCGTCGTTGGGCGTGTCGGTGACCGAGTGGTACATCAGGATCGGGATGCGGGTCATGATCGTGCCGCCTTCAGCCGTACGGAGCCCACCACGTAACCCCAGGTCGTCCAGGCCAGCCCGATCACGATCGCGGCGGCCCGGCCGAGCCCGCCCACGTCGCCGCGGACGGCCTCACCGACCCCGCGCAGCGCGCCGAGCGGCAGCGTCTTGAGCGCGTGCGCCCGCTCGCTGGCCAGCCCGTCCTGGGTGCCGACCTCCTTCGTCACCAGGGCCTTCGACAGCCCCTCCGCGTAGCACCTGGATCTGAAGTAGGCGAACCGTTCGCGCTGCTTCGACACCTTGTGCCCGATCACGGCACGCGGCTCGAACAGCATGACCGAGCCGGGCTTGCGCTGGCTCAGCCGGATGCAGAACTCCGTCTCCTCGCACCCCAGCGGACGCGACTTGCGCCCCTGCACGCTGCGCCCGATGCCGCTGTGGAAGCCGCCCACCTCGGACACGACGTCGCGCAGGAACGCGGCGTTGCCGCCCATGACGTTGCGGATCGGCGCGCGTACCGCGGGCATGCCGCGGTACGTGCAGCCGACCGTCCAGTCGAACTCGTACGGGAACCACCGCGGGCGTCGCTCGGACGCCCACAGCGGATCCGTGCGGCCCCCGACGCCCACCACACCGGATTCCTGGAAGCCCTCCTCCAAAGCCTCCAGCCATCCGGCGTCGGCGACCGCGTCGTCGTCGAGGAACGCGACAATCTCACCGCTGGCGGTGGCCACTCCGGTGTTCTTGCCCCCCGACAGCCCTTTCTCATGCGTGTTCTCCACCACAATGGCCTGCGGATACGCGCGCTTGAGCTTGAGGTGCAGGTCGGTGTTGTGGTCGACCACCAGGATCAGCTCGTGTGCCGGGCTGGTCTGGTTCTCGACCGACTCGATTGCCTGCCTGATGTCCTCCCACCGCTCGTCGGTGTAGACGCAGATGACAACAGACGTGTTCACAGCGTTCCTTCTTAAGCGACGCCTCGGTCAGCGGCAGGAGTGGCGGTCGGCTCAGGCTGAGCGGGAGCGGGCTGGCGACGCCACTCCCTCAGGATGGTCTTGAGCACGCGGAAGCCATCTCGTACGGCGTGCAGGTTGCTCTCGCCGTGAATGCGGTTGCGCTCGTGGCTGGGCACCTCGTGCACCTTCAACCCGGCCTTGGCCGCGCGCACGTTCATCAGCGTCTCCACCTCGAAGCCGTCGCAGTCGAGGTTGAGCGCGTCGAGGTGACGGGCCCAGAAGGCGTTGTAGCCGTAGCACAGGTCGGTGTACTTGGTGTTGTACATGACGTTGACCATGCCGGTGAGGACCTTGTTGCCCAGCCGGCGGTTCAGCGTCAGGTCGTCGCTGCCGCCGCCGGAGGCGTAGCGCGAGCCCTTGACGAAGTCGGCGCCCGTCACCAGCGCGCCCACGAAGTTGATGATCTCGCGGCCGTCGGTCGAGCCGTCGGCGTCGATCATGACGATGATGTCGCTCGTGCACGCGGCGAAGCCGGCGGACAGGGCGTCACCCTTGCCCTTGCCGGTCTGCGTGACGATCTTCACGTTCGGCCGCAGTCGCTTGGCCACGGCTACCGTGTCGTCGACGGAGTTGCCGTCGACGAGCACGATCTCGTCCACCCACTGGGGGATGGTGGCGAAGACGTGCGGCAGGTTTTCGGCCTCGTTCATCGCCGGCACGACCACACTGACCGTCGGCGAAATGGCCAGGTGCGGGGTGACGGGCGTGAAGCTCGAAGGGGGCGGCATCGACCGCAAGGGCGAGGCTTGCAGCTTGCCGTTGTGCTTGGCTATCTCGGGACTCATGGCGAGGGAAATCCTTCCGGGACCCCGCCCTGCTGCGGTCCGGTCGCGGCCACCCCCGGGTGCTGCGGGAATGGCGAAGCCGGTGAACGGTGCATTGAAGGGTCCTGTGCTGTGAGGGTGTCTGCCGGGACTTGGGAGCGCTCAGCGCGCTCCCGTTGGTTCTTTGACTACTCCGTTGGGTGACTCCTGCTGCTGCATCGAGGTGCGCACCCGACCGAAGCCCTTGAGGACACGGTCGGCCGCCCTATAAAGAGACGGCCGGTCCATGACAATTGTTCGGGCTTTGTTGAAAGGAGTTCGGCCCATCCAGTGAACGGCCGCGGCGGCGGACGGTCGCGAGATGCGGCCTTCGGCAACGTACAGGACCCCGCTCTTCAGCCAGTCTTTGTACTCCTTGCCGCCCTTGCCCATGTCCACCATGTGCAGGCCGTCGTTCGCGGCGGCCTCGGCCATCTGCAGATGATGGACGATGCCCGGCGAGTAGCGGCCGAACTCGGTGTCGTAGGCGGGGAACCACCCTACAAGCGTGGTGGCCGTGCGGAGGCCGAAATGTCCGGCTACCGGGACGTCCCCGGCATAAAGCATGGTCAGGACGCCCCCGAAGTCCGATGACTTTTCGGCATGCATCATGTCCGTCAATTCGACGATCCACGGCTGGGCGAACCTGTCCACGCGGCCAGTTCTTCGATACTGGTCGGACTTCCAGTTCAGCAGCGTGCGGAGCACCTCGGGGTCGGCCGAGGCCCACTCGAAGCGCAGTTCGCCCTGCTCCCTGCCGAGCTTGCGCTCCTTGTAGCGGACGGTCTTGAGGTTCTTGGGGGAGTTGGTCTTCACCTGTTCGATCCAGGCGTCGTACCCGGCGGTGAAGTCCATGACCGGCGCGGGCCGGACATCCTGCTCGTACGGGGCGAAAGTGGGCTGCCCCGCCACCAGGTGGTCGAAGTCGAACACGCTGAGCTTGCAGGCCCGCAGCAGGGCCTTGGCGTCGAGCTCGAGGTCCGGGCCGGCGATCAGGCCGTGGCACGTGGTGAGGAAGCCGCCGAGCGGCTTGCCGATGCCGAAACTGTGCCGCTCGTACGGGAAGAACCCCACGATGCCGCTCGCGTCGGAGATGACCGCCACCCTCACGTAATCGCGCAAGCGGTCCATCGCCACGGCGAACTCGACAGACAGGAACGGGTTGTCCAGACTCGGGTCGGCCTTCTGCAGCTCCCGCCATCGTGCCCGCTCGGAGTCCCCGAGCTCTCTGGGCCGAACTACCTGGATGTTCACCTGGCCCCCTGTTGGGTCTGCATGCTCTTCCCCCGGTACAACACGCGAAGCACGTACATGAACCCTCCGAGCACGGCGACCGTCGCGACGCCCGCCCGGGGCGACCACGCGCCGAAAAGCAGCATGGCCTGAGCGAGGAGCACGTTCAGCACGAGACTTGCCGCGGCTCCTACTGATAGTGCGGCAAGGGGGTCACGATCACGCAACAGTCCCACCACTGCCGCCCCTGGGACGACGAGAAGGAACAGAGAGATCAAGAACGGGCGCAGCGGTGTCTCTATGTCGAACAGCGCGACGACCGCTCCCGCTATGCAGGCGAGCGCCAGCAGCCAGGCCGCCGCTCTCCGGTGCTTGAGCATCTCCCTTTTCTCTCCTGCTTCTGCTGGTTAAAGCACGATTGATCGCAGTTCATGGGACCAATCTGCGCCAGGACACGTCAATGCCGACGCTTGAGGACGCATCCCGGTTTACCGGCAGGCAGAGATTTCTCGTGTGATGTTCAACACACGGTCAAGTGACTCCGGCCCGGACGTGGCCCCCAAGCACACCAGAATGCCCTATGTGACCGAGGTTCTTCGAGCCAGGGTCCGATTTATCCGGGTTTGTTGGCAAGAAAAGTTGATCTACTCCGGCTTGGCGTCCGTTTTACCCCTCCAGCGTCTCCGTATTCTCGGCTGACACGGTTACGGAGGGTGATGGATTCGGTTCGCTGGAGTTCGTCGGCTCGTCGGTCGGGTCGGACGTCTCGGGACCGTCGCCGTCCCAGGACAGCGAGCAGCTCGCGCTCCCGCCGTTCGACGTGAACGCGACGCGGCCGCGGCCGGCGGCGTTCGGGTCGACGATCGTGACCCAGATCGCCACCGACCCGCCCGACTTGATCGACCCGCTCGCGGGGAACACGTCCAGCCCCTGCGAGGCGGTCGCCACCCACGAGACCGTGGCGTTGCGGGCGCCGAGGCCGATCTTGGCGGCGCCGTCGATCGCCTTCGGGCAGGAGGTGCGGAGCCGGGCGCCGGGCGCGGGCCTGCGGCGGGTGGGCGTCGGCCCGGCGGCGTGCCGGGCGCTGGGCCGCTCGGCCGGCGTGGCGCGGGTGCCGGGAGTGCGGCTCGGGGTCGGGGTGGGGGTGGGGGCCGGCGTGAGCTCGTCCTCCTCCGGTGAGGGATCGGGCGACGGGCTCTCCTCGCCCGGGTCGAGCGAGGCGGCGGGGGAGGAGGGGGAGGGCGCCGACCGCAGGGGCGTGCCGGTCGAGACGTCGCGGCCGTTGATCACGACCATGGCCCCCGTCGCGGCCAGCACGCACGCGCCCGCCAGCAGCACCGGCGCCAGGCGGCGCGGCCTGCGCCGCCGCGAGCGGTTCTCGACGGCCACGGGGAACCCGGTCCGGTCGAAGCTGTCGCCGCGATCGGTGATCAGGGTGCGGGTCTGGTCGCGCTCGGGGTTGACGCACGTGTCGATCACCCGGCGGCGCAGCGAGATGGGCGGGTACGCGACCGGGACCAGGTCCAGGAGCCTGGTCGCCGAGACCTGCCGGTGCCGGCCCTCGGTGCACACCTCGCACCCGCCGATGTGGCCCGACAACCTCCGCCGCAGCAGCGGGGTGAGCGGGCCCTCGCACCCGTCCAGCATCGCCGACAGGTCGGGGCAGTGCGCCCGGCCCGTCCTGGCCAGCACCACGGCCGCGGCGGCGTTCTCCAGCTGGTCGCGAGCCCTGGTGAGCCTGCCGGTCGCCTGCCGCGAGGTCAGCCCGAGCACCGCGCCGACCTCCGCCGGGGTCAGCCCGTGGCGCAGCGACAGCTCCAGGACCTCGCGCTCGTTCCTGCTCAGCTCGCCCAGCGTCTCGTGGACGAGGTCGGTCAGCTCGGGGTCCCCCTGCGCCTCGAGCTCCGGCAGCGGCACGCCGTCCACGGGGGTCCGGCGGGACATCCTGGCCCGCACCTGGAACCTGGTCAGCGCGTACAGCCAGGCCCGCATCCTGGCCGGCTCCTTCAGCCGGTGCACGCACCCCTGCGCGGTGACCAGGGCGTCGTGCACGGCCTCGGCGGCCAGGTCCTGGGCGAAGGAGGCGGCGTAGTCGTGCAGCCGCTCGCCGTAGCAGTCGTACAGCTTGGCGGGAGCGTCGGTGTCCGCGCGCCGCAGAGCCTCGAACAGCTCATGATCCTCGGCGCGACCGACGGACGGCCATCCAGGCACGAATTCCTCCCCCGCGGGTAGAACGGGCTCTCAAGCCCCACGCGGAGAGGACGCGGCCTCATCGTGACGGGTTCGCCCCTTATGCCCATCGGGCATGGCGAGGGAGCGCCGCCGCCTGGACTGAGGAGCGGCGGGAGCGGAGCGACCAGAGCGACGAGGGAAGGCGGCGGCTCCATGGCGACTGAGCCCGCCTCACGAAGTGAGGCAATAAGCAGGGTGCACCTCAACCGGCCCTCAGCCGTCGCAGCCCGGCATGCAGAGGCGGCGTTCCATGCCCTGGAGGAAGAAGTCGCGCACCTGAAGGACGTTCTTGGCGATGTACGCCTCGCCGCCCGCGGCCTTGGCCAGGGCGTCCATCTGCTGCTTGCCCTTCTCGGCCTCCGGGCCGAAGGCGATGAGCAGGATGCTGATGGGCCGCTTCGGGTTGTAGGTCTTCTTCAGGAACTGCAGGATCTCGCTGTTCTTGACGCCGCCGTCCGGGTCGTCGTTGCCGGCGCCGTCCGTGAGGACCAGCAGCGTGTTGATCTTGTCTTCCTGGTACGTCTTCGTCAGCTGCGTGTACGCGGCCTTGATCGTGTCGTTCAGCCCGGTGTCGCCCGTGGGCTTGGCCTGGATCGAGGAGAACGCCTTGCCCAGCATGTCCTTGCGCAGCGTGCCGTTGACCGACTCGCTGACCGGTCCGATGGAGACGAGCTCCTTCCAGTCCTTGCCCTGTCCGTCCAGATGCGTGGAGAACGTCCACAGACCCAGCTCGGAGTCGGCGGGGAACAGGCCCAGGCCCTCGGTGGCGATCTTGTTGATGGCCTGCATGCGGGTCATGCCCGTACCGGGGACCGGCAGCGCCATCGTGCCCGAGACGTCGAGCAGCGTGAGCAGGCGGCTGCCGAGGTTCAGCCGGGACCAGGTCTGCACCATCCTGGCCACGGTCTTGCCGTCCGGCGGCTCCAGCGCGGTCGGGGTCTCCTGCTTGAAGCCCTTGTCCGTCGCGAGCGCGTCGCCCGCCTTGCCGTCCGTGCTGCGGAAGCCCGCGTCGCGCAGGGTCTTCTTGGCCGACTCTGTGGCGAGGTCCTGCTTGAAGTCCGCCGCCGCCTTGAGCACCGCCGGGTCCTTGGTCAGGACCGTGACCGGGTAGTCGAGGTTGAGCGTGCCTTCCTTGGGATAGAGCGCGACCACCGGCGCTTCCGGCTTCTTCGCGTTGTGGGCGTAGATGGCCTGCTCGGAGGTGACGCCGATGGGCACCCTGCTGCCGGACTTCACGGTGAGGCTGGCCAGCAGCGCCGTGGGGTCGGAGGCGAGCTGGCCCGACAGCTCCTTCATCGCGCCCACCAGCGCCTTGTCCAGCCCGGCCTCCTTCGCCGTGCCGGCGGCGGCCAGCAGCGCGGCCAGCCCGGCGGAGTTCTTCTGCGGGTCGAGAGCGAGGACGCGGACCTTCTTGCCCGGCCCGTCCACGTTGGCCACGTTCGCGGCCGAGATCATGGCGGCCCAGCTCGGCTGGAGGGCGCCACTCAGCTTCGACGCGAACGACTTCGCCGTCGCCAGCACCACGGGCGAGGTCGCGATCGACCCCTCGATCTGCGGCAGGGCCTGGCCGGCCGGGGTGTTGCGCAGGCTCTCCATGAGGAGGCTGGAGTCCGCCACCCAGAAGTCCGCCTTGGCCTTGCCGGCGGCCACCGCGTTCGCGGTCCTGGCCGCGGCCTCCTTGGCCACCGTCACCTCGACGCACTTGCTGTCGATCGAGTGCATGGCCTTGTTGTAGTTGCCGGCGACCTTGTTCAGCGCGGGCTGGATGTCGGGCGTCGCGACGACCCGCAGCGCCAGCTTGCCGCCCGAGCAGTCGTGGTCGCGGTTGAAGATCACGAACGCGGCGACACCGAGGAGCACGGCCAGCGCGACGGCACCGGCCAGCGGTACGAGAACCCTGCCGCGGCCGTTCGACCTTCTGCGGGCTGGGGGTGGTTCGTGCGCTCTGTATCCGCCATCAAGCTCGTCTGTGCGGTGTCGCCCCACGATGTCCTCTTAGGTGTGCTTGAGACCTTCCGGAGACCCTAGCGGGAGATGCTCCGCAATACTCCGGGAACGATACTCGGTGTGGCGAGTGCGGGAAAACAGCCCTTTTGGTGCGGTGATTACCCTGTGTGGGTGGTGTTGGCCGCGTGCGTGACGGTTTCTGAGAGATATGCATGATCGGCGAATCGGGGGCTAATGGCAGCACTGATGGCCGCGCCACGCCCGGCTTCCCTCCCGTACGGCGACCGCCGCCAGCACCACCGCCACGACCGGATCGACCCACCACCACCCCAGCGTGTTGAGCCACAAACTCGCCAGCACTCCCGCCGCCATGGCCGCGCAGATGAGGTTCTGCGTCCCCTCGCCGGACGTGGCCTCCGACGCCAGGCGCGCGCCGAGCCGCCGCTTGGCGATCCCCAGCGCCGGCATGCTGACCAGGCTGAACATCGTCACCACGATCCCCAGCACGCTCGGCGTGGCCCGGTGCCCCGCGTCCAGGTCGTGCGCCACGTGCAGGACGAGGTACGGCGCGAGCAGCCAGAAGCTCACCGCGACCGCCTTCCTGGCGGTGTTCTCCGCGTTCGGCGAGAGCGTGCGGGCGCCGGTGAACCGCCACACCACGATCAGGCTGGCCGCCGCCTCCACGAACGCCGACAGCCCCCAGCCGATCAACGCCAGCGAGTGGGCCGCGAAGCCGGCGGCCAGGCCGAGCGTGCTTTCCACGCTCAGCCAGACCAGGGTGGCGACGGAGAGCGACCGGGCGGCGCGGGCTGCGCGCAGCCAATCGGCTGACGCGGCCGGACGCTCATGAATCCGCTGGTCAGGCACCATGACCCCCCGCACTCTCGGCTATCCGGCCGTCGACAGCGATACGTACCGTACCCATTACAGAAAGTAGCGTAGTTTCGTCCGGGCAAAGGATGGTCAAGCTTGCCCGCATAATGAGCGTTGATCGCCAGGTCGCGAAGGTTGCCCGGAACGCCGAGGGAGGGCCGGTTGCCGTTCACGCCCAGTCATATGGCCGCGATGGTGCCGCTGATTTCGTCACAGCGCGTACGCAGGTTCGCCGATCCGTGGGCGATGGCGTTGGGGGCGATGGTGCCCGATCTGCCGATCTTCCTGCCGTTTCTGCCCGACTACGGCAACTGGCACTCCTGGCTCGGTGTCGTCACCATCGACCTGGCCGCCGTGCTGGTGCTGCTGCCGCTCTTCCACGGCGTCTTCAGGGACCCGCTGATCTCGCTGCTCCCGTCCTCGCTGGCCGGCCGTGCCGCGCTCCTGGCGCCGTCCCGGCTGCGGCTGCTCCCCATGGCGGTCGGGGGCGTGATCGGCGCGGCCAGCCACGTCCTGTGGGACTCCTTCACCCACTCCACCGGCCCGGTGGAGTGGGGCGGCTGGCTGGCGGTCTCGGTCATGGGCGTGATCAGGCTCTTCCGGCTGCTGCAGTACGTCTCGTCCGTGATCGGCCTGGCCGTCGTGGTGTGGTGGGGCTGGCGCCGTCTGTCCCGGATGCCCGCGGCCCCCGTACCGGAACGCCTGCGGATCGCCCCGCGCGTGCGTGCGGTCGTCATGACGCTGTGCTCGATCGGGACGGTGGCTGGAGCGTTCCTCTGGCCCCTCGTGGACGAGCCCGTCCCGCACCTGGGCCTGCCCAGCGTGATCACCAAGACGGGCGCCGGAACGTTGATCGGCCTGTGCCTGGTGCTCGCTTGCTACGCGGCGGTCTGGCAGGTCAGGCGGCGCATGGCAGTATCGGAAGGTGCTTGAGTACGTAACCGACGCCGACGACCCCCGCCTGTCCGACTACACCCGGCTTCGGGACATGGAGCTGCGCAAGAGCCTGGAGGCGTCGCGCGGCCTGTTCCTGGCCGAGGGGGAGAAGGTGATCAGGCGGGCCATCGGCACCGGCCACCCGATCCGCTCGGTCCTGACGACGCCTCGCTGGCTGGCCTCGCTCGAGGACGTCCTGGGCGACGCGACGGTCTTCGTGGTGAGCGACGAGATCATGTTGGGCATCGCCGGCTTCCAGGTGCACCGCGGCGCCCTCGCCTCGATGGAACGCCTCCCGCTCCCCGCCGTCGAGACCCTGCTGAAGGGCGGCGCCCGGCGGCTGCTCGTGCTGGAGGACCTGGTCGACCACGCCAACATCGGCGCCATCTTCCGCAGCGCCGCCGCCCTGGGGGTGGACGGGGTCGTGCTGTCGCCCCGGTGCGCGGATCCGCTCTACCGGCGGGCGGTGAAGGTGTCGATGGGGGCGGTGTTCTCGATCCCGTACGCGCGGATGGACGACTGGTTCGGCGGGCTGGCGCAGCTGAGGGAGGCGGGCTTCCAGACCCTGGCCCTCACTCCGGACCAGGCGGCCACGCCCCTGGACACCGTCGAGCTGGCGGACCGGGTCGCGCTGCTGCTCGGCGCCGAGGGCGACGGGCTCTCCTCCCACTGGCTGCACGAGGCCGACCGGGCGGTGTGCATCCCGATGAGCCGGTCGGCGATGGCGGCGGGCGTCGACTCGCTCAACGTGGTGGCCGCCGCGGCCATCGCCTGTCATGGGTTGATGCGATCTGCGGGCTGATTGAGCCGGTTTTGTCCGTCTTGTGTACTGTCGAGACGCTGTTTTCATGATCGGAACATAAGGAGAGCCGTCCGAGATGTCCTTGTGGAAGGCGCTGGAAGGGGCGCGTGTCCTTGATCTCGCGCAGCCGATGCGCAAAGGCATGCCGCAGTCACCGAACCACCCCCCGTTCCGGATGGCGCTGGAGCGCAGGCACGGCGACATGGTCAGGCCGGACGGCGGCTCCGCCGCCAACGAGATCATCGTCACGGGCGGCCACGTCGGCACGCACGTCGACGCGCTCGCGCACGTCTCGCAGGAAGGGCTCCTGTACGGCGGGCGGCCCGCGTCCGAGGTGATGTCGCACGAGGGGTTCGGCGCGCTCGGCATCGACACCTTCGAGCCGTACGTGGGCCGGTGCGTCCTGCTCGACGTGGCCGCCGTGCACGGCGTGGACACGCTGCCGGCCGGCTACGAGATCACCGCCGACGACCTGTCGCGGGCCGCCGGCGACCTGGAGATCCGCGCCGGCGACGCCGTGCTCATCGGCACCGGCTGGTCGCGGCTGTGGTCGTCGGCGGAGGAGTTCGTCGGGCAGCGGGGCGGCGTCCCCGGGCCGGGCGTCGAGGCGGCGCGCTGGCTGGCCGAGCGCCGTCCGCGTGTGGTGGGCGGCGAGTCCATCGCCTTCGAGCACATCGCGCCCGGTCGCGGCCATGCCACGCTGCCCGTGCACCGGATCATGCTGGTGGAGTCGGGCATCAACATCGTGGAGACCATGCGGCTGGCCGAGTTGCTGGACTCGGGGGCACGCGAGTTCGTGCTGGTGCTTAACCCGCTGCCGGTCGTCGGTGCCACCGGCGCCCCCGTCCGTCCGCTCGCCGTGATCGACTGACCTGAGAGGGACCATGACAACCCATGTCCAGCGGCTGGCCGAATTCGCCGTCGCCTGCCGTGACAAGGGCGTTCCCGACCGGGTGCGCGACGACGTGACCGGACGGGTGCTCGACGTGCTGGGCAACTGCCTGGCCGCCTACGCCGAGCCGGCGGGCGACGCGGGACCGGCCGTGCTGCGGGCCGTACGCCGGTGGGGCGGCGTCGAGGAGTCGAGCGCGATCGGCAGCGGCGACCGGCTCCCCGCGCCGGCGGCGGCGCTGGTCAACGGCACGCTGGCGCACGCGCTCGACTACGACGACACGCACCTGCCGTCGGTGCTGCACCCGAGCGCTTCTGTGGTGCCCGCCGCGCTGGCCGTCGCCGAGGCGACCGGGGCGAGCGGCGCCGCGCTGGCCGCGGCGATCGCGGCGGGCGTCGAGGTGTGCAACCGCCTCGGAATGGCCTCCTACTTGCCTGAGGCGCGCAATTCGCTCTTCTTCGAGAAGGGCCAGCACGCGACGTCCATCTGCGGCACGCTGGGCGCCGCGGTCGCGGCGGGGCTGCTGTTCGACCTGACGGCGGACGGCATCGCGCACGCGGTCGGCGTGGCGGCCAGCATGGGCGCGGGCGTGATCGAGGCCAACCGCACGGGCGGGACGATCAAGCGGGTCCACTGCGGCTGGGCCGCGCACGCGGGCGTCTCGGCCGCGGTGCTCGCCCTGGAAGGCGTGACCGGGCCGCCGACCGTGCTGGAGGGCCGGTTCGGGTTCTTCCAGGCCTGGCTCGACGGCCGGTACGACGACGCCGCGCTGCTGTCCGGCCTGGGCGAGCGGTGGGAGCTCCTGCGCACGGTCTACAAGCCCTACCCGACGAACCATTTCACCCACCCGGCCATCGACTGCGCCCTGGCGCTGCGGGCCGGCGGCCTGTCCCCGGACGACGTCGAGGACATCGAGCTGGGGGTGCCCGCCCCGGTGCTGCGCACGATCGCGGAGCCCAGGGAGGAGAAGACCGCGCCCAGGTCGCCGTACCACGCGAAGTTCTCCGGCCCGTACACGGTCGCGGCGGCGCTGCACGGCGGCGGCGGGCTCGGGCTCTCCCTGGACGACTTCGCCGCCCTGTTTCCGGAGCGGCTGGAGCTGGCCAAGCGGGTGCGTTGCGTGGCGGACGAGCGGGCGTCGGAGATCTTCCCGCGCGCATTCGCGGCGGTGATGCGGGTACGGCTGCGTGACGGCTCGACCCTGGAGCACCGCGTGGACTCCTCTCGGGGCGGGCCGGAGCACCCGTTGACGGCGGACGAGCTGGGGGTCAAGTTCCGCGCCAACGCGGGACGGGCGCTGCCGCCGGACAGGGTGGACGCCCTCCTGGCGGCGGTCGGGGACCTTCCCTCGGCGCCTTCGGCGGCGCCGCTGCTCCGGCTGACTGTTGCTATGTGAAGTTGATCATCCTCCGCCGGTGATCGGGCTAATGTGGTGATTCGACACGTCTGATCGCGGACCCTGAGGAGGGCGCGTGTCCGTGTTCGAGGTGCTGCGGCCGGAGGATCCGCGGAAGGTGGGACCGTACCGGATCGAGGCGCGGCTGGGCGCCGGCGGGATGGGGCGGGTCTTCCTGGGGCGGTCGAAGAGCGGGCGCGCGGTGGCGGTCAAGGTCGTGCACCCGGAGCTCGCCGCCGACCGGGACTTCGGGCAGCGGTTCGCCCGCGAGATCTCCCTGGCCCGCACGGTGAGCGGGTTCTTCACGGCCGGGGTGGTGGACGCCGATCCGGAGGGGGCGCCGCCGTGGCTGGCGACGGCCTATGTGCCCGGCCTGTCCCTGGACGAGGCCGTCGCCGAGCACGGGACCTGGCGCGAGGAGGCCGTTCTCGCGCTGGGGGCCGGGCTGGCCGAGGCGCTGGAGTCGATCCACGCGGCGGGGGTGGTGCACCGGGACCTGAAGCCCTCCAACGTGCTGCTGGCCGTGGACGGGCCGCGGGTCATCGACTTCGGCATCTCCGTGGCGGTGGAAGGCAGCAGGCTGACGCGGACCGGCGTGTCCGTGGGAACGCCGGGGTTCATCTCTCCCGAGCAGCTGACGGGGGACTCGGTGGGGCCGGCCAGTGACGTGTTCTGCCTGGGGGCGGTGCTCGCGTACGCCGCCAGGGGTACCGGGCCGTTCGGGGGCGGGTCGTGGCAGGGGCTGTGGTACCGGACCGTGCACGAGGAGCCGGACCTCGAAGGGCTCCCGCCCCGGCTGCGCTCCATCGTGCGCCGGTGCCTCGAGAAGCGGCCCGAAGAACGGCCGAGCGCGACGGCGCTGCTGGACGAGCTGTCGGACGGTGCCACGGGGGGTGGCGCGCTCGCCGAGCTGTACACCGAGGCCCGGTGGCTGCCCGATCCCGTCGCCGAGGCCGTCCGCACCCTCGTCGCCGAGTCCGCCCCACCCCCGGAGCAGCCGGATGACGTGCCCGCCGTGGTGGAGCCGATCGCCGACGCGCCCGGCGGTGCGTCCACTGTGGTGGGGTCGCCGAGCCCGAGGTCCACGAAGGCCAGGAGCGCCGGGCTTTCGGCGCACGAGCAAGAGACGCGGCTGTCGCCCGCACGGGGCCGGGAGGTCCCCGCGCCGCCGCGCCCGGCGAAGGCCGTGGACCCGACCTCTCGGAGGTTACGCGACCGGATCATGGTGGCCCTCTTCGTGAGCCCCTTCGTGGCACTGGCGATCATCGCCCTCTCCCCGGGGAGTCCCGAAATGTCGGACTTCTCGGACCTCTCGGACTCCGAGTTCACCGCAAGCCCGACGCCACAGGAGAGCGGCCGGTTCTCGCGGCCCATCGACTACTGCGCCCTCCTCGAACCGGGTCAGGTCCGGCAACTCGTCCCGCGGCCGCGGGAACGGTACGACGACAAGACCGGCGGCTGCACCTGGACGTCACAAGGCCGGGCCCTCGACGTGACACCGCTGGGGCCCGAACCGGAGGCCGCCAGATCGTGGCACCCGAGGACATCGGCGGCGCGCCAGGAGTTCCTCCGGCGGCAAAAGCTCGCCCCCGGCGCCTCCTCGGGGATCGAATGGCGGCGGGACGACATCGGGGTCGAGCGGGTGTTCAGGGACTTGACCACGGGGCCACGGGACGTGCCGGGCATCGGCGAGGAGGCCTTCGCCGCCGACGTCGGCCCCCGCGCGGGTGGCGTGCACTACACGGAGCTGACCTTCCTCCAGGACAACCTCGTCATCGAGGTCAAGTACACCGCCGTGGAGGCGAGCGACCGGGACATCCGGACCGGCGCGGTGCGGGCCGCCGAATGGGTGGAGAACGCCCTCAGGCGAGGAGGCGCTCAGAGCCAGTCGGGGTAGCCGTCGGCGTCGGGCGTGACCGGCCGGCTGGTGACGGAGCAGCCGTCGGCGGTCTCCCTGATGCGCCGTTCGAGCGTGGTGGCCTGACCGTCCGTCGTGATGAGCGTGAGCTCCCAGACGGTCGTGTCACGGCGCGGGGACGGCACTTCGGCGATGTCGATCGAGGCCGCCAGGCCGGCGCTGAAGATGCCCTTCGCCAGGGCGGCCGCCCTCTCATGGCCCTCGACCGTCGCTCGGACCTCGATGAATTGCGCCATGGGGCTGTCCTTCGGGAGAGGTGTGAGGGCAACCTTACCTACGTGACTCCCGGTCGGTAACCGATTTCCCGCGGCCGGGCCGGACTCGACCCGAGGAGTGCGGATGACGAGCAGAGCAGTGGTTCTGGGTGGTGGCGGGGTGCTGGGGATCGCCTGGGAGACCGGTGTCCTGGCCGGGCTCGCCGCGAACGGCGTCGACCTGCGGGAGGCGGACCTGGTGGTGGGCACGTCCGCCGGCGCGCTCGTGGGCGCGCAACTCGCCTCCGGGCTCGATCCCGAGCACCTGTACGCCAGGCAGCTGGAGCCTCCGACCGGGGAGAGCAGGCCGAAGTCGTCGCCACTGGGCCTGTTCCGCATGGTGTGGAACCTGTCCAGGTCCAAGACGTCCCAGGAGTTCGGCGCGCGGATGGGGCGGCTCGCGCTGGCCGCGAGGACCGTACCGGAGGCGGAGCGGCGCGCGCAGGTGGCCCGGTGGCTCGGCGAGGAGGTGCGGGAGTGGCCGGACAAGCGGCTGGTGATCACGGCGGTGGACGCGGAGAGCGGCGAACCGGCCGACTTCGACGCCGGCAGCGGCGTCGATCTGCTGGACGCCGTCTGCGCCAGCACGGCCGGCCCCGGCGTACGGCCGCCTGCCACGATCGGCGGTCGCCGTTACATCGACGGCGGGATGCGCTCGCCCGCCGGCGTCAGCCTCGCCGCCGGCTACGACCGCGTCGTGGTCATCGCGCCGATCACGCGGGGCGGGGGGATCATGCCCGGGGTGGAGCAGCAGATCGCGGAGCTGGGCGACGGCGTGCGGGCCGCTGTCCTGGTGGCGCCGGATCCGCGGGGCTGGCGACAGGTCGCGGGGAGCTCCATGGGCAGCCTGCTCGATCCGGCCCGCCGCGCGTCGGCCGCCGAACTGGGCCGGTCGCAACGGATCGCCGAGGAGGTGGCCGCGGTCTGGCATGACTAGGCGACCAGTTTTCTAGCACTGCTAGACATTGAGTCATCGCTAGGTTAGCGTTGCTAGCACTTCTACCGATGACTCTCGCTTGGAGTGCACAAGATGGTCACCACCGCTTATGTGATCGCAGCCCTGGTCGGCATCGGCCTCGTCGTGGTCAGCCTGCGCTTCTTTTTCGTCCCCGAGGCCGCGGCCAAGGCGTACGGCGTGCCGGGCTCGGCCTCGGGTATGGACACGGGCGCCTACTTCTCCGTGAAGGCCGTTCGTGACCTCGGCACCGCCCTGGCCATCTTCGTCATGATCGCCGTGGCGGACGCGCACACGCTGGGGTGGGTCATCCTGGTCATGAGCATCATCCCCGTCGGCGACGCGCTCATCGTGGCCAGGCGCGGCGGCCACCCCAGCATCTCGTGGGGCATACACGGCGCCACCGCCCTGGTCAGCGCCGCGGCGGGCGTGCTGCTCCTCCTGGCGTGATCTGGTTCGTCAAGCGTGTGCCGGGGGAGCGGTCGAGGCGCGGACGATCAGCTCGTGCGGGAACACCAGCCGCTCCGGCTCCGCCGCGGCCCCCGACAGCAGCAGCCGCCCCGCCGCCGCTCCCATCTCCTGCTTGGCCTGCCGGATCGTGGTGAGCCCCGCCTCCTCGGCCGCGCTGTCGGAGAACCCCACCACCGACAGCTCCCCGGGCACCTCCAGCCCCAGATCGGCGGCGGCGTCGAGGACCCCCAGCGCCAGCACGTCCGTGTTGGTGAGGATCGCCGTGGGGCGCGGGTCCCGCCCCAGCAGCGCGTGCCCCGCCTTCCTGCCGGCCTCGCGGGAGTTGCGCGCCACCTCGTAGAACGGCACTCCTGACCAGTCGATCCCGGCTTCCTCGCACGCCTGCCGGTAGCCGCCCGCACGCCGCCGCATGGCCTCGAACACCGCGCCCTCCTGGCGCTCCGGGGAGGCCCAGCCGGTGTGGCCGTCGTCGTGCAGCCCGACCATGGCCACCCCGATCCGCCGGTGTCCGAGCTCGAGCACGTGCCGCGCCGCCGCCGCCGCGGCCGCCGGCTCGTCGGTCCCCACGAACGGATGCCCCGGCACGTACGGCTCGTCCACCACGACGACGGGCAGCTTCCTGGCCAGCACCTCCGCCAGCGCCGGATGCCCGTCGGGCAGCGACATCACGCAGAACGCGTCGACCACCGCGTCCCTGACCGTCTCGCTCCGCCGGTCGCCGTGCGGCAGCGGCAGGATGAGCAGCCCCACCCCCGCGTCCTCGGCCGCCGTCGCCAGCCCTTGGAAGAAGCCGATCGCGTACGGGTCGGCGAACGCGTAGGCCAGCGTCTCGCTGAACAGCAGCCCGAGCGCCCCCGCCCGCCCCAGCCGGAGCGATCGCGCCGTCGGGTTGGGCCCCGCGTAGCCGAGCTCGTCGGCCACCTCCATGATCCGCTGCCGCAGCCCGTCGCTGAGCTGGTCGGGCCGGGAGAACGCGTAGGACACGGTGGCCCGGGACACGCCCAGCCGGTCGGCGATCGTCTGCAGTGTCACCCTGGCCATCGTCCCACCGTACCGAAGAGCTTGCCCGGCCTGTCTTAATCGATTAAGGTCTTAATTGATTAAGGAGGATTTATGGACGCCATGCAAGTGCTCGCTCACCAGACCGCGATGGGCTACCAGGAGTCGCTCGGCGAAGCCCTGCCGGGCGCGCCCCGGCGGCCGCACCGCGCGAGGGCCAAGGTGCGCGTACGGGTGGCGCACTCGCTCAGGTGGACCGCGGATCGGCTGGATCCGGCGTGCCGTACCGCGTGATGCCGCACAATGTGAGGTGCTGATTACGTACAGCAGCCAACGGGGAAGGCTTATGTACCTGGACTGGATCATCGCGATCGCCACCTCGGCCCCGGCGGGCCTCCCGGACCCGGCCCTGACCTGCGCCGTCGCCACGCCGTCCGAGCGGCCGCTGGCGTTCACGCCGCAGGTCGGCCTCACGCCGCGGCGCGTCGCCGCCCGGGGGAACCTCCAGCTCACCGACTGCACCTCACCCGACGGCTCGGCCCCGTCCCTCCGCTCCGGCTGGGTCGCCGTCAAGGCGACCGCGGAGGCCTCGTGCACCAGTGCCCGCGATGTGCGCGGGGGTGCCGTCATCACCTGGTTCGGCGGGGACGGCCGGCCCGTCGGCACCTCGAGGCTGCGCATCAAGGCCGACCGGCTCGCCACCCAGCATCCGGCCGACGCCCTGCTCACCGGCACCATCGCCGCCGGCGCGCTCAAGGGGGAGCGCGTCCGCGGCGGCCTCTCGCCGGCGGCGGCCATCCTCGGCTGCGCCGCTCGGGGGATGAGCACGCTTCCCGGGAGCGGCAAGATCACCTTCGGGTGAGCCCTTTTCGCGGGCCCCCTGGCCTCTGGGGGATGGCTCGTCCTCAGGGTGCCCGCCCGTGACCCGTTCCGCGGCGCGGGCGCGGAACGTCGCGCCCCTTGGCCGTCGCGTGTGGCGTGGGGACCACCGCCGTGGGGGCGACCGCGGGTCGCCGTCTGCGGTCGTGGGGGCCCATGGTGGCCGCCTGCGGTGTGGGCGCGTCGTCGACGTCGGTTGTCGGGCTGGGGGAGTGGGTAGCGGCTGCGTCTGAGGTGGGGGTGGCGGTCGTGTGGTTGCGGTTGGTGGGGGTCGGTGCGATGAACTCGCCGCGCTACAGCCCGGCCGGGCTGCTGGTCGGCTGGCGCGGTCACCGCGTCCTGCTCGACGGGGGTGGCGACGCCGCGGCCGGTGAGCGGCTCGACGGCTGGCTGGTCTGCGATGAGCGGGCCGAACTGATGCCCCGGATCCGCCGCACCGCGCGGGCGCTCGGGCTGGCCGCCGCGGCGGCGACCTTCGAGACCGCGGGAGTGGAGATCGTGCCACTGCCGGTCAGCCACACCTCTCACCCCACCTACGGCTACCTGATCAGGACGGCCGGGGCGCGGGCCGTCTGGGCGCCGGAGTTCTGGGCCTTTCCGGACTGGGCGGCCGGGGTGGACCTGATGTTCGCCGACGCCGCCGGTTGGGACCGGCCGATCCGCTTCGCCGGGGGTGTGGGCGGGCATGCGGGCGTGCTCCAGGTCGCGCGGGAGGCGCGCGATCACGGGGTGGGGCGGCTGGTGTTCGCCCATGTCGGCCGCCCTTCCATCCGGGCGATCGACCGGGGAGAGCGGCTGCCGTTCGGGGAGTGGGGCGTCGAGGGGCGCGTCTATCGAGTGTGAATATGGAAACGGTTATCATGTGCTAGCGTCTCGTCCCGCTCATTCCCCCTGAATTTGGGACAATCCGTGCAACATCGCAGCCTCTGGCTTGCCCTCATGACAGTCCTCTCCCTGTCCGCGTGCTCCGCCCCGGGGGGCGGGCAGAGCACGGGCCGGATCAAGGTGGCGATGCTCCAGCCGCCGCGTTCCGGCCTGTCGCCCTTCAGCGACGACGCCTTCAAGCTCTCCCGCTGGTCCACCGCCGAGACCCTGGTCAACCTGGACGCGAGAGGCGACGCGCGACCCGCCCTCGCCACCGCGTGGACCCGTACCTCCGAACGGACCTGGGAGTTCACCGTCCGCGACGGCGTGACCTTCCACGACGGCAGCCGGTTGACCGCCCGGGTCGCCGCCGCCGCGCTGACCCGCGCCACCCGGGCCACGCCCAAGCCGCGCATCCTCGACGGCGTCGAGCTGACCGCCAGGGCCGAGGGCGGCAAGGTCGTCGTGACCACCCGCGAGCCCGACCCGCTGGTCCCGCACCGCCTGTCCTCGCCGCAGCTGGCGATCCTGGCCGAGCACGCGTACGGCACCGACGGCAAGGTCGATCCGGTCGGCACCGGGAGCGGCCCGTTCAAGCTGGTCAAGGTGAACGGCACCACCACCGCCACCCTCGACCGCCACAACGGCTACTGGGGCACGAAGGCCAAGGCGCCGGGCATCGACGTCTCCTTCGTCCCGGACGGCGCCGCCCGCGCCGCCGCCATCCGCAGCGGCGAGGCGCACATCGCGGAGGCGGTGCCGGTCTCGCAGGCTGCGCTGCTGGCGAAGGAGACGATCAGCGAGGTGCCGATGCCGCGCACCAACACCCTGTACCTGAACACCGCCAAGGGGCCGTTCAAGAGCCCCGGCCTGCGCGCCGCCGTGCGCGCGTCCGTCGACGCGGGGCAACTCGTGCGCGGGGTGTACGAGGGGCGCGCCGACGTGGCCTCGGGCCTGCTGGGGCCCGCCCTGCCGTGGGCGGCCGAGGGCCGCAAGAGCCTGGGGGAGCGTACGGCTCCCGCGAGCGCCAAGGGCGTGGCGATCACCCTGGCCACCTACTCCGACCGGGCCGAGCTGCCCGAGGTCGCCTCCGTGCTGCAGCAGCAGCTCCGGGGGGCGGGGTTCGCGGTCGAGCTGGTGGTACGGGAGTACGCACACATCGAGGAGGACGCGCTGGCCGGGAGGTTCGACGCGTTCGTCCTTTCCCGGGCAACCGTGCTCGACTCGGGGGATCCGGTGGCGTACATGCGGGCCGACTTCACCTGCGACGGCTCCTTCAACCTGGCCCGCCTGTGTGACGAGGACGTCGACCGGGCGGTGCGCGAGGCCGCGGCGGCGGACGCCGGTCCCGCCAGGCACGCGGCGACCCTTGAGGCCGAGGCGGCGATCCTGCGTACCGACGCCGCCATCCCGATGCTGCACGAGCGCGTGATCCAGGGCGATGCCACCACGGTGCTGGACTCGGCGAAGGACCCGCGCGAACGCGTCCTGATCACGGCGGAGACCCGCCTCAAATGACCGGACTCCCCACGCGCGCCCGCAGGGCGCTGCTCTCGCGTAGCGGGGTGCTGTTCTCGCGGGGTGTCGCGCTCGTGGCGATCGTCGTCGTGGTCGGGCTGTTGCCCTGGCTGTCCGGTCGTGATGCCGCGCTGTCGCTGCTGCGGGCCCGTTCGGCCGAGCAGGAGCCGACGCCTGAGTCGTTGGAGGCCATCCGCCACGAGCTGGGCCTGGACGGCGGCCCGCTGCCGCTGCTCGGCGAGTGGCTGGGCGGCGTCCTGCGCGGCGACTTCGGCCGCTCGTGGGCGGACGGGAGCGCGGTGCTGCCGTCGGTGCTGTCCGGTCTCGGCGTCTCGCTGACGCTGATGGCCGCCGCGCTGGCGGTGACGCTGGCACTGACGTGCGCCCTGTGCGCGCCCACCCTGGTGCGCGGCGCGCGGGGCACCCTGCGGGGCGGTGGTACGGGGGCGGTGGCGGCGGTGCTCGGGGCCTTGCCCGAATTCCTCATCGCGACGGTGCTGCTGGTGACGCTGTCGGTGTGGCTGGGCCTCCTGCCGCCCTACGGCTGGCAGGAGCCGCGACACCTGGTGCTGCCCGCGTTGGCCCTGGGCATCCCGGCCGGCGGGGTCCTGGGGCGGCTGGTGGACGACACGCTGCCCGCGGCCTTCGCCGAGCCGTGGGTGGGGCTGTGGCGTTCGGCGGGCTGTGGTCCCGGCGTCATCGCGCGGGCGGCGCTGCGCCGCGCGCTGCCCGCGCTGGTGCCCCAGCTTGGGCTGGTCGCCGTGGGGCTGGCGGGAGGGGCGGTGGCCGTGGAGACGGTGTTCGCGGTGCCCGGCATCGGCCGGACCGCGCTGGGGGCCGCGGAGGCTCAGGACCTTCCGCTGCTCCAGGCCGCGGTACTCGCCCTGGTCCTGCTGGGTGTGCTCGCCGGGATCCTGGCGAGCGCCGCCCGGCACTGGATGCTCGGCCCCGGCCTCCGCGACGCCGCCCTCTCGCTCCCCGCACCGGCCATCGGCGGCGGCCAGGGCAACGGCGGCCGGCGAGGCGGTGGCGGGCGAGGTGGTGGGCCGGTCGCCGGCGTGTGCGGGGTCGTGCTGGCGGTCGCCGTCGGGTGGGGGTCGCTGCTCGACCCCCTGACCGTGGACGTGGCCGCGCGGCTGGCGGGGCCGAGCTGGGATCATCCGTTGGGCGCCGACGCGCTGGGCCGGGACGTGCTGGCCAGGGTGGGTCATGGCGCCGCGGCCACGCTCGGCGTCTCCGCGCTGGTCTGCGCCGGCTCGTACGTCATCGCCCTCACGGTCGGCCTCCTCCCCGGGCTGGCCTCCGGCGCGGCCGAGGTGGCCAACGCCGTTCCGCCGGTGATCGCCGGGATCCTGGTCGCGGCGGTGCTCGGGCCCGGCACGCCGGGCGCGTCCGTCGCGGTCGCCCTCGTCTCGTGGCCCGCGCTCGCAGCCCACGCCGCGGCCCTCGTCGCAGAGGTACGTGCTGCGGCCCACCTGACCGCCCAGCGCGCCATCGGCTCCTCGCCCGCCTGGATCCTGACCCGCCACGTCGTGCCCGCGATCGCGGGCCCGGTCGCCAGGCACGCGGTGCTGCGGCTGCCGGGGATCGCGCTGGCCATGGCCTCCCTCGGCTTCCTCGGCCTGGGAGCACAGCCGCCCGCTCCGGAGTGGGGCCTGACGCTGGCCGAGTCGCTGCCGTACGTGGAGCGCGCGCCATGGGCGGCCCTGGTCCCCGCGGGGATGCTCCTGCTGCTGGCCGCCCTGGCGGTCTCGCTCTCCACAGCGGGCCGCCGGACCGGGGGTGCCGCATGACGCTGCTGCGCATACGGGACCTGCGGGTCGGCGTGGCGGGCACGGAGGTCGTACGGGGGCTCTCGTTCGACGTGGCCGAGGGCGAGACGCTCGCCGTCGTCGGCGAGTCCGGCGCGGGCAAGTCGCTGACCGCCCGGGCCGTGCTCGGGCTGCTGCCGCCCGGCGCGCACATGTCCGGCAGCGTGCGCCTGGACGGGCGGGAGCTGTCCGGCGCGCCCGAGCACGTCTACCGGCAGGTACGCGGCCGGCGGATCGCCTTCGTGCCGCAGGACGCGCTGTCGGTGCTCAGCCCCGTGTACCCGGTCGGAGACCAGCTGGCCCGCGCCGTGCGGCGACCGGGCCGCAAACAGGCCTGGGAACGCGCGGTGGCCGCGCTGGAACGGGTCGGCATCCCCGACGCCGCACGGCGGGCCCGGGCCTACCCGCACGAGTTCTCCGGCGGGATGCGCCAGCGGGCGGTGATCGCCATGGCCACCGTCAACGACCCCGCCCTCGTCGTCGCCGACGAACCGGCCACCGCGCTGGACCCCGTCCTCCAGACCCGGATCCTCAGCCTGCTGACGGAGCCCCGCGACGGAACGCGGTCGGCCGTGCTGCTCATCACGCACGACCTGGGGGCGGCGGCCGCGTACGCGAATCGCGTCCTGGTCATGTACGCGGGACGGCTCGCCGAGTCGGGCCCGGCCGGCGCGGTGCTGCGCGGGCCGCGCGCCCCCTACACCGGCGGCCTCGTCGCGTCCCTCCCGCCGCGCGAGGTGACGGGACGGCCGCTACCGGCGATCGCCGGTTCGCCGCCCGCGCCGGGAGCGCTGCCGCCCGGGTGCGCCTTCGCCCCCCGTTGCCCGGCCGCCGCCGACGTCTGTCACGAGCGGGAGCCACAGCCGCAGGAGGCCGGGGAACACAGGCTGGCCGCCTGCCACCGGCTCGGCGAGCTGCCCGGCCCGGCCACCGATCTCTACCAGGAGCCCGCATGACGACACCCCTGCTGGAGGTGCGCGATCTCACCGTGCGCTACCCCACGCCGATCCTGGCGGTGGACGGCGTCTCGTTCACCCTGGCCGCCGGTGAGACGCTCGCCCTGGTCGGCGGGTCGGGGTCGGGCAAGTCGAGCATCGCCGCCGCCGTCCTCATGCTGCGCAGGCCCGAGGCGGGCTCGGTGCGCTTCGAGGGCCGCGAGCTCACCGCGCTCGACGAGCGCGCCCTGCGCCCGCTGCGGCCCGCGCTGCAACCGGTCTTCCAGGACCCGTACGGCTCGCTCAGCCCGCGCCTGCGGGCGCACGACGCGATCGCGGAGCCGCTGCGCGTCCAGGGCCGCTGGGACCCGCTGACCGGCCCCGCCCGGGTCCGCGAGCTCCTCGACCTCGTCCGCCTGGACCCCGCGCTCGCCCGGCGCAGGCCGTACGAGCTGTCCGGCGGGCAGTGCCAGCGCGTCGGCATCGCCCGCGCCCTGGCCTGCGAGCCCAGGCTGCTGGTGCTGGACGAGCCCGTGTCCGCGCTGGACCCGTCCGTACGGGCCGGGATCGTCAACCTGCTCACCGAGCTGCGCGACGAGCTGGGGCTGGGCCAGCTGTTCATCGGTCATGACCTGGCCCTGATCCGGCACGTGGCGCATCGCGTGGCGGTGCTGCGCCACGGCCGGATCGTCGAGACCGGTCCGGCCGGTCAGGTGTGGGCCGCCCCCGCCGACCCGTACACCCGCGAGCTGCTAGCCGCCGGCGATCTGCTCGCCCGCGTAGTCCAGTAGCCGCTCGGCCGTCTCGAAGCGGCGCTCGTTCTGGTCCCCGAGCAGCACGCCGACCACGCGCTTGCCGCCCCGCTCCCCGGCGAAGAGCAGGCAGTAGCCGGCGGCGCGCGTGTAGCCGGTCTTCACGCCGAGCACGCCGTCGGCCCGCGAGAGCAGCTTGTTCGAGTTGCGCCAGGTGTGCGCCCGGTGCAGCGCGGTCTTGGCCACCTTGTGCACCTTGGTGCCCGTCACGGCCGCGAAGGTGCTGTTGTCCAGCGCCTTTTCCGCCAGCTTGACCTGGTCGACGGCCGTCGAGTAGCCGCCGTTCCCGGGGGTGGGCAGGCCGTCGGGGTTGGTGTAGCGGGTGTCGGACAGCCCCAAGGCGCGGGCGGCGCGGTTCATCTTGGCGACGAACGCCGTCTTGCCCGGGCCGTAGCGCCGCGCCAGGGCGTTGGCCGCGTCGGCCCCCGACGGCAGCATGAGACCGTACAGCAGATCGTTGACCGTGAGCCGCTCACCCTTCTTCAGCGCCGCCGTGGTCGCGCCGTTGCTGGTCGCGTGCTTGACGTCGGTCGCCGTGATCGTGATCGTGTCGTTCAGCCTGGCCTCGCGCAGCACGACGTACGCCGTCATGACCTTGACCAGGCTGGCCACGGGCACCCGGCGAGTCTCGCGCTTGCCGAAGTGGATCGTTCCCGCAGAGTCGACCAGGTACGCCGACTTTGCCCCGACCTCCGGCGCGTCCGCCGCCGCGGCCGGGGAGGCGACTCCCACAACCAGCGCGAGTACGGCGGAGCCAATGAAACCCCCAATACGCATGGCAATCATGTTGACAGGAGATCAAGGGTCCGTTTGCCTAACTACGCCATAAAGCCCGATCAGATGGGGGTAAATCAATGCCAGGTTAGAGAGGAGCAGCAGTGGCGGGCAGGTTCGTGATCAGTGAGGACGGGCAGGGCGGATTCCGGTTCGCCCTCGTGGCGAACAACGGGCAGACGCTCGCGGTCGGCGAGGGCTACCCGAGCAAGGCCGCCTGCGTGAACGGCATCGAGACCGTGCGCAGGAACGCTCCCGAGGCCGTCATCGACGACCGGACCGGGCGGGGCCTAGGAGACCAGAGCCTTCTCTGACGCGGCCGCGCGCCGCCTCCTCCTGCGCCGCACCACCAGCCAGAACGCCGCCGTGACGGCCAGCACGGCCACGACCCCCGCCGTGACGGGCGAGCGCGCGGCCAGCTCCAGCCAGCCCCACACGAGCGCCGTGATGCCGAACCACCAGATCGGGGCCCAGGTCAGGCAGCCCAGCGCGCTCGCGACCACGTACCAGGGGTAGGACACCCGCAGCGCCCCCGCCACCCACGGCAGCGTGTGCCGGAGCATGGGCACCCAGAAGCAGCCGTAGACGGCCAGTGCGCCCCACTTCTCGACGACATGCTCGATCTTCGCGATGCGCTCGCGTCCCACCCGGGCGCCGACGCGCGAGTCGTAGAGCTTCACGCCGAGCTTGCGCCCGACCCAGTAGTAGACCTGGAACGCGCCGAACAGGGCCAGGATCAGGATGGCGCCCACCAGCCAGTAAGGCAGGCCGAGCCAATAAGGCCTCGTGGGATCGGCGATGCCGGTCATGCTCTCCCACCCCTCCCAAGCCTTAGGTCAGGCTTACCTTAGTTCAAGTTGCAAGCTTTCGCCATATCGGCTTGCAAGCCGCCGCAACCAGCCGACAAGCAGGCCTCAACCACCCGAGCTCACTCTATGGGTGAGGCAAAAGGGGTGTTGAAGATGGCGTCGAGAAGCGCGGCCGTCCTGGCGAGTGGCACGACGAACGCGGTCAAGCTCATCGTGGCCGCCCTGGCGTTCACCAGCGCGTACATCGGCTTCTCCGCCTACAGCGCCGCCGACGGCGCGCCGGCCGCCGTGACGACCATCACCCTGTCGGCCCGCGAGGTGCCCGTCGCCGAGGAGCTGGCCCCGGCCGCCCAGCCCGGCCAGGTCACCCTCGGCGATCTGGCCGGCGCCTGCTCGGGGCCGCTCGTCGCGCGCAGCGTGCTCGTCAGCCCCGAGCCCGGCCGGAGCGTGCACTACGGCTGGAAGCTCGCCCGCTGGAGCCCCTCCACCAAGTCGTGGCGCACGTACCTGGTCGACTACGACGGCTTCGTGGGCGCCGCGCAGACCGTCGAGTGGCGGCCCGAGCTCTCCGGCGACCCCGGCTGGTATCGCGTCGAGCTGTCGGCCAAGGGCGTCAAGACCGTCACGAGCGACCGTTTCCAGGTGAGCTGCTGACCGACCGCCGTGCCGCCTCCACCCAGCGCGGCACGCCGACCCGCTCGGCCACCTCCAGGGCCTTCTCGTAGTGGGCGCGGGCCGCGTCCGGCTGGCCCAGGCGCACGGCGAGGTCGCCCAGCGTCAGCGCCACCGGCCACAGCGCCACCACGCCGGTGCCCGCGCCCGCCACCCGGTCGGCGAACGGTTTGAGCTTGTCGTAGCAGTCGACCATCCGCTCCCGGTCGTCGAGCAGCATGCCGGCCAGCGCCCGCCAGGTCATCGCCAGCTCGTAGAGGAAGTCGGGCCGCACCGGCGGGCGGGTGGCGGCCACGGCCTTGGCGTCCTGGAGGTGCCCGGACGAGGCCAGGGCCAGCGCGTACGCGTCGAGCGTCCACTTGGCGCCCCGCCGGTGGGCGTCGGCGAGCAGGTCGACCATCTCGGCCGCCCGGCCGTCCACCAGGTGCAGGCAGAACGTCGTGATCAGCGGGAGGTCCTGGCGGCCTTCCAGCATGCCCGCCCGCGCCGTCATCCTGGTCGCGTCGCGATAGGCCCGCTCGGCGCCCGTGTAGTCGCCGGCGATCATCAGCCGCTGGCCCGCGTACCAGACCACGACCGCGGCCGGCGCCGACAGGTCGTACTGCCTGGCCAGGGCGTCGGCGGCGGACGCGTGCTGGTCGGCGACCGCGAACTCGCCCCTGGCCGCCGCGCACTCCAGCAGCACCAGGTGGGCCAGCGCCTGCGTGGCCATCTGCCCCGAGCGCTGCGCGACCTCCAGCAGCTCCCTGCCGATGCTCTCCCGGGTGTCCACGGCGGGGATGTCGTACGACTGCCGCAGCCGCCCGCTCAGCGCCGCAGCGATCAGCGTCGGGTCGCCGCTCTGCCGGGCCAGCTCCAGCGCCTCCAGCGACGCCTGACGCCCGCGCTCGGGGGAGGAGGAGCCCTCCAGCTCCAGCGCCAGCGTGGTCAGCAGGCTGGCCCGCAGCCGCTGCTCACCCTCGGGCAGCTCCATGAGCGCCTTCTCGGTGATGTCGACGATCTCCCACGCGGTGCGGGTGAAGTCGCGCGCGATGCCCTTGTGCGGCACGGCCAGCGACGCCGCCACCTTGGCGGTGATCTCCAGGTCGCCCAGCGGCAGCGCGGCGTCCATGGCCTGGCGGCGCAGCAGCCGGGCCGCCGTCATGTCGCCGCACAGCGCCAGGGCCCTGATCTGGCGCAGCATGAGCCGCAGGCGCTCCTTGCTGCGCTCGGGCGTCTGCGCGCCGCTCTGCTCGTCGCGCGAGCGGTCGAACGCCGCGATGGCCTGCTCCCACAGGGTGGCCGCCTCGCGGTGGGCGAAGCGCCGCTCCGCCTGCTCGGCCGCCAGCCCCGCGTAGTGGACCGCCTTCCCGGCCGCGTCGGCCAGGAAGTAGTGGTGGGCCAGCGCCGCCACGTCGGACGGCGTGTGCTGCTCGATGACCGCCGCCACGGCCGCGTGCAGCCGCGTGCGGCGCAGCCTGGAGGCGTCGGAGTAGATCGTGTCGCGCACCAGGTCGTGGTCGAACCTGAGCAGCCCGGGCCCCGGCTCGGTCACCAGCCCGGCCAGCAGCGCCGCCTCCACGGCCTCGATCACCGCGTCCTCGTCGCCCGACACGGCGATCAGCACGTCGAGATCGACGTCACGCCCGATCACGGCGGCCTGGAGCAGGATCTGCTGGGCGCCCGACGGCAGCCGCGAGATGCGCCGCCGCAGCACGTCGCGCACGCCGGAGGGCACCTGCGAGAGCACCTCGGTGGCGCTGGCCCGGTCGGCCGCGCCCTCGGAGTCGAGCAGGCGCACGGTCTCGCGGACGAAGAACGGGTTGCCGCCCGTGCGCTCGACGATCGACTCGACCGCGTCCTCGTCGATGTCGCGTACGCACGTCGCCTTGACCAGCTCGGCCACGGCCTTCGGGTCGAGCCCCGACAGGCCCACGCGGACCGGGCCCAGCCTGGCCAGCGCGGCCAGCACGTCGGACTGGCGGTCGTCGAGCTCGCTCTCCCTGCACGTCACCACGAGCAGCACCCGGCTGGTCGCCAGCAGGCTCGGCAGCGCGCGCAGCAGCGCGAGCGTCTGGTCGTCGGCCCAGTGGAGGTCCTCCAGGGTCAGCAGCACCGGCGCGCGGCGCGCGACCCCGGCCAGGTAGCCGCCGACCGCGCGGTGCAGCCGGAAGCCGCCGGACGCCTCGTCCTCGTCGGGATCGGGGGCGGCGTCGTCGAGCAGCGGCGCGAGCAGCTGCGCGTATTCGCCCGCGCCGGTCGCGACGGTGAGCGTGCGCAGGATCTCCACCCATGCCCAGCCCGGCGGGGTGGCGCTGGAGTCGGGGCACGCGCCGGACGCGGTGGTCCAGCCGTCGGTGGCGAGCCTGCTCTCCAGCTGGCGCAGCAGCGTGGTCTTGCCCGCGCCGGCGACCCCGGCCACGATCGCGACCTGGAACCGGCCCGTGCGCGAGGCCGCCGTGGTCAGCCTGGCCAGCTCGGCGTCGCGGCCGACGAACGGCTCGGGCTCCAGCGGCGGCGGCTCGACGGCCGCGGCCGGTCTGGGCGGCCAGGTGTCGGTGACCGGCGCGGCGGGCCGTGCGGGGCGCGCCGTGACGGCCAGATCCAGCTCAGGGGACTGGGCCAGGATGTCGGACTCCAGCTTGCGCAGCGCGGGCCCCGGGTCGATGCCCAGCTCGTCGGCCAGGATGTTTCTGGCCCGGCGCAGCGCGGCCAGCGCGTCGCCCTGCCGGCCGCAGCGGTAGAGGCCCAGCGCCAGCAGCCGCCAGCCCTCCTCGCGCAGCGGGTTTTCGGTGGTGAGCGCCTCCAGGTCGGGAACGGTCTCGGCGTGCAGGCCGAGCCGCAGCCCGGTGTCGGCGTGCCGCTCGCGGGTCACGAGGCGCAGCTCCGCCAGCCGGTTGACCTCGGCCTCCGCCCACGACTGGTCGGCGAAGTCGGAATAGGGAGTGCCGCGCCACAGGCCCAGCGCCTTTTCCAGGCGGCCTCGGGCGGACTGCGGATCGCCCTCTTCGAGGTGCTCGCCCGCCGCGCGGACGAGCTGCTCGAACTTGAGCGCGTCGACCTGGTCGGAGGCCACCCGCAACGCGTAGCCGGACGCGACCGTCACCAGCAGCCGGTTGGGCCCCCCGCGCGGGCGGCCGGGCTCCAGCACCCGGCGCAGGCGCGAGATGTAGACCTGCAGGCCCGACTGCGCGCCCTTGGCCCCGTCGTCATCCCACAGATCGTAAAGAAGCGTGTCAACGGGCACGACCTGACCTCTGGCCACGAGAAGCCGGGCGAGGACGGCCCGCTGCCGCAACCCGCCGAGGTCGAGTTCGTCGTCGTGTTCGTACGCCTCGACTGGCCCCAGAACTCGGAACGCCACCATGTCAGCCGCCACGCTATGCGGGCCTAGGAATCACGCACAAGGTCTTTGATGGGTTTGGGATTGTCACTACTGGGCCTTCGAGATCGCGGACGGGGGCTCCGCCCCGGCGTTCCGGCCGTTGCGCCTGCGCAGGAGCGCCCATGCGCCCAGAGCCAGGCCGCCGAACGGGATCTCGATAGTGTAAGTCCAGAAGCCGAAAAGCAGTGCGGTCGCGGTGGCCGGAGCGACTCCGACACCGAACCCCTCGGTGAGGAGGAGCACCACGCCGCCCTCCATGATCCCGGCCCCGCTGGGCGTGATCAGGACGGCGGTGAGCACGCGGGAGAGGGCGAAGACGGCGATCGACTGGGCGAACCCCGGCCAGGCGCCCGTCACCTGGAGGCACAGCGCCATGATCGACCACTGGAACCCCAGGAAGAAAACCATCGCCAGCGACAGCCCGGGCCATCTCGACCTGACGACGCCGGCGGTGTCGGCACGCAGCTTGTGGAACGCGTCCGAGGCGTGGATCTTCAGCCGCAGCAGCCGGGTGACGCCGTCGAGCGCGCGGCCGAGGGCGACGGCGGCGCGGTCCCAGTAAAGAGCGACCGCCACGATCACGCAGAGCACGAGGATCGAGATCGCGCCCGTCCAACCGGCCTTGGCGACGGTGGGGTTGGGCGCCTCGCCGGCCGCCAGCAGCGCGATGATCCCGACCGCCGGCAGGATGAACCTGAACATCGTGTTCCAGATGCCGCTGACCAGCGTCATGACCACGATCGACCGGCTGGAGAAGCCCCAGCCCCTGGTCATCGCGAACGACACCGCCACGCCGACCGCCCCGCCGAACGGCAGCAGGTTGCTGACCGCGCTTCCGGCCGCGTTGAGCGTGAGGCCCTGGAGGTTGTTGAGGCCGGGCAGGGAGTTGGTCAGCACGAACGTGTACGCCAGCAGGCTCAGCAGCCACAGCACGGTCATCAGCGTGATCTCGCCGGCGCCGAGCGTGCCGAAGACCTTGCCGATCTCGTGCCAGGAGACGGGCTTGCCGGTGAGCGTGCGCACGATCTGCGGAAGGTAGACCACGAGCAGCACGGCCAGCCCGAGCGACAGCACGGACAGCGCGATCTGGAGCCACTTGTTCTTCATCGGGGTCCAGTCTGACGGGTCGCCGGACGAGGATCCTCCTTCGGAGGAATCATTTCGGCCACTGGTCGAAGGGATGAGTGAGCCGGGTGCCCGGCGGCAGGTCGCGGCGGACGTACCACTCGGTGCCGAAGACGAGGCGGTAGATCGGGCGCGGGACCTTCAGCATGACGGCGAGTGTGCGGTCGCTGTCGCCGCCGCTGGCCTGGGAGGCGTGCGCGGCCATGGACGCCCGTTTCTGGCGGGTGTATTTCCTGACGTTGACCCGGTGGGTGATCGTCTCGCTCGACGAGTACGCGCTCTCGAACGTCCGTACGTCGAACTCCGGCGGGAACTTGTAGAACCGGCCCGCCAGCCGCAGCAGCCTGACCAGCGGATCGCGGTTGACCGTCGCCTCCAGGACGATCTCGGTCCCGGCGATCTTCGCCGCCCGTTTGCCCACCCGGTGCACCTGCACGTGATCGGGGTGCCCGTAGCCGCCCGCCGGATCGTAGATCGCCAGCAGGTCGGCCTCCTCCTCCTGCAGGATCGCGGCCAGCGCCTTGGCCGCCGCCTCGGTGTCGGCGTCGATGAAGGCGTTGTCGGGCCGCTCCTCGGCCTTGCCGCCCTTGGGGCTCAGCCCCGAGTCGCCGTAGCCGAGGCACTCCACGCGGGCGCAGCCGAGCAGCGCGGCCGACTCGTAGAGCTCCTTGAGCCTGGTCTCGCCGAGCGCCTCGCCGGGCTCCATCTCGGCCAGGCCGCGCTCGCCCGCGGTGGCCACCACGAGCACCACGCGGTGTCCCTCGGCCGCGAGCATCGCCATGGTGCCCGCCGTCAGCAGGGCCTCGTCGTCAGGGTGAGCGTGAAAGAACACTGCGGTACGTGGAGGCACACGCCCAGATTAGTCTGGGAGGGGTGCGGATCTTTCACGTGAGCGACTGTTACCTGCCGCGACTCGGAGGGATCGAGGTCCAGGTGGCCGATCTCGTGCGGATGCAGCGGGAGGCGGGACACGACGTCTCCGTGGCCACCGCGACGAGAGGCGAGCCGCTGCCCGGGGTCCACCGGATCGTCGCCAGAATGCCGTTCGACCTGCCTGTTCACCCGTTCGGGGTGGGGCAGCTCACGCGCCGGCTCACTTCCCTGCGCCCGGACGTGGTGCACGTGCACGCGGGGGCGGTCTCGCCGTTCGCCTGGATGGGCGTGCGGGCGGCCGCGCGGGCCGGGCTTCCGTGTGTCGTGACCGTGCACAGCATGTGGGATCCGGTCACGCGGGCGCTCTACCGGCTGCTGCGGCTGGGGTTCGGCTGGCAGCGGTGGCGGCTGGTGGCGACCACGGTCAGCAACGCCGCCGCGGTCCCGATCCGCGCCGTGGCGGGGCCCGAGGTACCGGTCCGGGTGGTCTCCAACGGCCTTGACCTGTCGGGCTGGGCGCCGCCTCCCGGCACGCCCGACCGGCGGGAAGAGGCGCACGAGGTGCACATCGTCGCGGTGGGCCGGCTGGCGCCGCGCAAGCAGCCCGTACGCCTGCTGAGGCTGCTCCAGGCGGCCAGGCGGCGGGTGCCCGCCAGGATCCCCATGCGGGCCACGATCGTCGGCGACGGGCCGGCTCGCGGCCAGATGGAACGTTTTCTCGCCCGGCACGGCATGGCCGGCTGGGTCTCCCTGCCGGGCCGCTACACGCGGGAGCAGATCGCGAAGGTGCTGGAGGCCGCGGACGTGTTCGTGGCGCCCGCGCCGCGCGAGTCGTTCGGCATCGCGGCGCTGGAGGCGCGGGCCGCGGGGCTGCCGGTGGTGGCCAGGGCGCAGAGCGGGGTCGCCGACTTCGTCGCGGACGGCACGGAGGGGCTGCTCGGCCACACGCTCGGCGACCTGGCCCGCGCGGTGGCCCGGCTCTGCACGGACGCGGCGCTGCGCGAGTCGATCGCCGCGCACAACCGGGCGACCCCTCCGGCGGCGGGCTCGTGGCCGTCGGTCCTCGACGGGTTCGACCGGGCCTACGCGGAGGCGCTTCAGCCGCGCCGGAGCACCACGTAGCCGTCGCGCTCGAACACCTTCGCGTACCCCTGGCCCTGCAGCGCGTCGACCGCGGCGCGCTGCTCGTCCGCAGAGCCGAAGGGGAACTCCCAGCGGGAGGTGTCGGCCACCACCCACGGCGCGCCGTGCGACTGGGCCGTCCACAGCAGGACGGTGGTCCTGGAGGTCAGGGCGGGGCCGACGGAGTTGACCGCCTCGACGGTGACCCCGGAGGGCACCTTGCTCACGGCCTCGGCGGCGGCGGCAGCCTTGGGCTCCTGGTAGAAGGGCGGATGGTAGAGCTGGTCCAGCGCGAATCTGGGCACCAGGGTGATCGCGACCACGCAGGCCGCCGTCGCCCAGGCGAGCTTGAGCGAGGTGTCGTCGGAGCGCTTCATCCAGCGCAGCAGCCTGGCCAGCCCGTCAACGCCCGCGCAGAAGAGGATGACCACGGTGAACGCGCTGTACTGGAAGTCGGCCTGCCACCACTGGGAGCGGTCGGACAACATGCGCTCCAGCACGTGCGGCAGCGCCACCAGCGACAGCGGCGAGAGCAGGCACAGCAGCAGCGTCGGCCACACCAGCAGGAACAGCGTGTCGACCTTGGCCTCCTCGCTGAACGGCAGCAGCACGGCCGCGATCGGGTCGCGCAGCAGCGCCAGGATCGCGCTCGGCACGTCGGGGCCGAGATGGTTGTAGGCCCAGAAGTCCTTGGAGTCGCCGCCGAAGGCCGTGATCGCCAGCCCGCGTACGAGCAGGACGGCCCCCGTCCCGAGCGCCATGCAGAGCAGCCCCCGCAGCCGGTCGCCCAGGACGATCAGGCACAGCCCCGCCCCGATCACCATCAGCCCCATGTCCTCCTTGACCAGCAGGAGGTCGAGCATCGCGATGAGGGCGGGCAGCCGGTGGCCGGCGTGGTAGCGCTCGATCATGATCGCGGTGAGCACGGGGACGAACATGACCTCGTGCGCGTCGAACGCGACGGCCTGCGCGACGGGCCACGACAGCGCGTACGCCACGGAGACCAGGTAGGCGGGCGCCACGCCGAGCACGCGCCGGGTGAACAGCCAGATGAACGGGATCGCGGCGGCGAACAGCAGCGCCTGCGCGACGATCAGCGTCTCGGGCCCGTCGTGGATCCAGTAGAAGGGCGCGAGCATCGCGTAGACGGGCGAGAAATGGTCGGCGAGCTGCACGTAGTCCATGCCCCGCCCGTGGAACATGCCCAGCACGGGGATGTGCGGCGGCCGAAGCGCCGCGTAGTTGCGCACCGCCTGGTCCACGATCACCAGGTCGAACGACGTGGCCCGGAACGTGGCCAGCTTGACCAGGCCGAGCACGGCGTAGGCCACCGCGGCGACGAGCGCGATGGCGCCCACGCGTACGCGGTGGCCGGACAGCCGGATCTTCCAGAGGAAGGCGGCGGCGGACGCCCCCTGTCGCGCCGCCAGAGTGTCACCCGTCACGGGCAGCAAGGGTAGAACGAATCCACCCGAACGTGGCGCGGCCGCCGCGCCGTCCTGCCCCCCACAGGCGGAACGGCGACCGCGGGCTCAGCGTCAGCTGCAGGCAGAGGTGATCTTGGTCGAGAAGCCCTGCATCTTGCCCGTGAACGAGGACACTTCGGCCAGGTCGCCCTTCTCCAGGGTCTCGAAACCGGCGGCGAGGTCGTTCAGTGCGGCGGCGACTTCGCCGTCGTACTTGCCCGCGAGCTCCTTGGTCTTGCCCGCCGCGTCCTTCGAGGCCGTGCCGATGGCCTTCGTGTCGGTGGCGTCCTTGGTGATCGTGGTCGTCCACTCATTCATGATCTTGGTGGCCTCCTGGGCGGCGGTGTTGCAGTCAACCGCCTGGCCCAGCGCACCACAGCCGGTGCTCGTGAGGACAGCAAGGGTCAGCGTCGCGGCCGCGACGGCCAGGCGACGACGAGGGGGAGTCATTTCTTGCCCTTCGGTGGTTTCTACGAACGAAGGGAACATTATGGATCAGTCCTTGACTGTCGCTTGCACCCCACTAACACCACGCGTATCAAGTGGGCGTAAAGCCTCAGCGGGCGAGCCAGCGTTTGCGTGGATAGCGGACGGTCAGGCTGCCGTACTTCGTGGTGCCGCTGATCACCACGTGGACGGCGCCGGGGCGGGGCCTGCCGGGCACGTCGGAGGTGTGGACCTGGCCCCAGTCGCTGCGGAAGGCGTCCACGTTCGCGACGCCGCCGTCCGGGAGGATGATCTTGGCGGAGCCGTACGCGAGGTCGAGCTCGATGTCCACCACCGGGTGGGTGATGACGGCCTCGGAGAGGTCCAGCTCGACGCCGCCGTACTTGGAGGCCACCCGCAGCCGCCGGGGGACGGCCCAGTCGCCGGCGCGCTTGATCTGGCCGTTCTTGGACTCCAGATCGACCACGTCGTCGACCTGCGGCTGGTCGGTGGGGAGATCCTCGATCAGGCCCAGCAGTTCGCCGTAGGTCCTCGCGGTGAGGGCGATCTCAAGGCGGTCTTCGAGCTCCAGCTGGGTGAGCCGGCCTTCGGCGAAGGCGTGCTGGAGCTGTTGCGCGGTGCGCTCTCGGTCCTCGTCGGACACTCGCATCTGCAATTGCGACATATCTTGAGCATAGAGTCGCAGCGCTCAGAACGGGAGTTGTCGGCCGGAAGGGGTGCGGAGATCAAGGGGGAGCGGCCCTCGGACGAGGCGGGGGCGGCGAACGACCCGGATTCGCTTCACGCCAATTACGTACCCACCGGATTGCTGTGAAGTCATCTTCCTTGGGTAGCGTGAATTCTGATGTTGGCGGAACCGTTCACGCACCCGGCGCTCCTCTATCGGGGCGACCGGGAATATGTGGCTGCCACCAGCGCATTCGTCCGCGCGGGGCTGGCCCTGGACGAGCCTGTCGCGATCGCGGTGCCGGCCCGCAATCTGGCCCTGATCGAGGCCGAGCTCGGCGACGACGCCAAGTCCGTGCACCTGCTCGACATGCAGGAGGCCGGGCGCAATCCGGGGCGGATCATCCCCGCCGTGCTGCGCGACTTCGCCGACCGGCATACCGGCGGGCACGTGCGGATCATCGGAGAGCCGCTCTGGCCGGGGCGCACCAGGACGGAATACGGGGCCGCCGCGCAGCACGAGGCGCTGATCAACCTGTCGTTCGCGGGACGGCGGGTCACGATCCTGTGCCCGTACGACGCCGACGGGCTCGCTCCCGAGGTCCTCCAGGAGGCGGAGCGCACCCACCCCGTGCTGTGCGACCTCTCGGGGGAGTGGGCCAGCGCCGAATACGCGCCCGAGCTGGTGGTCTCCGCGCACAACCGGCCGCTCGACGAGCCCGCCGACTTCGTCTCGCTGCGCTTCGACCGCACCAGCCTGTCGGCGGCCCGCGGCCTGGCCGCGCGGAGGGCGGCGGAGATGGGATTCTCCGGCGACCGGCTCGACGACATCCAGCTGACGGTGGCCGAGCTGGGCGCCAACAGCCTCGACCACGGCGGCGGCTCGGGCACGATCCGGGCCTGGGCCGAGGACGGGCGGCTGGTGTGCGAGGTCAGCGACGCCGGGCACATCACCGACCCGCTGGTGGGCCGCCGCCCGGTCGACCCGCGCCACGCGGGGTCGCGCGGGCTGCTGATCGTCAACCTCCTGAGCGACCTCGTACGCGTGCACACCCGCCCGGGGGCGACCGCCATCCGCGTCTACTTCGACGCGCCCGGCCCCGTCGCCTGAGCCCGGCTGGCTACCCCTCGATCTCTGACATATCCGGATAACGGGTGCCGGCGACGGCGTCCGCCGGGACGGCGCGGGCCAGGGCGGCGAGCTGGTCGGCGGTCAGCGTGATGTCGGCCGCCGCCGCGTTCTCCTCCAGGTACGTCAGCCGTTTCGTCCCCGGGATCGGCACGACGTCGTCCCCCTGGGCCAGCACCCAGGCCAGCGCGAGCTGCGCGGCGGTGATCCCGGCGGCGTCGGCGATCTTCCGTACCTCCGCGACCAGCCCGGCGTTGCGCTCGGCGTTCTCGCCCGCGAGGCGCGGCATCCACCGGCGGACATCGTCCTCGGACAGCTCCTCCACGGGCGGCAGCGCGCCGGACAGGAAGCCGCGGCTGATCGGCGAGTACGCCACCAGCGCCACGCCCAGTTCCCTGGCCGTGGGCAGGATCTCCGCCTCCAGCCCCCGGGTGAACAGCGAGTACTCGCTCTGCAGGGCCGCGATCGGGTGGACGGCCGAGGCCCTGCGCAGGGTGTCCGCGCTCACCTCCGACAGCCCGAGATGGCCTACCTTGCCCTGCTCGACCAGCTCGGCCATCGCGCCGACCGACTCCTCGACGGGGACGTTCCTGTTGCGGCGGTGCATGTAGTACAGGTCGATGTGGTCCACGCCGAGGCGCCGGAGCGAGGCGTCGCAGGCGGCCCTGATGTACGCCGGGCTGTTCTCGACGGAGCGGGTGCCGCCGCCGCGCTTGACGCCGAACTTGGTGGCCAGCAC
The DNA here is from genome assembly GCF_053587055.1 of Nonomuraea sp. NPDC003707. NCBI lineage: Bacteria > Bacillati > Actinomycetota > Actinomycetes > Streptosporangiales > Streptosporangiaceae > Nonomuraea > Nonomuraea sp. NPDC003707. The sequence goes on along the minus strand of NZ_JBSFNK010000012.1, from coordinate 113,111 downwards.
CACCTCGTCCCGCCGGTCCTTGACGGCCCGGCCGACGAGCTCCTCGTTGGCCCCGAGCCCGTACGTGTCGGCCGTGTCCAGAAAATTCATGCCCAGGTCGAGTGCGCGGTGGATGACGGCGATCGACTCCTTCTCGTCGCCCGGGCCGTAGAAGTCGGACATGCCCATGCAGCCGAGGCCCAGCGCCGAGACCTGAGGCCCGCCGTTCCCGAGAGTGCGCTTCTTCATGTTTCCAGGTTCACCCCTGGAGTGCGTTCCAGGTCAAACCGGGTCAGGCGCCCGGGACCCACCCTGAGGGGGGAGTCCCTACTCAGGGTCACGTCTGCGCAGGTGGCCGGGTGTTCTCAGGGTCGTTTCCGACCAAGGTATTAAGGGATCGTTCAGGTCACTTCAGGGTCGATCTCCGATATTCCGCGAGGCCGCGTTCCACGAGCTTTGAGGCATGAAGGCATTGCTTGTCAGCGGATTCGCGGCCATCGGCACCGGAAGCGGCGCCATGCTCACCCTCCACGCGGAATCCGACCTCGACCCGTTGCACAGCGTCATCAGCGAGTACGCCTTCCAGGCGTCCGGCTGGTTGCTGCCCGCCTCGCTGACGTTGTTCGCGGTGGGCTCCGCGTTGATCGCCGAGGCGATGCGCCGGGCCGGGATGAGCCGCTGGGTCGTCGCGCTGCTGCTGGCGTGGGGGGCGAGCATGTTCCTGATCGGCGCCTTTCCCACCGACCGGCCGGGAGTGCCGCTGTCGTTGTCGGGTGGCATCCACCGGTACGCCGCCTTCGCCGCGTTCCTGGTGATGCCCGCAGCGGGGATGCTGCTGGCCAAGGCCAGGATCCGGTACGCCAGGGCGGTGCGGATCCTCAGCGGGGTGGCGCTCGGAGCCCTGCTGCTGGTCGTGGTCCCGTACGTGGTGCGGATGTTCGGCATCCCGCTGACCAACGACGAGATCCCGGCCGGGCTGACCCAGCGGGCCGTGGTCGTCACCGAAATCGGCGTGCTGGCGCTGGCCGGGCTGTCGATGCTCAAGCCGCTGGCTCAGCGCTCCCAGGGTGGCTCCTCGCCCAGCTTGGCGTAGTAGTGCGCCAGGTGCTCCTTGACGCGTTCGATGTCCTTCTTCGGCAGATCGACCCCGCCCCTGGCGCCCTCCATGACCGCGGCCGCCGCGAACACCGCCCGGGGCACCGCCTTCAGTTCCCCGTTCACGACGTCGGCGATCGGCAGCTTGTACGCTCCGAACTCGTCGGCGTCGTCGGCGTCGTACCAGCTGAAGGCCTCGCGGTATTTCGCGTTCGGCTTGTCCTCGGCGTCCGCCCACTTGCGCACCCGCTTGTCCGCCGCGGCGGCGTCCCACTCGCGATCGCGCTGGGCGAGGGGCAGGTCGTGGAATCGCGTAACGGTCATATGAGGCGGCTACCCCTGCCGTAGGCGTGAAACGGCTTGCCCGGGATAGAGGTACGGGCCCGATCACGATGTGGGAGTGCTGAGATGGCGATTTTGATTGCGTATGACGGTTCCGACGACGCCAAGGCCGCGATCGCCTTCGCGGGCGAGCTCCTGAAGGGGGAGTCCGCCGTCGTGCTGACGGTGTGGGAGCGGGCGGCGATGGCCTCGGCCAGGGCCTCCGCCGGGCTCATGATGGCGATCGACCAGCTGGGCACGGAGGACGCGGCGATCGAGGGGGCGATGCGGGAGCTCGCCGAGCACGGCGCGGACCTCGCCCGCAAGGCCGGCCTGGACGCGACCCCGCGGTGCGATGCGGACTCGGTGGCGGTGTGGTCGACGATCGTGGACGTGGCCGACGAGATCGACGCCAGGCTCGTCGTGACGGGGACGCGGGGGTTCGGCGGGGTCCGTTCGCTGCTGCTCGGCAGCACGTCCGACCGGGTGTTGCACAACGCGGGCCGGCCGGTGCTGGTCGTGCCCGCCCCCGCCCCCGCCACCGACGCCGCCGCTGACGACGCGGAGATCTGACAGCGGGCGTTCACCCCGCCGTCGGCCGGGTTGTCGGTGCGATACGGCAGAGTGGGAGCCTCCTGAGGCGGGAGAGGAGGCGGGCGCGTGCCGGAGGAGCTGTCGCGGCGGCTCGGCACCACCGACGCGGTCGTGGTGGGGCTGAGCGCGATGATCGGCGCGGGCGTGTTCGCGGCCTTCGCGCCCGCCGCGGCCGCCGCGGGCGCCTGGCTGCCGGTGGCGCTCGTGCTGGCCGGCGTCGTGGCGTACTGCAACGCCACCTCCTCGGCCCGCCTGGCCGCGCTCTACCCCGAGTCCGGCGGCACCTACGTCTACGGCAGGCGGCGGCTCGGCCCGCTCTGGGGCTACCTGGCGGGCTGGGGCTTCACGGTCGGCAAGACGGCCTCGTGCGCGGCGATGGCGCTCACGTTCGGCGCCTACGTCGCCCCCGCGCTGGCCAGGCCGCTGGCCGTCGGCGCGGTCGCCGCGCTGACGGCGGTCAGCCTGTACGGCGTGCGGCGCTCGGCCGGGGTGGCCCGGGTGATCGTCGTGTTCGTGCTGGCCGTGCTCGCCGCGGTGGTGGTCACGGGGCTGCTCGGCGACGACACGGTGACGTTCGGCTGGTTCGCCTACGAGCCCCTGCCCGGGTCACAGGTCGAGGTCTGGGGCGTGTTGCAGGCGGCCGGGCTGCTGTTCTTCGCGTTCGCCGGTTATGCCCGGATCGCCACCCTCGGCGAGGAGGTGCGCGACCCCGCCCGCACCATCCCCCGGGCGGTCGGCATCGCGCTGGGCGTCACGTTCGTCGTCTACGCGCTGGTCGCGGTGGCCGCGCTGCGCGCGCTCGGGCCGGAGCTGCTGGCCAGGTCCCCGGCGCCGCTGGCCGGCGTCGTCAGGGCGGCCGGGGCCCCGTGGCTGGTGCCGGTGGTGGGCGCCGGGGCCGCGGTGGCGGCGCTGGGCGCGCTGATGGCGCTGCTGCTGGGCGTCTCGCGCACGGTCCTGGCCATGGCGCGCGAGCGCGACCTGCCCGGCGCGCTGGCCGTGGTGGATCCGGCGCGGCAGGTGCCGCGCCGGGCCGAGCTGGCCGTCGGGGCCGCGGTGATCGTGCTGCTGCTGGTCGCCGACCTGCGGGGGGCGATCGGGTTCTCGTCGTTCGGCGTGCTGGTCTACTACGGCATCGCCAACGCGTGCGCGCTCACGCTCGGCCGCGCGGAAGGCGCGCCGCCCCGGCCGGTCGCCGGGCTGGGGCTGGGCCTGTGCGTGCTGCTGGCCGCCACGCTCCCGCCGGCGTCGGTGCTGGCGGGCCTGGCGGTCTTCGCGGTCGGCCTGGCCGTCTGGCTGGTCCGCCACCGCGCCGGGCGTTAACGGGTGGCCCGGGCGGGTGCACGTCGTTAGCATGGGCGGCATGACGATCTCGCCGAAGATGATGGCCCCTTAGGGGGTTTCGTCGGCGACGTCTTGTCGAGGCCCTGCGAGCGGGGCCTCTCGTCGTGTTCGGGGCCCCTTGGAGGCACCTGATGTATCTCACGACGACCATCCCGTACGTCAACGCCCGCCCTCACCTCGGGCACGCTCTGGAGCTCGTGCAGGCCGACGTGCTGGCCAGGCACCACCGGCGGCGCGGCGAGCGGGTGCGGTTCCAGACCGGGACCGACGACAACTCGCTGAAGAACGTGCTGGCCGCCGAGGCGGCGGGCGTGCCGGTGCGGGAGCTGGTGGACCGGAACGCGGCCGCGTTCGAAGGGCTGCGGGGGCCGCTGGACCTGTCGTTCGACTCGTTCATCCGGACGAGCGTCCACCCCGGGCACCGGGCCGGGGTCGAGCGGATCTGGGAGGCGACCGGGCACGACCTCTACCAGCGGCACTACGAGGGGCTCTACTGCGTGGGCTGCGAGCAGTTCTACCCGGAAGGCCCCTGTCCCGACGGGCACGAGGCGCCGCTGCAGCGCGTCTCCGAGCACAACTGGTTCTTCCGGCTCTCCCGCTACCAGGACGCCCTGAGCGAGCTCATCCGCGGCGGGCGGCTCAGGATCGAGCCGGTCGCGCGGCGGAACGAGGTGCTGGCGTTCATCGAGGCCGGGCTGGACGACATCAGCGTCTCGCGCTCCGCCGCCCGCGCCCGCGGGTGGGGCATCCCCGTGCCCGGCGACCCGGACCAGGTGGTGTACGTGTGGTGGGACGCGCTGGCCAACTACGTCACCGCGCTCGAAGGCGACGACTACGACCGCTGGTGGGTCTCCGAGCGGCGCAAGGTGCACCTGATGGGCAAGGGCGTGATCCGGTTCCACGCGGTGTACTGGCCGGCGATGCTTCTCTCCGCGGGCGAGCCGCTGCCCACGGAGATCTTCGTGCACGACTACCTCACGGTGGGCGGCCGCAAGATCAGCAAGTCGTCGGGCGGCGCGGCCGATCCGGTGGCGCTCGTGGACGCGTACGGGGTCGATGCCGTGCGGTGGTGGCTGCTGCGCGAGGTGCCGCGCGTGGGCGACGCCGACTTCACCGAGGAACGGCTGGTCGCCCGGGCGGACGAGGACCTGGCCAACGGCCTGGGGAACCTGGTCAACCGGGTCGTCACCATGGTCCACCGCTTCCTGGACGGCCACGTGCCCCCGGCCGGGGAGGAACTGGCCGCGGTGCCGGTGGACGAGGCGCTGGAGGCATTCGATTTCCGGCGGGCGGCGACGGCCGTCTGGGCGCTCGTCGAGGAGGCCAACAGGTACGTCGAGCGGACTCAACCGTGGCGGCAGCCCCGGGCCGGGCAGGAGGCCGCGCTGGGGACGCTGGTGCACGCGTGCCGGACGCTGGCCGTACAGCTGGAGCCCTTCCTGCCGACGGCGGCGGCTCGGGTGGCGGCTGCGGTCGCCGGCGAGCGGCTGCCCCGGCCCGAGCCGCTGTTCCGCCGCCTCGCCACGGCCGGAGTGGCTGGTTGACGGAGGTCCGGAGGGAGCCTACGGTGGCGCACACCGACCAGCCGGTATGGAGGCGCCCATGGCCACCGTCCCCACCATTCGCGGCCCCGTAGACGTCGAGGAGCTCGGGCAGACGCTCATGCACGAGCACGTGTTCGTCCTCGCCACCGAGCACCTCGACAACTACGGCAGAGGTGCCTGGTGGGACGAGGAGGCCCGGGTGGCGGATGCGGTCGCCAAGCTGAACGCGGTGGCCGCGAAGGGCGTGCGGACGATCGTCGACCCGACGGTGTGGGGCCTCGGCCGCTACATCCCGCGCATCCAGCGCGTCGCCGAGCAGGTGCCCGGCCTGAACATCGTGGTCGCCACCGGCATCTACTCCTTCGAGGAGCTGCCCCACCAGTACGAGCACCGCGGCCCCGGCCTGTTCATCGACATGCCGGACCCGATGATCGACGACTTCGTCCGCGACCTCACCGAGGGCATCGCCGACACCGGCGTGAAGGCGGCGTTCCTGAAGTGCGTGGTCGAGCAGAAGGGCCTGACGCCCGGCGTCGAGCGCATCTGCCGGGCCGTCGCGCAGGCGCACCTGCGCACCGGCGCGCCGATCACCATCCACACGAACTCCTTCACGCAGAGCGGGCTGATAGCGCTCGACCTGTTCGCCAAGGAGGGCGTCGACCTGGCGAAGGTGGTCGTCGGGCACGCGGGCGACAGCAACGACCTCGACTACCTCATGCGCCTGGCCGACACGGGCGCGACGCTGGGGATGGACCGGTTCGGGCTGGATCCGTACAACCCGACCGCGCAGCGGGTGGCCACGGTGGCGCAGCTGTGCCGGCGCGGATACGCCGATCGCATGGTCCTCAGCCACGACACGGCGTGCTTCATGGACTACTTCGGCGGCGCCTGGGACGAGGCCCGCTCAACGCTCGCGCCGAACTGGCGCTACGATCACATCCACGACGACGTCTTGGCCGCACTCCTGGACTCGGGTGTGACCGACGACCAGATTGAGCAGATGCTGGTGTTCAACCCGAAGCGCTACTTCTCGTAAAGTAGGTGGATCGGGCAAGCAATGCAGGTAGGTGGAGCTGGGTGACTTCGGAGCAGGCCTTGTCGATAAGCCTCGGGCTCCAGGGACCCTGTGTCATCGCGCGACTGACGGGGGACTTCGACTTCGGGTCTGCCGCCGAGGTCCGTGACCGTGTCACCAAGGCCCTCGATCTCACCCAGCCCCCGATGCTCGTCATCGACATGCAGGCGGTCAGCGTCTGTGACTCCTCCGGCCTGTCCGTGCTGGTCTACCTGCACAAGGCCGTCACCGCCTCGGGCGGCCGGCTGCTGCTGGCGGGGCTGAACGGCCGGTGCAAGCACCTGTTCGCGATCACCGCGCTCGACAAGTTCTTCGACATCCGCACCACGGCCGAGCTGGCCATCGCCGAGCTCAACGAGCCCGGGAGCTTCACCGGGTAGCCCGCTGGCCTTGTGGGAGAACGGATAACCGTTTCGTATCGGATCTTCTTTGCCGCCGCCACCACCACACTCATGGCGGCGCCCGCCGGCGCCCAGCTCATCCGCACCAAGGTCTACTTCGGCCGGTGCAGAGACACGTGCCGGATCAAGGTCCGGGTCCGGAACATCTCGTACAGGACGCTCTACAACGTCAAGCCCAACGCGCGGCTCCGTGTCAAGCGGCCGCCAGGGGCCGGGCCGACCCCCGGCTGGGCCCCTGGCTCACGCGGTGACGAGGAGTGCCACCCCGATCAGCACCGCGACCGGAACGAGCCACATCACGGCCTCGACAGCGAACTCCTTGTACATCGCGCAAATCTCCTAACAACGACTCGAGTACGTCACTGCGCAGCATAGCGGCCCGCGCCGCCTGCTCGACCCGGATCAGGCGGTGACGGCGCCGTCCGAGGCGGAGGCCACCGTCGCCATGTACTTGGTCAGCACCCCCCGCTCGACCTCTCTCTCGGGCCGCTTCCACGAGGCGCGGCGCAGCGCCAGCTCCTCCTCCGGCACCACCAGCTCGATCGCCCCCGCCGCGCTGTCGATGACCACCGTGTCACCGTCGCGCACCAGCGCGATCGGTCCGCCGTGGTACGCCTCCGGCGCCACGTGCCCGACGACGCGCCCGTGCGAGACCCCGCTGAAGCGCCCGTCGGTGACCAGCGCCACCGAGGCGCCGAGGCCGCGGCCGACGAGCGGACCCGTGATCGAGAGCATCTCCTGCATGCCGGGACCACCCGCGGGGCCCTCGTAACGCAGGACGATGACGTCGCCCGGCACGATGTGACCCTCCTGGATGGCGACGTAGCAGTCGTGCTCCGAGTCGAACACCTTGGCCGGGCCCTCGTGGCGGAAGTCGTCCTTGCCGCCCAGCTTGAGCACGCAGCCGTCGGGCGCCAGCGAGCCCCGGAGGATGGCCAGCGCGCCGCGAGGCTTGAACGGCTCGGCCACGCTCGCCACCACCTCCTGCCCCGGCGTCTCCTCGGCGTCGGCCGCGACCTCCGCCAGCGTGCGGCCGTCCACCAGCGTGGCGTTCTCGCGCAGCAGCCCGGCCTCCAGCAGGCGGCGCACCACCAGCGAGGTGCCGCCGGCCCGCCACAGGTCCAGGGCCGTGTGGTCGCCGCCGCTCGGCTTGAGCCCCGTGATGATCGGGACCCGGCGGCAGACCTCGCCGATCTCGTCGATGCGCAGCGGCAGCCCCGCCTCGCGGGCGATGGCCAGCAGGTGCAGGACGGCGTTGGTGGAGCCGCCCATGGCGGCGACCGAGACGATCGCGTTGTGCAGGGCGTCCGCGGTCAGCACCCGCGAGGGGCGGGCGTCGCGGGCCAGCGCCTCCATGGCGATCTCGCCGACCCGCCGGGCCGCGGCGTTCTTCTCCTCCGCCACCGCCGGGATGTCACCCACCCCGAACGGCGCCAGGCCGAGGAAGTCGGCGACGCTGGCCATGGTGTTGGCGGTGTACTGGGCGGCGCAGGTGCCGGCGCCCGGGCAGGCGTGCTTGGCCAGGTCGTCCAGCTCCGCCTGGTCGAGGCGGCCGACGGCGCGCTCGCCGAGGGCCTCCCACATGTCCTGGATCGTGACGTCTCGTCCGCGCCACCTGCCGGGCATCATCGTGCCGCTGTAGAGGATGACGGCGGGCACGTCCAGGCGGGCGAGCGCCATGATCCCGGCCGGCACGGTCTTGTCGCAGCCCACGATGACCACCAGCGCGTCGAAGCCGTGCGCGCGGCCCATGAGCTCGATCGAGTCGGCGATGACCTCGCGGCTGACCAGCGACGTGCGCATTCCGGGGGTGTGCATCGTGAGGTTGTCGGAGACCGCGATCGTGTTGAACTCCATCGGCGTGCCGCCCGCCGCGCGCACCCCCTCGGCCACGTGGGCGGCCAGCTCACGGTGGGTGAGGTTGCACGGCATCGTGCCGGTCCAGGTGGAGGCGATGCCGACCACCGGGCGGCGCATGTCCTCCTCCGACCAGCCCATGGCGTACAAGTGGGAGCGGGCCGGTGCGCGGTCGGGGTCGTCGGCGATGCTCAAGGCGCTGCCCTTCGTCGTGCGGGTCGTTACGCCTCCATGATCTCGCGCTCACTGTTCGCGCATGCGCCAGGGTGACCCGTACTCCACCAGGAGGTCCAGGAACGGGCCCGGCTCGAACGCCTCGGGCCCCAGCACGCCCGTGCCCTTCCAGACCCCGTTCGCCATCAGTTCCAGGGCCACGACCGGGTTCACGGCGGTCTGCCAGACCACTGCCTGGGAGCCGTACTCGCGCATCGACCACTGGTTGTCCACCACGTGGTAGAGGTACACCTCGCGGGGCCGCCCGTCCTTGACGCCCTTCACCCAGGTCCCGGCGCAGGTCTTGCCCCGCATACGGTCGCCGAGGCCCGCCGGGTCGGGCAGCACGGCGGCCACCACGTCGCGCGGCGACACCCTGGCGGTGCCGTCGTCGGTCCGGACCGCGACCGGCTCGGTGCGGTCCACGCCGAGCGCGTGCAGGGTCTTGAGCTTGCCGATGAAGTCCTCGCCGAGCCCGTACTTGAAGGTGACCCGCTGCGCCGGGATCCACCGGGGGACCAGCATGACCTCCTCGTGCTCGACGTTGACGCACTCCACGGGGCCGATCCCGTCGGGGAAGTCGAAGATCTCGGGCTCGCTGAACGGCTCGGTGGTGTACCAGCCGCGGTCCTTCTCGTAGATGACCGGCGGGTTGAGGCACTCCTCGATGGTGGTCCAGATGCTGAACGACGGGGCGAACTCGTAGCCGTCGACGGTCAGGTTGGCGCCGTCCCTGATGCCGATCTCCTCGATCTCGTCGAAGAGCTCGTCGGCGGCGTAGCGCGCGAACACGTCGGCCAGGCCGGGCTCCACGCCCATGCCGACCAGCGCCAGCCGGCCCTGCGCGGCCCACTCGCCGGCGCGGGCGAACTGGTCGTCGCCCAGCTTGACCCCCACCTCCTCGTACGGGCGGTCGGGGTGCGGCCTGGACATCGACATGGCCATGTCGAGGTAGTCGGCGTCGGCCGCGAGGGCCGCGTCGAACAGCGGCAACACGAATCGGGGGTCGGTGGCGTTCAGGAGGACGTCGCACCGGTGCTCTTTCAGCAGCGCGGTGACCGCGGCCCGGTCGGCCGCGTCGATCTTGACAGGGGTGAACCGGTCCGCCTGCTCGCCCAGCGCGGCGACGGCGGCCTTGGCGCGGGGGAGATCGTAGTCGGCGACCACCATGTGGTCGAGAAAAGGGCGGCGGGCGGCGATCCGGGTGATGGCGGTTCCCACACCGCCGGCTCCAACGAGAAGGATACGCATGACGATAAGTCCCCTTTTAATGCTGTTTTGGGGGGTGTGTCGAGAATTTAACTTGGGTAGGCTCGTCAACGTCAATGGCGTTGGCATAAGGAGGCCGTACTCGTGGCCAAGCGAGTGGTGCCGGAGACGGCGCGCAGGCGGCGCCGCCCCACCAAACACGGGCAGGTCCTCACCCATCAGCTCATCGTGGAGACCTCGCTCCGCATGCTCCGCGAGCACGGGGCCGCGGGGCTGTCCGCCCGCCGCCTGGGCTTGGCCCTGGGCGCGGACGCCAGCACGGTCTACCGCTATTTCCGCGGCATGGACGACCTGGTGCTGGCGATCGCGGACGAGCTGTTCGGCACGGCGATGGCCGACTGGCGGCCTACTGGCGACTGGCGCGCCGACCTGCGCGAGCTGGGCCTGCGCATCCACCACGCGTACCTGGCGCACCCGCAGGCCGCGGTGCTGACCGCCAGCCGGGTCACCGGCCGGCCGAACGAGGTGGCGGGGGACGAGACCATCATCGGCATCCTGCGCGGTGCCGGATTCGCGGACGGGGACGCGGTGCGGATCTATCACGCGTTCATCGACCAGAGCCTGGCCTTCGCCATCCTCGACGCCGCCACGCTGGCCCTGCCCAAGGCGGCGCGGGAGGCGGACGAGGAGGTGTGGCAGGCCACGTACGCGCGGCTGCCCGCCCGTACGCACCCGAACATCGCCGCGACGGCGCCGCTGCTGGTGGCCGAGATGAACGACAGCGCCTACCCCACGGCCCTCGACATGCTCCTGTCGAGCGCGTCCGCGCAGCTCAGGTGAGCAGGGCCCGGATCTGCTCGGTGCCGCCGTCCCGGAGCCAGGTGCGGAAGTCCAGGAGACCGGGGTGGCGTTCGCGCAACGCCGCGATGTCGGCGCGCCACAGTCCGCGCTCGTCCGCGAAGGCGCTCTCGGCGTCCGGACCGAGCCCGAGAGAGCCGATGGGCAGCTGCCGGTAGGTGATCTCGCGCCCGAGGCTCCGGCTGATCAGCTCCACCGTCCACCTGGGGGTCAGCTCGTCCCCGGCGATCTCGATCGCCTGCCCGAGGTAGTCCCGCGGGTGGGAGAAGGCGAGGCGGGCGAAGACGCCGATGTCGGCGGCGGCGATGAGCTGCACCGGCGTGTCCGGGCCGAAGAGGTGCCTGAGCTCGCCGCCTGCGATCCCGCCGACGGGCAGGCCGGGAATGGTGTGGTTCTCCATGAACCGGACCGGCCGCAGGATCGTCGCGGGCAGGCCGGACGCGCGTAGGTGCTGCTCGATCTGCCACTTGCTGTCCCAGTAGGGCAGGCCGGCGCCTCGGTCGGCGCCGCCGACCGAGGTGAACACGAAGTGGGAGGTTCCAGCCGCGGCGGCGGCGTCGACGAGGGCGCGGCCACGGCGGATCTCCCGGTCGAGGTCGTCGTCGTCGGGCGTGACGCCGAAGACGCCGTACGCGCCGGCCGCCGCTTCCGCGAGCGAGCCGGTGTCGTCGAGGTCTCCAACGCGTAGCTCGGCGCCCTTCGCCTTCAGCGCCTGGGCCGCCGGGGCGTCCGGGTCGCGGACGAGGGCGCGGACCGGCCGGCCGGAGGCCAACCTCCTCGACCACCCGGACGCTCACGAGGCGATCAGCTGGGCGCGCGCGGGGATCGCGCATGCGGCGATGGACCGGGGGCTGGCCACCTCGCTCATGCGCAGCATCGAGGACGAGACCTCGGAGCTGCACGCCGCCTGCCAGGCCGTGCTGACCGCCGGCGAACGGCTGCTCGAACGCGCGCAGGCGGCCGGCGCCGTACGCCCCGCCACCGCCGCCACCGCCACCGCCACCGCCACCGCCTCGGACTTCTACCTCGATGCGGGCCAGTGCTCCCACTCTTAGGTGGGAGGTGAAGGCCCGCGCGGGAAGGCCCCTCCGGGGCCTGAGCACGCCCTGGACTGAGCGTGACCACGCGCCCGGTCTTGTGTCATTTCTGGGGTCGGTCCTGGGACTGGATGTACGCGCGGACGGTGGTCAGGTTCGCGGCGCCGGTCGCGCCCGCGTAGTAGGAGCGGGACCAGAAGTGCCCGCCCCACAAGTATGTGCGGACGTGAGCGGCGTATTCCTGGCGCAGGTAGCGGACCGACACCCCTTTGAGGCTGTTAACGAGGACGCTCAGAGCCACCTTGGGCGGGTAGCGGACGAGAAGGTGCACATGGTCGTCCTCGCCGTTGAACTTGGCAAGTTCGCATGCGAACTTCTCACACACCTCCTTCATGATCTGCTCGCAGCGGGTGAGCATCTCATCGGTGACGAAGTTACGCCGATATTTGGTGACGAACACCAAATGCGCGGTGAGCTCGTGAACGCTATGGCGACCCGTTCTGATTTCGGGATTCGGTTTCCACCTCGGTGACATACACCAAACGATAAAATGTGGTTTGTGGAGCTGGATAAACGCAACCGCGCTCATGCGGCGCGCCTGGAGCTGGACAGTCACCAGTCGGCCATCCTGGATGGCCAGGCGCACAACGCGCGGGCGTTGTGGAACCTGCTGCACGAGTACTACACCTTCCGGCAGGGCCGCTTCGCCACACTAAAAGACTGCGATGAGGCGATCCGACAGGCGCGCAGGGACATCGACTGGTTGAAGGACCTGCCCGCGCAAGCTTCCCAAGCTGTGCTCAAGACCTATCGGCAGGCGTGGGCGAACTTCTTCAACCCCGACCATCCCGCTGAGCGGCCGAAGTTCAAAGGGCGTTTTCGGTCCCGGATGGCCGTGGATGTTCCGCAGGGGCGGGATCTGCACATCACCCGGGTCAACCGGCGGTGGGGCGAGGTCAACATCCCCAAACTGGGCCGGGTCCGGTTCCGGTGGACCAAGGACCTGCCCGGCATCACCAGGTCCTCCGCCGACGGGAAGATCACCGGTGCTCGGCTGGTCAAGGAGAGCGACGGCTGGCACATCATCTTCCGCACCCAGACGATGGAAATGCCTCCGGTCCCGCATGCGGGGCCGGTGACCGCGATCGACCGGGGTATCACCGTCCCCCTGGCCCTGGCTTCAGGGGAGAAGATCCGCCACCGCGAGCAGTGGCTGTCGCACAAGGAGGCCGAGCGTCTGCTCCGGCTGGAACGCAAGGCCGCCCGCCAGAAACGGGCCGCCAAGCCGGGCCGGCCGACCTCGAACCGGTTGAAGAGAACCTATGACCAGATCGCCAGCCTGCGCGCGAGAGCCAAGCGCCGGGTGATCGACTGGCAACACCAGACCACCGCGGAACTCACCGACCGCTACAGCGTGATCGTGCTCGAGGACCTCAAGGTCAAGAACATGATGGCCGCCGCATCGGGCACCGTGGAGGAACCGGGGACGAACGTCGCCCAAAAACGTGGCCTGAACCGGGCCATCGCCGGTGAGGCATGGTCGCGCACCGCCGAGTTCCTCACCTACAAAGCCCTCGACAAGGGCGGAAAAGTCGCCTGCATCCCGGCGGTGAACACCAGCCGGGAATGCCACCAGTGCCACACGATCACCCGGGGATCACGGCAATCCCAGGCCAGGTTCGTGTGCAAAAACCCAGCTTGCGGGTGGATCGGCAACGCCGACACCAATGCCGCCCGTACCCAGGTGTACCGGTACAACTCAGCCGTCGGACAGGCGGTAAACGGACGTGGAGGCCTTGCGGTACTGGGGCCTGTGAAGCGTCAAGCCACTCATAGTGAGACCACGCCCGCCCCGCGAGGGGTGGCCGCGTAGCGGCCATGAGAATTCTCCCCGCTCACGGGGAGGAGCATGTCAAACCTTGATCAACGCGCTCGCTCTCGCGTGGGGCGAGCAGACGACGCCCGTGCAGGGCGAACGGCTGCTGACCTTTGCCATCCATGGACTACGCCCCTTCGCGCAACCGTAGCCGTGGATCACCGGAACGTCGGCGTCAGAGGCGGTTCTTGGCGATGCGCTTGCCGAGGCTCGCCAAGGACTCGTCGGCCATGAGGGCGGGCAGCCGCGGCGCGTCCGCCTCGACCTGGGCGAGCACCGCGGGATGCGCTCCGCAGAACCGGCTCCAGGCCCGCACCACCTCCGGCATCGCCGCGATCCCCGCCTCCGACAGGATGGCCTCCCTGGGCAACCAGGACGACAGGAACTGGGTGACCCGCGCCGGGCTCCACCACAGAGGACGATCGCCCACGAACTCGGCAAGCTTCTCGAACGCTTCCCGCGCCCCGGGCAGGTCCGGCAGTTCGCGGAACCGGCTCACGGTGTCGTCGGGCGCCGGGCGTACGAGATCGGGCACCGCGCGGGCCCTGGAGAGCGCGACCGGCCGCACGGCGGGCAGCGTGTCGGCGACCAGCGCCCCCATGATCCGGTCGCCCAGCTCGAACGCGTCCAGCACCCGCCCCGCGACCGCCCCCGGCTCCTCGGCCCGCAGGCCCAGGTCATCGAGGAACTTCACCTCCTCGACCACCGCGTCCACCGCCAGACCGCCGTTCACCTGGTCGATGGCGACGACGAGGAGGTGCGGCTCCTTGCCGTTCTCGTACCGGAACGACAGGGCCGCGAGGGCCTGCTCGCCGTACGGGTCCGCCTTGCCGTACCAGCCGCCCTCACATGCCACCCGCCCCATCCGCCGCACCCACCCGGGCAGCGTCGCCACGACGCCGTCAGCGGCCCTCACGTACACGCTCGCCACCGCCTGGCCCTGAGACCCCACCCCGCCCCGAGCACCTGCTCCGGACTCCGGGCTCACATCGGCCGCAGGACCTTCGCCGGACGCGGGCCGTGCATCGGATGCGAGGGGTGTATCGGATACGGGTCCTGCATCGGACGCGAGTTGCGCGTCGGACGCCGGGCGTGCCTCGGCGGCCGGGTCGACCGCCGCCAGGGCCGCGAGCGCGAGCCGCGCCTCCGTCCTGCCGTCCCCGGACAGTTGCCGCAGGAAGGGCTCCACCTGGTCCGGCTCGAGATCGGCGGCGAGCCGCGCCGCCCACAGCTCGGTCCTCAGCGGCGAGCACCATCGGAGGAGGTCGCGGGCCTGGGCGATCGCTGTGGTGAAGGCTGTCGTGCTCACACTTCGACCGTATCGCCCCGGCCGGCCCTCAGCGCGCGTCGGCACACTGCCCGGTCGCCCGGCCCAGGTCATCGACTCGCGCCGCACACGGCACCTCCACGCGAACGGCCCAGGTGGCCGCATCGGCGGTCCGCGTGCGGGTACGGCGCGCGCGGGGGATGTCCGGCGGGTGTGCGCGAGGCGGCGAGTCAGCTGCGCCGACGGGAGGACGGTGGGGTGGCACGCTCGTGGCCCCTTGCGCGGGTGGTGTCGGGTGGTGGGTGTGTGTGCGGCGGTGCGTCGGCTGCGTGGGAGGGAGGGCGGGTGGGTGGGACGCCGTGGCCCTTGCGCGGGTGGTGTCCGGTGGTGGGTGTGTGTGCGGCGGCTGCGCTGGCGGGAGGGGTGTGGGTAGGACGCGGTGGCCCCTCGCGCGGAGTGGTTCCGCGGAGGGGCCGGTGGGTTGGCGGTGGGTTAGTCGGTGAGGCCTGCCTTGCGGAGGGCTTCGGCCATGGCGCCGGTCGGGGCCGGGCGGTCCTGGCGGCGCTGGCCGCCGCGCTGGCCGTCTCCGCGACCGCGCTGGTCGCCTCCGCCGCCTCCGCCGCCTCCGCCGCGACGGCCGCCGTCCCCACGGCCGCCGTCTCCCCGGCCGCGCTGGTCGTCGCCGCGGCCCTGGGTGCGGTCGCGCTGGCCGCCGTTGCCCTTCCCGTCGCCGCGCCCGCCGTCACCGCGTGCACCATCGCCACGTGCACCGTCACCGCGTGCGCCGTCTCTGCGGCCGCCCTCGCCGCGACCCCCGTCACCGCGGTTGCCCTCTCCGCGGCCGCCGCCTCGGCGGGAGCCGTCGCCCGGTGACTGGGCGGGGGTCTCGTCGTCCAGGCGCAGGGTCAGGGAGATGCGCTTGCGGGGGATGTCGACGTCGAGGACCTTGACGCGGACGATGTCGCCGGGCTTGGCCACGTCACGCGGGTCCTTGACGAAGGTTCGCGACATGGCCGAGACGTGGACCAGGCCGTCCTGGTGGACGCCGATGTCCACGAAGGCGCCGAAGGCGGCGACGTTGGTGACCACGCCCTCCAGGATCATGCCCGAGGACAGGTCGGAGAGCTTCTCGACGCCCTCCTTGAAGACGGCGGTCTTGAAGGCGGGACGCGGGTCGCGGCCGGGCTTCTCCAGCTCGCGCAGGATGTCCGTGACCGTCGGCAGGCCGAACGTCTCGTCGGTGAAGGTCTCGGGCTTCATCGAGCGCAGGGCCGCGGTGTTGCCGATCAGCGACTTGAGGTCGGTCTTGGCCGAGGTGAGGATCCGGCGGACCACCGGGTAGGCCTCCGGGTGCACGCTCGACACGTCGAGCGGGTCGTCGCCCTCGCGGATGCGCAGGAAGCCCGCGCACTGCTCGAACGCCTTGGGCCCGAGCCGGGGCACCTGCTTGAGCGCGGCGCGCGTACGGAAGGGGCCGTTGGAGTCGCGGTGGCGGACGATGCTCTCGGCCAGCGTGGAGCCGATGCCGGACACGCGCGTGAGCAGGGGCGCCGAGGCGGTGTTGACGTCGACCCCGACGGCGTTGACGCAGTCTTCGACCACCGCGTCGAGCGAGCGGGAGAGCTTGGACTCCGCCAGGTCGTGCTGATATTGGCCGACGCCGATGGACTTGGGGTCGATCTTGACCAGCTCGGCCAGCGGATCCTGGAGCCGGCGGGCGATCGACACCGCACCGCGCAGGGACACGTCGAGCTCGGGCAGTTCCTGCGACGCGTACGGCGAGGCCGAGTAGACCGAGGCCCCGGCCTCGGAGACGACGATCTTGGTGATCGACGGCATGTGCTTGACCAGGTCACCGGCCAGCTTGTCGGTCTCGCGGGAGGCGGTGCCGTTGCCGATGGCGATCAGCTCGACCCCGTGGCGCTGCGCGAGCGCGCCCAGGACGGCCAGCGACTGGTCCCACTGCCGCTTGGGCTCGTGGGGGTAGATGGTCGCGGTCTCGACGACCTTGCCCGTTGCGTCGACCACGGCGACCTTGACCCCCGTACGCAGACCGGGGTCGAGGCCCATGGTCGCCCGGCTCCCGGCGGGGGCGGCGAGCAGCAGGTCGCGCAGGTTGGCCGCGAAGACCCGCACCGCCTCCTCCTCGGCCGCCTGCCACAGCCGCATCCGCAGGTCGATGCCGAGGTGCACGAGGATGCGGGTGCGCCAGGCCCAGCGCACGGTCTCGCCCAGCCACTTGTCGGCCGGCCGCCCCTGGTCGGAGACGCCGAACCGGGACGCGATGCGCATCTCGTATTCGGGGCTGTCGTCCGGCTCCAGCGCGACCGACAGCACCTCCTCCTTCTCGCCCCTGAACATCGCCAGGATCCGGTGCGAGGGCAGCTTCGTGAACGGCTCGCCGAACTCGAAGTAGTCGGAGAACTTGGCCCCCGCCTCCTCCTTGCCCTCGCGAACGTTCGACACCAGCTGCCCGCGGCTCCAGAGCTGCTCGCGCAGGCCGCCGATCAGGTCGGCGTCCTCGGCGAACCGCTCGATCAGGATCGCCCTGGCCCCCTCCAGCGCCGCGCCCGCGTCGGCCACGCCCTCGGTGACGAAGCCCTCGGCCGTGGCGGCGGGGTCGAGCGCCGGGTCGCCGAGCAGCTGGTCGGCCAGCGGCTCCAGGCCGAGCTCGCGGGCGATCTGCGCCTTGGTGCGCCGCTTGGGTTTGTACGGCAGATAGATGTCCTCGAGCCGGGCCTTGGTCTCGGCCGCCATGATCTGCTCGCGCAGCTCGTCGTCGAGCTTGCCCTGAGACTCGATCGACTCAAGGATCGCCGCCCGCCGCTCCTCCAGCTCGCGCAGGTAGCGCAGGCGCTCTTCGAGCGTGCGCAGCTGCGCGTCGTCGAGGGTGCCGGTGACCTCTTTGCGGTATCGCGCGATGAACGGCACGGTGGCGCCGCCGTCGAGCAGCTCGACGGCCGCCTGCACCTGGCCGTCGCGTACGCCCAGCTCTGCCGCGATCCGCTGGTGAATAGAGAGCACTTGCCTGCCTTTCGATGGTCCCGCCGGTCAATTGTGCAGGACGACGCCGTCTTTCATGACCAGAGTGCGCGCAGGGTGAACGACCACGGCCTCCGCCGCGCCCCCGCACGGCACCACGACCAGGTCGGCCCGGTCGCCCGGGGACAGGCCGTACGACTCCAGCCCGAGCGCGCGGGCGCCGCCGTAGGTGGCGGCCTCCAGCGCCAGTTCGATGTCCTCGTCCCTGCGGAACGTGCTGCGGTAGGCGACGTGCATCGCCCGCTCCAGCATGTCGCCGCTGCCGTAGGGCCCCCACAGGTCGCGGATGCCGTCGTGGCCGCAGGCCACGGTGACGCCCGCGGCCCGCAGCTTCTTGATCGGTGGCACGGGGAAGCTGTAGACGGCCGCGGTCGCGATGGCGACGCCCGCCTCGGCGAACCCCTGGACCAGGCGGTCCTGGCAGGCGTCGTCGAGCTGGCCGAGCGCGTAAGCGTGGCTGACCGTCACCCGGCCGCCCAGCCCCAGCGCCCTGGTGCGCTCGGTGATGAGCTCGAGCTCCCACCCGCCGAGCGAGCCGCCGTCGTGCAGATGGAGGTCGAGGTGGGCGCCGTAGCGCTCGGCCAGGCCGAAGACCAGGTCGAGGTGGCGTACGGGGTCGCGGTCGATGCCCGCCGGGTCGAGGCCGCCGACCGCCTCCACGCCGCTCTTCAGCGCCTCTTCGAGCAGCTCGGCCGTGCCGGGGTTGATCAGCACGCCGTGCTGGGGGAAGGCCACCTGCCGAACGTCGACGGGGGAGGAGGCGGCCGCCTCGAGCACGGCCTCCACGCCCCGCAGCCCCACCTGGGGGTCGATGTCGGTGTGGGTGCGGACGTGGGCCGTGCCCGCCGCGCTCATGCGCGCCAGCAGCGCGCCGATCCGCTCGGCGCTCGGCACGCCCAGCTCCGCGCGGCGGCCGAGATCGTTTCCGATGCGCCCGGCCAGCGTGTCGTCGGCCGAGTGGGGCACCCACGGGCCGCCGTAGAGGGTCTTGTCGAGGTGACAGTGCGCCTCGACGAGACCGGGCAGCACGAGCTGCCCGGCGATGTCCACGATCCGGGCGTCCGGCGCCTCGACGCCTGGGGCGACGAGGTGGATCCGGCCGTCACGGACGAGGATGTCGGCGGGGGCGTCGCGCCCCCAGGGGTGCCCGCCGCGGAGCAGCACGTCGGTCATGGCAAGCACCCTAAACGGCGATGCCGACGATTTCCGCCTCCCGGCCGGGATCGGCCGAGACTGGTCACGTTCACGGGCGGCGCCGCGCGGAAGATCTTGCCGTTTCTCGGCCGCGACCGGTCACGTTAAGTCACGGCCGGTCATGGACGGTCGCGCTCAGTCGCGGCGGGCCGCGAAAAGCTCCACGTGGTAGCAGTATCGGCAGCGGTAGGCGTCGATCTCCCACTTCGGCCGGCCCATCAGCTTGGCGCCGCCGAAGATCCCGCGCTCCAGCGCGCCCTCGACCCATCTGGCGAAGCCAGGAGAGTTCTCGCCCGAGTCTCGGATGAACCCGGCCTCGAGCCCCTCCTCACCGCAGTGCGTACAGTGTAAGTTCGGCATGCCTATACAGATTAGTCAGATCTCGTCCAGGTGGGAGATGTTCGCCACGTCGGCGGACTCGGCGCTCGGCCGTCCCGCCAGCCAGGCGTCGAGGATCTCGTCGAGCACCACCTCGGACGTGAGCCGCAGACTGAGCGCCAGCACGTTGGCGTCGTTCCACTTCCTGGCCCCGTCGGCCGTGTAGGCGTCCACGCACAGCGCCGCGCGGATCCCGGGCACCTTGTTCGCCGCGATCGAGGCGCCCGTGCCGGTCCAGCAGCAGACCACCGCCTGGTCGGCCCGCCCCTCGCGCACGTCGCGGGCGGCCAGCTCGGAGGCCCACGCCCAGTCGTCGCGCTCCTCCTCGCTGAGCGCGCCGTGGGTGACCACCTCGTGCCCCCGCCTGCGCAGCTCCGACACGACCCGCTCGGCCACCCCGTCCTTGCTGTCGGCGGCCACCGAAATCCGCATGTGCCCTCCCGTTCCGACCTCAGATGTATCAAGGGCCGTGGCCCAGGCGCCAGCACATGCCCTGGACTGGCTAAATGAGATGAAGTGTGCTTGGTTGTGTCGCCATATGAATATTGACGAGAGCGATATTCCGGCGCTCGCCCGCGGGTGCGCCGTCCTGGGCACCGGGGGCGGTGGTGACGTGCGTACCGGATCGCTGGCGGCGATCGGGGCCGTCCGCGAGTACGGCGAGGTCCCGCTGATCGGCCTGGACGACCTGGACGACGACGCGCTGATCGTGCCGCTGTCGGGCATCGGGGCTCCGACCGTGAGCCACGAGATGATCCACAGCGCGGACGAGCCCAAGCGCATCGCCGAGGAGATCGAACGCCTCTTCGGCCGTCCCCCGAGCGCGATCATGTCCTCCGAGATCGGCGGCTCCAACGGGGTCGCGCCCGTCGCCTGGGCCGCCCGGCTCGGCCTGCCGCTGCTCGACGCCGACGGCATGGGGCGGGCGTTCCCCGAGGTCCAGATGGTGTCGATGTACGTGGCGGGGCTCCCGGCCGACCTGGTGATCATGTCTGACATCGTCGGCAACGTGGTGACCATCCGCCCGGTCGACGGCCTCTGGTCGGAACGGCTGGCCAGGGCCGTCTGCGTGGCCGCGGGCTCGTCCGCGCTCATGGCCGACTACGTGCTCACCACCGTACGGGCCAGAGGCGCGGTCATCGAGGGCACGGTGACCCGCGCCATCGAGATCGGCAGGGCCACGGAGGGTGCGGCGGACCCGCTCGGCGCGCTCCAGGGGAGCCTGGGCGCCGCCCGGCTGATCACCGGCAAGCTGACGGACGTGGAGCGGCGCACCACGGGCGGGTTCGTCCGGGGGACGGCCACGATCGAGGGCACCGGCGAGGACCGGGGCCGCCGCCTCACCCTGGAGTTGCAGAACGAGAACCTGGTCGCCCTGGAGGACGGCCGGGTGCGGGCCATCGTGCCCGACCTCATCACCGTCGTGGACACCGAGACGGCCGCCGCCGTCCAGACCGAGGGGCTCAGGTACGGCCAGCGCGTCACGGTGCTCGCCTGGCCGTGCGACCCGCTCTGGCGCACCCCCAAGGGCCTGGAGACGGCCGGGCCGCGGGCGTTCGGCTACGACCTGGACTACGTTCCCGTCGAGGAGCTGACGGCGCATGGCTGACCTGCGGGTGGGGATCGACGTCGGCGGCACGAACACGGACGCGGTGGTGCTCGACGCCGACGGCAGAGTGATCGCCAAGGCCAAGCGGCCGACCACGCCGGACGTGACGGAAGGGCTGCGGGCCGCCCTGGACGCGGTCCTCGGCGAGCTCGGCGAGGACGGAGAGGGCCGAACGCGGATCGGCCGGGTCATGCTCGGCACCACGCACGCGACCAACGCCCTCCTCGAGCGGCGCAACCTCGGTCGCGTCGCCGTGCTGCGGCTCGGCGCGCCCGCCACCACCTCCGTCCCGCCGCTGTCCGGCTGGCCCGGCGACCTGCGCGCGGCCGTCTCGGCGGGGGAGGCGATCGTGCCCGGCGGCCACTACGTGGACGGCCGCGAGATCGGCCCGCCGGGGCTCGACGCCGTGCGCCGTTTCCTGGACGGCCTGGAGGCCGACGCCGTGGCGGTCACCGGCGTGTTCAGCCCGGCCAGCGGCGATCACGAGCGCGTCGTCGAGGAGCTGATCAAGGCCGAGTACGGCCTGCCGGTCTCGGTGAGCCACGAGATCGGCTCGCTCGGGCTGCTGGAGCGCGAGAACGCCACCGTGCTCAACGCCGCCCTGTACGGCGTCGCCGCCCACGTGACCGAGGCCCTGGTCACCGCGCTGGCCGAACGGGGCCTGGGCGCGAAGCCGTACCTGGCGCAGAACGACGGCACGCTCATGACGCTGGAGCACGCCGCCCGGCTGCCGGTCTCCACGATCGGCTCAGGTCCGGCGAACTCCCTGCGCGGCGCCGCGTACCTGTCGGGGGTCGCCGACGCGATCGTGGTGGACGTCGGCGGCACCTCCACCGATCTCGGCGTGCTGGTGGGCGGCTTCCCGAGGGAGTCGGCGGCGGCGGTCGAGATCGGCGGGGTGCTGACCAACTTCCGCATGCCCGACATCCTGGCCATCGCGCTCGGCGGCGGCACGGTTGTCCGCAATCCGGGCATCGGCCCCGACTCGGTGGGTTACCGGATCGTCAGGGAGGCGCTCGTGTTCGGCGGCTCCACGGTGACGATGACCGACGCGGCGGTGGCGGCGGGCCGGACCCCGGACGAGGCGGCCGGCTGGCGCGAGCGCCTCGAGGCCGCCGTCCGGGCGCGCGACTCGGGTGACATGTCGGAAAGAATGGCAGACACCCTGCAAAGAGCGGTGGCCGTCGCGGACGAGATGATCATCGACGCGGTGGACCGGATGGCGCTCGGCAAAACGGACAGACCGCTGGTCGCGGTGGGTGGCGGGGCCTTCCTGCTGCCCGACGCCATCCCCGGCGCGAGCCGGGTCGTCCGTCCCGAGCACGCCGAAGTGGCCAACGCCGTGGGCGCCGCCATCGCACTCGCGAGTGGCAGAGTGGATACGATCTTGCCTGCGGGAGATAGCCGGTCAAAAGCGATCGAAAGGGCCAAGGAGGAGGCGGCGGCGCGAGCCGTCGCGGCGGGGGCGGATCCCTCCGGCGTAGAGATCGTGGACCTCCTCGAGGTGCCGCTGAGCTACCTCTCCGAGCCCGCCGTGCGGGTACACGTCAAAGCAGCCGGACCACTCGCCCGGTGACAGACCGAAAGGATCCCCCCTTCATGAGCTGGCACAAGCGTCTGCTCGTCGCCGGGGTCACCGGTGTCCTGGCCTTGACCGCATCCGCGTGCGCGGGCGGTCAGGTGCGCGGGGCCGGCGGAACCCCCAAGCCGGCCGAGAGCAGCGGCAGCAGCCAACCGGCGGCCTCCCCGGCCGCGCAGGCCAACGACAGCACGTTCGTGTACGTGCCGAACCTCGACGTGGTCACCGACTGGGACCCCGCGACCTCGTACTCCAACGAGATCGTCGCCATGCAGAACATCTACGAGGGCCTGACCAGGTACAACTCCCAGGAGAAGAAGGCCGAGCCGCGCCTGGCCACCGAGTGGACCTCGGCGAACGAGGGCAAGGAGTGGACGTTCAAGCTGCGGCAGGGCGTCAAGTTCCACTCCGGCGCCGCGCTCGACGCCGAGGCCGCCAAGAAGGCCATCGAGCGGACGATCGAGAAGAAGGGCGGCGCCGCCTACATCTGGGACGCGGTCAAGACGATCGACGCGGTGGACGCGTCCACGCTGAAGTTCACGCTCAAGTACGCCACCCCGCTCGACCTGGTGGCCTCCTCCGGCTACGCGGCCTACATCTACGACGTGAACGCCGTGGACAAGGACGGCAAGTCGGACGCCGGCACCGGCCCGTACACGATCGGCTCCTGGCAGAAGGGCAAGGAGACCGAGCTCACGCTGAAGGCGTACGAGGGCTACTGGGGCGGCTGGAAGCCGGAGCAGTACAAGAAGGTCGCCTACCGCGTCACCCCCGAGATCACCACGGCCTGGCAACTGCTGCAGAAGGGCGAGGTCAACTTCGTCCAGCGGCTGAACCCGCAGCTCTTCCAGCAGGCCGGGACGACCCCGAACGTGCAGACCTCCGCCTCGCCGTCGTTCCAGAACCTGCTGGTGCTGTTCAACACCGCGAGCGGGCCCGCGAAGGACGTCAGGATCCGGCAGGCCCTGCAGTACGCGATCGACTACGACGGCCTGGTGGCGGCGCTGAAGGGCTCCGGCCAGAAGGCCAACGGCCTGGTGCCGCAGGGGCTGCTCGGCCACGCCAACGACATGGAGCCCAAGCAGGACCTCGCCAAGGCGCAGGCGCTGCTCGCCGAGGCCGGCTACGGCCCGGACAACCCCGAGCTCAAGCTCACCATGACCTACGCGCAGGGCGACGACGACCAGAAGTTGCTGGTCACGCTGCTCAGCTCGGCGCTGAAGGGCATGAACGTGTCGCTGCAGGCCAAGCCGATGACCTGGAGCGCGCAGTGGGACCTGGGCAAGAAGCAGGGCCAGGACATCTTCGTCATGTACTGGTACCCGGACTATCCGGACGCCTACTCCTGGTACGTCAACGTGTTCAAGAGCGCCGACAAACCGCAGTTCAACCTGTCGTACCTGAAGGACTCCGCCATCGACACGGCGATCGACGCGCTGCCGCAGCTCACGGCCACTGACCAGCTCAAGGCCGACCAGGCGTACAAGGACCTGCAGAAGAAGATCATCCAGGACCAGGCGGCGGTGGCCGTGCCGTACGTGCAGACCTACCAGCGCGCGCTGACGTCCGACGTCGAGGGATACGTGGACAACCCCGCCTATCCGAACGTGGTCTTCTTCTACGACCTCAAGAAGCGCGCAAGCTGACGATGTCGCGTTATCTGACCCGCCGGCTCGGCCAGGCCCTCCTGGTCGTGTCCGGCGTGGTCGTGCTCACGTTCGTCGTGATGCGGCTGGTGCCGGGGGATCCGGCGGTCGCGTTCGCCGGGCCGAAGGCCACGCCCGAGGAGCTCGCGGCGGCGCGCGCGCGGTTCGGGCTCGACGACCCGATCCCCGTGCAGCTCCTCAACTACGTGCGCGACCTGCTCACCGGCGACTGGGGCGTCAGCCTGCGCACCCGGCAACCGGTGCTCGACGACCTCTACGTGGCGTTCCCCGCCTCGCTGGAGCTGGTCGGCACGGCCCTGCTCATCGCGGTCGTCGTGGGCATTCCGGTCGGAGTGCTCGCCGCCCGCTACAAGGCGAAATTTCCGGATTTGGGGGTTCGGGTCGGCAGCATGCTGGCCGTCTCCGTCCCCGTCTTCTGGCTGGCCCTGGCCCTCCAGACGGTCTTCGCCAGCAACCTCGGCTGGTTCCCGATCGCGGGCGAGTACGACTCCTCGCTCGACACCACCAGCCCGCTCACCCTCTGGACGAACATCACGATCGTCGACGCCCTCATCACCGGCAACTGGCCCATCTTCACCAGCACGCTCCAGCACCTGGTGCTGCCCGCGCTGGTCGTGGCCGCCTACCCCACGGGCGTGATCGCCCAGATGACCAGGGCGGCGCTCATCGAGGAGTCCGGCCAGGACCACACCAAGCTGGAGCGCGCGCTCGGCTTCGGCGAGACGTCCATCCTGACCAGGTTCGCCCTCAGGCCCGCCCTGAACCCGGTCCTGTCGCTGATCGCCCTGGTCTTCGCGTACGCGATCGTCAACGGCTTCCTCGTCGAGGCGGTCTTCAACTGGCCCGGCCTGGGCCGCTACGCCGCCGAGTCGATCAAGTCGCTGGACACCCCGGCCATCGCGGGCGTCACGCTCCTGGTGGCCCTGGTGTACGTGCTGGCCAACCTGGTCGTGGACATCCTCCAGGGCTTCGTCGACCCGCGAGCGA
This sequence comes from Nonomuraea sp. NPDC003707, assembly GCF_053587055.1. NCBI lineage: Bacteria > Bacillati > Actinomycetota > Actinomycetes > Streptosporangiales > Streptosporangiaceae > Nonomuraea > Nonomuraea sp. NPDC003707. The sequence continues at coordinate 87,988 of NZ_JBSFNK010000012.1, read as the reverse complement.
GGGCCCGATGACGAGCGTCGAAGCGCCGCTGCGGCGCACCTTCCTGCCCAGGATCCCCGACCGGTTCGCCGCGTTCGGGGCGGTGCTCATCGTGCTGGTCGTCCTGGCCGCGATCCTGGCGCCGTGGCTCGCGCCGTACCCGGTGGACCAGGTCAAGCCGCTGGAGAACCTGCAGCCGCCGAGCGCCGCGCACTGGTTCGGCACCGACCAGGTCGGCCGCGACGTGCTCACCAGAGTCCTGTACGGCGGCCGCACCTCCCTGTTCATCGCCGTGGCCGTGCTGGCCGTGTCGGCGGTGGTCGGGGTCACGCTCGGCGTGGTCGCCGGGTACGCGGGCGGCTGGATCAGGGACGTGATCATGCGGATCACGGACATCTTCCTGGCCTTCCCCGCGCTGCTGCTCTCCCTGGCCCTGGCCGTGGTGCTCCAGCCCAGCGTGAACACGGTCATCCTGGCCATCGCCGTGACCTGGTGGCCCTGGTACACCCGGCTGGCGGCCTCCGTGGCGGCCTCGATCGCCACCCGCAGCTACGTGGACGCCGCCCGGTGCCTCGGTGTGCCCGCGCCGCTGATCATCCTCAGGCACGTCCTCCCCAACTCGCTCACGCCCGTCCTGGTCCAGCTCTCGCTCGACGCGGGCGGCGTGATCCTGACCTCGGCGGCGCTGTCGTACCTGGGGCTGGGCGCGCAGGAGCCGACGGCGGAGTGGGGGCTCATGGTGCAGCAGGGGCAGACGCTCTTCACCACGAACTGGTGGGTGGTCACGTTCCCCGGACTGGCGATCCTGGTGACGGCGTTCGCGTTCAACGTGCTCGGTGAGGGGCTGCGCAACGCGCTGGACCCGCGAAGGGTGGTCAGATGATCGAGGTGCGCGACCTCCGGGTGCGCTATGGCGGGCGCGTCGTGGCCGACGTGCCGGAGCTGGACGTGCGCGAGGGCGAGTGCGTCGCGATCGTGGGGGAGAGCGGCTCGGGCAAGTCGACCATGCTGATGTCGCTGCTGGGCCTCACCCCAGATGCCGAAATTTCAGGTCATGTACGGGTGTGCGGCGTCGACGTGCTCACGGCGCCACCCCGCAGGCTCCGCGAGATCCGGGGCGCCAGGGTGGCACTCGTGATGCAGTCGCCGCAGGCGGCCCTCAGCCCGGCCACCCGCCTCGGCGTCCTGATGCGCCGCGCCCTCAAGCTCCACGGCGTCGGCAAGCCCTCGGGCCCACGTCCCGGCCCGAAGGACGGCCCCTCTTCTTCTCCGAAGGACAGCACCCCTCCACAACCCGCAGCCGGGAAGGGACGGCTGGAGGAGATCATGGGGGAGGCCGTGGAGGCGGTCATGCTCGACCGCGAGATCCTGCGCCGCTACCCCCACGAGATCTCCGGCGGCCAGGCCCAGCGCTTCGCCATCGCGCTGGCCATCGCCCTGGGCGCCGAGGTGATCCTCGCCGACGAGCCCACGAGCGCGCTGGACGTGACCGTGCAGGCCGAGGTGGTCGGCGTCCTGCGCAGGCTGCGGGAGGAGCGGGGGCTGGCGCTCCTGCTCGTCTCCCACGACCTGGCCCTGGTCTCGACGATCGCCGACCGGGTGCTGGTCATGAAGGACGGCGCGGTGGTGGAGTCGGGACCGGCCGCGCGGGTGCTGGCCGAGCCGTCCCATCCGTACACGCGCGAGCTGCTGGAGGCGCTGCCGTGACCATGCTCAGGGCCGAGCGGGTGACGCTCGGCTACGGCCGCACCCCGGTCGTGCACGACGTGACCCTGGACATCACCGAGGGCGGCGTCGGGCTGATCGGGGAGAGCGGCTCGGGCAAGACGACCCTGGCGCGCGCGTTCCTGGGCCTCCTCACCCCCATGTCCGGAAATATCTGGTACGGCGACCAAACGCTGAAAAAAGCGGACATGCGGAAGTTCCGGAAAGACGTCCAGCCCGTGTTCCAGGCCGAGGCCCTCGACCCCAGGATGCGCATCGGCGCCTCCGTCGCCGAGGCCCTGCCGCGCGCCGCGCGAGGCCGGGTCAAGGACCTCCTCGAACAGGTCGGCCTGGACCCCGACCTGGCCACCCGCCGCCCCCACCAGCTCTCCGGCGGCCAGCGCCAGCGCGTGGTGATCGCCAGAGCCCTGGCGGTGGACCCCCGCCTGCTCATCCTGGACGAGCCCACCAGCGCGCTCGACGTCACCGTCCAGGCCAGGATCCTCGACCTGCTGGCCTCCCTCGACACCGAGCGCCTGCTCATCACCCACAACCTCGCCGTCGTGGACCGGCTGTGCCGCACCGCGCACGTGCTCTTCGCGGGCCGCGTCGTCGAGTCGGGGCCGACGGCCGAACTCCTCGCGAAGCCGGCCCACCCCTACACGCGGGCCCTGCGCGACGCCGTGCCGAAGCTGGGCGGCGCCCCGCCCGTGGCCAAGGGCAGGACGGAGGCCGTGCCCGCCCCGACCGGCTGCCCGTTCCGGCTGCGCTGCCCGCTGGCCGCGCCGGAGTGCGAGCAGCCGCCCGCGCTCAGGGACCTGGAAGGCCGCCAGGTCGCCTGTCACCGCGCCGAGGACGTGCTGCTCAGCTGACGAGGTTCTTGAGATGGGCGCAGAGGTCGCCCGAGAGCTTGCCCATCAGCCGGGACAGCTCCGCCCGGTCCTCCGCCGACCAGTCCGTGAGCGCACCCTCGAACAACTCGGTGGTCACCCGGCGGCACCTGCTCGCCACCTCGGCCCCCTCCTCGGTCAGCGCGATGCGCCAGGCCCTGCCGTCGTCGGGGTCACGTACCCGCTCGACCAGCATGCGCTGCTCCAGCGAGGCGACGTGCCTCGTCACGTGAGGGCTCTCCACCTGCAGTGCCTCGGCGATCGCGCCGATCCTGCGCGGCTCGGGCGCGTCCAGCAGGTGGACGAGGATCTTCACGTCGGGCCGGTCGAGCCGGACGCCGGCGGCCTCGGTCAGGCGCTCGTGCGTCTTGGCGCGGTTCAGCGCGTCCACCACTGAGCGGAACGCCGACACCGTCCTGTTGAGATCTTCGTCCATAACCGATTTGCTTACCTAACTTACGTATGTATTATCTTGCCCTGTTACTTACCTAACTTAGCTAAAGGAGCCGACATGGCGACAGTCGTCGCGTCCGCGGCACGTACGACGTCCACCAGAAATCCGTGGCCCGGGGTGGTCGCGCTGGCCTTCGCGGCCTCCATCGCCGCACTTCAGAACACCGCCGTGGTCCCGTTGCTTCCCGTGCTGCAGCGGGAGCTGAACGCCCCGCTCTCGTCCGTGACCTGGACGCTCACGCTGAGCCTCCTGGTCGCGGCGGTGGCCACGCCGCTGCTGTCGCGCTTCGGCGACATGTACGGCAGGCGCCCCATGATCCTCGGCGCCCTGGGCCTCCTGGTGGTCGGCTCGGTCATGGCCGCGCTGGCGCCCTCGCTGACCTGGTTGATGGTGGCGAGGGTGTTCCAGGGCGCCGTGGCCGCGCTGGTGCCGTTGTCGATCGGGGTGGCGCGCGACGTGCTGCCCAGGGAGCAGCTGGCCACCGGCATCGGGGTGATCAGCGCGACGATGGGGTTCGGCAGCGGCGGCGGGATGATCCTGGCCGGGCTCGCGTCCGGCGACTTCCACCTGGTCTTCTGGATCACGGCCGGCATCTCGCTGGTGGCCGTCGCGATCGTGGCCCTGCTCGTGAAGGACAGCGCCCCGGTGGGCCCCAAGGGCCGTCCCGACCTGGCCGGCGCGGCGCTGCTGACCGCCTGGCTGGTCGCGCTCCTGCTGGGCATCAGCGAGGGCGGCTCGTGGGGCTGGACCTCGCCGGGCGTGCTCGGCCTGTTCGCCGCCGCGGCGGCGCTGGCAGCGGTCTGGGTCGCGGTCGAGCGCCGGGTGGCCGAGCCGCTGGTGGAGATGGCGATGCTGGTCCACCGGGGCACGGTCGGCGCGACGGTGGCCTCGATGCTGCTCGGGTTCTCGTTCTTCACCCTCATGACGGGCACGTCCAGCTTCGCCCAGGTGCCGACGGAGACCGGTTACGGCTTCGGCGCCTCCACCCTCCAGGTGGGCTTCTTCCTGCTGCCGAGCACGATCTTCATGCTGGTCATCTCGCTGTTCGCGGGCCGGATCATGCGCCGCTTCCAGGCCTCGTCCATGGTGGCGGCGGGGTCGGCGGTCACGGCCCTGGCGGGGCTCTGGCTCGTGGTCGCGCACACCAGCCCGGCCCACCTGTACGTGGCGACCTCACTGATGGGCATCGGCCTCGGCATCGGCTACGCGGCGCTGGGCACCATGGCCGTGGAGCACGTGGACCCGGGCAAGACGGCCCTCGCGGCAGGCGTGAACGCGCTCGTACGCATCGTCGGCGGCAGCACGGCCGGCGCGGCCATCGCCGCCATCCTGGCCGCCCAGCCGGGCGTGGGCGGCTACCAGTGGGTCTTCGGGACGGCAGCCGTCGCCGGGGCCACGGCCGCGCTCTTCGCGGCCGTGTACGGGCGGCTCAACCGCGCGACGGTCACAGCGCCTTCAGGCCGCTGATCACCTCGAGCAGCACCTTCGCGTCGGGCGCGGGGGGCGGGTGCTCGACCTGCACGAGCTGCTGCGCGTGCAGGTCACCGACCAGCACCCGTACCACGCCGATGGGCAGGTTCAGCTCGGCCGCGACGTCCACGAGCCGGGTCGGTTTGGTGCACTTCTGCATGATGATCAGATGCTCGGGGCCCAGGCCCATCGGCGGCGCCAGGCCACCGGCCGTGATGATCACCGCGATGAGGTCGATGGCCTCGCTTGCGGGGACCGTACGGCCCCGGGTCAGTAGGTAGGCCGGGACGATAGGACCGGCGTCCTCGTCCAGCCAGCGTTCGTCACTCACTTCGCACCACCCGCATGGGTCGAGCGGGTTCCTTCACGTGGGCCTCCGGTTCGGGCTCTGCCACGTGCTCTTCCGGGATCAACACGATCGCGGTGGTCCCTCCATATGGTGAACCGCGTAACGTCACGCGGATGTCGTGCCTGGCGGCCAGGCGGGAGACGACGAAAAGGCCGAGCCGGTCGCTGTCGGCCAGGTCGAACTCCGGTGGGCTGGCCAGCCGCTCGTTGAGTTCGGCCAGCTCCTCTGCGCTCATCCCGAGCCCGCGGTCCTCGACCTCGAAGGTGAAGCCGCGGGCCGCCACCTCGCCGCGCACGATGACCGGAGTGTGCTTCGGCGAGTAGACGGTGGCGTTCTCGATGAGCTCGGCGATCAGGTGGATCACGTCGCCGACCACGGGTCCGGCCAGGCGCTGGCCGGACATCGGCTCGACGGTGACCCGCTGGTAGTCCTCCACCTCGGCCGACGCGCCGCGGGCCACGTCGAGCAGCGGCACCGGCCGGCTCCAGCCGCGGCCGGGGGTGGCGCCCGACAGGATGATCAGGCCCTCGGCGTGGCGGCGCATGCGGGTGGTCAGGTGGTCGAGCTTGAACAGGTCGTCCAGCGCGTCGGGGTCGGTGGCCCGGTGCTGCATGTCCTGCAGTTGGATGCGCTGGCGGTGCAGCAGGGTCTGGCTGCGCCTGGCCAGGTTGCGGAACACGTGCCCGACGCCCTCGCTGAGCTGCGCCTGGCCGACCGCGGCCTCGACGGCCGTCTGCTGGACGGTGGAGAACGCCTGGCCCACGTCGTCGATCTCGACCGTGGTGCTCGCCACGGACAGCTCCGGCATCTCGACCTTCTCGCCCTTGCGGAGCTTGGCGACCACGTGGGGGAGCCGCTCCTGGGCCACCTCCAGCGCGGCGAGCCGGAGCGCGCCCAGCTCCTTCGACAGCCGGTTGCCCATGCGCAGCGAGAACGCGATCGACACGACCACCAGCCCCAGCGTCGCGCCCGCCAGCAGGAGCGCCCGGGACAGCACCTGGTCGGCGATCGGCTCGGTCCGCGTGTTCAGCACCGCGCTGGCCCGCATCAGCGCTTCCTGGAACGACTTGGACAGCCCCTCCGTGAGGGTGAGCCAGCTCCGCGGCGCCTTCCCGGCGATGATCTGGTCCTCCATGATCCGCAGCCGTTGGTAGGCGGGGGAGGTGATCAGGGCCACCTGCTGGTCGCGCAGGCTCGGGTCGAGCTCGTTGAGCGACTGGTCGACCAGGAAGCGCCGGTTGCCGACGAGCTCCGTGAACAGCCGGCGCTCGGCGGGCTGGGTCGGCCCGAACGCGACGGCCTGTTCCCTGGTCAGCAGCTCCTTGGCGTACCCGAGGTCGATGACGATGCGCGACTGCTCGTAGATCGGGATGTCGTCGATCAGCGCGACCCGCTTGTGCAGGCCGAAGAGCGTGTCGTTGATCGCGCTGTAGGCCTCGACGGTGTGCAGACGGTCGGACAGGCCCGTGTCGATCTCGCCTCGGATCGCATCGAGCCTGTCGAGTTGCGTGTACACCGCGTCCACCTGTGTGCGGATCTCTTCCGATCGGTCCTTGGATGTGCTGGAGAGCTGCCTGAACGCGTCACTGGCGGCATCGGTGCGGGTGCGCTGCGCGGCGACGGCGGACTTGTCCCCCGAGTTGCGCAGGAGCCTGGCCGAGACTAGACGTTCACGCTGGATCTCGCTGATCAGTTTGTACGCGGGAAGACGGAGGTTCGTCCAGAGTGTCTTGTATTGACGCAGCTCCAAGCTCTCGGTGGCGGTGACGGCGGTAATGACCCCCCACAAGACCACCATGGAGGCCAGTGGCACGAGTAGTAGTCCGATGATCTTCATGCGGATCGTTCGGCTACGACCCATGACACCTCATTCCGGTCGGTCCCCTGCTGGCAACCCCGGACGGGACAAGCCCAGAGAATAGCAATTGGATCATCAAAATGCCCAATTTTTCGGGACTTTTGGACACCTGGGCCTTGATCCCATCGATCTTGGAGTAGGTTTCCCGAGTACATCGCCGACAGAGGGAGATGCGTTGCGCCGTCGTCTCGCAGCGGCCGCCGCGCTCTTACTCCTCGCGGCCTGCTCGCCGCCTCCGGAGCCCCCGCAGGCGCCGTCCGGGCAGTCCCCGTTCGTCTATGTCGAGAACCTGGACATCGTCACCGAGTGGGACCCCTCCAAGTCCTACTCCAACGAGATCGTCGCCCTCCAGAACATCTACGAGACGCTCACCTTCTGGAACCCGGTCACCAAGAAGTCCAGCCCCAGGCTGGCCACGTCGTGGCGCTCGTCGCCCGACGGCCGGACATGGACGTTCAACCTCCGCCCCGGGGTGACCTTCCACACCGGCAGGCCCCTGGACGCCGCGGCGGTCAAGTCGTCGGTCGAGCGCACCATGAGCGCCAAGACGGGCGCCTCCTACATCTGGGACGCCGTCTCGTCCATCAGGGTCGACGGGCCCACGACGGTGACGTTCGCGCTGAAGTACCCGGTCCCGCTGGACCTGGTGGCCTCCTCCACGTACGCGGCCTACATCTACGACACGCAGGCGGCGCCCGACCTCGGGAAGTTCTTCGCGTCGGGCAGGGACGCGGGCTCGGGGCCGTACACGGTGACGAAGTGGCAGAAGGGCAAGGAGGACGAGCTCACGCTCAGCGCGTACGACAAGTACTGGGGAGGGTGGGGCCGGCCGCACTACAACACGGTGAAGTTCCGCGTCGTGCCCGATCCCGACAGGGCGTGGCGGCTGCTGCAGCGCGGCGAGGTGAGCTTCGTGGCGCGGCTGAACCCTCGCCTGTTCGCCGCCGCCTCGACCGCGCCGGGCGTGCGCACCTCCGAGCGGGCGTCGTTCCAGACGGCGATGCTGCTGTTCAACACCGCGAACGGCCCCATGAAGGACATACGCGTGCGCCGCGCGGTGCAGAAGGCCGTCGACTACCAGGGCCTGGTCAAGGACCTGAAGGGCGCGGTCTCACCGGCCAGCGGCATCATCCCCGAAGGGCTCATGGGGTACGTGCCGGGCCGCGTCCCCCGGCAGGACCTGGTAGGCGCGGCGCAGCTGCTGAACAGGGCGGGGTACGGCCCCGGCGGCCGGCCGCTCCGGCTGCGGCTGACGTACGGGGAGGGCGACACCGACTGGCACCTGCTCGCCACGAAGCTCACCGCCGCCCTCAAGCCGCTCAACGTGACGATCGACGCCCGGGCGATGCCCTGGACCGCCCAGTGGGAGCAGGGCAAGAAGCGCGGCCAGGACATCTTCGTCATGTACTGGTGGCCCGACTACGCCGACGGCTACTCCTACTTCGGCAACGTCTTCCACAGCGGGAACCCGCCCGTGTTCAACCTGGCCTACCTGCGCGACCAGGGCCTGGACGCGCTGCTCGACACAGTGCCTGAGCTGACCGTGACCGACCGGCCGGCGGCGCAGCGGGTGTACGAGCAGGCCACGAAGCGGGTGCTCGACCAGCGGGCGGCCGCGGCGATGCCGTGGGTGGTCAACTACCAGCGGGCCTACCAGGGCGCGGTGCAGGGCTACAACGACAACCCGGCCTACCCGGACGTGGTCTTCGTCTACGACCTACGCCCCTCGGGCTGATTGGTCTCGATCCTTTCGCGCAGCCGGACCTTGATCTCCTCGGGCGTGTAGGCCCGGCGGCGGCGCTCGGCGCGCGCGATCACCACTCCCGTGGCCGCCACGCCCATGATTCCCGCCAGACCGAGCATCTTCCACCAGCGCATGTGCCTAGGCTAACGGTGTGCTGACTCTCGACGAGGCCGTAAGGGTGACGAGGACCGGCGATCTGTGGATTTTCCGCGGGCGCTCGGTCCCCGACCGCGCCATCCAGACGATGACCAACAGCCCGGTCAACCACGTGGGCATGGCGATCGTGGTCGAGGACCTGCCGCCGATGATGTGGCACGCCGAGCTGGGCAAGTCGCTGATCGACCTGTGGTCGGGCACGCACCAGCGCGGGGTGCAGCTGCACGACCTGCGCGACGCGGTGACCACGTGGGTCGGCCGCTACGGCCAGCGGCCCTGGCTGCGCCAGCTCGAGCCGGAGGCGACGCCCGAGATGGAGGACGCGGCCCTGCGCACGGTGGCCCGGCTCGACGGCACCCCGTTCCCCTCCACCGCCCGCCTGGCCGCCCGCTGGGCCAGGGGACGGCTGCCGCGACGGCGCCGCCGCCAGGAGACGCTGGAGAGCGCGTACTGCGCCGAGGTGGTGGCGGTCACGTACGAGGAGATGGGCCTGCTGCCCGGCGGTCGCCGGCCCAACTGGTACGACCCGGGGAAGTTCTGGAGCGGCGACGACCTGGAGCTGCTGATGGAGCGCCGGCTCGGCAACGAGATCACCGTCGGCGTCGAACGTCCGTGAGCTACGGCTCCGCGCCGGCCACGACGGCCAGCAGCGCGTCCGCGTGGCACTCCTGATCGGGGTCGCACCAGCAGGCCAGGTCCTTGCCGCGCAGCTCGCGGCGGGCCCGCTCGACGAGCTCGGGATGCTCGCGGAGGTGGGCCAGGTAGAGCTCGATCACCTGGGACCGCTGGTGGACCCGGCCGCCGCAGACCCGGCAGCCCTTCTCCGACAGGCTGTGCGGGTTGGCGAACGGGCTGCGCCGGTGACCGGGGAACTCGCGCCCGACGTACTCGGCGCCCTCGGGCACGCGGCCGTGGAACCGGTCGCCCTCGACCTTGACGCGGTGTGCCATGGGTCTTTAGACCTCCGCCGCGGCGGCCACGTTCATGCGCGCGATCTCCGGCGGCTCATTTCGCGAAGGCCAGCTGGTCGTTCTCGCGGGACACGACGGTCAGGACGAACGGCTGCCCCGGGCCCCCGGGAAAGGTGATCCGGATCCGGTCGGCTCCCTGACGCTCCCAATGGCCGACGATCTTCCTGGGCCGGTCGTCCGGCCCGGGAAGCCACTCGACGAAGGTGCCGTCGGAGTGGAACTCCATCCCGCGCCGGGGCCGCCGCGAAGGCCGGAACGCGAAATCGTCCGGCCGGTACACCGCCATCGCGTCGGTGTCCTCCTCGTAGGAGTGCGTCCAGGCTCCGACGACGTCCGGCGCTTCCTCGTTCATCATGACGACGCTCATCGGACCTGGCGGTTCCCGGCCACCACGTTCAGCGCCGCGCGGGTGTCCTTCAGCACCTCCTGGAGCAGCTGCTCCAGGTCGCGCTGCGAACCGTTGCCGGTGAGCCGCGTCTCGGCGGGGGAGGCGACGCCCGCGGGGATCCGCTCCTCGGCGCGCGCGGCCAGCTGCGGGACCAGGAAGGACGCCCGCGGGCCCTCCAGGCAGGCGTTCATCCGCGTCGACTGACCGCTGGTGAACATCATCATGCCGGCGTCGTCGGTGTAGTCCATGTAGTTCACGAACATGTCGCCGTGGGGGCCGTTGTTGCACGAAATATGGGGAAATATCGGTATTCCGGTGTTGTTGCCGGCCTGGTTCGGGGTGTCGGCCACCTTGTCGTCGCCGCTGCATCCCTCGCCGTCGTCGCCCCAGATGTGGAAGAGGTTCAGCCAGTGGCCGATCTCGTGCGTCGTGGTCCGGCCCAGGTGGAACGGCGGCGCCGCGGTGCCCGTGCTGCCGAAGGCGGAGTGGCGGATGACGACGCCGTCCGTGTCCGGCGGCCCGCCGGGGAACTGCGCGTAGCCGAGCAACCCGCCCGTCAGCTGGCACACCCAGATGTTGAGGTACTGGTCGCTGGGCCACGGGGCGGCGCCGCCGCTGGCGCTCGACTTCACCAGGTCGTCGAAGGTGAAGCCCATCCGCTGGGTCTCCACGCGGACGATCCCGTCCGTCGGCTCCCCGTTCGGGCCGCGGCTCGCGAGGTGGAACTCGACCATCGTGTCCGCCACCAGCGACCTCCAGACGGGCGGCACCTTCGTCACGTCGGGGTTGGCGGCCCGGAAGTCCTGGTTGAGGATCTCGATCTGGCTGTGGATCTGGTCGGCGCCGATGTTCTGTTCTGGGCGGGCCGGGTTGTGGACGACGTGCACGACGACGGGGATGCTGATCACGCCGACGCGGCTGACCATGCGGGTGCCGAGCCTGTACTGCGTGGCCTGGTTCTCGATGGACGCTCGCCGCGCGCGGTAGGACATGCTCTCGTTGAGCAGCCGGCGGTGCACGGGCATGGTGCCGCACAGGTCTCGCGTGAACGGTTCGGACAACTCTGACTCGTCCATCATGATTTCCCCCAGAAGTGAAGAGAGAGGCCGCCCGGCCGGATCGCAGAAGAAGGGCAGACCGCGATCCGGCCGGTCGGACGCTGATGCACTCGTACCGCGAACCGCCCGGTCGAAAGCCCAAAGGAGTGCAAGGCTTCCGGCTCGGATCCACGCGCACGCCGCTCTCCGTCCTGACCGGGAGCGGCCGGACCGCCGTTATGCTCGGGCCCGATGGACATCCGCGTGCTGGGCCCGGTCGAGGTCTACGACGGCGACGTCGAGATCCCGATCGACGGAGCGCAGCAGCAGTGCGTGCTCGGCCTGCTCGCCGCGCACCTCGGCGCGTACGTGCCGGTGGACCGGCTGATCGAGGCGCTGTGGGAACGCGACCCGCCCAAGACCGCCAGGACCATCGTCCAGCTCAAGGTGTCGCAGCTGCGCAAGACCCTGGGCGGGCGCATCGCGAGCACCACGGCGGGCTACGCGCTCGCCGTTCCGGAGGAAGAGGTCGATCTCGGGCGGTTCCGCACGCTCGCCGCGCAGGGGCGGGCAGCACAGCCGCGGGACGCGGCCGGCGCATGGGAGCGGGCGCTGGGGCTGTGGCGCGGGCAGCCGCTGCAAGGGCTCGGCACCGACTGGGTCGAGCGGCGGGTACGCCGCCCGCTGCTGCGCGAGCGGTGGGACCTGCTGGAGGAGCACGCCGCCGCGCTGATCGAGCTGGGCCGGCACCGCGAGGTCCCCGCGCTGCTGCAGGAGCTCAGGGACGAGGAGCCGCTCAGGGAGACGCCGCACGCGCTGGCCATGACAGCCCTGTGGCACGACGGGCGGCCGGCGGAGGCGCTGGAGCTCTTCCACGACGTGCAGCGACTGCTGGCGGGGGAGCTGGGCGTCGATCCCGGGCCGCGGCTGCGGGACCTGCACCAGCGCATCGTCGAGGGCCACCGGCCCGTGGTGCCGCGCCAGCTCCCCAGGGACGTCCCGTGCTTCGTCGGCAGGCAGGCCGAGGCCGAGCGCCTGAGGCACCTGTTGCACGGCGGCCGCGTGGCCGTGGTGACCGGCGCGGTCGGCATCGGGAAGTCGGCGCTGGCCGTGCACGTCGGCCACCAGGTGGCCGCCGAGTACCCCGACGGCCAGCTCCACATCGACCTCAACGGCTACGGCCAGGGCGAGCCGCTGCCGCCCGAGCGGGTGCTGCCCCGCCTGCTCGGCGCCCTCGGCGTGCCCGCCCCCAGCGGCGCCGCCGAGCAGCTCGACCTCTACCGCTCGACGACGGCCACCAGGCGGGTGCTGGTCGTCCTCGACAACGCCGCCCACGCCGAGCACGTACGCCCGCTGCTGCCCGGCGGCTCCTCCAGCGCGGTCATCGTCACCAGCCGCGACACACTGCGCGGCCTGGCCCTGCAGGGCGCGCAGACCGTACGGCTGGGCACGCTCACCCCCGGCGAGTCCCGCGACCTGCTGGCCGACCTCGTCGGCCAGGACCTGATCCAGGCCGACCCGGCGGCCGCCGCCGAGCTGGCCGAGCTCTGCGGCCACCTGCCGCTGGCGCTGGCCATCGCGGGCGCGAACCTCATCGGCCGGGCCGGCCTGCGCGAATACCTCGCGGAGCTCCTCGACGACCGCCTGAACACGCTGGCCGTCGAAGGCGACGCGCAGGCGACCGTGGCCACGGCCTTCGCCGGCTCGTACGCGGCGCTGACCCCGGACGCCCAGGTGCTGTTCCGGCGGTTCGGGCTGGTCCCCGGCTGCGACTTCACCGCGAGTTCGGCCGCCAGGCTCGCCGGTACGGACCCCGGCACGGCCAAGCGGCTCCTGGCCAGGCTCGCCTCGGCCCACCTGGTCGAGGAGCACGCGCCGGGCCGCTACCGCCTGCACGACCTGGTCCGCCTCTACGCCCGCGAACACTGCACGGACGCCGCCGACGACCCGGCCCGGCTGCACGCGTACTACCTGCACACCGCGCGGGCCGTCGCGCCGCTGCTGGCGCCCTCCATCGAGCTGCTCCCGCTGACGGGCGAGGACCCGCTGCGCGACGCGGAGGAGTTCGCCGACGCCGACGCGGCGCGCGCCTGGTTCCAGGCCGAGCAGCACAACCTGCTCACCGTGATCGACCACGCCCGCGGCCGGCTGCTCTGGCGGCTGGCCGAGACCCTGCGCGCCTTCATGTACGGCACCTACCAGCCCGACGTGATCATCACCGCGGCCCGCCGCGCCCTGGCCGCCGCCGAGCGGGCGGACGACCGCGCCGGCCAGGCCAGCATGCACCACACGCTGGCCAACGCCATGTTCGCGCTGAACGAGCCGCGGCCGGCCGTCCGGCACTACGAGCTCGCCTCCGACCTCTATGAGGAGGCCGGCTGGGGTACCGGCACGCTGCTCACGCTGACCAACCTCGCGGTGGCACGCTCCAGCCTCGGGGATCTCCAGCAGAGCCTGGAGAGCCAGGAGCGGATCATCCGGCTGTGGGAGAAGTTCGAGCCGTCCACGAAGCTGGCCGTGACCCTGGAGAACTACGCCATCAAGCTCCTGTGGGCCGGGCGTCCCCGCGAGGCGCTGGACCGGCAGCTCCGGGCCGTCCGGATCAGGGAGGAGCTCGGCGGGCAGCCGCCCTGGCAGGCCAGGGCGTACACCATCCTCGGCGACATCCGCGTGGCGCTGGGCGAGCTCGGGCCGTCCGTCGAGGACTTCGAGCGGGCGCTGGCCGTCGCCAAGGACCTCCAGCTCGCCGCGACGCTGTCCAGCGTGGCCTTCGCGCACCACCTGCGTGGCGACGGCGCCCGTGCCGCCGAACTGGCGCGGCGGGCCGTGGACATAACCCGGGTGCGCCCGCCGGCCCACGAGCACGAGGAGGCACGCAGCACGCTCGCCCGCGTGGACGAGTCGCTCGACCTCGGCGAGCGCGTCGGCATGCTCAACGAGGTGCTGGCCGTCTATCGGGACCGCACCTACCCCTACCTGGAGTCCCGGGCCCGGGTGTGGCTGGCCGAGGTGCTGGTGGACGGCGGGCGGTGGGACGAGGCCGCCGCCGTGGCCGGGCAGGCGCGCGAGGCGGCCGTGCGGTACGGGCTGCGGCTGCTCGAAGGCCAGGCGCTCACGCTGCTCGCCCGGCTCCACGTACGGGACGGCTCGGCGGGAGAGGGGCGCGACTGCGCCAGGCGGGCTCTGGAGGTGCACCGGGAGTTCGGCCACCGCCTCGACGAGGCCGCGGCCCTGGCGGTGCTCGACGAGGCCTGACCCGCCTCACCGGCGGGTGGCCCGGCTCACCGGCGGGGTGGCCCGGGTCAGGGTGGGCCGGCCAGCAGGGTCGCGAACGTGGCCTGAAGCTCCGTCCCCGGGTCCACGCCGAGCTGGTCGGCCAGCAGCCGGCGGGTGCGTTCGTACAGCTCGAGCGCCTCGGCCTGCCTCCCGAGCCGGTAGAAGGCCGTCATCAGCAGCGACACCAGCCGTTCCCGCTGCGGATCGGCCGTCACGCTCGCGCGCAGCGGCGCCACCGCGAGCTCCGGACGGCCCGTCCTGAGCCGCCTGCGGGCCAGCTCCTCGACGGCGGCCAGCCGCGCCTCGTCCAGCTCGACCGCCGCCACCTCCAGCGCCCTGCCGCCCCCCGAGCCGCCCAGCGCCGGGCCGCGCCACAGAGCCAGCGCCTCGTCCAGCAGCTCGGCCCCGGCCTCGTCGCCGAGGCCCGCCGCCTCGGCGACCAGGCGGCGAAAGCGCAGCGCGTCGACGCGTTCGGGGTCGGCACGCAGCACGTACCCCGAGGCGTCCCGTTCCAGGCGCACGCCCGGCAACGTCCGGCGCAGCCGGTAAACGTGTCCCTGCACGGTCATCCGCGCGCTGTCCGGGGGAGTTCCCTCCCATACGGCGTCGACCAGCCGCTCCACCGGGACCGGACGGTTCAGGTCCAGCAGCAGCGCGGCCAGTGCGTAACGACGCTTACGCGGCCCGATCTCCAGGCGGCGTCCCCCGACACAGGCGTCGATGGACCCGAGCAGGCAGTACTCCAAGTGATCCATCTGTCCCAGGATGCTCGGAACCGCTAAAACCCCGCTAAAGACGGCGATGGCACCGTACTCGCACCAACAGAACGCCAATGCGCTCTGCCAGGGTCTTTCACTCACGCTCTAGGCCTACACAGGAAGAGACCCAAGTTGATCACGAAGAAGGCCGCGATCGCCGTGCTGGCCGGCTCGCTCCTGGCGGGCCCGGTGGCCGCCGTCGCCCTGACACAGCCGGGCGCGGCCGTCACAGCCGCCCACACCGCAGCCGCCAAGGACCGGCTCGGGCCCGGCGAGTGGCTGCTCCCTGGGCAGTCGCTGACCTCGGAGGGCGGCCGGTTCAAGCTCGTCCAGCAGGCGGAGGGGAACCTGGTGTTCTACGAGGGCACCAAGGCGCTGTGGACCTCGCCCACCTCGGGCAAGCCCGGCGCCCGCGCGACCATGCAGAAGGAGGGCAACCTCGTCATCTACGGCGCCGACAACAAGCCGCTGTGGTCCACGCCGACCGCCGGCAACCCCGGCGCGTACCTGCTGCTGCCCAAGGAGAGCGGCAACCTGGTGATCTACAGCCGGGACAACCGGCCGCTGTGGTCGTCCAAGGCGTACATCGGCAAGCTGCCCTCGGGGCACGTGCTCCGGCCGGGCCAGGCGGTGCAGTCGAGCAACGGCCGCTACCGGCTGATCCAGCAGGACGAGGGCAACGCGGTCCTGTACGACGGGCAGCGCAGCCTGTTCACCACGCCGACGGCCGGTCACCCCGGTGCCCGGTCGATCATGCAGGCGGAGGGCAACTGGGTGGTGGTGGACAGCGCCAACAAGGCCCTGTGGACCACCAAGACGGCCGGCAACCCGGGGGCGTGGCTGGCGGTCAGTGATGACGGGCGGATCATCATCTACTCCCGCGACAACAAGCCCCTCTGGACCAGCCGCTGACCTGATCCCGGTCTCGCCGCCTTCTGGAGGGTCTGTCCGGCGGTCACGGGTTTTCCCATCCGATGGCCCAGAAGGCGGCGTAACGGCGCCCGGCCCCGCACACCTCGTGACCGTCTCCCTGGACAGAGCCCGGCCACGTGCGGGGGGTGGGTTGCCCGCCGTAAGCGTAAAAGCTGGAGGAGAGCACCACGCGCGGCGGGTGGACGGGCCGCCGTGAGCGGAAAAGCTGGAAAAGAGCACCACGTGCGGCGGGTCGGTGGTCCGCCGTGGGTGGAAAAGATGGATCTCCGGAAGAGTGGCAGGCTGGAAGGATGCGCCTAGCCACGTGGAACGTGAACTCCGTCAAGGCCCGGCTGCCCCGCCTGCTCGAATGGCTCGCCGAGGCGAAACCCGACATCCTCTGCCTCCAGGAGACCAAATGCTCCGCGCAGGCGTTCCCCACGGCGGAGGTAGCAGAGCTGGGGTACGCCGCCGCGGCCCACGGCGACGGCCGGTGGAACGGCGTGGCGCTCCTCTCCAGGGTCGGGCTCGACGACGTGATCCTCGGCTTCCCCGGCGAGCTGAACGGCGTGGAAGCCGTGGCCCCGGAGGCCCGCGCCATCGCCGCCACCTGCGCGGGGCTCCGCGTCTGGTCCCTGTACGCGCCGAACGGCCGCACCGTGGACTCCCCGCACTACGCGTACAAGCTCGCCTGGTTCGCGGCGCTCCGGGACGCGCTGGCGGCCGAGACGGCCATGCCGCTGGCGGTGTGCGGCGACTACAACGTCGCCCCCACGGACGCCGACGTATGGGACCCGGCGCTGTTCGTCGGCGCGACCCACGTCACCCCCGCCGAACGCCGGGCCCTGGCCGACCTGCGAGCCCTGGGACTCCACGACGTGGTGCCGACGCCGATGAAGGGCCCACACCCGTTCACGTACTGGGATTACCGGGCCGGGATGTTCCACCAGAACCAGGGCATGCGCATCGACCTGGTCTACGCGAGCGCGGACGTCGCCGGGCGGGTGCGGTCGGCGTACGTCGATCGCGAGGCCCGCAAGGGCAAGGGCCCTTCCGACCACGCCCCGATCGTCGTTGATCTCGGACCATAATTCAAATCACAAACCGCGTCCGTCCGAGTATCCTGTTTTCTCAAATGTCTCGGGGGATTGAGTAGCTTCACGGCCCACAGGGGGGATCTCCGTGGAACCTGCAGACGGTCGCGTCATTCTATTCATCATCATCGCTCTCGCCGTGTTCGCCCTCGGCCGCCGCTTCCAGACGATGATCATCATGCGTCAGGTGTGGAAGCAGAGCGCCAAGCAGGTCACAGCCAGGAAGGCGGTCGCGAACAGTGCAGCGAAGGCGATGATCGGCATCAGTTTGCTCGCGCTATTCGTGGTCTGGCTGGTGCTCAACCTCAACCGCGTAATGTGAAAAGCAATCAATAGCTGATTACCGCGCAATTGCGCGGCCGTCCGCAATCCTCCCGATGACCTATTTGCGGCGATTTCGCAGGGCCCAAGCCGTCAGCACGGCCGCTCCGGCGGCGGCCAGGCTGACGGCGCGCGTAAGACGTACCGCGCGGCGGATGTCCTTGACGTCGGGCTCGGGTCCGTCGCCCATGGTGGGCCGGTGCTCGGTCCTGCCCTGGTAGACGTTCGTGCCGCCCAGGGTGACGCCGAGCGCCCCGGCGAAGGCGGCCTCGCACCTGCCGGCGTTCGGGCTGGGGTGCCGGTGGCCGTCCCGCCTGAGCACCGCCAGCGCGCGGCCGGGGTCCGGCCCGGTCAGGACCGTGAGCAGCCCCGTCACCCTGGCCGGTACGTAGTTCGCCACGTCGTCGAGCCTCGCCGCCGCCCAGCCGAACCGTTCGTAGCGGGGGGAGTGGTGGCCGACCATGGCGTCCAGCGTGTTGATCGCCCGGTACGCCAGCAGCCCCGGCACGCCCGCCACCGCACCCCAGAGGAGCGGGGCCACGACGGCGTCGGAGGTGTTCTCGGCCAGCGACTCGACCGTGGCCCTGGCGAGTTCCTTGGCCTCGAGGTGGGAGGGGTCGCGGCCGCAGAGGTGGGGGAGGCGGGCCCTGGCCCGTTCCAGGTCGCCGCCTTCGAGGGCGTCCGCCATGTACTCGCCCTCGCGGGCGAGCGTGGTGCCGCCGAGCACGGCCCAGGTGGCGACGGCTGTGACGGCCGTACGGGCGTGGGGGATCCGCTGGGCGAGTACTCCGAGCGCGGTCGCGCCGCCGACGCAGATGGCGACATGTGCCACTCCGTGCGCCTTCTTGTCTGCGTACAGGGACTTCTCCACCCTCGCGGCGACACGCCCGAAGACCGCGACCGGATGGGCGGCGCTCCGCGGGTCGGCGATCAGCCGGTCGAGGGCCACCCCGAGGGCGATCCCCAGCGGGTCACACCAGGTGGGCATGGAGCTCGTCTTCGTGTACGTCCAGCCAGGCCGCCGCGCGGCGGATGCGCTCGCCGGCGCCGCCCGCCCACATCTTCGCCCAGTTGCCGCCCGCCGAGGCGCGGGTGCGCATGACGTCGTAGGAGCGGTGGAAGCGGAGCCTGGCCAGTTCGAGGAGGCGGCGGCGGTCGCGGGGCGGCACGCCGTACGCGTCGCAGAAGAGCCTCAGCCGCTCGCCCACGTCGAGGTTGCGGAGCAGCGGGGACCGGTCCACGGGGTCGGAGATGGGAGCCCAGTGGCGGAGCGTGGTGACGATGTCGAACAGCCGCGTGGTGGGGCGCGCAAGATCGAAGTCGATCAGCGCGTGGGGCCTGCCCTCGCGAAATATCACGTTGGCTGGCGTTAAATCACAATGTCCGATGATTTCTGGCGCTTTGTCATCATTCGACCCGCCTTCCCACCCCTCCAGGGACAGCGGGAACCCGACGGTCGCGTCATGAAATTCCCGAAGCAGCACCGCAAGCCGGGCCAGCGCCTCATCACTCACGCTCTCCAGCCGCAACCCGGTCGTCCCCGGCAGATACGTCAGGATCTCCCGCCCGAGCCCGTCCATCCCCACCACCCGCGGCGCCCCTCCGAACCCACGGGCCTCGAGGTGCCGGAGCAGGGCATGCACGGCGGGTGTCGACGTACTGGCCGGTCTACGCACGGTGTCACCGACCCGCACCACCCCGTCAGTCACGTCCCCGCCCTGCAACGGAATCTCATGCAGGAGCGTCGCGACCATGCCACGAGAGCTTAGACCCTTTTGCCCCACCCCCGCCCACCCTTTCCTCCAGCTCCAACCTTCCACCCACCCTCCACAACAACCTCCCCCATCACCCCTCCCCACCAGGCGCCCCCTCCTGCCTCTTCACCCACCGCACCAACCCCCCGCCCCATCCCCACAGCCACCTGCTCCTGCGTTGTGGGCTCTTACGCCGCGGGGCGCTGCGCGGCCGGGCGTCGTGTCGTGGGGTCCTGTGCCGCGGGGGGTCCTGGGCGGCCGGGCGCTATCGTGCGGGGTGCCGCGCCGCGGGGTCCTGCGCGGCCGGGTGCCGTGCGGTGAGGACCTGTGCCGCAGGGGTCCTGGGCGGCCGGGCGCTATCGCGCGGGCTCCTGCGCCGCGGGGTCCTGCGCGGCCGGACGCTGTGCCGCGGGGCGCAGCACCGCAGAGTCCTATGAGGCTGGGTCTTCAACGCCACCGCTGGCGCGATGCTCGGCGAGAACTCCTTCGACCTCCTCCCCAAACCCCTGGCGGAGGCGTTCGGCGTACCCTCGCCGATGCTGATCGTCGCCCCAGCGTTCCCGCCCATCCCTATCGCCGAACGCTAGATGACCAGGCCCGATACCCACGTCGCCCGCCACCACGTCACCCACCACGGCGCCTGTCCCCACGCCGATGTCGGCCTCCCCACCGACGCTCCAATCGCCCCCAGCCACCCGGACGGCCCCGCGCCCAGACGTACACCTCCCCGAGGCTGGCCGCAGCGACAGGATTAACCGCTCACAACTTCCCGAACGGTCACATTCCTCTACGACACGCCCGCCGCCGCATCCCGACCTTCCTGCTCCTGGACGCGTCGCTCCCCTGACCTCCCTCATCACCATCCCGGACAGCACCCGGAGCGCCTGCCCGGGTCTTTTCGCCGGTTTCCTCCCGTATCTGGCCACCTCCGATATCGTCCCAGAGACCCCCACGCCCTGCTCGGCCACTGGTTCGACCCTGACTCCTACCACCTTGGGGGCGCTGTTCATGGTGGGTGTGATCGGCCTGACAGACTGACACGAGGAAAACGTGTGCGTGACATGTCGCCGGATCATGCACAATAAGGCGGGAGCGCCCTTAGCTCAGCTGGATAGAGCACCGGACTTCTAATCCGACGGTCGCAGGTTCGAATCCTGCAGGGCGCGCTTTGATCATGTCCTGACCTGCTGTTTTGCGGGATCGGATGCGTTCTAGAATTTTCGTCTGGCGGTTGCGTGCTCCGTGCGTGCTCGCGCGCACCAACCCCGCACGCACCATGATCCACATCGGCGTTCTGGGGACTTCCTTGGCAAAGGAAACGGCCCCGTCTCGCCGTGCAAGCGCGGCGATCACGGGGCCGGTCTCCTGATGTTGCGGGTCAGGCCCGCAGCGGGATCACCTCTCCCGGCTCCTCCTGGTCCTCCTCCTCGGCGAGCAGCAGGGCCGCGGTCTTCTCCGCGGCCGCCATCGCCACCTCGGGGAAGACCGAGGTGTAGGTGTCGGCCGTGAAGGAACTGGAGGTGTGCCCCAGCGTCTCCTGCACGACCTTCATCTCTACCCCGGCGGCCAGCATCAGCGAGGCAGCACCGTGACGGAGATCGTGGAGGCGGACGGGTGGTAGCCCGGCGAGGTAGGCCAGCCACAGAAACTGGTCGGTGACGTGCTGGGGATGCAGCCGATCTCCATCCGATTGAGTGAAGACGAACCCGGTGTCCCTCCACGCCTCGCCCATGGCCAGTCGTTCCGCCAGTTGCCTCTGCCGGTGCGCACGCAGCGTCGAGGCGGTTTCGGCGTCCAGGGCGATGGTGCGTACCGAGGCGTCAGTCTTGGGCGTGCCTTCGTGGACCTGCCCGGCCAGCTGCACCAGTTGCCAGTTGATCGTGATGGTCTGGGTGTCGAGGTTGACCTCCTTCCAGCGCAGCCCGCACGCCTCGCCCCGGCGCAGCCCGCGCAAGGCGATCAGCCGGTACAGGGCGAAGAGGCGGTGCCGCTGGGCCTCTTCCAGGAACAGCCGGGTCTGGGCCGGCGTCCAGACCATCACCCGGGAGGGGCGCGGCGTGGCGGTGTAGGCGTCGATCGGATCCACCCGCCTCCCGTCACGGCACTGCTTCTCTGCACGCAGGCGCTCGTGGAAGGCGGTCTGCCAGTCCTGGACCCGGTCGTCGGTCCACACCAACGCTTTGGGCCGGGTCTTGGCCGGCAACTCCAGCACGGCGGCGGGATTGAAGTCGAGCAGCCGGTCTTGCCTGATGGCCATGTTCAGGGCGTGTCGCAGGGTGGCACGGATGCTGTGCATGGTGGCGATGCTGACCGGCCGCCGATACTTCACGCTGGCCCGCACGCTCGGGTCAGGGCTGGCGCGGCGTTCGGCGATAGCGTCGCTGAACTCTTCGATCTGCTCGAACATCACCACGATGTCGCTGACCTTGAGCCGGTCCAACGCCAGCCGGCCGAGGTAGGGGATCAGGTAAAGGCGGATGTGACCCTCGTAGGAGCGCCGGGTACTCTCCTCGATCTTCCGCTTCCGCTGGAGGAACTCCTCCAGCCACTGCTCCACGGTGATCTCCTGGGTCAGGTCCAGCCCGGTTTTGATCTTGCGGCGGACCATCTCCATATTGGGCAGCGTCTTGGTCTCGGCCAGCGTGCGCTTGATCAGATCGGCGATCTGGGTGCGGGTGGCGGGCTCGCGCGGCCCGGCCAACGCCAGCAGGGCCCGTACCTGTGCGAGTTCGGCTTCGGCGTCGTCTTGGCTGGTGAAGCCGCCGCGGCGGAGCGGGCCGCGGCGCTTCCCGTCGGGGGTGGGTGGTAGTTCGATCTGGTAGTGCCAGGTGCCGTGCCGGTGGTTCCATCCGCCGCCGGGGCGGCGCAGCTTGGGGCATTTCTGCCCGAAGTCCTTGCCGTCGCCGTCGCGGCAGCGTTTGAACGTGCTGCCTTCAGCCATCGGTTGTCCTGTTCTCCTCGATGAGGGTGTGATCGCCGAGCAGTGCGAGCAGGGCAGTGGTGGGCACCAGGTACCTTTTGCCGACGCGGATGATCCGGCAGGGTAAGTGGCCGTCCCTGGCGAGCTGGTAGGTCGTGGTGCGTCCCAATTCGAGCGCCCGTCCCGCGGTGACCACGTCGACCACGGCTGGTAGTTGCTGGATCTCGGCCAACGTCAGCGCGCCTCATCGCCGGTCTCCAGGCCGAGAAGGACGCGCGACTTCCGTGAGCCCGCCCGGTACGGTCGGAGCAGTGCAGGTGATCGGCTGAGCATGATTTCCACAGCTGTCCACCGCCCCGAGTGCGGTGCCGGGCACGACGTATCGACGCCCACCTCGGCGGCGGCACTCAAGCCCGATTCGATCGTCGCGACGGGAGCCACGCATCGCATGGCACTGTGAGGCGCGGCGACGATGATGAGCAGCCCGTCGGGGGTGCCAGCGTGGATCGGGAGGTTGTGCGCTCGGGGATGGTTGCGCACGGCGGACAAGCGAAAACAAGCCCCATCTGGTGACCGACCCTGGCCTGAGGTGCTCAGCAGACCCTTGATCGCGTTGAGGCAGCCCAGGCGAGCCGCTCGGCGGCGCATGCCAGGGCCTGTTCTGACTGAGGTCGTTAGGCCTGATGGGCGTGCTGAATGACGAACCTCGAAGGGTGATGTGGTTGGGTCGTGTCATGGTGATGTGGCCCGATCATCCGAGCCACCTGGTCCCTGTCACTCTTTAAATACCTGCCTCCAGGTACGAATCCGGACACGAGTGCAGGCAAAGAACGGACAAGATCGCGCTCCGTAACGCGGTGTATCTCTTTCCGGCGGGCCGCTGCTGCCCATGCACTCCGTTGCAGCCCGAGACTACGTGTCTGATTCGCCGGCGCCTGGTGGTGGCTCACAACCAACGATCGCCCTCATAGATCGGGGCGGGTTGAGCGTTCGACTCGCAGGCGCCCTTGACGCTAACAAGAGGGCTCGCATTAGGAGAGCGGTGGCTGTACGGCTGCCTTGCGTTCTCTGACCTGTGCATATGCTTCGCGTCCTTGGAGTCAGCTGAAAGATCATCCCGCACATGTCCCGCATTCGTCGTGCCAACGTGAACCTGTGGGGTAGTTCCTGTAGGAACTCGTACCAGCAGCGGTCAGGGTGTCGGGGTTGGGAAGGCAGTCAGGTCACGCGAGGCCGCTGGCAACGCGGATGAGGCGCACCAGACGTCCGCCTGGGACATTTTCAGGACTTTGAGGCCTGGCGGCGCTCCGCATGGACGACCTGCACGATCAGATTCTGAAGGCCTCGAGCCAGCGGATCCCGCGGGCAACTGCAAATGACCGGAAAACGCGCCTTGGCACCTCTACCCGCTGACGTCGGCAGGGTTGTTGCAGCAGTCGAAATTTCCTACGTTGAGGTTCATGAAGACGACCCTCGTGGAGATCCTTCCCCCTCAGCTCCGTGACTGGTACAAGGATCGGAACGGTACGGCTGCTCAAGGGGGTTGCAGTCAACACGGAACTCCTCCATGTCACGATGCCATCGTCGCGAGTGTGGTGCTTGCCAACGCTGGAAGCGAGAACATTCAGTGGGCTGTCTGCCAACGAGGTCTTGACGAACTCACAAGTACCCGGCAGGCAGGGGAGATCTGATCCGCAGCCAGTTCGAGATCTTCCACGGGAGGCGGCCGTTGCCGCAAGCCCCTGGCTGGCTCCCCTTCTCGCTTAATGGGCTTCCAAGCGGTGCTGTCAACCTGAAACCAGGGAGACTTGGTTATGCGGTGGCGGTCTCCTGGCGCCTCGCCTTGGCCGTTTCGGGGCGAGTTTACGGTCTTCCCGCAAACTATGGCCGGCTCGGCGAGTGCCGCTCGATATCGAGTGCTATCCGAGATGGGGCCACGGGCCTGCTCAGAGGCGAGTGGCTCTATGGCAGGTCAGGCCCGGCGCGCTGTGCAAGTGGAGCCCCGAATGCGAATAAAGCCACCTAGTGCTGATCCTTCACTTTGGGATAATCTCCTCGGCGATAACCTACACTGCTCGAAGTGATGGCCCGTTGAATATCCCCCCGCGCCCCGATGCCCATTGGTGCTTTAACCCTCCGCCCGGCTGGAGCGTTCCGGAGGGATGGGAGCCACCAGCAGACTGGGTTGGCCCCGACCCGCAATGGCCAGCCGCGCCACCGTACTGGCTGTGGTGGACTGAGCCTTCTCCGCCGGGCTCGGCGCTCAATTCCCGAGGTGTCTTACCGCTACAGCGGCATGATCCAGCGAAGGTGGGTCCGTACCAGATTGTCGGACGGCTGGGGGCCGGCGGCATGGGAATCGTCTACGCGGGCGTCGACGCCGCTGGACACAGAGCCGCGGTCAAGCTGATTCACGACATGCATGCCGCGGACCGGGAGTTCAGAATCCGGTTCCGGCGCGAGGTAGCAATGCTCCGCCGGGTCCAGGGTACGTGTTGCGTCCGGATTCTCGCGGCGGACGCTGAAGCCCACCAGCCGTGGCTCGCAACGGAATACATCGTCGGGCGGACTCTGGACGAGCATGTCAGAGTCTACGGACCGTTGAGCGGTGACGAGTTGTTCGGGCTTGCTGCCGGGCTTGCAGAGGCATTAGTTGCCGTTCACGCGGCAGGGGTGGTGCACCGGGATCTCAAGCCCTCCAACGTGATGCTGTCGCCGGAAGGTCCACGGCTGGTTGACTTCGGGATCGCCCGCTCGCTCGACGGGACGTACGTCACTGGAACCGGTCTGGTGATCGGTTCCCCAGGATGGGTGAGCCCAGAAGAATATGTCGGTGGCCCGACCGGCCCAGCCGCCGATGTCTACGGATGGGCGCTCGTCGTCGTGTATGCGGCGACCGGCAAACAGCCGTACGGGGTTGGTCGCCCTGAGGTTCTTTCCCTGAGGGTCGTGAATGAGGCAGTCGACACGAGCAAGTTGCCCGAAGGGCTACGGCCGACGGTCGACAGAGCGCTGGCGAAGGCACCCGATGCGCGCCCGAGGATGGACGAGGTCCTCGCGGTGGTTGCCAACGTATGGCGTGGTCAGCACGGAGAAGCGGGGACCAAGACGTGGGATCCCGCAGCTGATGTCACAGCTCGATTGGACCGCACCTGGACGTTCGAGGTGGGAGATAGTGTCGCCTGGCCATCGGAGCTCGCTCGGTCGCGCACAAGCCATTTACGGCGGGGTTTGCCTATCGTCGCCGCCGTAGCGGCTATCGGATGCACGGCTGCACTTCTGCTCAACGTCCTGCCAGACCTGACCAGTCAGCAAGATCCAAAATCATCTGTTGCGGCCGCGACCATTACCCCAGCCATCCAAACCTCGCCAAGCGCTGTGGCGACTCCGCCAGCGAGCCCAACTGCATCTGCCGTAGCAAGCCGCTCCGCCACACGACTCCCAGCACCGCGTACCGCGGTAGACCTTGCCGCCGCTCTCGACCTGGCGCTCAGCGTAACGCCCGCCGCAACATTTTCATTCGAAGGCGGCTTCACTCAGAGTAACGCCTCCGCGAAGGCGAGTGGTCAGCTCTCAAGCCGCGGTGCCCGTTACTACGACGACTTCAAGATGATGGTCAATCCCGCCGACGAGCCCGCTGGTCACTACGTTATTGCGGGCAACGGAGACTTGTACCTGGACAAGCCGCGAGCGTCCGCCATGGCTTTGGAGGAAGAGACCCCTGGGAAGGCGAGTTGGTACGCCCTCATGGTGGCCGGTACGGCGGGGCCGTCCGTTATCCACCATTTAGTCCTGAACACGACCCAAATGCACCGAGAAGGCCGCACCTATTCCGGCGCCCTCCCTGCGAGCGAGACAGGTGGCCGACTGCGGATGTTGCTCAGCTCTTGGTTAGGCGGAGACTTGGACGAGGGTCCCGGCGGCTCATACGTAACTTACAAACTTACAATCGACGCGAACAACCGTCCAAGGAAATTCAGCCTGGTCTGGAAGGTTCCCGTGGGCGACAGCGGCACCTACGAATCCGAGTTCACCACGACCTATCGTGGATGGAAGGAGTCGGGAGAAATCTCCAAGCCTGGGGGTAGATAGCACGCTTGACCTTACGATGAGCAACACTCGCTGCGGCCATAGACACATAGCGCCTCGAAGGTGAGGCTACGACCCAGGCTGAAGGCCATCTGTTAGCACGCCACGTCGAGGATCTCGCCTGTTAGGCGGGCGCCGTTTGCCGAGGCCAGTCGAGTGGCCTCCTCAATGTTCGAGGCGCATACATGCCCCCGCTGAGCGGTGACGTAGGGTTCAGACACCCATCGCCCTGGGTTGGCCAGACAGGCTGCTTCGCTAAAGTTGATACCCGAACATTGCGGAGAACGGATGTAGACCTGACGCGTCCGCGTTTGCGACCATTCGGTCTCATAGGCTAGGTCGGCACCGTTCGCCCCACCACTGTGCTCGTCTTCGCTGAATGGCTCATTCGTTACTGCCGTCGAACTATGGCTTGCGTCGCCGAGAAACCGAAACGTCAGCGCTCCCGCGGCGAAGGCCACCACCACAGCTAGAGCTCCGGCAAGCAACAGCTTCCGGTTCCTCGAAGAAGATGTCGCTGGCTTGTCCTGCGTGTTCGGTTGGACGGCCGTGTTCTGGAGGAGCTCGGGCGCTGAGACGGTACCTTCTGGAACGATCCACCAATCCCAGTACGGCGGTGCGGCGGGCCAGTCCACGTCCGGACCTCCCCACCCATCGGTGGGCTCCCAATCGGCCGGAACTGCTGGCCATCCAGGAGGCGGGTTGAACTGCCACTGGGTACCTGGACGAGGGGGAATGCGCATGAGTCGGCCGCTCCGAACAGAGGGATCAACAGGGTGCGATTATCCATAAATAGGGCAGCTGTTGTCCATCACACGGAACCTGCAACACGGATGGAAATAGGCATGGCAAGCGTGGATAATCTCCCTGAACCGTTCCAGTGATCTGAAGTGGGACCTCTTGAACATTCCCCCGCGCCCCGGCCCCGAGTGGCGGTTCTGTGCTCCACCGGGCTGGCCCACTCCCCCCGATGACTGGATTCCCACAGCCGCCTGGGCAGGGCCAGAGGATGACTGGCCGGAGGCGCCACCGTACTGGATCTGGTGGACTCGTGATCCCGAAGCCCTTGCACCGGTTGACGAATCGACCGCTTCGCTGCCGTCGCTCATCATGGCGCGACCATCCCGTCCGCTGCCACGCAGGCTCAGGGCACCGCTGATCGCGGTGGGCACAGCCGTTTTGGCGCTCATCGGAGCAATCGTCTTCATTAACCTCAACAACCGCGACGAGATCATTCCGACAGCTGACAGCCGGACGACCGAGCCTGCTCCTGCCGGCTCTGTCGTATCCCAGCCCTCCGCCCCAGTGGCTTCGACGACCCCGGCAAGCTCGGACGCCCATTATCAGGCAGTTGCGATCGACGACTTACTTGAGCTGAGCGAGCCAAGTCGAGGGGCGCTCCGCGACGCCTTGAGCCAGATGCTGCGCTGTTCCAAGACCGGCGCGGCCATAGCGGCGATCGAGCAGGTCACTAAACAGCGTGGCAAGCAGGCGAACCGGGCGAAGAGCCTGGACGTGAGTGGGCTTGCCAAGGGCGTGGAGCTTAAGGACGCGCTGGTCCAGGCGTTGTCCGCCTCACACCGGGCGGATAAGGCCTATCTGAAGTGGGCCAAGCGTTATCAGTCTCGCGGGTGCTCGGGCAAGACCGTGGGTGACCTTGACTACGACACGGGCAACAGCGCTTCCGAGGAAGCCACTGAGGCCAAGAGCACGTTCGTCGGTTTGTGGAATCCACTCGCTGAGCAGGAGGGGCTGCCCGGACGTACCAAGGACGAGATTTGATCACGATTACCTATCTGGGCTGCGCAGCTGGGCGTTCAGTGATGGCTGCTGCCCCCGCAGCTTGATTGACTGCGCACCAGGCTACTGCCGGCTTTGCGCTGGCTTTCTCGGAGCATGCGGAGGTACGGGAAGAGAACGGGCGGTTCGAGAACATCCCCTGGGCACTTCGGGTGATCAAGGCAGAGCCCGAAAATGGGATCGTCTACGGGCAGAGCCAGTTGCGTGCAGGATTCGAGTACTACGCCGATTCCCTCATACCGGGGATGTGCTGCTGGCCGGGAGTGCGCCCGATCCGGATGGGTTCGGGTACCCAGAGGGGGCGGGTGTCTCGAGGGCCTTGGAGGGGTGCGAGCGGGTTTGGGTCGAGTGGCGCGGGACGCAACAGTCGGGGCTGAAGGGTGACTCCGTCGCGCGGGTCGGGGAGATGGAGAAGGCCAGATTACAGCTCAGCATGGCCAAGCACTCCGGTGACCTGCCGAGGTTGACGGTGGTATTGCTCACTCGTCGGTGACCCGCTGGCTGGTCGGTACGATCCGGCCGTCGGCGAAGACCCGGAATCCGGATTTCCGGCTCATGCCCAGCAGCGCTGTACGGAACTGTCGCGTGACGAACTCGTTGGCCTGCAGCCTCCTGTTGATGCGCATGAACCGTCCCACCTGCTCGGCCGTTCCACGGCTCCAGCCGAGGCTCGCGGCAATGTCGTTGCGAGCCTGCGAGGTGCCCTCCTCGACGACATCCAGCGCCTTGTCGAGCAGTTCCTCTACGCACACCCCAGCCATGTATTGCCTCAGCGGTAGCGAGTGGGCGAGCAGTCTTAGCGCCCTACGGGAGTGAAGGACTGCGCGGGTGACCTCGACAGGCGTGCAGGGCACAAGCGCCTCCAGGAGATCCTTCAAGGGAAGCGTGCTCTCGCCCTGCCGCTCATCGGATATCTCGCGTAGTAGCCAGTCAGTGAGGGGAACAACCGGGTAGCGATCCCCCACCTCGGCCAGGGACAGGGCCAGTACTGAGCAGGCACGGGCGTCGGAGCGTGTCAGAGCGGCATCGAATGCGCGGCGGAGTTCGTGCGTCCCGCTCGGGTCCTTCCAACCCGCCAGGACCTTCGCTGTCAAGACCTTGAGTTCCGTGTCCTGCTCGTCTGACAGGCGCTGAAGGAAGAACGCATGCAGGTGTGGCACGGGCTTGCTCTTGTTCCAGGCGGCAAGCC
Organism: Nonomuraea sp. NPDC003707; assembly: GCF_053587055.1. Classification (NCBI taxonomy): domain Bacteria; kingdom Bacillati; phylum Actinomycetota; class Actinomycetes; order Streptosporangiales; family Streptosporangiaceae; genus Nonomuraea; species Nonomuraea sp. NPDC003707. The sequence goes on along the minus strand of NZ_JBSFNK010000012.1, from coordinate 58,875 downwards.
CATTCAGGACCGAGATCCTGCCGGTTCGATCAAGCTCGTCGCCGCACATCATGTCCGCAAGGGTCGGCAAGACCTCCTCCGCGAGGATTTCCAGCCCCTCAACGAAGTTGGCCATCCACATAGGGGTGGCTTCTCGTTCGAACACAGCAAGCAGGCGTGGTGCGGCCGCGGGCCCTAGGCCGATGGCCGCAACGCGCATCAGTGCCACCGTCAACTGGGCGTTCCAGTATGAATTCTCCTCCAGCAGCCGCAGCGCCTTCTCGCCGGCAGCGGTATCTACGGGAAGCTCGGTGTGCGGAGGCAGCATCAGTTCGCAGTTCACGGTTCGCGCGGAAGGTCGCTGGAGATGATCGAGAATCACATGGACGACCTCACGGTTGCCCAACCGTCCGAGGGTGCTCGCATGCACGTATAGGTCGCCGTGTCGGTCGTGGAGTAGGCATTCTTTCAGTCTGGCGAGTAGACGAGGCTCGGCCTCGCGGTACTTGATCGCGCCCAGAGCCCATCCCAATGGGTGTTTGTCCAGGTCCAGTATGGGGCCTTCGCGGCAATACAGCTCCAGCAGGCGAGGACCGATTCCTTTCACCCTGCACTGGCTTAGAGCTTCGGTCACCGTGCGGCAGGCGTGCCGCCTTTCCTCGATCATGGTGAGCAGCTCTGATGTGGCCTCCGGGCTACTGATCTCCATCAGAGTTCGCGCGCACTCCTCGATCAGCACAACGGGAACATCTCCCCTGGCCAGGAGCGCGAGCGCATCGGGCAGGATCCTCTCCCGCAACCACGGCACCCGGATGCGCGGCGTCCCCACCAGGCAAGCGGCGGCCAGCAGCAGATCACTATGGAACAGATCGTCATCGGCCGCCACGGGCTCGCCTGGCCGCGGCTCGGTCTCCCGCCCGAGGATAGCCAGCAGCAGCGGCGACGCGTCCGCCATACGTCCCGCCAGCAGCGTGATGACCTCCTCCCACCACGGGTCGTGCCGATGTCGGACAATCTCTCTGATGGCGTCCTCGCCCCGCCCGTTGGCCGCTACTGCGGCGAAGTACTCCTGCAACGTCAGATGGAGGAACCCGTACCAGCCGTGCGCCTGAACCTTCAGCAGGCCGTACTGGGCGCAGATTTCCTGGAGCACGTCACGGGGAGACGCCTTGTTCAAGGCGACCGTGGGCAGGTATGTGGCGATGACGTCGAGGAGTTCGTCCTCCGGCAGGTAACGCTGACCGTGCCGGTGGAAGTGCCAGGCGATCTCCTCCAGCAGGTCCCGTTTCCGCTCGGTGGTGAAAGCCGAGTAACGCCGGACGCCCCGGTGGGCGTCCCATTCGCGGAGCATGACCTCGACACACCGGCTGTAGAGCTCGGCTCGCCGCTCGGGAAGCTCCAGGTCCTTCCCATAGACGATGGCGATGAGGGAGAGGATCAGCGGGTTGGCAGCTAGAGCACGGAGCCGTAGATTTCCGGACAAGGCGGCGCACAACCCCTCGGCCTTGCCCGGGTCCCCGACGAACCAGTTCGCGACGAACCGTTCGACCTGCTCCCAGGTGAAGTCCAGCACCTCCAGTGAGCTGAACGCCGTCAGTCCACCCCGCCACCCAGCCTTCCGGCAGGTGACCACGATGGGCGCGGTGCGGTAGCGATCGGCCAGACGTGAGATCTCGGCCGCCGTCCGCGTGTACGCTCGTGCCGCCTCCTCCGGCGTGGCCCCGCCGAGCACCTCGTCTAGCCCATCCAGCAGCAGCGCCGCCTCCCCCGCCGCCAGCCGCTCCTCTAGGTACGGACCCGCGTCCCTGAATCCATATCGGTGGTCGAGCAGATGCTCCGCGGCGTAGTCGAGCAGTCGCTCCTTCCCGCTGTCCACGAACTCACGCAGCTCGACATAGACCGGCAGCGCAGGACCGAGCTCCCCCCGCGCCATCCGGAACGTCAGGTATTTCAGCATCGTCGTCTTCCCCGCTCCCGGGTCGCCCACGACTGCCATCCGGTGGTACCGGGCCAGCGCCTCCTCGGGCGTGTGCGTCTCTGCCAGGCGAGCGGCGTGTGGCTCCTCTCGGGAGCGGAGGGTTTCGTCGGGACGCACGTAGAGGGGAGGCTCCTCCTCGCGCACCCGCACCTGTACATACAAGGACTCGAGGTTGAGGGGCTGCGACATATCGAGGATCTTCAGTCGGCGCAGGGCGTCGACGACGGCCTCGCGATAGTCGAGGGCGCGGCGTTCCAAGGAGTCGGCGTGCTCACGAGCGGCAAACATGCGCTCCCGGTACTCCCGCTCCGCCTTGCTTTCCTCCGCGACGAGCTCCTGCTGGGTCTTCTCCTTGTCCCAGGCGAGTTTGGCGCGCTCCACGTCGAGCTTGTCGCGCTCTACCTCACGGCTCTTGCGCCACTGCAGGAACCCGACGAGCAGCCCCAGGCTTGCGACCCCCGCCCCGACGAGCGCGGGCGCCAGAGTGGTCCAGAGGTTCGCGGCCAACGGCATGCCTGGAGTATCACGCAAAAGTGGGCCCTCCGCCGCGCGAAAGGCCCGCCTCACATAAAGGGCGATCAGGCGTAAAGGCAGCCGACCTTCACGCTGCCGATCGGCTTCTTGCCGCGCTCCGCACCACCTGGAAGATCAGCCCGTGCATGTGCCCGAACTCGTCGAGGGCTTTACGCTCGGACTCGCTCCGTGGGTGCCGCTCTAGGGAACAGTGATCTCAACGCGCCAAGTGGATGTCATCTTCGACAGGAGGCAAGGGGCGAAGAGGGTTGTCTCAAAGACGGCGTGTCCCGTGCTCAACGGAGATCGCTACGTCGACCCGTCTGGGCGTGACAGTGCAGTCGATGCGGAGGACGTTAGCCAGTGATTCCTTCGGAGCGGCCAGTGCTCGGTGCTACGGCACGTTCAACCGTAAGGCCCGTGTGTGCAGCTGGTCTGGCAATCAGATGTAGAAACTGTCGTGGATCGACCTTCCCTTCGTGTTCTAGTGTGCGCACGATTGACGATGGGGTGGATGCTGGTCACGGAGAGGCTGAACGAGTTGCCCGTTTTTCTTGCGTTTGGAAGCTTATGCGGGGTGAGTGGCGGTAGTATCCCCGATACGGATTCGTTGCTGATTGGTGGAGATTCTGGTGGGTGAAACGGTCAACCTTCGCATGAGCGGAGATTTTGCCGAGCAGGAGCTCCGGTCGCTCTATGACTGGCTGATGAGGGACCTCGACGCTCTTGACTATATGGATGTGCGCCTGCAGTCGAAAGATCCGGAACCCGGCGAGATGGGGGACACGCTCGATCTCATCGCCCTGGTCGTGACAAGTGGGTTGCAATGGCCGGCATTCATCGAGACACTATCGCGGTGGCGCGGAACGCGGCGTCATCGTCCACAGGTGACCATAGAGCATGGGGCGACCACTGTCGTGGTCTCTGAGGCAGAGTCGGAATTCGTTGTCCAAATCCTGAAGGCTTTGGAGGATCACGATTGAACCTCCCAGACCCATTAACATCGCGTGCCGTACTGATTGGCACGAGTAAATACACCTATTTGGGATCTCTCCCTGCTGTAGAAAACAACCTGAAGGCGTTGAGCGGTCTCCTGCAGCGGTCTGACCTGTGGGGTTTGCCGGCGGAGCACTGCACGATTGTTCATAACCCCACATCGGTAGACGCCATGATGGATCCGTTGTGGCAGGCTCGAGAAGAGGCTAAAGATACCCTTATCGTGTATTTCGCTGGCCATGGTCTGATGCATTCATTGGAGAGCGACCTATATCTCACGCTGGTCGACTCACACAAGGATCGCATGTACAGTGCAGTGGCCTACGACACCGTAAGAAATGAGCTTCGGGCGAGTCGCGCGCGGCGCAAGATTGTGATCCTTGACTGCTGCTACAGCGGGCTCGCGCTCGGGCTGATGGGTGCCGAGGATGGCACGGAGCGGGTTGCGAACAGCGCCCGTGTCACTGGCACATATCTAATGACAGCGACGGCCGAGAACAAGACCGCGCTCGGCGGTCTAGATACCTACACAGCTTTTACTGGCGAGCTGATTCACCTCATCCGTGAAGGAATCCCAGAGCAGCCTGAGTTCCTCGAGCTGGATGCGATCTTCCAGCATGCGCGTGAGTCGCTGCGAGATAAGGGTCTCCCCATTCCGCAGAAGCGTGAGTCGAACTTTGCAGCCCACATCGCGCTGGTCCGCAACCGTGCGCATAAGAGTCAGAAGCGCTTCGAAGTCAAAGAGTTCTATGGTGCCATTGAGGGAATCCAGCCGGACACCGTCTTCGAGAGCCGTCGGGCGTTGCACGACGCAGGTGTGCACAGGCCGCTGCAGGCGGGCATCTGTGGCACTGCTGAGCGGGGTGGCGCGGAGTCCATCGTGGTTTCGGGCGGTTACAAGGACGATGAAGACTACGGGGATGTGATAATTTACACCGGTCATGGTGGGCGTGATCCTAATACCGGCGTGCAGGTTAAGGATCAGTCGGCGGACGATTCGGGTAACGCTGCTCTCATCAAGAGCATTATGACCAAGCTGCCGGTGCGGGTTATTCGTGGCGCTGGGGGTGATGAGAGGTTTTCGCCGTCGGCCGGTTACAGCTACGACGGGCTTTTCATGGTTGCCGATTACTGGACCAAACGTGGTGTCGATGGGCCTACTGTGCTTCAGTTCCGGCTTGAGCAGCTAGATGATGGGTCACCGAAGAAGACCGCAACGCCCCATCTGAGTCGAAAGCTTCCCCCTGGGCGTCGGGAAGAGGTTGCGCCTGGGGTCTATGCGGACAGGTTGCTGGCGACTGATCTGAAGCAGGTGTACGACCATGCATGTCAGGTGTGTGGCACCGTGCTTGAAGTGCCAGGCGGTCTGCGGATCGCTGCCACTGTACACATCCGTGGGCTAGAGCGGCCGCACCTAGGGCCTGATAACAAAGCCAACATGCTCTGCCTTTGCCCCAACCACCGAGACCTCTTCAAGTACGGGGCGATCACCATTGAGGATAATTACAGCGTAATAGATCGAACGGATGGCGAGCCAATCGGCAAGCTCATGCTGAAGCATGAAATCGATCGTGACCATATTCAGTATCACCGTCAGCACCACAATCTCGGACACCAACGGCTGAGCGACGAACTGGACTAAATAGAGGGCGAATGTCCGTTGCGATTTCACGTTGCGCTGGAAAAATCCGACGTCAGGGCCGATGGGTGGTCCCTCGAGGACGAGGATGAAGACGTGCACGATATTCGCCCCTAGCACTCAAATCGCCGCGATGGCCCGGATCGGCGGCAGCCAGATTCGTCGGCGTGTAGACATGTTGTAATCTGCGCTGCTGTCAGCTCAACCGCGGCCATCTGATGCCGGCTCCCAGCGGGAAAGGCATCTACGTCCGCCCAAGCCACGGCCAGCATGCGGGAAGATGACCGATGTCTGGCAGCCGCAGCCAATCCAGGCATCCGCAGTAGGAGAGCGGAATCTAAGCCGTGTCCTTGGCTGGGTTGAGCTGGGCAGATACCTCATGCTGCGCGTGGGTCACGCAAGACCATCCCGTGAATGTCCCTCGTTGAACGCACGTCAGACTTCGGACAGGTACAGGCACCGGTTGATGAAGGCATGCTCGGCGGTGGAGGCGTGTAAATGGGCATGGGCGCGACCTGGCGCGACTTTGTTCCGTCAACCCTCGCCACCATGAGGAGGGCAGGGGCACAAGGCGGACCGACATGCGCTCGACGCGAGCACCCCATGATAGGTGGCAGGTGACTGTCACGCTGCCAAGTCTGCAATCGGCACCGTACTCCGGTCGCATGGTGGGGAAGCGCTGCACGCCTATTCATTGCACGGTGGTGGGGCAAGCTACGGCCCACCGGCGCCTCCTTGACCGACTTTTGGAAATTCAGCGAAAGCGGCGGTTCCGGAATAGCCGATAAGAAAACCAATAAGCATGCCTCCCCAAAAATCTTCTACAGTCACAAATGTCTGGGCATCGGATTTTCGTGCCGAGAATATTATGGCCGCGGCGCTCAGTATCAGCGAAAGAAAGAGACTGCCAAGGCTTGCGCCTAGGTGATCAGCGAAAAGGGCGTCTAGTGTCTTAGCGTTCTGGAGCGACCTTCCTATGCCGCCGATGGCGCCGCCTAGAATACCGCCTAAAATGATACTCCACAGCGCTGCCTTGACAGGCACTATGACTGTTGTCGTATTAGAGAATAGCGGGGCTAGCGAAGGGTCTATCTGCCCAGTTCGCTTGATGGGAGTCAGGCTGTATATAACGGTGAGCTGCAGCCGGTATTGGGCTGGAATAAAGAAGGGACTCCTGTTGCTGCCGAGTCGGATCGTCCAAACGTCCGTGCACCCGGGCTCCAAAGCAGCTCCTTCCGGCAGCGAACCACGCAGGGGCACCCGCTCGACATCGTCGAAGCCTGCGGTCGCGTTCCGAATAGTCACTGAAGATCCACCTGATACGTCGAGGTGTAAGCTTTTAACTACAGGCTCATCCAGATAGAGCTTCGACTCGCCGGAGATCTCTACGAACATGCCTCCATGAATGGCCTTGATCTCGTCTCGGTCTTCTTTCTGCTTGGCTAGGAGGGCGTGCAACTTCTCTTGCAGAGCAGTTTTGCGGGAATCGTCTCGCGAGAGATTGTTGAGCTCCTCCTCGACCTTGGAGATCTCCTCGGCCCTATTGCTGATCCGATCCTCGATCCTTTTCTCAGCATGTGAGGAAGCTTCCTGCTTTGTCTCGTGCGCTGCCGGTCGCCACGTAAGCTGTGTCGGCAAGCTCAATTCGACCGAGCGAATCCACAGCCGCTGCCCGAAGGGGTTGTTGACGTGCAAATATAGCGTGAAATCCGTTCCGGCGTACACTTCTGGCACCGAAAGGTCGGCAGACAGATCCAAGAGTCCCAGTTGGGACGAGCCAGCGTCAGGCAAAGTATCCATGTGACAGTACTTTACGAGCAAGGACTCGATGATGTGCGAGTAAGACGGCGAACGTTTGAAACGTGACCGTCGACGACGGGCTGGCTAGGCCACCGGTTAGGATCCTCGCCCAAGCGGACCCGCCGTCTCCAGATGGACCTCCCCATGGTCCTGACACCAAAAGCGGGAGGCGAATGGTCTCAGCGGCCCGCGACAGGTCGACCAGAAACCGCTGTGCGTTGGCAGGCAGGTCTAGCACTCAGTATGGTGGCTAAGGGTAGGGCGGTGAGGGTTCGAATCCCTCCATCCTGCCGAGAACACAGAAGGTCCCCTCAGAAGAGGGGGCCTGTCTAGACGACTGCATCACCCCCGTTCGGGGTGACGTTATCGCCGACAGCTGCTCGCGGTTTCTCTACCGCTCGTGTGTCGTCTTGCGCCTGTTCTAACGCCTCAGACTCTTCCTGTAGCTTCTCTTGGCTCCATCGGACTGAGATTTCTTTCCAAGAGATGCGGGCCTCGCCCTCACGGTGCTTTGTCTTGTAGGCGGCGACTAAGATCGTACATACACCTATGATCACAAAGAAGCACATCGCTACGAAAAGGAACTCACCAGCGGGACCCAAGCCCGAGAGCCATGCTCCCGGATTAGCTCCCATGGCTAGCCATCTCAGCCCACCAGCGAGGTGCAGCTAACCTCGATCTTTCGTGATCTTGGTGTGGCCGTCTGAACAGTTCGGCTGAGGGTTCAAATGCAGGCTGTGGTCAGCGCGCTGGCCCGGCTGTCGCGCCGGGTGGGCGGGGTTCCACGGGCCCGCGGGCGTTTCCTTCCTGGTCGTAGGGGCGGCTTGTGGCTGGTCAAGGTGGGGCTGGCAGGGCTTGCAGGCGGGCAAGTGCGGTGAGGATGTCGTGGGCCCAGGGCCATCGAGCGGCCAGGCGCAGGCGTAGCCGCCGGCCGCCGCGCACCAGCCGTCCGGCCACCGCGAACAGCCGCAGGCGCAGACGTTTGGGCTCGTAGCTGCGGGCGGCGGTGCCGGGCAGCGCGAGCATCTGCATCCAGGTCAGGAGTTCGCAGGCCAGCGCGACGAGCTCGCACCAGATCTGGTTGCGGGCAAAATGATGGAGCGGCAGGTTGGCCAGGCCGGTGTCCTTGGCGCAGCGGATGCGGTCCTCGGCGCGGGCCTGGCGACGGTGCCGCAGCTCCAGGTCGGCGAGTTGGCCGCGCTTGGCGTCGGTGACGAAGCAGGTGACGCGACATCCGTCGACGTCGGTGAAACGCAGCTGGGCGCCGGGGTGCGGGCGCTCCTTGCGGGCGATGACCCGCATCCCCTTCGGCCAGCCCGACAACTCCAGCAGGCCGGTCAGCTCGGCCACCCAGGCACCGGGCCGCACCTGCCGGTCGGCGTCGTAGGCGGGCGTCCACGCACTCTTCGGCAGGCGCAGCACGGCCTGCTGCACCTCCTCGGTGAGGGGGAACCCGATCGAGTACGACAGCCGTCGGCCGGGCTTGGTGAGCCAGGCCAGGAACTCGTGCGTGCCGCCGCCGGAGTCGGTGCGGATCAGCACCTGCCGCCGGCGGTGCCGGGGCAGCTGGGCCAGCGCGTGGCGGGTGGCCTCGATGTGGTCGGTGGCGGTGTTGGAGCCGGCGTTGCCCGGTCGTAGCACGATGGCCAGCGGTTCGCCCGAGGCGCCCGGGCCGTGGTCGGCGAAGACCGTCATCGGGTGGAAGCCGAAGGTGTGTTTCCAGGTCGGCGCCGCGTGCTGCTTGTCGGAGTGGGCGATGACGATGGTGGCGTCCAGGTCGAGCGGGATCAGCTCGCCGTCGCTGCCCGGCGCCGCGGTTGCGGCCAGTTCCCAGGCTCGCTCGCGGGCGAGGGCGCGGGCGGCGCGCAGGGCTTTGAGCGCCTTGACCTCGTCGCGAGCGAGCCGGTCGATCAGGCGGGAGACGGTCGGGTCCGAGGCGACGGGGCCGAACAGGTCGGGCTGGGCGCGCAGCACGGCGATGTCGGCCAGGCAGTCCCCGCCGAGGGCGAGGCTGACGGCCAGATCGGCCACGATCTTGCCGGGGTCGTGCACCGCGCGCCCGGGCCGCCAGCGCTCCAGCTGGGCCGACAGTGCCCGGTCCAGGCCGGTGACGTGCAGGGTATTGAGCAGCAGCAGGCTTCCGGCGTGGGACAGCAGCCCGGTGCCGTCGGCGGAGGCGGTGATGGGGCGGTGGGAGGCGATAGTCTTCACGTGAAAAGTGCTTCTTGATCTGGCGTGGACAGGACCTTAGACAAGCCCCATCCTCCCAGCTCAGAAGCACTTTTCTCATGTAGTCGATCAACTCGTGCGAAATTCACCGCGAAAGCACGAGGCTAACATCTACCCTCCCGCCTGCTCATCCAATCGTGCATACGGTCTGAGGGCCTCGGACTCGAAGCGCTACAGCGCCCACCGTGGGATCAGGCCTACGGCTGATCCGGCCCTGCTACCCACAGCACTATCCAATCCCTCTGGCCTTGTCAGGGCCCAACTACAAGCCCGTACGTGTCACGGGCAGACTCCAGGGTCTTGGCCCAGAGGGGTCACGACCACGTGATCCCACGCGCGTACCCGAACGGCATCCAATCCGAGCTCTTTGAAGAGAGGGCTATGGCAGGCAGAGGTCCAGCCCGGCCGGTTTCGAAGACGCCGTGCACCACACCTTCAGCCTGAGTGTGGACATGTTTAGTGACCTTGGGCGACTCGTCGAGCCTGACCGTTGGCCACGAGCTGTCACCAGCCGTCTGTGCCCGCGACTTGGCTGCTGAACTGCTGCGGCGTTTCAACGATCAGCATCGCACACCAGCAAACCGACGACCCCGCATCTTTGAAGGACCGTCTACGCGAAGATCTCACTCGGGCACTGATTCCGCCGCGTTGATTGCAGCAGTGGAGATGGCTCGACGCGGCCTTTTTGCCTGTGCATTCAGTTGCCCTCTATTCGGTATTGTGCATGGAGAGAATCACAGGCACGCACCACATAATGGAGCGATTGCTGTGGTGATTATAAGGATCAGCGACGAAAGGGCTAACTATTTCCTTCCCGTTCTGGCGTTGCGGGGGGGAAGGGAAGTGTCAAATATGCGTCTAAGGACCGTGTCGTGCTCTTGGAACAGAACGTATTCCGAGAGGCCATATGTTGCTTTCAGGGTCGGATTTATGAGCGAGCCGAGTGGTACTGCGGAAGGCTTTGATCCGGCCTCGGCGATCGTCTCTGCATCCATTGCGACCACCTCGGCGCCGTAATTTTCAGCAATGTAGGAGGCAACGTGGATACCGTCGGCGTCGAGGTCGCCAGCGTATCGTAGGGTGACAGCTCGTTGATCGTAGACGAGCTGAAGGAAGGCATGGTCCACGCCCCGTAGGTGCCCGCTGGTGCACGCGAGTGGAAGATCTTTGTCCCACACCATAGCCGCCTCCAGAACGGACGGGTTTTCGACGACGGTCAGGGTCTGTTGTGCCAGGGTCGGCGGATCAAGAATGAGATCAAGCAAGGTGACCGCGACAGGGGTCGTCGCGTCGCGAAGGCGGCGGTCCATCACGCCATTGCCCGTGACTTGCACTCGGTACAAGAGGACTGTGGATGACAGGCGATCAGCGATGATTCCCACGCTGGCGAGCAAAGCGCGGACACGATCGGGGCGTTCACATTCCGGCTCACCAACGAACTCTGCGATGGCGGAGATCAGCCGCGCTCCGTTCAATGTTTTCAGGTCGAAATAGTGAGGGTCCCCAGCGTAGTCGTGGGCAAGTTTGGGCAGGCTGATGGGAGGTTTGAAGGGCAGCTTGCTGATTACCTCGGCCAGGGCGTTGACAAAACGGCGAATCTCGGGCTCGTCGTCGCTGACGCCTGCTGACCGCATGCGTTCGACCAGACTGGACAACTGAGGAAGTCGGTCGTTGGCGTACGCCCACAGGTCCTGCCGCCGTTCGGAGGCCTCCCTGCGGGCGACGGCCCGGTTCACGATGCGTTTGCCGGTGGCCCTTTCAGCGAGAGTGACCAGATCCTCCGAGGATATCTGGAGCACAGATAGTAATTGGCGAACGGGGACGGTTGCGGTTGCGTCGGTTACGATGACTGCTGACCGGCCACGTCGACGCCGGGTCGTGGTGTCCAACCAGGAGCGAAGCTCAGCGATCGCGGCAGGCGAGAGATCGGACACCCTCACCATGGCGATGCGGTCAGCTGGTACTCCTGCGCACAATCGTTCGTGAATGCTGGCCCATAGCCGCGCGAAGTCAGGATCGTGCACGATCAGGTCGAGGTCGCGGTTCATGATGAGCTGCCCAAGTCGAGAGTCAGCGGTCGTGCCTCGCCATGTCCTTCCCACAGCCACGGAACAGTGATGCGGTGTCTTCCAGCGGCCACGACTTCATGGACCACGGCCTGGCCAGCCTCTCGTTTGATCATAGGCGCGAGGGACGGTGTGGTGGCCAGGATGTCGAAGTTCCACGATCGGAGGAGCCCAAGAACTTGGCGGAGGTTCGGCTCGTCGAAGGCAGCATCGATCTCGTCGATCGACAGCAGGCGCGGCCCGCAGTAGGTCTTGCCGGAGTACATGGACCATGCCGCGGCCAGTAGAGGGAGCATGGTGGCGAGCCGGCGCTCTCCGGTTGACAGTGATTCCAGCGGGTTGGACCGTGAGGAGATTTTCCTGAACGCCTCGCCGTCGCCGAATGAGGAGTGGGTTACGGCAATGTCCCATTCATGCCAGGCGCGGTAGTCGAAGGTGTGTGCTACGCGATCAGGCCACGGCTCGCCGACTGTTTCGTCCATGCGCTGCCGCAAGATCGTGTACATGCGCTCGAATGTCTCCTCGGACGGCGGGTGCTTGATCAGCTCGATCATGTGCTGAGCGTCCTTGTCGTCGCGAACATCCCAGTCGACCTGGACACCTACATTGGCCACGCCAGTGCGGACTTCTTGCAAGGTTGCACGGATCTGTTTGACCAGTTCACGTGCGGCGTCCAGGCGCAGTTGAATATCGCGCCGCAGCTTCGTGAACAGGCCCGTCTTCAAGGTCTGCTTCACGTCGTCGCGGAGGTCCTCTTCGAGTTGACCAATACTGGCGTGTAGGGCTTGGATGGCGAGATCGAGATCGTCGCCTCGGGCGGCGTCCGGTTCGGCGATGATAGCTCGTCGCCACTCGGTGTCTTCCACGGTGACAAGGACGATCTGTCGGTTGAAGCGGGCGAGCGCGGTACTGGCGGTACGGACCTTGTCCTCCAACGCGGCTAGGGCGCGGTTGCGGTTCTGGGTAAGGGTGTTCATACGTTCGGGGCTGGCAGGTTTGTCAGCTAGGAGGCGGCGGGCCCAGCGGAGACCAGAGGTGAGGTTCGCGGGTCGGCCGGCTTCGTCGGCTGGTAGGTCTTCAGGCAGGGCGGCGAGCCGTTCGTCGACCAGGCGGCCAAGCAGACGGAGAGAGCGGTCTCGGTGGTGCTCGGCCTCGGCACGATGGGGTTCGATGTTGTTGAGAGTGGTTTGGGCTACCACCGTCTCCCGTTCCGCGGCCTGCCATTCAGCTTGCAACGTTTGAACTGCATCTTTGGCATGCCGCAACTGGTCGGCGACGAGCTGGCGAGCATGAATCAGTTGTTGGTACTCGGCACCATGGAGCTCGCGGATCTTGGCAACCTTCGCAACAGCGTTCGTTGCCAGAAGCCGTGCGTTGGTTGCGGCATCGGCGGTCTTAACAGCGGCGGTTTGCAGCGTGGCGGCGCTGCCGGCATCCCGCCGGGCGATCTGTATCAGGTCGCGGCATCGTTGGGCAGCGGCAGAGCAACCGTCGATGGCGCGGGCGAGAGACGAGACTGCATCGAGGTGCTTGTCGAGCGCCTCGCGGGAGGTGGGCAACAGCGACCCGTCAGGCAAGGTCGCCGTTTGATTCAGCGCCCGAAGTCCTTCTTTGACCGCGCTACTGGCTTGCTGGTGTTGCTCGACTGCGTCGATTACGTCTCTACGAGCACGCCGCAATTCGTCGTCGGCTCGAGCTTCCGCCTCCTGTGCATGAACCACGCTGGTCAGCGATGCGTGGGGGAACCCTTCATGTTCCGCGTCAGCCTCTTCCTGCGCGCGGTTGGCCTCCACGTAGGCGATTTCGCTGTCGGCCGCGATACTGGCGAGATCGGCCGCTTCTGACTCCGCTTCGGTTGCTCGCGTGTCCGCAGCGTTCGCGGCTTGCTCGCAGTGGTGCAACTCTTGTTGAGCCTCGGCTAGCCGTGAAGCACGCTGGGCAGCCTTGGCAGCCAGATCCGCCACGATTTTCAGGAGAACGCGCTCTGCTTGGGCGGTCAGGCGGTCCGTCTGTTGTGTGGCAAGGTCCAGATCTTTGGTGAGCTGAGTCAATTGATCACGAGCTGCGCGAAGAGAGTAGTCCGTCGGGACGCCGTCACGTTCGTCGGTCGCGATCTGCACGTCCCGCTCTCGGGAGCTCAACTCTTCTCGGGCGAGGGCGAGTTCGCCTTTGAGTCGTGCGAGCCTGCCCTCAAGCTTGGCGATGCGCTCACGACGGGCGCGCTCGCGAGCCGTGTTGCCGATATAGGTGGCTCGATAGTCCTGGGGAGAGGACGCGGTTAGCACCCCATTGGCCAGCGTGCCGGGCAGGTGGCCGCTCATGGAAGCATCGACTGGTATGGCTCGCAGGATTCCCGCGATTTGGGCAGCAGGCACGTCATGGTGGATTTCAGGACGAAGGAAGTCTGCGAGTGTCCGCCCCGCAGCCGGTCGTCGGGCGGTGATGACGAGATCCCCCGTGGCCAGAAGCCCGTCAGCAGTGACCAACGCGTCAAGGAGCCCGGACACCAGCAGCGCACCTTCGAGCCGGTCGGCATCGGACGAGGACAGATTGTCAGCGAAGTCGACCAGAGCCCATAGCGGTACACCGTCTTCGGGATGGCGACTCCGCCACGTCGGCGCGTCTGGAATGGGAGGTGCCTGGCGCGCCTGTGCCAGGTCGGTTTCGAGAATGTCTATGCGATCAGCGATCTCCTTAGTTCGGTTGCGTGCGGCGGAGACTCGGCCGTGGAGTTCAGGGGCCGCGATCGCGTGGGCGTTGTGCGCCGCCAGCTGTACCGCAGCGGGATCAAGCGCTTCAAGCAAAGCCGGAGAGACATCTTCGGTGAGCTCAGGAAGGGTGATGGCTTTCTGATCTAGGAATCTCAGAGAACCTAGCCAGCGGTGGGCCTTCGCGAGCCAATCGCGTGCTGCCCGGGCTGCTGCTGCCGCACCTTCAGACTGGTGGTGCCGCGCCGCAGTCAGGCTCGCTTGGGCGGCCGCCAACTCTCTCGCATGGTCCTTATGAGCTTGTACACGTTGTTGCTCGTCTGCCTTGGCTTCTGCTCCGGTCTCGACGCTGACCTTTCGAAGATCAGTGGCTGCCTTCTCCACCCGAACGAGCTCCGCTGTGTGCGCGGCACGTGCTTGTACTGCAGCTTGGGCGGCCTGGGATGCCACGGCGGCGTCGGTAGTCGCTCGCTCCCGATGCCCCGCGACGTCGATGCGGACGCGAGCAGTGGCGACGGCGGATTCCAGCCACATGCTCACCGCCCCAGGAGACAATAGTTCGTCTGATGCCAGATCATCAGAGCTACCGAGTCTCTCGGGCGGCGAGTCGACGTGTCGAAGGGTCGCTGACCAGACGTCGAGTTCGTTACGGAGCGAAGATTCGGCCTTCCGACTCGATCGTGATCGGCCCTCGGCCATGACGCGGGCCTTATCTTCGTTCTGCTCAGCTCGGCGTCTGATCTGAGCCATCGCACGTTCAGAGTGCTGCGCCTCGCTGTGCTGGTGGAGGGCGGCCTTCACCTGGCTGATCTGCTTGTTGCGCGCCTCGGTCCAGGCGGTCGGCGTGGCGCCCAGCTGGGACAGGTCCAGGGCAGGAATCGACGCTGTTGCTTCTATGCTTGCGACCCCGTGGAGTGCCGTGAGGAGCCGATCGAATGCCGGTTCGCCCCCGAGGGCAGAAGAGTCACGTCGCAACTGGCCTGTCAGGTTGTCGAGGTGGCGCTGCGCATCAAGAGCGGAACCGGCTGATTCTTGGGCCTGCTCAATTGCGTGACTTGCACTTTCCTGAGCCTGCTCGGCTCTTATGTCTGCGTCATCTGCGGCAGTAGTCAGATCGTCGGCTCTCGTCTCCAAATGCGGCAGTTCCGCCCCGACATGTTCACCGAGTACTTTGTCAGCGGCCTCGAGCTCGCCTTCCAGACGGGAGATCGCGTTCCGAGTCGCCTTCAACCTAGTGTCGGCCGATGATCGTGCACTCTCGGCACTCTGCAGGCTTTCACTCGCTTCCCTGGCGAGCCGGGTCTGGTCGTCATAGGCATTGTTGGCGGACGATAGCTCGACCGCTTGAAGCTGGCTGACGGCGGTGAGATAGCGCCGGTAGTAGCGATGTGCGTCTTTCAAGAGCTGAGCTTCAGCGCGGGCCCGGTCGAGCTGGCTCTCCAACTCGGCGATGCGTTCCATTGCCTCGGCGATGAGCTTGAGCTGGTCGGGCTCGAGGGCAGGCAGAGCTTCGGTGAGGACCTCCCGCATTCTCGACGGCGATATAGCTTCGGCAGTGCGGACGCTACGCAGGCTGCGCAGCACGGCGATCAATGCCTCGAACTGTACTTCGTCCAGAGGTGCGAACAGTTGCGTTCGTATGGCTTGCCGGTAACCACACTCGTCGCCGACAGCAGATAGACGTGCCGATATCTGCTTCCTCAGGGTCGAGGACGAGGTGAATAGTTCCCCATGGAGCTCGACCAGTTGATCGACAAGGTCGGCTACCCGAATCGCCTCGCGATCGCGCTGCAGAATCAGATCATGTCCAACACGGCCGGGTGCGAGAAAGAACACGCGTTGCAGTTCGCTGCCGGTGGACCTCAGCCACAACCCGGTCGTCAGGTATGTCGTCTTTCCGGTAGCGCTGTCACGTAGGCCGTACTCCAGCCACCAGGCGCCTGTCCGGTCCTCACGTTCGTTCCGGTCGGTGTGTCTGCTGGTGAGAGTTCCGCTCGCTTTGCCCGAGACCGACAGTGCCGTTTGACTTGTTTCGGCGTCGAGCAGGACAGTGATCAGCATGGACGCGGTCAGAGACTTACCGGAGCCATTGGGGCCGGCCAGCGCGAGCCAGCCATCTGCGAACAGCAAGGTTTCCTCGGCCCAGGCCCACGAGTTGACCACGCCGGCGCGAGTGGGCTGCCAACGGTCGTCCGTGCCCGGAACCCCAAGCGTGGCGATGTCTCCCGCAGCGAGCAGATGAGCGGGGTGCTGAGTCTTTGTCATGACATGGTCCCTGGGTTCTCGTCGGTGTGAGGAAGGGGCGCTTGAACGAATCCGCAGGCATCAAGGGGCTCGCCTTGTGCCTTTGCGCTGGGGCGGACGCGCACGCGCCACATGTGGATTCCAGGGGTGGGAAGCCAGATGTCGGGCTCTTCTGGAGATTCCCGGAGAAGGCCCGCCGCCACAAGCTCGGCAGCGGCGGCTCGGGCGAGGACCGGCAGCCGCCCGAAGTAGGCGGCTGCCCAGCGGGGCAAGTCCTCCCGTGCCTGCTCCAACACACCGAGCACCTCCGCGACGGGTAGCGGCGCCGTGGAGTCCGCGCGGCGAGGTAGAACGGCAAGCAGCGCGAGCGCGGCCTGCCGTTCTGTGCGGCGACCGTTCGGGAACGTGGTATCGGTGCCTATTCCTGTCGGATCTGTGACCTGCCACCAATCTCGCCTGACCGTTGTGGTGTAGCCAAGGGATCCGACGATGTTGAGCGCGCGTTCCCGGCCCGACAGAGTATGCAGGTATGGCGAGCCATCCGTGTGATCGTCGATGGGGTCGGAGCCTGGATCGTCAACGAGTCGGCGAACCATACGTAGCCGTCGATCTTCCAAGCTGGACGGCACGTTCGAATGAGCCATCTCATCCGGATCAACCAGAGATTGCGCTGACAGAGCGGTGAAGTGTTGTTCGGGCGGGAGCGTGTCCAAGCCAAGCAGTACCGGCGATAGGGAGGAAAATTTGGCGGCCAGGCGATCACGGGCCGCACTGACCACTAGATCACTGTCCTCGTCATCCACAGCGTGATCCAGGTCGGCGTCCACCGCTATGGTGCCTTCCGCCACCAGCAGCTTGAGCGCGTCCACGAGATGCTGCCGATTTTGCCGTGCCGCCTGCTTGCCGACGCCGTTCGGCGCGACAACCGGAAACTCCGGAAGGGTGCCGTCCGGGGCTTCCGCAGCGCAAACCTGTGCGATCGCCTGGAGCAGTTCGCGCAGACTCATTCGAGATCGGCGCCAGAGCTGTTCGCACACTAGCGCGGTGCACACAAGCACCTCTTTGGGCGTCAGAGGCCCATCGCCTCGTCCGCGCTCCAGTCTTGGCCCTCTGTCGGCAGGAACGTCCATACGCCGCTTGTGAAGCCGGACGAGTTCGGCCACCTCCAGCACTTCCAAGGTCCACCCGAGCTGCTAGCGGAAGAACGCAGCCAGCTCATGACGACCCTTGACGGCAGCTCGGTAGCGTTCAGGGTCGCACTCGGCACGAAGTCGTCCGGTCGCGACCAGGGTCCGAGCAGCCTCCCGGAGATCCGCGTCGAGGTAAGGTCCGCTCATACGACCATCACCTTCCGATCAGCCCTTTTGCGAGTAGCTACTATGGTCAATTCGGATTGGATTGCGATGACGCGCACCCTAAGATCTGGGCCCGTCAGTCGCCCTTCGGCCAAGTCCACCGTCACGGTCCTACCGAGAACGCCTGGCCTGACTTCGACAAGGACATTCGCGCTATCAGCGGGAGCGATTCCGCAACCCGATTTCGGGTCGAACTGCGCGAGCGCAGTCTCGATGGCTCGGAACAGGACGACAGCTGTCTCAGAGTCCAAGCCCGCGAAATGGTCGAGCCCGACCTCCCCATTGGTGATCAGACGCGCGGCCAGACGCCGGCGGCGGGCGGCCTCAACCGACGCTTCTGCGACTGCGGCGGCACGTTCCATCGAAGTGTCAGGAACCTTGCGCGGGCGTCCGCTGGGGCGTCCTTGTCGTTCATGCTCGCGCAACGTCACCTCGACCTGACACGGCGAGCTGCCTGCAATCGCTGAGGTGCCATGGGCAACGTCTTCTTCTTCTGTTCCACCCGCCGTCGCGTGCCGTGCAGGCCAGTCGCCGAAGGCTGCAGCGAAGACTCGTCGAGCTTCCTCGTCGCTGGGCTGCCGGTACAAGCTTCGTGCGAGCACGTGAAAGTCTCGTCCGAGGTCCGAGCCGCGGCGGCGAGCTGAATACCGGCGCTCGATGGCTATCAGGAGCGTGTATACGGCTCCAGTCGCTGATGAGATCAGCCGTTGCACGGTGCCATCCGACGTGAACCATGCCTCAAGATCCGATATTCGGCGTACCCGCTCCTCTACCCAATACTGCTGGTCGCGGACGTCAATCAGTCCAGCATGAGGGACTGCTGCTTCAACGATCCGCCGGTGACCTGCGGCACGCAGGTCGGCCAATGCGGCCTCGACTCGCCGCAGGGCACGCTCGTATTCGCGAGGGAACTGCCGCAACGCCTCGATGACCCGATCCCGGTTGTCACCGAACAGCTCATCGTCAGTGACGTCTGACTGCACCAACTGCGCCAAAGCCGTATAGAAGTCGGCTGTGACGCGCTGCAGTTCTTCGATACGTGTCCGCACGTCATCCAGGTCCATAGGGAGGATGCCGTTTTCGCTCGACAGGTGCTCCAGCATGTTGCGTACGGTCAACTCGACGCTGTCAAGCAGCCTGCTGGGAAGTTGCAATGCTCGTCGTGCGTCGAGCACAGCTGCTCGAACAGCGGCGACTATGCCCCGGCCCTTGCGCGTTAGCGCCCACGCCTCCTGCCGGATGAGCAGACCTTGGTAGGAACGGACGGGCGCCGTGTAGTCGCGAAACGGCTCAACGAATTCCGTCCCCTTCTTGGCAAGCCTATCCAGCGCGTCTCGCAACTCTGACTCAGGCAGCGGATCATGGTAGCCGACGCTCCGCATTTGGGCGATGATCTCATCCAGGGTTGACATGGGTCCTCGAGTCGACAGCTCTTCGAGAGCAGCCAAGAGTGCGGTGTATCGTTCCCGCGCTAGGTCGTCCGACAGTGCGAAAACCGTCCAGTCGGCTGGAAGTACGGCTTGCCACCATCGTCGGGGCTGTTCCACGTCCGCCTCCTAAAAGCCACCGTGTGCCCACGCTTCACGGCAAAGTGTGGCGAACAGGTGCGACAAATTCCTCAAGATTGTCTGAGATTGGCCACTTCAGTGTCGAAGCATGTTTTTCGGTCTATCCCAAACGTAAATACGTATAGGCCGAGACCGTGTCTATGTTTCTATCGGGCGACATCGTGTGCACTTTCGGCCGCGATCGTCTCTTTGGTCACTTCCCTACCGTCTTCCTCATCAACCTCATCTTTCTCATCTATATGCGTCACCTAAGAGATCAAGGGATGTGCCCGCGGCGGGCCCTCTGGACGGAGAGCGGTCCTCCCTGGTGCGCCCTGTACTGCACGGGCCGCTCGGCAAGGAACCAGTCACGGAGATATGTCTGGTCACGCCCGCATGCGGCACGTGATGGAGGTGGGTTGGTTCGGCCGGCGCCTCCGCCGTGTAAACAGGTGGAGCCGACCTGCATGGTGCAAGCGTCGGCGCCGACATCGAGCCCACACCCATGTCTCTGCCGACGCTGTGCTTTGGCGGCACTCCGCTCGTCGCGGCGCACGTGTCGTGCTCGTTCACCAAACACCTAGAGCATCAGCCGTTACCCCGGCCAACAGGCTTTAGGGCTTTACTGCTGTGCGTGCCTGAGGTATGACCAAGTATGAGCGTGTACGCACCCACGCTTTGCAAGCCACCGGCTTCGACCGAGAGGTGCGTGATCCCGATGAGCATCAGTACCGACACCAGCACGCCCACCAAGGATCTAAAGGTTCAGTCGACGATTCCTGCTCCGCGCCCGTCAGCTGAGGCAACGGCGAGCGCTCAGGAGGCGGTAATGGTGACTGCGGAGATCGATCTGGTGGCCTTGCGTGAATCCCTCAGCCCTGCTCAGCGCAAGGGCCTCGCATGCGTTCAATGCGGTAATGACGACCGACTCCTCGAACCTGCGGGCACTCTGCTCGACGTCAAGGTCGTCGAGTGTTCCGCGCATCAGCGCGCTCGCCGTGAAGCCGCTAATCCGGCTGAATGGCTCGCGTTGAGTGCCTGCCCGTCGTGGTGCGACCGCGAACACAGCTCGTCTGATCATCCAGAAGACCGCCAGCACGGAAGCCATTGCCTGGACACCGTTCTTCAGGTGATGCCATACGACAACTACGGGATGCCGGACAAACCGCAGTACAAACCCGTCGTCTCTATAATCAACCTCGTCCAGCACTACCGGGAGGCGGAGCCGCGCGTCTGCGTGGGCGACACCGGGGATCACTGCAATTACGACCTGACGCTCGACGAGGCACAGGAGATCGCACTCAATCTCCTCGTGCTGGTCGTGGCGGGACGCGACCGGGCGGCAATCGCTGATTCGAAAGAACCAGCGAGTAAGACGCCGGGTTGCCGGCCCTGGTGCGCTCAGCACCGTCCCGATGACGTCTGTGACAGCGGCGTCATCGAAGGAGCATGGCTCACCCACGACGCTAGTGATGGCGCTCTGATCTGGTTCGACGGGCACGGAGATGACGGGATGAGCGTTCAGCACGCTGAGCGGCTCGTACGCTCGATCCTCAACCTCGCCGTATTGGCCCGCAGCAGCCGGTCGACCGGATTGCGGCATCGCTGAGCGGAGCAGTATACGCGCTCCAGGCCTTTTCGCACGGACGAGAGTCGGCGGTGTCCACTGACCGTAGCGGACACCGCCGAGCGTGGCCGGCGTCAGTCGACAAGCAGGGGCGGTGTTGGCGCTCAACCTTTGGCGGCTTTTGCGACGCGGTGGTTGAAGAACAGCGATGGCTTGCAGAGGCGGCCGGCCGTGGAGGGGGTGCTGCTGCGTAGCTTGCGGGACCTTGTTCATTCGAGTGCGAACCGCGGCAGCCGGTGAACGTGTACACGGTCAGGCGGGAGTTCTGTCTGGGCCAGCTCCACCAAGTGCTCATGGTGGGTGAAGACGATCGTCTGGAACCTGTCGGCCATGTCGTGCAACACACCGAGCGCGGCAATGGTGCGTTGGTCGTCGAAGGTCATGAAGATGTCATCGACGATGAACGGAAGCGGTCGATCCTCCTCGGCGTAACGTTCCAGAGACGCCAGCCGCAACGCGAGATACAGCTGATCACGGGTACCCTCACTGAGCTGGTCGGCGGAGAGCAACTCGGCACCGCGTCGTGCCAGCACGACCGGTGAATCTCCGTCCTGATCGAGTTCTAGCCCGCTATAGCCGCCGAGCGTCAGATGCCCGAACAGCAGGCTCGCCCGTGCGAGCACCGGGTCCTGCTGCGCCTGCCGATACTCCTCCATACAGGACAAGACGATGTTTCGGGCGATCTGCAGACGGAGATACTCTTCGCTCTCCTCCAGGAGCGCGGCTGCGGTGGTCTCTACACTTGTGGCGGCTTGCGTGGCGGTGGCGGAGCCGTCGAAGCGGGCGAACTCCGTCTTCTTCTCGCCGAGGTGCTGGACTTGGTGGGTGCGCTGGGCGTCAAGGTCGTCGACGTGGTCGGTGAGCGTGTGAAGGCGAGCCGTGAGCTGGTGCTCGTCGGTTTCAGAGAACTCCGCCAGCATTATGTCGGCGTCGGGCGGAAGCGCCGCCGTGACTTCGACTAGGCTCGCCTTCAGATCCCTGTAGGTCTCACTTCTCCGTACGGCCTCGCTCAAAGTGTCGAGGCTGTCCACCTTGGCTTTCTCGCACAGCTGCGTGAGTTCGGCTCGCAATTCCCTGACGGCGTCTCCAAAGCCACGAGTCTCGGTACGCAGCTTGGCCTGATCGTCAACGAGCGTATCTCGCCGGTCCGCAGCGGATCGGTTCTCCTTAACCTTCTTGTAGAGGTCGCCGACAAGCTGCTGACGTCCGGTTTCGTCGTCCGGCATCGCATGACCGCAGGCGGAGGCGGTGGCGGCCAGCCGGGTGTGGAACCGGTCGAGCGTTGCGGCGGCCTCTTCAGAGTCACGCTCGTTCTTGGCGGCCTCCGCTACGAAGGAAACAACCTGGCCGAGCCATTCCAGATCGGTGAGTGCACCGGTGGTGTCCCGGTCGGTGGGCAGTTTCGCCTGTATAAGCAACTGGTACCAGGCGGTTTCCCAGCTGGTCAGGCTCCGCTCGTGCTCGGCGACTTCGGCTTCGGCGGCGATCAGCTCGTCGCGGGCCGTGACGAGACGGCTTTCGTACGTGTTGTGCGTACGTGCCAGCTCGGCTTGCTCGGTCAGCCGCTGCCCGGCGATCTCGCATAGTTCGGGGAGTTCCGACAGGGCGTGCTCGGCGCTCAGGGGCGGAACTTCTCCCGGCGCCCGCAGCACTTCACGGAGCCGGGCGATGTGCAGGGTGGCGTGCTCACGGAGGGAGGAGAGGCGTGCTCGGGCATCGCCTAGATCCTTGAGACCGCCACGGAGCTTCTCGACAACGTCCAATGTGGATGGGGCGGCGCCTGGCTTGGGCACGGGGCCTGGAAAGGATTCCCACAGCGAGTCCCATTCGGCGTCCAAACGGTCGGCCCGGTCGTCCTGGGCGGCCTGCTCCTCGTCGAGCGCGGCTAGCGTCTTCTCGTCGTAACCGATCTCGAGCTCCAGCCGGTAACGTTCGGCGATCCGGGACGCGTCCCGGCGCATCCGGTCTGCGATCTGGTCGGCGCGGTCAAGGGACAGCTCGAAATCCCCTGCCTGGTCGTGCTGCCCGCCGCGGATCGCGAGCCAGAGCTCGTGCCGGACGGACCGGGCCCCCGCTAGCTCCGCCTCGGTCGGGGGCGGGTCGTCGCTCAGCAGGGTGTTCAGGTTGAGGCGCTTGTCATCCAGCCTGGCGGTCAGCGCCTTCCGCTGCTTGACCAGCTCGCGCCCGTCCCGTTTGAGGTCGTTCCGCGTCTCCACATGCTCGTCGACCTGGGCCCGGGTGGGCACGGTCATGACGCCGACTTGTGATGCCGAGATTCTCAGCTCCAGCGTGGCCCGCTTGACGATGTCGTCCAGGCGCCGGACGTCTTCGTCGGCGGCGGCCATGCGGGTGAGCAGGTCTTGAGGAACGGCGTTGAGCGCGGCCTGGAGCGGCCTCGTGTCTTCGAGCGGAGCAAGCTCGCTGAGCCGTTTCTCGGCTTCCTCCAGATTGCGCCGGCGCTGGGCCATCGCCTTACGATCCCGTGCCAGGTCCGCGTCGATGGCGGTGCGCTGGTCATGCAGCTCATGAATGCGCGTCCGCAAGGACGTCGGCACCATATAGAGGTCAGTGTCGTCCAGCGTCGCGTTTATGTGGACCTGAGCGAGGAGGGAGAACGCCCGGTCACGGAGGTCTGTTGCAGCGTCGGAAGAACTGGCCAGCCGATCTGCGGCTCCCGCAGCCGCCTTCCGCTCCTGATAGAGGGCATCAATTGCGTCCTCCACGGCGAGGAAATCGTCATCGACGACTAGCTCGATCAATTCGTGGCCGATAGCGTCCAGGCGCCGCCGCGTGTCAGCCAGTTTGCTCTCCGCCAGCCGCAGGTCCTCCCGCAGCTCAGGCAGGCGTTCCACGACCTCCGCAGGGGCGATCGCCCCTGCGGCTTCCAGAGCTGCGATGTTGGTCAGCAGGACGCCGCGACGGTTGAGCCCCGGCAAAGCCCGCACAAGTCGCTCCACACGGGATTGCTCGCTCCTGGCCTGCTCCAGCTCCAGGGTGAGCGTGTTCACGGCAATTCCTGCGTCCTTGACCTCCTGTTCCCCTTCGAGGTACTCCTGCGGGCGCAGAGTCGCCGCACGCACCTGGTTCTTCGCCTGCTTCAGCTCGCTCAGAAGGGTGTTGATCCGAGGGTTCTGGCCCCGCCGCTTGTACAAGACGCCAAGACGCTCCTCGATCGTGCGCAGAGCATCAGACAGGCGGCCTCCTGACCGGGCAGCGGCCAGCGCCTGCTTGAAGTCTCCGCCTCCGCGCGCCAGCGCCTCACCACCCTGGCGCAGCTCGGCACTGCCCAGAGCGAACACCGACGTGAAGGTAGATCGGTCGATGCCTCCCAAGATCGTGTTCAGCACCGACTGGTCCAGCGGCTCTCCATCGATGCGCCGGAGCGGCGTCTTGCGGGCCTTGACCCTGATGAACTCCACAAGCGTGCCCTCTGAGCCCCGCACCAGCGCACCGAGCCGCAGTGCCGCCTTGGCATGGACGAAGTCGTAGCGCGATCGCTCGTCGATGCCGTAAAGGAGCTGATCGATCGCGTGCAGTGCCGTCGATTTGCCGGCCTCGTTCGGCCCGGCGACCATATGGATGCCGGGTGCGGATAGATCCAGCGTCATCTCGCTGAAGGGACCGAATGCGATCAGGTCCAGCCGGTCGATCCTCATCGGGTCCGTTCCTCCGTGAGCATGGATTCCAGCAGATCGATGGCGTCGTTGCCGAGGCGTTGCAGCCAGTCCGGGTCATCGGGACGAATGCCGTCGCGATGATGCACTTCCGGCGGCAGTTGGGCGTAGAGAGGATCCTGGGTGATCATTCGGTGCAGGGCATGGGTGTCCGAACGGAGTGCCGCCGCCGTGCGCCGGAGATCGGCGAGCACCCCGATAGTTCCTTCGTCGGGCGTGTCGGGCAGCCGGGTGCCGATGCGTACCTTCTCCACCCACAGGTCGCCGAGGTCGTTGGCGAGTGAACGAACCTCGTTGACGAACCGATGCCGTCCGTGCCAAAGCTGTAGGTGAGCGCTGCTGCGGCCGGTGAGGCTGACCCGTACGGCTTGCAGCTTCCCGCAGGACAGAGCGTTGAGCCGGACCTGTACCAGGTCGGTGACGGTATTGAGGTCTTCGGCTCCGGAGACGTCGATGCGGAGATGCTCCCAGCGCGCCACGTCCAGGTCATGGTGGACGGCGGAACGCACTCGTAGGTCGTCGCCGACCGTGATCAGGGTGCAGCCCTTCGGGCCGGTCTCCCGGGCGTGGCGGCCCTGGATGTTACCGGGGAAGACGATCCACGGGTCCTCCTGGACGACCTCGCGATTGTGTACGTGGCCGAGCGCCCAGTAGTCATAACCCTTTCCTGCCAGGTGATCAACAGTGCAGGGAGCATACCTGTCGTGGCCGTCGCGGCCGGTGAGCGCCGTGTGCAGCAGCCCGACGTTGAAGAGGTCGCGGCAGGGAGGGGGATAACCGAGGGCGAGGTTGTCGGTGATGTTCCACCTTGGGAAACCTTGTCCGTGCACCGCCAGCCCGATCTTCTCGTTGAGGACGGTCTCGGGCTCGTCGACGTCGAGCGTATGAACGTTGTCCGGCAGCCGCAGCCGGTGCGTCATCGTGTTCTGGGCATCGTGGTTCCCGGAGACGACGTAGACGGGGATGCCCTCCGCCCGCAGCCGGGACATTTGCTTGCCGAAGAAGAGTCCGGTCTGGAAGTCAGGCCAGTCGCCGTCATAGATGTCGCCGGCGAGGAGGACGCCATCGACCGACTCGGAGATCGCAAGGTCCACCAGGCCCTGTAGAGCACGCCGGGAGGCGGTGCGCAGGTCCTCGGCCGGTGCCCCCTCATAGGCTGACAGACCGCGGAGCGGACTGTCGATGTGCAAGTCGGCGGCGTGGATCAGCTTCACGCGTTGTCCTCCGGAGCCAAGCAGATCTCTGATCACTGATAATGCCGTCTACGTAAGGCGATGGTGGGGCGATAGGGGAAATTGATGGGTACGTTCCAAATGGGACCCCTCAGGGGGAATGTGGGGGAGTTGCCGTCGAAGCACGACTGGCTTCGTGCTCTGGGAAGTAGGCCTATGAGCACCAGCGGCGAGGGCTGTACCTTCATGCGGGTGAAGGAACTGCAGGAGGGGCCGCTCTTCAAGTTCTCCGACTGGCCGAACGAGCAAGTGCCTGACGTCTCCATCGGCGTCTACACCGTTTGGCAAGAAGACAGGCTCCTCTACGCCGGCATGAGCGGGCGAGAGCTACAGCCAGAGCAGCTGAAGGTCCAGCCCGGCCAACCGCGGAAACCTCAGGGGCTTTGGGCCGGCTGAGAGCACACGCGTCCGGAAGACGGTCGGAAGACCAGTTCAACGTTTACGTCTGCGACCGTCTGGTCATCCCCGCCCTTACTCCAGAACAGCAGGCCGACATCGGCAGCGTGACTGCGTGACGGCTCAGCAACGTGGGACGCTGGACACCACCTCAGCCGCAACGACAGCCACGGCAGCGGCACCCTGCCAAACAGTCTTCCTTCTGGCCGCTCGTTCAGGTTGGCGGCTCAGCACCTGTGCCCAACGCTGGACGTAGTCGTAATCGAGACCAGAGAACCATTCCCTGCCCTCTCGTAACGTTCCCTCGGCATGGCACAAGTGAAGGAGCGCCCGCTCATGCTGTAGTGCCTTCGGATACGGAGGCGAAAACCACTCAGCGATATCCATATAGCCGTGCTTACGAGCATCAGAGCGGTGTTGACGTAGTCGGGTAACTGGATCAGCGCTTCGGCCAACCTTAAGAACCCCGCTGTCAAATGCGATCACATACAAAGACTGGAGATCCTTCATTACACGCCCCTTAGATTGATGACATGCTTGCAGCAACCTTCGGATCATGGCCTTCATTCCACCAGTTATCCCTGATGCGTTCCTTGCGACTGCCTGAAGCCGTACCCTCGTGACATGCGCAGGGGGAAGAAGCGACAGAGGCGCGAAGTGCGAGGTTACGCCAGGTCCACCGTTGCAGCTACGACAGTTCTTGCCTTTATGCTCGGCGTCGTCCCACCTGTCCCCGAGAGCAACGCAGTGACCAGCCAAACGATGGCTCTGATCATCGCCGTACTCGGCGAGACTGCCGTCATCCGGGACCATGCCCTCTCAAAAACCTCATTATGAGAAATGCCAGGATCTTGAACGCTCGACGGACCACCCCACGCAGGATCCCTTGATCACTCGGGAGATGTACGACGCCACACAGACGGTTAGCCGCGTTCGCAACACCTCCCGCGCCGGCTCAGAGGCCAACAGACACCCACAGACCCGCCGCACCTACAAGTTGCGCTCCTTCGTCCACTGCGACCCGTGCGACCGCCGCATGTTCGGCCAGACCGAAACCCGCCGCAAAGCCCAGGACGCCTATTACTGCTGCCAGCCCGACCGCAACAACCTCGGCCGCGAGGACCGCTTCCCCGGACACCCCAAGGTCGTCCGCGTACGCGAGGACGTCCTTCTCGACGCCGTCCACGACCTGTTCCAGCGACGCATCTTCGGCCACCACCGTCACCGGCTGCTCGCGGCAGACCTGCCGGAGACCATCGACCAGGCGCAGCAGGAATGGGAATCGCGCTGCCAGGCACTCAAGAACAGCATTGCCGAGCTCGCCAAGAAGCACGACCGGATCACCGTGCAGGTCGACGAGAGCGACGCCGACGATGCGTTCGCACGCCGCCTGCTCACCCGCTACTCCGAGCTGGAGCACCCAGCGTCGCGCCGAGGCACAGGAACTCACTGAGGTCGAGGCCGACTCGCCCTCACGAGACCACCAGACCGACCTGCTCCACCAAATCACTATGCTCCAGACCAGGATCGCCGAGTTGCCTGAGGAACTGCAGCGCAAGCTCTTCGCGGCCTTCCACCTGGAGATCCGCTACAACGACGCCGTCGGCGTCGCGCTGATCAGAGTCACTCTCGACAACGACACCATCGAAGGAGCCGCCACCATGGCAGAGGAAATCCACGGCAACGAACAAAGGCACCCGCAGGTCGCGAGTGCCGGTGCCGAAGATTTGGTGCGTGCCCCCAGCAGGATTCGAACCTGCGGCACCCGCTGTAGGAGAACGGATGATAATGACTACTTACGATAGTTTACATGCAAAACACCCTGTGCAGCATCCACCGTTCATATGATCATCCCGCGCATACCCCGCACTCGCCGAGACGGCCATGTGAGGCCTCAGCGGCTCTCGGACATACTTTAGCTCCATCGAAGTCGGAGTGGTTCACTCGTCCGCGACCGTCAAGGGTCGCAAGCGTTCCGCTTGTGGCGAAGATGGAGAAAGGCTGAGTTCAGAGTTGAATAAAGCGGTGAGGCTCTGCGAGGACCTCCGCCGCGCCGCGGACGTTTACGAAGCGGGCGGCCAGTGTTCTCTCGGCCATGTGGAGCGGTAGTGCTGTGCTGAATTTCAGGCCCGCGATCGCCTTGTCGTCAATCGAGGGCAAGCAGAGATGACCATCCAGATCTAGCAAGGCTGCCGTGAAGGCAGCCGGAGACAGGTCCATCCTGAGACGAATGTTGAGATCATCAACACGCTGGGCCTCGTCGGCGATCGGACCGAGGGTCGCCTTCAGAGTTGCGTTGGTTCGATATCCTGCCCATGTCCACCAGCAGAGATCGAATCCATCACGGACGATTACGGTCTCACCCGGGTGCACGATATCCCGCGAATCCTCTCGCGTGACCGCTAGCGCCGCAGCCGCTCGCTGCGTTAGCCGTACGAGAGGATCGGCCCCAAGGAGAACGTCACGCATACTTCGCACGAGTTCGAACGAGGCGCCGCCCATCCCAGAGGTGACCCATCGCGCTTTGCCGCCGGAGCCGTCGAATGGGTCCACGAAGCAGCGGCGGCGTTTCCAGTCGATCCAGGTCACTCGCCAGGTTCGGGCGCCGAGCAGGATCAGCCGGGGGCCGTCGATCTTCTCCGTTAGCAGGCCTGGATCTGTACGGCCAATCTCCTCCCGGCCACAGAGAACGGTGAACTCGGGCGCAGCAGTGAAGACCACCGTGAGGTCCATGAAGTTGCGGCGCCCGAAACGCTTCTCAGCGTGAGTGCCGATAAACAGCATCCCGCCGTCCTGTTCGAGAAACCCTTCGGCCACCAAGTGGTCGACGACTGCCTTTGCGTCACCGCCAAAGAGTCCGTTCCACCATTCCGGCCACAGATGGGAGCCGACACGATGCTCCTGCAGGCAGAGGGCGAGCATCTGCTGGGCCATGATGTGGCGGGGATCGGGTGGGGGATTGATCGGCTCGACGAAGCTGCGGCGCCAGAGCAACAGCAGTCCCGCGGCGGCCAAAAGGGAGTCTTGATCCAGAGCGAGGAATAGGCAATTCCGAATGCTCCCCGGCCGGCGTCCAGTACGTCCAAGCCGCTGGAGGAAGGACGCAACCGAACGTGGAGCGTTGATCTGAATGACGCGGTCCAAGTCGCCTACGTCAATTCCAAGCTCAAGCGTGGACGTCGCTACGATGACACAGTCTCGCGCCTCGGCGAAGGCTAGCTCGGACCGGCGACGCTCGTCGGCGGCTAGCGATGCATGGGATAGAAACGTGGTGACTCCCCGCGCTCGCAGCGCGGCGCCAAGTTCTTCGACGAGGCGTTTGGAGTCGGCGAACACCAGGCGCTTCTCGCCGATGTGGAGAGCGGCGATCACCTGCGCCGCGTTCGCAACGGAGCCGACGTAGTCAAGCTGGATATCGGGTTCTGCGCCTGCCGAGACAACAGGAGCTGTAACTGAGCCGTACTCTGCACGGGGCGGAGGAGAGGGTTGGGAATCTGGAGCGACGACTGCAGCTGAGCGAGCATCCTTGTTGGAGCCCTGGAGCCAGGACAGCAATTCGGGCGGATTCCCTACCGTGGCGGACAGCCCAACCCGCTGGATCGGACGTCCGACCAAGTGGGTCAGCCGCTCCAGTACGGCAAGCAGATGCCAGCCACGATCGTCTCCAGCGAAGGCGTGCACCTCGTCAACAACCACGGCGCGGAGCCCCCGGAAGAGGTGCCGGTGATCGACCTTCGTTGAGACCAACATGGATTCAATCGACTCGGGAGTGGTCAGCAGGATGTCCGGCGGATCCCGGAGGATCGACTGCCGGCGTGCGGTTGAAACGTCCCCGTGCCATAGGGCGACCCGACGGCCAGTCCAAGTCGCGTACAGCTCCAGACGCGGGAGAAGATTGTTGAGCAGCGCCTTCAAGGGGCAGATGTAGAGAACCGAGACACCGTTCCACTGGTCAGAAGCCATCGCCGAAAGGATAGGAAATACGGCGGCCTCGGTCTTACCTCCGGCAGTCGGTGCCAATAGAAGAGCATCCGATCCGTTGAGCACCGGCGCGACAGCGGCAGTCTGAAGTGGTCGCAACTCTGGCCAGCCCAGCGTGTTCACGATGTGATGGGCCAGGGATGGATGTAGCCGCTCGATCGTCACGGCAGATCGAGATCCACATCACCGGCATCGGCCGCGTGGACTACCAAGACGTTGCGCTCTTCCTCGGTTAGCTCGCCAGCAGACATTGTGAGCGCGTAATGCTGACGAGGAACGAAGTCGGGGAAATCGTTCACCCGGTCGAGTACGTCTGCAACGAGCTTCCGTAGGAATACGCGAGGTGCCACGCCAATCTTCCCCCCGAACCCGCCCGCGATGGCGGATGCGAGTGTGGCGATGTATGCATCGTCCACCTGCATTTCTACCCGTTCCGGGGCCTGTGCCCCCGCTGCATAGAGGTCTCGTACGGCAGAGCCAAGCTGCACCAACCGAGGTAGATCGAATCCGGGGAGCCGGATCTGCACCGCTCGGGGCGAGTCGAACCGCGAGTCTGTTCCGAAGTCGGTCGCGAGCCGTTGGGCCAGTGGGGTGAGCCGTTGCACTCCTTGCTGCCCGTCATAGAACGCTGACGTCCCGGTGATCATCAGATACAGCCCCGGAAAACGGCCGGAGTCCACCTCGTCGATCAACTGCCGAAGCGCGTTTAGCCCCTTCTCACGGACATCGGTTCGTACTCGCTGCAGCGTCTCAGTCTCATCAAGAACCACCAGCAGTCCCGGATGGCCGCAATCACGCAACACAGTGAGCAGTCCTTGTAGGAACCCGAGCGCGCCGAAGTGGTCCAGATCGCCGCGGATCCCGGCGGCACGGCGAGCCGATGCCGCTACGTTGGGTTGCCCTCCGATCCAGGCGAGGAGCGACTCGGCAAGCGCGTTGTCCTCGCTCAACCGAGCCCGGCGATAGGTGCGCAAGGCTGCGGCGAACGCTGGTGTGGTCCGTGCCACTCCGGCAAGCCGCAACTCCAGCAAGGCGTCGACCCCTGCGCTCAGGGCGACGACGTCGTTCGTCGTAACAGAGCCAGCGGCGAGGACGTCCTCCTCTAGCGTGAAGAACCAACCGTCGATCACGTCTCTCAGCGCGCTAGGGGGCGCGGAAGCAGTGGTCAGCCGTTCAACCAGGCGTCGGTAGACCGTCTCCAGACGATGCAAAGGTGTCTCGGTTTCGGAAATCTGGATCTCGGCAGTCGCTAGTCCGCGACGCTTGGCTCGCTCGGCGAGCCAGCGAGCGAAGAACGTCTTGCCCGAGCCGTATTCACCTCTTACGGCCTTGAAAATCGCGCCACCTGAGGCAGCAGCGGAGAGCTCATCATCCAGTGCATTCTCGAACCGCTCCAGCCCGACGGCGAACAGATCGAGGCCAGCGGATGGCACTGTACCCCGGCGGAGCGCATCGACCACCTCACGGCGACGGACTGCGCTGACCGACACGGGCGTGGTCACGACTTACTCCCGAGGAACTGTTCTCGCAGTAGCGCGATGTTCAGCTCGACCGTACGCCCGCCATCAGTCTCGGCGACGACGATGTACCCATCCACATTGAGCAGCTTGGCCACTTGGGCAACATAGCCGGACATGCGGAATACCGGCTGGTCCACAAGCGCCGCAGCGGCTGTGACCGGCAGCTTTCCTCCTGCCGTGACCAGCCCGTCAATCAGTTTGGCAATCTCAACACCGTCAGGCGCCCGCCGTACGAAGGTTCGCTGCGCGGCGAGCAGTGCTGAAGCAGCAATGGAAGCACCAAGTGTGGCAGCGGCCGGAACATCCGCTTCCTCGAAGAGGAAATCGCCAAGCGGAGGCTGCTGCATTTGGGGCTTCTTCTTCGTGGAACTCTTGGCAGAAGATATGGCTAGAGGCGCCGCAGCTACTGGGGTGTCCCACCACGCGGGAGCGTGAACGGGCGTGCTGTACCCAGTCCATCCCTTCGGCACAAGCTCTGCTGTGGGCACGAACGCCAATATCGGAATCACCATCTCCGCCGGAGACACCCCGCCGTGATAGCCCGCCTTACGTGGCGTGTATCGAATCCGCTCGTCCCAGGGCGCGACTACGGCTGACCCCGACAACACTCGCGGGCCTCGCACTTCGATCTCCCCGTCACCAGGAGTTCCCATGCGGTAGCGCGCGGAGTCGGCCGAAGCTGGGTGGATGTCGTCCAAGCGGTCGAGCACATGCCCGTGGTCGGAGGTGAGGAGAACCGGTCGGCTCACCCGCCAGGCCTCTTCCAAGAGCGAATTGAGGAAGGCGATATCGGTGAGCCCCCAATGAGGCAATCCATCCTCTCGCCCCCGATCCAATGCGTCGTCGATGGTGTTCAGCACTACACCTACCACCGTGGACACGTCACGAATCGCGGCCAACACTGAGTTGGAGATGTGCGAACCCGCACCCCCCCGCAGTTCACCCTTGTGGAAGAGAACCGAATTCCTGCCCCGCCAGAACGAGGTGAACCCGGCTTTCTCCTCCTGCTGTCCGCCGGCACGCAGCGTGCCACAGAGCAGGGTGGCTCGTGAGAAATGGGTGATCGATGGAACAGTAGCGATAGCGGGCTCACGCCCGTCGTCGCGCCGGCCTGTTTCGATCCAGCGCCGCCCGTTAACGATGTCCTCAGCGAGTTCGCAGGCAACGGCAGCGCTCATACCGTCCAGAACGATGATCAGAGGTGATCGGCGTTCGGCCAGTGGCCGGGCGATCCGCTCCAAAAGATTCTCGGCGAGGACGAGTTCCCCCGTCTCGCCGGAGAGCTCGTTCCACGCCGTGAGCCGCTCTGCGAACACTCGATCAAACTTCGCACGATGCTCACGAACCGCTTCGTAGAGCGCTCCGTACGCACTTCCGGCAGACGAAACCCGGGTGGTGTCCGCACCCCAGACCTGGGCAAGGGCGCGATCTACCCAGGCATGTTCCCGCAGATAGGCCGTTGCTCCGTCAAGCAACGTCCTTGGCTCCTGTGTGGTCATTGCAAGCCAGCGCATGAGCCGTACGGCAGCCGCCGCCGCCTCCACTTCGGCGGTTCGTGTGATCGTACGGCGATGCTCACCAAGCCGCGCCCACGCCTCTTCGATCACTGAGACATCGCTGCCGCGCGGCCCGGGTAGGGCCTGGGAGATCATATTGGCCAAGGTGGCCAGGCGAGCGTCGAAACCCGCGTCCAAAATTGAGCTGGCACCCGCCAATTGATCTGCGCCAAGCCCACGAAGTATCTGCTGGGCCCGGTCGCACATCTCGTCGGCCAGTTGGGGGTGTGAGCCCAAGCTCCATCGGATCACGAGGGACTCGCAGGCCTCGGCGAAGCTCTCAATGTCGGGTGCGGAGGGGGCCTGCCCACCAAAGAATCGCTCCTCCGCGCGGACCCCTGCGGTGATGCGGACGTGTGTAGGGCTTCCATCGGATTCGACGTCGCCATCCGATTTCTTGAACTTGGGTGCCAGCAGCTCCGATACTGCGAGCCCGAGCGGCACAGCCTCAGACGGTTGCCCACTCTTGACCATGCGGAAGATGACGCGGGCGACTGGCCCGACGGTTTCAAAGAGCCAGTCGCCCAACCCGTCTCGCTCCTCTTGGCGCAGGGCAGAGAACCGCATCAGAGCGACATCGTTGAGGGTCCACTCCAGCAGCGCTGCTGCGTCGAGCTGCTCTTCGTCGGAGGAGCCGCCGAACCTGACTGCTGTCAGCCGGTTGAGCGCGGTTTCCAGTGTGAGTAGCGGACCGGTGAGTCTGCGCCATCCAGTCTCTCGGGGCTTAGCATCCAGCAGAGACTCGGCGAGCCAGCGCCACTCTTTCTTGACCAGTCGTGGATCCAATCGCTTCGCCCCGAAGTCATCGGAGACCAGATCCCATCGATTGATCGGCCGGACCGCGTGTTCGATGGCTCCGGCCAGAACGGAGAGCCCGATCTCCTCTTCATCGCACGGTGTGAGGACGACCAGGAAGCTGTCGGGATCACGCGGGGTGCTGATCGCGTCCAGCACGGAGAGCACGGTTGGGCAGGCCGCCACTGTGGCGTCGATGCCGTCCGGGGAGATCTCGGCCTCACCGCGCCACTCCGGAGCGGCACGTAGGAGCAACACCCGCTCGGGTCGATTGCGCTTTTCAGTGAAGGACTTCGCCCGACGCAGTTCACCCTCGACGACCGCGAGGTTCGCCGTGGGGATATTCGACGAAACCGTCATCGTACGATCCGCCAAGTGATCTCGAATTCGGCGTCCGGGTTGCCTGCCATGACTTTGCGCAGTTCCTCAGCGATTTCTCGTGCCTCGGAGCCTCGTACTGTATGCCTGGTTGTTTCCGACGGCTTCGGCTTGGACTTCTCACCGCTACCGCCCGGACCTGGTGGGGGTGGCGACGGCTCGGTGAGTAGGTCTATTGCGTCCTGTTCGGCCCGTGTGAGTGCTTCGGCCAGCTGAACCTCGTGCTCATTGCGCCTGGCCGCGATTCGAAGCTGATCGAGGATCGTCCGAGCGGACTCTGCCTTCTCACCTCCGCCGTCGGCAAGGATTGGAAGTTGGTCGATCAGCCTCCAACGCACATTCGCGAGCGCCGTGGTCAGTGTCTTCGCACTGCGCAGACTCGCCCGGTAGATGACGGTCTCCTCAGGCAGCTTCGCGTCCGCGAGCGCCTGAATGGCCGTAGTGGAGTCACCAACGGTGAGGCGGTTTAGCGTGCTCGCCGTGATTTGGGCAGTCGTGAGCCGAGCCGAACCGTCTAATCCGAGCGTGGCGGCATGTCGCTTGAGCTCCGCCACATGGCTCTCGATCGCAGGCAACCATTCCGAGGCCCTCACTCGCAAGTCCGCAGAAAGAGCCTGTACGGCTCGGGCCGAAAGCACGGGAGGCACAGCCACCTCGAAAATGCTCCCCGCACGCTCGGAGGCCGATGCCCAATCAGTCTGGGATGGCAGCTCCTGGCGTCTGAGCACAAGATCGCGAGTGATCTTTCCGAGGTCGGGAGCGTTCCGCTGAGGTTGTCCGCTCCTGACCCATGCCCGGTCCGTCTGAACCGCGTAGCAGCAGATCAGAAGATCGGTTACCAAAGGGGGAAGACCTGGCTGTTCCTCTAGAATCCAGCGCCGGATATCGGAGACCTGCACCTCCGCAGCAACAGCTCCGGCTCGCCGATCAATAGTCTGCTTCCACTCGTCCCCGAGCACGAATGCGGCCTCGTGCATCACACCGACCTTCAGCGGATTGGCAATCCGCTTTAGAACGGCGACGTCGGTTCCGGAAATCTCAACTCTGCCGACCTTGTCTTGGGCGGCCTGTTCGACCGTCTGGAGCACGGTCAAGAGCTCCGATCTGGAGATCTCCTTGCGACGTCCCTGCACGTCGAAGTCTGGATGCTTGGGATATCGGTGATCCAAGAGGAGTAGGGACAGATAGCGGAGCGCCTCTGGGAAGCCTTGGCCCACTCGTGGCTTGGCCTGGAGCTGGGAGTCTAGGCAGAGAATGTGTTCCTCCGCCCTGGCGCCCAGGTCCGCGTCCCGCTCCCGGCCGCTGTCGATACCATACGCAGCCTTGATCGTCCCGATCAGGTTCGACCGGAGCGCAGCGCGCCGGTTGTCCAGCTGGGTGCGGGCGTGATGGCGATCTTCAAGGCTGAGTGTGGGGGTGTAGTCAGTGAGTAGATCTCGCTCCAGCAGAAACGAAATCTTGATGAGGTCTTCCAGGTCGCGGATCCGATCCGCGGAGAGGAAATGCGGCAACCACACTAGCGTTGGCGGGCGGTCAAGTTCGGCTTGGAGTTCTCGGACGCGGCGATGATCCTCGGCGGGGCTGTGAGTGCCCTCATCGAACGGATAGTCGATGACGAACCGGATCGCCTCCGGATCGGTCGGCGAGAACTCAGCGGCGGCGACCTTGTCGCGATCTCGCACGTTCGCGAAGGCCAACTCCACCGTCCGCTGAGTTCCGCGCCAGATCACCGAAGCCGTAGGGACGAACTGCCCCTTGTCCACGACGCCTAGCTCTGACCAGAGAAGTTCCTTGATCGTGGTGCGCTTGGCCGACTCGTCTGCCTTGTCGACGACCTGGGCGAGAATGGCCTTG
This sequence comes from Nonomuraea sp. NPDC003707, assembly GCF_053587055.1. Taxonomy (NCBI): domain Bacteria; kingdom Bacillati; phylum Actinomycetota; class Actinomycetes; order Streptosporangiales; family Streptosporangiaceae; genus Nonomuraea; species Nonomuraea sp. NPDC003707. The sequence goes on along the minus strand of NZ_JBSFNK010000012.1, from coordinate 22,808 downwards.
GTATCGACGCCTATCAAAGCGACCTCGACTGTGGGGTCCTCGGCGTCGGAGACCCGGATCTCACCAAACTCGTTGGCCAACTTCCGCAGCGTCTCGGCAACCGCTCGTGGTTCGCGCCCGGCCAGCGAAGCGACGACCGCGCCGTGGTTGAGTGAGGCCAGCCGTGATGAGGTGAGACTGCGCAGAGCGGGGACACCTGGCACCAATGCAGCCAACAGCAGAGTCTTGGCAATCAGGTCGTCAGAACGGAATGCGTGCCGCGTGGGCAAGGCGCGAGCCTGATCCTCCGTGAGTTCGTGCTTCTTCAACAGATACGGCCTCAGCTTCACCTTGTAGAAGCGCTGCGCCTGGGCGAATTCGCCCTTGAGCTTGTCGGAGAACGGCTCGTCCTTGCCGTCCGTGAGGACGTCGTAAATGGCGCCGAGCGGCATGAGCTGGCCGACCATAAGCACGTCACGATAAGTGACCAGGAGTTGCTGCATTAGCCGTAGAGCTGAACGCTGCCGCTGTAGCGCACCGGACAGGTCGACCATGGCATGTAGGAAAGCGGGGCTGAATGGATAGGTAGCGCGAAACGATTCACGATCACCCACGCCGCCCTGCGCGTCAAGAAGGGTCTCCCATACATGGGAACGCACGGCCGTTGTCTGCTCGAATGCCGCATCCAGCTCAGACTTTGCTCCAGGCTTCTGGTGGAGCATCCGGTGCTTCACGATCTCGGGGAGATTGCGATCTTCAAGCTTGATCACATTAAAACGCTCGGCCCAGTAGTTCAACGTGTCGAACAAACTACCCGCTTGACCGCCGGCCAGGTCCCTGCCGACCAGATCCTTCAGGTCTCGCTGCCGAGGGATGAAGCTGACGATCGGCGCTGGACGCTCATTCTCTGCGGATTCCACCAACTTGGAGATCTTCTGGGCTTCCAGCGTCATGTGCTTGGTGTCACTGACCAGCCCGGACAGCCAGAGCACCAGCTCATCTAGGAGTAGGACGATCGCGTCGTAGCCGAGCACGCTCTTGGCGTGCTTGCTGATCACGGACAGTCCCTCGTCGAGCGAGATGTAGGACTCTACGTCGGCGCGAACTGCACGGGCGTACCGCTTGAATGGCCCCATCAGAAGGTCACCGATCAGGCGTCGCCGCTCCGCATCACTGGGTGGTGCTGCGAACGCTGTGTCCAGCAGGCTGGAGTCCCAGGACTTCTGCCACTGCGAGCCACTACGGGAGATCCGCGCAATGAAGGCATCGTCGCCGTCGTCAGCTCGCATCTGCGCCGCGTCCGCAATGAGCTCGTCATCGACGAATACCGCAGGCAGCGGCTTGTCCGGGTGAACCTTGAGCACATGGGCGACGTAGCCCCCGAGGACGGCCGCCTCCAACGACCTGGACTCGACCACGTGGTATGGGACAAGTAGAAACTTCCGCCCGGCCAGCCACGAGTCGTGTTTGCCGACGATGTCCGCAAGGCCCTTCTTGCCACGCGCTGCGGGATCACCCTTGAGGATCGCATGCAGCACCGCCATGAAGTGGCTCTTACCGGACCCAAATGATCCATCGAGGTAGGCCGCATGGGATCGTCGTCGCTCAACCGCCTCCTGGAGGAGCCCCAAGGCCCTGTCGAAGCTGGCGGCGAGCTGCTCGGTGACCACATAGTCCCGAATCGTGGCGTCCCTGAACCGCTCGTCCACTCCGTCGGAGATGGTCAGGACGTAGTCCCCGGAGGTCACACGTTCGGGAATTTCGATCAGGTCGCGCAGCAGCTTCGTCATCGTCTCTCAGTGCCTTGTCGTCTTCACAGTCCGCGCACTACACAAGCATTTTGACGGCGTAGTACGACGTCCACAATCACTCGCGATAGCAGGTAGCTCAGCCTATGAGCAGCACAGCCGCGGGTCCGCCTATTTGCCAGCCGAACGTCCGCGGGTGGCCTTCTTTGGCCGCCATGCAGCCAGATCGTCGTGTGTCAGCTGCAACTCACGTTGCTGCTCCTCTAGATATGCGGCGTATCCCTCCGCCGGGATCCGACCCTCCGCGTCGCGGTCGCCATGCCACTGCCACACCCAAGGCATCGCCTCGGCCAGGCCAGCTACCAGCGGTGCAAGCCGGTCACGATGCCAGCCTTCGCCGAATCGTCGCTCCTCGATCAGCGTAAAGAGCGCCTGAGCTTGCTCCAAGTGGTTCCACCCGGCCCAGCCGAGCAGTAGCGATCTGTCAGTGCCCGGAGAGGCCGTGGGGTAGGAGATGAACCGCTCCTTCGGTATGTCCAACTTGCCACGATTCCGCCAATACGACGCCTTGGCGAAGTCTCCCGAGCTGTACTTGTCCGGCACGTCGATGTTGAGCCTCTGTCCGGTCCGATCCTCTTCTCGCTGTTGCTCCCAGGTCTGCTCCCACCGCGCCCGCTTAACGAGCCCAGACTCCTTGTAACGAAGGGGAGCGAGGAACGGAACATGCTCGGCCTCGACGATCTCCGCGATCACATCGACCAGCTTCGCATCATCACCACCATAAAGGCGAGCCACCGCCACAACATCAGAGCCATCGGATGCCTTGGAGAGCCGGTCAGCCAGCCGGAATACTGTCATCGGCTTGGCCTGCTCTCCACCCGCTCCGTCTGGTGTGAACCAAAGCGACCGCTCCTCACATCGGTCCAGCAACCAGCTTCGGAGAGCTTCCCTCTCCTTCTTCTCCCACGATTCGCTGGCCCAACGCCGCTTGCACTCCGGCCGCTCAATTAGCCCCAGATCCCGTCGCCTCTCGATCGCCTCGATCCGCTTCTTGACAACCTTCCGGTACGCCTCCGGCCAGTGCACGGGTATCTCCGTAATGGGTGTAGACCCGTGCCGAGAGAACCACACAGTCTTTGCTTCGCCCTTAGCCACCTTCCGTGCGAGAACGATCTCAAAAGCTCGCTCCCCGAGTTGTAACTCCGGTATGGCCTCCACTGCCGCGATCAGTTCGGCTGCCTCAACGTCGTCAAGTAGCGCATAGATTCGGTATACCTCCCAGTCCAGCTCCTCTTGCAACCCGATCATCCGCCTTTTGATCCTCTCGCGCTCGGCTTGTGCCGCGTTCAGCCGTTCTCGACTCGGCACGGCAGCCGCACACACGGCATTGGGTTCTGTTGCAGAGAGCTGTTGCGAGAGGGAATCCAGTTCTTGCCCAATCTTCAACGGAAGTCGACTTGGCAAAGGGAATTCTTGAAGCTTCGTACCGGTGAATTCGTAGAACCGTTCCCATTCGTCATGCATGAATCCGCCAGTGCCGGACTGACTTCCTTTGTCGTGGCTAACTTGCTTGAGCCAGAAGCATGCTGTCGAGCTGTTGAGCACACCCAGCAGGGCTAGGTGCTCGTCCTTGCTTGCTTGCTCCCGCAGCTTGATCACCGGCGCGTGGCGATTGAGGACTGTCGAACCCGACGCCATACAGAAGTGGCCGTGAGTGGAGACGCACGCGAATGTGATCAGGCGCGTTGCATGGATTCGGCGCTGGTTAAGCATCGCATACTCGTGCCATTCCATCTCGCGCTCCTCGCGAGTTTCTCCAAATATCAATCCCGCGCGAAGCCTTGATCGATACGGCCAAAAGAGCGGACCCCTTTGAAGTGTGATATCTGGCCTGTTTGACGTGTCGTATGGCCAGATCACGCTTCTCTTCGCATGGGTCCAATCACGAACGGCATCCCCGGTGACAAATGGGCGAGAATTGGCGCCATTTCTGTTCCAAGTGGCGGGACGGTGGCCGTCTGCTACGTAAACCTCGTCGTCGCCCGTAATTGCATAAGGGCCGATCCCGCCATCGATGATTGATCTAAGCTTTGTAGGCAGGGTTATCGTCTTGAGGAGATTCGCAGCTCCGCCACCGCTAAGACTCCAAGGGTGCGTGAGGAGGCGGGCTCGTGGAAGGTCGGCGACGGATATCCATTGACTCTCAGAATTAGGGTGATCGACCTGTGTTTTGATGGCTTGCCAAACTCTGCCGTCCTCAGCGTTCTCGGGCTGGCTCGCCTCGCCTTGAATGCTCATTACTACTCGGACTGTATCTGTCGACAGTTGGATCCGATTGCGGCCGATGAGGATAACTGTTGGCGTGCCGTGTCCTGGAATATATGCTGCTGAGGTATCGATCACATGTGTGAGCTGCGGTGACCTCCTTTCGTCCGCGCCAGAGAGGTAATCTTCAATAAGCTTTCTTCCGAACTCGCGCTTCATGAAAGAATTTGCGGTAATTTGACCCACGTGGCCAGCGTTTCGATTGCTGCCGCCCGCTCGACGTGCGAGTTGAAAGAATCGGGCCGCAAACGGTACCGACAATGCGTACTTTCCGGAACACACTTCACGGTACGCCAACCGATAGCTTTTATTCTCCTGTCGGTCCTTGACCGTGATGTAGGGCGGATTTCCTACGACGACATGGTAGCTACCGACTTTGAGAATGTTGCAGGATTTCACATAGTCGAGCACATCCTCGGTCCGATACGTAAAGATCTCCGAGTGGGGGGACACTCCGGGAATCTCATCAGCTACCGCGGGACCGCCCTCACCGTGGAGAAGTGAGTCGCCGACGGCCACGTTGATGACGAAGTCGGCGCGAAGGTCGGCGAGTCGGTGGATGTCTCCGGCCTGCATAGCAACGAGGAGAAGTCGGAAGCGGGCGATAGCGGCAGCGAAGGGGTTCTTGTCAACGCCGTGGATTGAGTTAAGTGTCCGGGCGATGAGCTCCCAGCGGCCGACCCCAGGAGCAAGGCGCTCCCACTCGCGTAGCAGTCGTTGGAACGCGCCGAGTAGGAAGTGGCCGGAGCCGCAGGTCGGGTCGATCAGCCGGAACTCGCCGTCGAGGAAGTCGTCGGCGAACTCTTCCAGCGCAGGTGTCAGTGTGTAGTCGAGGATGAATTCTTCGACGAACTCGGGAGTCTGCCTTAGAGCATACGTGTCCTGCGCATGCTGGGAGAGGTCCTCATAAAGGTCACCGAGGAAGCGGGCGTTCCAGACGGGATCGGTGAAGTCATGCCGGATTTCACCTGTCTCATCGGTTTCACGCCAGAATGCCAGCAACCGCTTCGCCGCCTCGTGTGACGGCGTGATCGTCCACATGGGGTTGTGCGCTTGGTCAAAGAGCCCGGCGGTCACCTTGGTCACCGCGAGTGCGTCGCATGCGCGCTCAATCCAGCCGCGGTCGGTCGGGTCGTCGGCGGTGTGCCAGTAGCTCTCCTGGAGCTCCTTCGCCACGGCCAGGCGGGAGCCATATTCCACCGAAGCGCGTCCTGCGAGGTAGGGATGTTCGAGCAGCCCGTTGTCCTCACAGAAACGGACAAACACCGTGCCGAGCACCCAGGCGACTGCGGCCTGGGTGACGCGATCGTCAAGCCAGGAGTTCTTCAGCCCTGACTCGTACGGCGCCTCCGTACGCTCAGCTTCGCGGGCCGATCGCCATTCTGTGCGGAGGGTTTCATCGAACTCGCCCATAGCCCGCGCGCGAAGATCCGCTTCGAGTTCGCGAACCTGAACCTTCAGGTCTCTGACGAGGGCGAGGCGGTCGATCACGAGACTCTCCTGAGGTGGTCTGCGCGGGTAAAGCCTGACGGGATGGCGATGTGCTCAGCGTCGCCGGGCAACACACCGATGCCGTGGCCATCAAGGGTAGGCGGTCTCTTAGGGTCGCTCATGGGGCAAAGTAGCCACAGCCCGTGGGGATTCTCAGCGGACTGCCGTGCCCTGAAGGCCAGCCGAGCAAGGAGCTCCGGGCCGCCGGTGTAGCGGGCAAGGGGAGTTGCGTCGGTGAGCAGCACGACGCCGTCAACGGAGTTGACCCGCTGTTCCAAACGGTGTAGTGCCTCGGTGACCATGATGCCGAAGCCGGCGCGAGCGTCGGGAGCAGCGTTCTCCATGTCGGCGTCCACTACCACGCCCCAATCGGGCCAACCCTGCCCATCTCGGATCGCATGTAGTTCGCGCATGAACTCTGCCGTCACGTTCACTGGAGTCACCTCCGGGTGTACGTGTAGAGCATTCCGTACAGCTACCGCCTCGCTGACCCCAGCCTTCAGCACAAGGAAGCCACCATTACCGGCGGCGGCATCGAGGCGCTGCCAGGTTTCATCCCGGGAGGGCCCACCATCCCCAGCGGAAGGAAGCGTGCCGACTCCGCGGCTGCGCACGAGGGTTCCGGTTCGTGTGCCGTCGGGCAGCACATATCGGCCATCGGCGATCTGGACGGTGTAGCCCATCTTTGCCAGCAGAGGGCGCAGCTCAGCTGGCTCGGGGGGCGTGGCAAGCTCGGGGAACCGGGCCAGGACCCGCTCGACGAGCTGTTCGGGAGTAAGACCTGGAGCGCCCAAATAGCCCACGACCTGAGCGAGATGCAGTGCACGCTCGGGGTCGAGATTCCTCGGGTAAAGCTCCAGACGTGGCGAAACGGCGGCTGTCCTGGAGGCAGCACCCGCGAGCGCGACTAATCCGGTGTCAGAGAGCGACACCATGCCTTGAGGCTTCTTGATGCCGCGCAACCCCGCCAGAACGCTCACTGTTCCGGGAAGGGGATTACGAGTCACGAGAAGCTCCGCACGCTCGCCGAGCCTTACGGCATATTCGAGCAGCTCGGCTTCGCTGGGCGCGTCCCTATCCTGTCCGGAGGAGACCGCGACCAACATACGGTCGGGGAGGTCTCCGTCAGTCTCGCGGCGGCGTTTCTTGAGCTTTGGGTTGTCGAGCTTTTCCTCGGTTTCGATCGCCGCGCGGACACAAGCTGCCGCATGCGCAAGCCGTACAGCTTCGTCTTCGAGATTGGAGCCGCGACGGGCCAGCAGCGCGACGGCGACTTGCCCGACCTCCATGACCCGCCCGCTCTCCCGGAGGATCTCAGCCACGTCCTTGCGCAGAGCAGTGGTCACCCGGACGGTCTTCGCCCAGCGCTCACGGGTCTCAGCCAGGACGTTCGAGACGTATGCTCGGTCGAGCCCAGCGAATTCAGCGATCTTATGCGCGGTGGACCAGGGCGCGAGTGCCGGAAGTGTGCCATCGATGGGCAGCAGGAGGGCGAGCCGGACGACATTGACCCGCCCCTCGCTCCGCGCGGTGAGTTTGGGGACAAGCTGCTCGGCGGCCTCTTCGACTGTCAGATGAGCTAGGTCGTGCTCAACGACGGGTGTCGCACCTGGGGCGGGTTGGAGCAAGCCGAGGCTACGCCGCCATTGGCGGGCCCGCCTTACCAACTCGTTCTTGGGGCCGAGGCCGACGCCACGCAGACGCATGATCTGCGAGGCGGGGATTCGGATCAGCTCTCCTACAGTGCCGACTTCGAGCTGGTGCAGCGCGACGGACTGGGCACGCTCGGTCAGCCCAGCCGCCTGTACGGGGGTGTCAAGCCGGGCGACCAGCGCCGCAGCCTCGCGGATCTCGGTGGGATCGTCGTTCGTCGCCTGGATGGTATCGGGCGTGGTCAGCGGCGTGGTCTTGTCGAGGTCGCGGAAGACGTCCGACCAGCCACGTCGCAGAGCCCGCAGGTCGGTGTAGCGCTTGGCTACATCCCGGTGGAGAGCCTTCTCAAAGAAGGGGACCAATCGGTCCCGGAGGACCGGGTTGAAAGCCGCCTCGGCAAGTTGAGGAGTCTCTTCCTGCAGCATGCCGGGCTCGGTCGCGCCGTCGCCCCAGCTCGGGAGCTCTCCCGCGGCCATATTGTGCAGAGTGACCGCAGCCGCGTACCACTCGGCGTGCTTGTCGAAGTATGGCCTGCGGTCCTCGCCGAGAAACGGGTCGAGGTAGGGGGGAGTGCCAGCTCGGGTGGCGCTCCCTGAGGCATCTGCAAGCGAGAAGTCGAACAGCACCAGGCGGCGTGCCTTCTTAGTCAGCTCTTTGACCCCGATATTCTCCGGCTTGATGTCGCGGTGCCAGACTCCTTCTCCTTCGAGATAGACCAGGGCGTCAAGAAGGTGGTCACCGAGGCCTTCCAGCTCGTCCAGGCCAAGACGTCCCTCGTGGCGCAGATGCTCGGCGAGGGTGCGTTCTCCGGCACGATCTAGAACGATGAGGGTCCGGTTGGCGATCTCCAGGGGACCGTCGATAAGCCGGACGATGTGCGAATCGCGGAGCTGGCGGAGCTGATTGGCCTCGCGGATGAGACGGGCGGCGCTGGAGTCGCTGAGCGCGACCTTCAAGACCTCGCCGGTCGTGGTCAGGAAGGCGCGGGCGGTGGAGCCCTTGCCGAGGACCTTCTGCACGGTCCAACGGCCGATCGCACTGCCTCGTACGGCCTCCAACGGGTCTGCGACGGGTTCGCCTGGTTCGGTCACTTCGGCCTCGACGACATCCAGGCGCTCAAGGAACTGCCGAACCGTCTCGAATCGGTCTACGGCCTGAGTATGTGTTGCGCTGCGGACCAGATCGTCCATGCTAGGCGTGATGGCATCGCTTACTGCGCTGGGCACGAGGGCGAGTTCGCTCGTGAGCCGGGTGGCGAGCCCTGCCCGATCCTGGGCAGGCGGCTGGCCAGTTAGGATCAGGTGACTGAGCGCGCCAAGTCCGAAGATGTCGAGAAGGACGCTGTCGGCATCAGCCGTACCGAACTCGGGCGCGAGATAGGGCGCCGCAGAAAGCTCCACATGCTGGGCGAGTGAGGTGCCGTCGCTGCCGAGCAGCGTGGTGCTCTGCGGGCGGGAGGCTGCCTGCCAGTCTGCAATCATCAACCGCGGGAACCGGCCGTCCATCGTCACCCAGACGCACCGCGCGGCCAGAGCACGGTGGTAGAGGTGCCGGCGGTGGGCGTGATCGATGGCCTCCGCAAGCTGGCGGATCATCTCGACGCGAGTCTCCAACTCAAGGGTCTCCCCTTGGGCTGCCATGAGGTGATCGAGCCGCTGCCAGTCCTTGCCGTGCTTGAAGACGATCGATGGGCCAGCGTCATGCTCGTCACTGAACAGGTCTGCTGTGACGATGCCGTCGTGGTTGATCCCCCGCAAGGCGAGGTACTCGCGATGAGCCGCGCGGCGAGTGGAGTTTCGTGCCTCCTCAGTGGCGCCCAGTTCGGAGAGATACACCCGGACGCGGCGTGGCTCGTCATCGGGCATCGCCCTGTTGGTGGCAAGGAAGTCGGTCCAAGTTGGGCCAGTGTCGAAGGAGCGCCGGTCAAGCTGGTACGGGCCGATCTTGTAGCGCTTACGTAGGCCAGCGACACCGATGTGAGCTAGCAGGCGATGCAGGTCCCTAGAGATCTGCGGCGTTACCCCACCCCTGCCGCGGTGAAGGCCGTCCCAGATGCCGGGCAGATCTGTCTGTTCGGTCAGCTCTTGGCGGCCGTAGACCTTGGCCTTTTGAATGTCGTCGAACCGACACTCAAGGTTGGGTGCCGATAGAAAGACGGCGGGCTCGATCCAAGGGATCGTCATCTTTAGTTTGAGGTCGCGTGCAGCTTGCTCCAGGCGGCCCTTGAGCTCCTTAGCCTTCTGGTCGGTGAAATGGAGCGGGTTGTCGATCGTCCGGATCCGCTCGTCACGGAAGATCCATTTGGAACCTTCGTTGACGGCCTGGCCGGGGTGGCTCTTGACCTCGACAAGGAAGAGGCCGCTCGGAGTGGCGATGAATAGGTCGACTTCGCGGACATGGCCAAGCTGGCCTGTGAAGGTGAACGTGCTCCAGGCGCGGTAGGGATCCCTGTCGGGCATGAGGTCGCGAATGTGCTTGAGCGCGTCCTCTTCCCATTGGAAGTCGGACCTGTGCCCCACCCATCGTCCCGGCCCTGTGTTCATACAGCTCTGCTTCTCCTTGATCAGCCCTTATCCCAATGGCATCTTGCCAGCTTCCACCGCAGCCGGTACGGCAGTACACAGTGCCGTACAGACAATCGGGACAGACGTGACGATATGCATCAGGCAATAGACGCATTGTGACACTACTGCAAGCTGAGAGTCGTGCAATGCCTATGAACGCGGGGGAATCGTAGAGACAGCACCATCGCTCGCGGCTAGAGTTTTTGATCAATACCGGCGGCTACGCCTGAGGAGCGTCATGCCCTTCCAGAACCCGAGCTACCCCCTCGGAGAGTTGCTGACCATGGTCGCTGAGGGAAAGGTCCAGCTCCCAGATTTTCAGCGGCCATGGAAGTGGGACGACGAGCGGATCAGGTCTCTGCTGGCCACAGTGACCATGGACTACCCGCTGGGCGTCATGATGACCCTGGAGACCGGGGGGACCGGCGCCCGGTTCAAGCCACGGCCGCTCGCTGGGGTGACGCTGGACTCGGATCGGGAACCCGACGAGTTGCTGATGGACGGGCAGCAGCGGATGACATCCCTTTACCAGGCGCTCAAGTCCGGCCAGCCCGTAGAAACCATGGATGCGCGGAAGAAGAAGTTGCGCCGCTGGTACTACATCAACATCGAGGCAGCTATTTCGCCAGATGGTGACCGCGAGGAGGCGGTGATCTCCGTCCCGGTCGACCGGATCGTCCGCGACGACTTCGGGCGCGGCATCGCTCTCGATCTCAGCACCCGCGACCAAGAGTGCACTGAAGGCTACTACCCTCTCCGTCTCGCCTTTGATATCCCAGGGACCCAGAAATGGATGCGGCGGTACGCAACTGACGATGCGCGCTGGGAGCGATGGACAACCTTCATGGAGACGGTCTTGGAGATCGTCAAGCAGTACCAAGTTCCGATGATCAAGCTCATGAAGACGACCCCGAAAGACGCGGTCTGCATGGTCTTCGAGAAGGTCAACACCGGCGGCGTCCCCCTTAATGTGTTCGAGCTGCTCACCGCGACGTACGCAGGCGACCTGACATACTCGGGCAATCACGATCACGACTTCCAGCTGGTCGAGCACTGGGAGGAGACGCTTGAGGAGTTGTCGGGGCATCCAGTTTTCAACGGACCTGACCCAGGCGAGCGGCTCGCCAGCAGCGACTTCCTGCAGGCAATCTGCCTCTTGGCCACCCATCATCGGAAACGAGGTAGCGCGGACCCATTCGTCGCCCCTGCAGCAAGTTGTAAACGCAAGGACATCCTCGAGCTGCGTCTTGCGGACTATCTCACCTGGGCCCCGCAGGTCATCGAGGCGCTCCACTGGACCGCGCGGTTCCTCAACACCCAGGGTGTCTTCGCCTACCGCGATCTGCCCTACCGCACCCAACTGGTCCCGCTCGCAGCCATCAGGACCCTCCTCGGTTCAGCAACCGATCAACCCGAGATCCTGGACAAGATCACACGCTGGTACTGGTGTGGAGTTCTTGGCGAGCAGTACAGCGGAGCCCTGGAGAGCCGATTCCCGCGGGACCTTGAGCAGGTCGCCGGATGGGTACGCGGCGGCAAGGAACCGCAATCGGTCACCGCCGCCACCTTCCGCGCCGCCCGACTAGACACCCTTCTCAGCCGCAACAGCGCGGCCTACAAGGGGGTGTACGCCCTTGTACTTCGGCAGGGGTGCTACGACTGGACCCACAGCAAGGACATCATCGACGCGACCATCTTCGAGGAACAGCAGGTCGACGTCGTACGGATCTTCCCTAAGGCGTGGTGCGAGAAGAACGGCATCCCGGCGGATCGCAAAAACAGCATTGTGAATAAGACCCCGCTGACCAGCCACACTGCTCGGTTGATCGGGGCACGCGCACCGAGTGTCTACATGAGAGCGTTGGAGACCGAGACCGGCTTGCCCGGAAACTGGCTCGACGATGCTGTCGGCACCCACCTGATCGATCCCGCTGACCTGCGAGCTGGGGACTTCAAACGCTTCTACGCAACCCGCCACAGGGAGTTGGTCGCGCTGATCGAAGACGCTATGGGGCGTCTCACTATCCCGGCCGAGGCAGCACCCGAGAGCACCTCCGACTACCAGGATCAGGGGGCGGCGTGAGTGACAAACTCAAGCATTTCCTAGACGATGCAGCCTCGGAGCCGATCCACCTGACGGTCCGTGACCTCCTGGCCAAGTGGGATTTCAAGATCCGGAACTTCACCACGGTCCCACGTGTCGCCGCAGACCTCGCCAAAGCGGGTCTGAAATGCGAACCCGCATTCGACGATGTCAGTATGACCACCTCAGTATGCATATCGTCCAAGGCACTAGCTGCAGATGAGGAGCAGATCGAAGATTCGGTGGGGCTACTCTTTCCGCAAGCTGCCCTCCTCATCAGCGACATCCCCTCAGCTAACCGTGAGGTGATGTCTATCCCCCCGGACGCCACGCTGGCGCAGGCACATGCTGTGATGATGGATCACGGGTACTCGCAACTCCCTGTGATTACCAACGACGGGCGTCTTGTCGGCGCCGTCAGCTGGGAGCGGATCGGTCATATCCGCGTGGGCTCTCCAACCGCCGAGCTGAGCACCGTGATTGATCGGGATCCAAACATCGTCAAGCTCAACGACGACCTGCTCAGGAAGATCCCTATGATCTATGACGCTGGCTTCGCGCTCGTCCGCGACCAAAGCGATGAGATCTGCGGGATCGTCACCACAGCTGACCTGACTGAGCAGTTTCGCCTGCTCGCGGAGCCGTTCTTCCTCGTCGGCGAGATCGAGAAGCGGCTGCGCCGGTGTATCGGGAAGGTCTTCTCCGTCGAGGACCTTCAGTGTGTCGGAGGGAAGATCACCTCGGTAAACAGCATGACCTTCGGACAGTACGTTCGCTTCCTTCGCATGCCCGGCATCTGGCCGCAGCTCCAATGGCACATTGACTGCACCCTCTTCACCGAACGACTCGACCAGGTCCGTGTAGTCCGTAACGAGATCATGCACTTTCGCCCCAACCCACTTACCCCCGCACAGCGCGATCGCCTGCGTAACTTCACCTCCTGGATGCACAGCCTCGATCCACAACGCTGACAGGAACGGTTCGCCTGCAGACTGATCCGCTCAGGCCGCTTTCGTGGTTTGGCATTCCTTGTGGTGCTGGCGAGGAGATGGACACGCTTCCGCCTAAACCACCCAAGCCCCATCTCCGAGGAGGCCTGGCGCCCGTTCACCGTTCACCACGTCCCTGGCGCAAGTCGTTACATAGGCCGCTCTCGATGATCGACCCTCGTCTACAGCCGTCCGCTTGGCGGTCACAGCGCGTGGCCGGCGCTGGCCGCGACCGGCCGAAGAGCCGCAGCGCGGCCAGCGACCGCCCAACGCGCGGCGGGCCGCTGGAGGCGGGCCGCCCTTGATGACGTGTTGATATTTGGCTTTCTGATCTTGGTCGAGGTGCTGGTGATCATCACGGGTCGCCTGTGCTGATTCAGCCTGAGATCGTGACTCCCCTTGCCGTTGCCCATACGTCTTCAAAGCTCGCCATGTATGTAGCTGCTGCTCCCGATGGCTCGGTGGCTTGCAGGTGTACAACGGGCGCATCAGCTGCTGGAGTGCCGTAGACGTGCGCATTCACGAGTAGATGTTCGTCCGCTCGGTAGATCGAGTTATAGAGCACAGTCTGGTGCAGCCGGATCTCGACCCCGTTCTCGTGGCTGAGAGCTCCGTACAGGGGGAGGGCTGTCCTCATGCGCGCTCCCATGAGGTCGGGACCAATGCCTTCCTCGACGCCGCGGGTTGCGATCTGAGCTGCGTCAGGGTCGCCCAGGAGGATGCGTACGGTTACGCCGGCGCGAGCTTGTTGGGCGAGGAGGCGAATGATGCCGTTGTCTTCGGCCAGGAACAGGCCGCTGTACGTAAGGATGCCGATCTCCCGCTTCGCTGACTGGAAGAGGACACTCCAGGCGGCCCGTGGGACGGCCCAGCGGTGCGGATAGATGGTCTGCACTTCTTCGGTCAGTGCACGGTGCCCCTGAGTGAGGTCAGGCCATAGGTCGGCTTCGTCCACTTGAAGGAGGTCGGCGACGGCCCAGCGGTGGCGTGGGTGGGGAGTGCGGCCCTTGAGCCAGCGGCTGACGGTCTTGGGGTCCACTGAGAGGCGCGCGGCGACGTCCACGGGCTGGAGGCGGGCGGTGGTCATGGCGTGGCGCAGGTTGTCGTTCATGTGCCGTCCCTCCTGCTGGACCAGGCGTTATGCCTCGGAAGTTAACACGAGACGTCCCTAGACGTCCCCGAGTTGCGGTGTAAAGGTTCCGTGCTGCGCGCGAACCTCGATGTACACGCACCGTGACGGAGAAGGGACGGAACGATGACACGTGAGACCGAGGAGCGGCAGCGCGCATGCCAGGAGACCTTGCTCGCGGCGCTGCGCAACGAGCTGGTAGAGCGCGATACACCCGCGTCGTTCCTCATCGAGGACAGCGGTCGCCCTGCAGTGGAGGTGCTCGACGTCGAAGGCCGGCCGCGGCGGATCTATGTCCATCTACAGTTCCGCTGGTTCTACTGGGGTGACGAGCCGAACGAGCGGATCTCCTGTCTGCAGCTTCTCGGGGCGGTCGACCGAGTCCAGCAAGCGGCCGAGGCGGGCTGGCGGGAGGGGGACCAGGGGGAACAGGCCTTCAGTCTCCACACGATCGCTGACGCGTACCGATTCTGAGGCCTGCATCAACCGTGACCACCTGGCTGACTGGTTGGCGGGTCTTCACTCAGATCGTCGACCGGCTACGAGAGAGGATCGAGATGAGTTTGTATCCGGTGGGTTCGCTAATGCCGTCCGAGGCGGCGCTGTGTAGAGAGTTCGGGGTCGCGCGCAACACCGTGCGTCGAGCGATGGCCGTGCTGGAGGCCGAGGGGTTGATCCTTACGATCCCGGCTAAGGGGCGGCTGGTGCTGGGTGGCGAAGCGCCGGCTGAGGATCTGTATCTGTATCAGACGATCGCCCGCGAGCTGCGTGGGGAGATCGAGCGTGGCGATCTGGCGCCTGGTAGTGCTCTGCCCAGCGAGTCGCAGTTGCGGCGGCGTCACGAAGTCTCGCGCAGCACGGTTCGGCAGGCACTCGCCCTGCTCGAAAAGGAGGGCCTCATTGTGGCTGAGCACGGGAGAGGGCGTTACGTGCGGAGATGAGACGTCCTGGGACGTCCTGGCGCGTGCACTGGATCGATCCTGGCACCTCATGCTTATCGTGGGCAGTGTGGGACAAGCTGAATGGGCTTATGACCTCGCCAAAGACCTGCTGGAGACGACGCTTCCGCGGCGTTGGGCGCACACGCGAGGCGTTGCCGCACGGGCCATGTCGCTGGCACCTGTCCTCGGTGACGAGGCCGACACCCTGACCGCCGCCGCCTACCTGCACGACATCGGGTACGCCCCGAATCTTGTCGACACCGGGTTCCATCCCCTCGACGGTGCGCGTTACCTACGCGACGTCCACCAGGCTGACGACACCATCTGCCGCCTTGTCGCCCATCACTCCTGTGCTGTGAACGAGGCGCTCGAACGGTCGCTGTTCACACAGCTCACGGTGGAGTTCGACGAAGAACGGCCTCTGCTCGTGCAGGCGCTGACCTACTGCGACATGACCACCGGCCCGGATGGAGTGCATTTCGACGTGACCGAACGGCTCGCCGAGATTCATTCCCGCTACGGGCCGGAGCATCTCGTGTCTCGATCGATCACCGCGTCTACGCCTTGCATACTCGCGGCGGTACGGGAGATCGAGGGGCGGTTGGCTCAGAGCGGTTAGCTCTGGCGAACCACCTGCCGGTGGTAGGCGACGTTCGCGATGTTGATCGTGTGTTGCGGGGCCAGGCGGAGACTGCCTCTGATCTGGCCGGCGACCTCGTCGAAGACCTGGAGATCGTCCGTGAGGGTGAAACCTCCCCGGTCGAACAGAACGTGATCGTTGGGGCACAGGCAGAGGAGGTTTCCCGGCTCGTCGGGGCCGTTGTGTGGTGTGCCGACTGGGCGGATGTGGGCGCCTTCGGCGTAGGAGCCGTTGGGAAGTCGGAGCCGCTGGCCGCAGATCTGGCAGTGGTGTCCATGGAGGTCCTTGATCTGCTGCGCGAGGGCTGAGTCGCGGATCACGCGCATGATGGTGGACTGACGGCGCTGCGGTGCCGGCGAGTCTTCAATCAAGGGCACATTGGCGTCAGGAACGCTCGCCAGGCCGACTGCGGTAAGAAGCGCTTCGTGATCGTCGCCCTGGAAGTACTTCTCCAGGAGCCGCATCACGATCTGTGCACGCACGTCGGCGTTCTGGGTGACGATGGTGTGGGCCCGCGGTCGCAGACCGCTTGTGGGGGCGTGGTCGCGCATCCATCGCTGGGCGGTGCTGGTGCTGGCGGGCGGAACGTCGGCCTCGTCGAGCTCCCAGAGACCGTCGTGGAACAACCGGAGGATGGGGAACTCGGGGTTCGGTCGGTCGTCGACATGGCCGAACGTGCTTATGAGCGAGGAGAGTTCGGCGCTGGTCTGCTGCCAATTCTCCAGGCGTGGTTCGCCCTGTGCGGCCCGTCCGAGCGCCCACAGCAGCGTCAACGGCTGATGTCGGCGAGGCTGGCCGGTGAGTCTGGATTGATCCGTGCGAAGGGAGTTGATCTTCAGGAGCAGGTTCTCGATCGTGTGCTCGCCGATCGTCAGCCCGGGAGCGGTGACCTCGAATCCAAGACGGATGAGCTGGCGTGCCACAGTCTCCCTGCCGCCGGAGAAGTCCTGTGCGAGGAGCGGCCGGCCGGTGACTCCTCGGTGGGCTACTCCGGCGATGGCCTTGGAGTCGTACCGTCGGCCCTCATGCACCAGGAAGTAGTCGCGCGCAGGCCGATACCCGTAGGTGCTCAGGAAGGCGTCCCGGCCCATAGCGTCGTACTCAACGATGGCGGCGAGGATCATTTCGCGACGAAGATCAGATAATCCCACGCCGACAGCTTATGAGGCGATTTATCGCTGCACACGCTGCTCGGCCACCTCAAGCGGGCGTGTCTGCCAAGGGCTCTCGACCGGACGCTTGCCCCCGATGGGTTGGAGAAGTCAGCCGATGTGGGGCCGTGTGGCGCCGGCGAGGTAGTGGTCGATCCGCATCCGCATCGAGCGGTCCATGTGCAGGGATGTGAGCTGCTCGCGCGGCACCCAGATGACCTCGCGAGATTCGTCGCTGAGGGTTGGCTCCCCGCTGACGGCCTGGCCCCGCAGCACGATGGAGAACTCCTGACGAGCCTCGCCGTTGGAGGTGTAGAGGATCACGTGCCGCGGGTCGCTGTAGGTGCCGACCAGGCCGGTGATCTCGCACACGATGCCGGTCTCTTCGAGCGTCTCCCGAATGGCGGCTTGGGGGATCGACTCGCCCAGGTCGATGGCCCCTCCAGGAACCGCCCAGTTGTTGTTGTCGGTACGGCGGATCATCAGCACGTCGCCCCCGGCGTTGGTGACGACGACGTTCACGGACGGCACCAGGCTGTTGGGCGCTGGAGCGTCGGGGTCGTCGTAGTAGTCGATCCGCTTGGCCACGGTTCAGGACCCTATCGGTCGGGCGCCATCCCAGACGCGTTCGAAACTGTCGGAGTAGGTGGTGACCATGTCTCCGCCGATCACCCTTCGCAGGTGGAAGACCGGAGCGTTACCGGCGGGCACGCCATACACATGGGTGTTGACGAGGAACTGGTCGTCGGCACGGTAGATCGAGTTGTAGAGCACGGTCGCATGGAGGCGGAACTCCACGTTCTCCCGCCCGATCAGCGACCTGTAGAGCACGAGGACGTTGCGAATCTTGAAGGACATGCCGTCCCCAATGCCCTCGTCCGCGCCACGCTGCGCAACCTCGGCGCATTCCGGATCTCCCAGGAGGATCCGGACCCGCACCCCGGCGTCGGCCTTCTCGCCGAACATGCGCACCATGCCTGCGTCATCGGCGAGGAACAAGCCGCTGTAGACCAGCACGCCGATCTCTTCGGACGCGCCGGAGAACAGCCGTCCCCACACGTCCCTCGGTACGGCCCAGCGGTGCGGGTAGACGGTGACGATCTCGCTCTCCGAGGCTGAGGCGACCTGGTCACGGGTCAGGGCCTCGGGCCACAGGTACGTCTCCTCTATATCGAGGTACGAAGCCACCGCATAACGGTGCTTTCGGTACGGCGGACGCCCCTTCGTCACCCACCGTTCGACTGTTTTCGGATCGACGGCGATCGCCTCGGCGAGCTGGGTGATGCTCACGCCGCGCTGAAGAAGAGTCGCGCGCAACCTCTCGTTAGCCATCTCACCTGCCAGGAGGGACGTCCGGGGACCTGCACATCGTAGGCCGGACGTCTTGAACATGTCCCGTCGTGTAGTGATCTCGTCCTCACTCTCCGTCGCATTCTCGGTATCGCAAGGCAACGCCGACCCCGACCGAAAGGACAGGTGATCACATGACCGACGAGATCTACCCCGACCCCACGTGCGAGTGCCGCGCACTCCTCCCGCAGGGCCAGGACCGCTGTCAGAAGTGCCGGGCCCGTGACCGCTGGATCAAGAGGCAGGCCGCCAAGCGTCGGGATGGCAGGCGTCGCGGCGAAACCCGCCGCCCTCCGCGCAGGTCCCGCCGCGAGGCTATGGCGGGGGTGACGTGGACGTGATCGCGCTGATCATCGCCCTGGTCCTGGGGGCGACGCTGCTCGTGGGTTACGCCGTCGTTCTGATCGGCATCCGCCGTGAGGACAAGGCGCTGAGCCTCCGCCAACGTCCCGCTGGGGCGTCGGCGGCACTCGCCAGGAAGGTTACGGGGTGCTACGTCCGGAACGGGGTTTCTTGGACGTAGCCAACTGCTCCTCGACCCGTGCCAGTCGCACCGACATCTCTTGTACGGCGGAGCGCAGCTCCGCCACCTCGCTCACCAGGTCCTCGGCCGCTGCGGTGTCCTCGGGATCGCTGACGAACACGCCCTTTCCCTGCTGCCCGATGACCAGGCCCTCGTTGCGCAGGATGCCGACGGCCATCTTCACCACCGACAGCGACGCGTCGTACTGCTCGGCGAGCCGGGCCGTGGACGGCAGGGGAGTTCCGGGCGCGAGGGAGCCGCCGCGGATCTGCGCGCGCAGATCGTCGGCGATCTGGAGATAGCCGGCCCGCCCGGTGTGCTTGACCATCCGGACCATCTCACCACACCAAGTTGGCCACGCCAACATTGACAACTGAGCCAACTAGGTTAACTATGTTGGCTACGACGAATAAGGAGGACACAGCTCATGCGTACGATCCCGATTCCTGTAGACGTCCACCGACTCCGCTTCACCTGCGCCAAGGCGCCTCGTCCGCGACTGGCCAACCAGGACACGGGCGAGATCAAGATCGACAAGAACGGCCAGACCATCTACGAGGTGATCCTCATGGCCGAGGACGAGTTCGGCCGGATCGAGCTGGTCCGGGTCAACATCGCGGGCGAACCGACCATCGCTCAGGGACAGAACGTCGTCCCCAAGGGCATGGTCGGCTACGTCTGGGAGATCTCCCAGGGCGGCCAGCAGCGCTGGGGGATCAGCTACAAGGCCACCGACATCGTCGATGTCTCCGCCGTACCGGGTGGAGGCGAACGTGTCTGACAGCCTGCGCCTGGTGCTCACAGTCCTTTCCCTGATCGGGGTGGGACTGTGGGCCTGGCGCCGCGGCCATCCCGCCTCCTTCTGGCTCGTGGTCGGCTCTCCGCTGACGGCGCTCAGCGCCCGGGGGTCCTGGAGGCGGGTGGCGCTGGGGTGCGGGCTCACCAAGAAGCGGCAACGCTGGTGGTTCACCGTCGCGCCTGGCGCGGTGACCTCCACCGGTCTGGTCAGGGTTCGCCGGCGTTTCCAGCGCGTGGCGGTCGACACCAAGCCCTTCATGTGGCTGCCGCGGCCTACTCGGTACGGCTGGCGCGTCACGCTGTGGACGCTGGAGGGACAGGTGCCCGGCGACTATGCCGAGGCTGCAGAACGGCTCGCGCATTCGTGGGGAGTGCACGCCGTGCGCGTCTCATCCCCGCGGCCCGGTCGCGTCGTCCTGATGGCAACCCGCCGCGATCCGCTGGTCAAGATCGACGAGATTCCGGCCAGTCCGGAGCTGTTGAAGGTGACCGTTGGGCGGCTCGAGACCGGGCGGCCTTGGACGATCGACTTCCGTGCGGTGCCGCACTGGCTGAACGCTGGCGCGACACAGTCGGGCAAGTCGAACCTGGCCAATGCCCTCATCGTCGGCCTGGCGCCACAGCCGGTGGCGCTGGTCGGCTTCGATCTCAAGGGCGGGGTCGAGTTCACGCCGTACAGCCCGCGGCTGTCGGCCCTGGCCACCTCGCGAACCGAGTCGGTCACGTTGCTGGATGACCTGGTCGCGCTGATGGTCGACCGCATGGGGTTGTGCCGTCAGGCCAGTGCCCGCAACATCTGGCAGCTTCCCCCAGGAATTCGTTCGATGCCCGTCGTGGTCCTGGTCGACGAGTTGGCTGAGCTGTACCTCATGGCCGACAAGTCAGAGAAGGACGAGATCGCCAAGACCTCGACCGCGCTGCTGAGAGTGGCGCAGCTCGGACGAGCCTTCGGGATCTACCTGTTCTGCTGCGGCCAACGCATCGGCTCCGACCTCGGTCCCGGTGTCACAGCACTACGCGCCCAGTGCTCGGGACGCATCTGCCATCGGGTCAATGATCCCGAGACCGCCACCATGACCCTCGGCGATCTCGACCCTGCCGCTCTTGCGTCGGCTCGAACCATCGCCGCGGAAACGCCCGGTGTCGCGATCGTCGCCGGCCAGGACGGTCAGTGGTATCGCGCCCGCTCCTTCTACGTCCGTGAGGCGACCGCCGAAAATGCCGCCCGTACCTACGCCCACCTCGCTCCGCCCTGGGACGAGATCACCGCTCACCTGCCTGGCTACGACCCGTCCGAACTGCTCGACGCCTGACCCGGAAGGAGGGATCGACGATGCGACGCCATGGCTTGTGGTTGCTCGACACCGGGCCAGTCCTGGTGTTGGCCGCCATTGCGGGCGCTGGATCGTTCACCCACATCCGGGACACCGCCGTCGAACACGGCCAAACCGGCTGGATGTCCTGGGCCATCGCCATCTGCGTCGACCTGACCTGCGTCATGGCCGCTCGCGAACGCCAGCGCGACAAGAAGACGGGCCGCGCTCGACGAGGTCCTGTCTCTTGGCCTGTCCTCGTCTTGGCAGGCGGCGTCGTCCTGTCCCTGGCCGCCAACCTGCAACAAGCGGATCCAAGCGTCTGGGGCTGGATTACGGCGGCGACACCTGCAGGCGCGTTCCTGATCGCGGTCTCGATGCTCGAACGCCGAGCTTCTGTAACTCCGCCCGTCCCAATTCCGACCGAAGTGGAAGCCGTCGAAATGGAACGTTCCATGGCGACAGAGCCAGCCACTCAGGACGGCAGCGCCGGTCCATCCCAGGTGCTCGTCGACTACGCCCACCGCGTCGCAGCCGAACACCAGGCCGCCCATGGCAAGCCCATCACCTCCGACGCTCTCCGTGCCCGGCTCGGCGTCTCCAACCAACTCGCGTCCGACCTGCTCCGCACCATGCGGGCAGCTTGACCAGAAGGGAATCCGCACTATGCCGTTCAACCACCGTGACGCCTTTATTACCGGCCTCTACGAACTGGCTGGCTTCCTGGAGACCAACACGGACATCCCTGTCCCCACATGGGGCGCCGTCCACCACTTTCCGCAACTCGACACCGATGACGAGCTACGCACCGCGATAGACAAGATCGCTGCCTGCCTCGACGCACCAATCGACGAGGACGACACCCCGTACGGCCGCTACGCGACCTCACGCTTCTTCGGACCCATCGAATACCGCGCCGTGGCCATCCCGGCTGAGGCCCGTGCCCGGCATGCCGCCGACAACAGCTACTACGGCTGCGTCCTGCCCGACACCGACCCGGAAGACACCACCTGATCAGAAGGCAGACACCATGCGCATCCGCCTCGACGGCACTCGCCCCGAACTCGTGGACGCCCTGTTCCGGCTACGCCAGACCTTCACCGTCTCCAACGTCTCCCGCGCATACCCAGACCGAGCCCGACCGCACCACTGGCGGATCTTCATCACCACCGCGCCCAAAGAAAGGAGGTGAGCCCCATGGACGACCAGCTACCGCAGCACTACCGGTGCTGGACCTGCGGGGGCACCGGAGTCGACTCCAACGCCGACACCTGCCCCGACTGTGACGGACTCGGCTTCGACTGACCGTCAGCGCTCCCGGCCTGGCCGCACATCCGCCAAGACACACGCCAGGTCGGGAGCCATCCCTCCACCCCAACGAGTGAAAGGAGGATTCCATCTTGCCTGCACACCTGGCCACTTCGCACGCCATCACGGGCATGATCACCCGACTCAACCACCCTCAGTACGACCGCTGGGCCGGCCAGATCAAGCGCACCGGCGGCTGCCGCCAGCCGATCCACCTACGAGGCAAGGTCGAGCACTACGACCGCTCCACAGGCCAACTCCTGCACCGCTACAGCACCGTTCATGAGCCCGATGGCATCCTGCGCGTCCCCTGCAAGACCCGCCGCGCATCCCGCTGCCCATCCTGCGCCGAGACCTACCGCGCGGACACCTACCAGCTCATCCGCGCTGGCCTGATCGGAGGCAAGGGCGTCCCAGAAACCGTCACCGCCCACCCTTGCCAACTCGTCACCCTGACCGCTCCCTCCTTCGGTGCGGTGCACCTCCGTCGCGAGCGGGACGGAAAGGTCCTGCCCTGCCACGCTCGGCGCGATGCGGAAACCTGTCTGCACGGCCACGTCATGTCCTGCACCGAGCGTCATAGCGCCGAGGATCCCCGCCTCGGGGAACCGCTCTGCCCCGACTGCTACGACTACTCAGGCTCTGTCCTCTTCAACGCCCTGGCCCCGCTGCTCTGGAAGCGCTTCACCAACTCCGTCCGTCGCCACCTGGCCAAGCTGGGCGGTCTTAGAGGTCCTAACAAAGTGAATCTTGACCGGCCGTGCATCCATGCTTCGATGGCCATCGAGATGTCTGGAGCCTAGGTTGCGTTCCGGAGCCGTTG
>NZ_JBSFNK010000011.1:95781-370251 GCF_053587055.1 Nonomuraea sp. NPDC003707 | reverse complement strand
GCTCCCGGTAGACGACCGGGTTGATAGGCCGGAGGTGGAAGCGCGGTAACGTGTGGAGCTGACCGGTACTAATAGGCCGAGGACTTGACCACAAAGCAGACTTTTCTAGTCGTTGCTCGCGTCCATTATGTGATTCTGAGACAGCAAGCATTCTGTGCTTGTGTGTTTCGAGGGGTTACGGCGGTTATGGCGGGAAGGAAACACCCGGTTACATTCCGAACCCGGAAGTTAAGCTTCTCTGCGCCGATGGTACTGCACTCGGGAGGGTGTGGGAGAGTAGGTCGCCGCCGGACAATCTTTTGAGGGGGTTCGACGCCTTGGGCGTCGGACCCCCTTTTTTTTGTGTGCTGTGTCGGCTGTGATGGGAGCTGTGAGGCGTTCCCTCGCGCGGCCGGCTGCCCGCCCTTCCACTCACTGGCCCGATCGGCGTCCGAGGCCACATTTCTGTAGCTGTGACGTTCCGCTAACGGCGCAGCTGTGCGCTGTTCCGCAATTCGAGCGCCTTCGTGAACGGACGACGGGTGTTGACCGCCCCGATGGCAGAGCGGCAACTTCGGCCGAATCCCGTTCGCGGATCAAGATTTCCGCGAGGCGTGGTGACAGTGCGAACACTCTCGCTGACCGTACGTTTCTGGTCGCGCCGATATATGGCTTGCGTCCGGGCTCATGGACGTACTGGGGCTTGCTAGGCTGGAAGGAACCGGGCCACCCCACGGGTGGCCTTCGTCGCGTAAGGCCCGAGGGCGGCGACCAGCCACGGTGGACCGTCGTTATGAGTCCGCTGAGTGAGCCAACGAAATGGACCAGAAGTGAACAGTGATAACGGATCGGACGGCGGACAGCGCGGGCGCGGCGACCATGGGGACAGGCGCTCCAGCGGAGGCGGCAGGAGCGGCGGGTACGGCTCTCGTGGGCGAGACTCCGGCGGCGACCGTCCGTTCCGTTCCGACGACAGGTCGCGCTCCTACGGTCGTGGAGACAGGACGCCGCGGCGCGACGACGGATACAGAGATGATCGCGGCCCGCGTCGTGAGGGTGACGAGCGTCGTTCGTTCGGGGACCGGGATGACCGCGGTCCTCGTCGTGAGGGCGGGTTCGGCGACCGTCGTGAGGGCGGCTTCCGTGAGGACCGTGGCCCGCGCCGGGAAGGCGGCTTCGGCGAGCGCCGGTACGGCGACCGCCGTGAGGGCGGGTCTCGTGACGATCGAGGACCGCGCCGCGAAGGTGGCTTCCGCGACGACCGTGGCCCGCGCCGTGAGGGCGGGTTCCGCGACGACCGAGGACCGCGCCGTGAGGGCGGGTTCCGCGACGACCGTGGCCCGCGTCGCGAAGGTGGCTTCCGCGATGATCGGGGTCCGCGCCGTGAGGGCGGGTTCCGTGAGGACCGCGGCCCGCGTCGCGAGGGCGGCTTCGGCGACAGCCGTGGCCCTCGACGTGAGGGTGATGATCGCGGACCCCGGAGTGACGATCGTCGTACCTACCGCGACCGCGATGATCGCGCCCCCCGTCGTGAGGGTGACGAGCGTCGTCCGTTCCGGGACCGGGATGATCGCGGTCCTCGTCGTGAGGGCGGTTTCGGCGAACGGCGCGAGGGCAGGTACGGGGACCGTCGTGAGGGCGGCTTCCGTGATGACCGTGGCCCGCGCCGTGAGGGCGGCTTCGGCGAGCGCCGTGAGGGCGGGTCTCGTGACGATCGAGGACCGCGCCGCGAAGGTGGCTTCCGCGACGACCGTGGCCCGCGCCGTGAGGGCGGGTTCCGTGAGGACCGCGGCCCGCGTCGCGAGGGCGGCTTCGGCGACAGCCGTGGCCCTCGACGTGAGGGTGATGATCGCGGACCCCGGAGTGACGATCGTCGTACCTACCGGGACCGCGATGATCGCGGCCCCCGTCGTGAGGGTGACGAGCGTCGTCCGTTCCGGGATCGGGATGATCGCGGCCCCCGTCGCGAGGGCGGCTACGGTGACCGGCGCGAGAGTGGGGGCGGCCCCCGGCGCGAAGGCTCGCGTCCGTTCTCGAGGGACGACCGTGCCCCCCGCCGGGAAGGCGGCTACGGCGACCGCCGCGAGGGCGGGTTCCGGGAGGACCGGGGTCCGCGTCGTGAAGGCGGATTCGGTGGCAGGCGCGAGGGCGACCGCGGCCCGCGTGGCGGCGGCGACCGTCGCGAAGGTGGCTTCGGTCCCCGCCGGGACTCGCGGCCGTTCTCGCGGGACGACCGCGGCGAGCGTCCCGACTCCTCGGGCACCCGCGCCAGGTACGGCAGGTCCGACCGCGACGCCGAGGCCCCGCAGCGCGAGAAGCTGCCCGAGGTCGCGCCCGACATCACCGCGGACGAGCTCGACAAGGAAGTCCGCGAGGAGCTGCGCTCCCTGCCCGGCGACCTCGCCGAGCTGGTGGGCCGGCACCTCGTCGCCGCCGAACGGGCGCTCGAGGACGACGACCCCGACCGGGCGCACGAGCACACGAAGGTGGCACGCAGGTTCGCGGCCAGGATCGGTGTCGTACGGGAGGCCGCGGGCATCGTCGCCTACCGTGCGGGCCACTTCTCCGAAGCGCTGAGCGATCTGCGCGCGGCCAGGAGGATGACGGGCTCTGACGCGTACCTGCCGGTCATGGCCGACTGCGAGCGCGGTCTCGGTCGTCCGGAGCGGGCGCTTGACCTCGTACGTTCGCCAGAGGCCGAACGCCTCGACCGCGCCGGACGCATCGAGCTGACCATCGTCGAGTCCGGCGCCCGCCGCGACCTGGGCCAGCACGACGCCGCCGTGATCACCCTGCAGCGCCTCCCCGAACTGCGTGACCCGCAGCCCAGGCCGTGGTCGGCGCGGCTGGCGTTCGCGTATGCGGACGCTCTGGCCGAGGCCGGGCACCAGGAGGCGGCTACGGACTGGTTCGGGCGGGCGATGGCGTTCGACGAGGACGGGGAGACGGAAGCGGCCGAACGTTACGCCGAGCTGACCGGGTCCGTCATCGAAGACGTCGAGGAGGAGTTCGACTACGAGGACGACTTCGACGACGCCGGCGCGGCCGAGGCAGCTGAGGCGGCCGAGGACGTGGATGACGCCACGGCCCTGGCCGAAGCGGGCGACCTCTTGGCCTCCCCGGAGAGCGTCTCGGACGAGGCGTCCGCCGACGTAGTCGATGAGGAGTCCCCGGAAACGGCCCCGGCCGAGGAGGAGCCGCGGGAAGCGGCGCCGGCCGACGTCCTGGAAGAGCAGCCGGCGGACGTTCTGGACGAGGAGCCGCAGGAGGCGGCCTCGGCAGACGTACGGGATGGGGAGTCGCGAGAAGCTGCCCCTGCGGACGCATCGGATCGTGGGCAGGAGGCTGCCCCGGCCGACGCGCCCGAGCAGTCCGGTCCCGCCGACGCTGCCGAGGAGCAGACTGAGCGGCCTGCTCAGGAGGCCCCGAAGCAGGCCGAGGCGCTGAGCATCACCCCGGCGTTCATCGAGCCCAACTTCGGAGACACGCTCAACGGCGAGTCCGACGAGCCTGCCTCGGACGTCAAGCGCAAGTCCGACGACTGACGCCACGTCCCCGCCGTACCCGGACCGATACCGTCGCCATCCGACGGTCAAGCCGGTCCGGTACGGCGGGGACGGGTGGGCGACCGCTCACGGTCTCACTCGATGACGAACGCCCGCCCATCCGGCCCGCCGGTGGATTCTGTACGGCATGAGCGTGAGAATCCCCCGCGCGATTGATGGCGAGGAACTCGGCTCCTCGTACGGTGCCGAGAAACCCAGCTCACATCCATCGGCCCTGAAATCCCCTACGCATCTGACCGCGTGAAGTTCCCGTCTTCATGCGAGAAACCCCGCAGGCCTTCGACCGCGAGAAATCCTGCAAAGCGTTGACCCGCGAGAAGCCCAGTACACGCGTGACCTAGGGGAATCTGACGTCGACGACGTCGGCGCACGTGCAACGGCACGACGCCCCCTGACCCGTATGACGCCAAGAACCGCCACACACGGGAGCACGACGCCCCCTGACACACGGCTTCTGCGGCGAGATTCATTGGCCAGGCGAGGAAGGCGGATACCGGCCAGGCGACGACGGGGACATCCGCCCGCCCCCATCGCCCGGCACCTCCCACAACGCGCGACTACGGTGAGACGCGGTTGAGCCAGTGGAGGATCCCCGCCACGTTTGACGGAGCACCACTCAACAGCTCGAGTTGCTCAGCCGCCCCATCCTCCCCACCAGCAGCCTCCAACGCCCGATAGCGATCCTTGGTGCGATCCCTGACCATGGCGACGGCGTGGTCCAGATCCATCCCCTCAGCATGAGCCCGCCGAGTGAGATCAACCCAGATGCGAAGCTCCTCCGCAGACCGCTCCAAAGTCTCCTGTACGGCATCGACCGGCCCATAGTGGCTGAACAGCAGCCGTTGCGGCCCAAGCGCCTCGAACAACGCGATCGAATCGAGCGCCGTCTCCAGGTCGAAGTCCGGCGGCGGCGTCGCGGGACGGAGGTCGCCCGTTTCGGGGAGGTAGACGCCGGCCGCGTCGCCGACGTACAGGTCTCCGGTGGCGGAGTCGATCAGGCCCACGTGGTGTTTCGCGTGTCCAGGGGAGTAGTGGCTGTTCAGCGTGCGTCCGTTGCCCAGGTCGACGGCTCCGGTGTCGCCGAGGGCCACGATGCGTTCGGCCTCGGTGGGCGACAGTTCACCAAATAGTGTGTCGAGCTTGTCACCCCACACCATCCGTGCACTGGCCATCAACCGTGACGGGTCAGCCAGATGGCGGGCGCCTTTCTCGTGTACGACGACCTGCGCGGACGGGAAGAACTTGGCGATGTCGCCCACGCCACCGGCGTGATCCAGATGAATGTGCGTCACCACGACGGTGGCCAGGTCCTCCGGGCCGACACCGAGCGAGGCCAGCGCATCGCGCACCACAGGGGCCGAGGTCGAGGTGCCCGTCTCCACGAGGCACGGCCGATCCCCCAAAATCAGATAGCCGGCCGTGATACCCGTGTATCCAGCCATTTTGGTGTCGATCTCATAGACGTCGCCACCCAACGCGGTGATGTTTTCCACAGGAACTCCCGAGCCTCCAGCAGCTGTCCCCAGAACGGCATTCCAGCCGATCCGGCCTCCTCCTCATCGTAGATAGTGATCTCCACCAGAGCACAGATAGGAGGACGACAGTGGACCGGAACGAAGTCCTGCTGGTAGGCCGCCTGTCGGCGGGGGTCGAGGAGCACTCCTTGCCCAGCGGCGACACCGTGGCGAAGTGGCGCATCATCGTGCGCCGCCGCCGCAACCGACGCGGAGCCGCCCTGACCGACAGCATCCCGTGCGTCACCTTCGACCCGGAGACGGCGGCCACAGTCCGCGGTCTCAAACCCCGCGACTACATGGAGGTGAGCGGGTCCTTCCGCTGCCGCGTCTTCGGCCCGTCCGCGGCCAAGATCTGGCGGTACGAGGTGGAGGTGAGCTCCGCCAGACCGTACGAAGCCGACGTTCCCCTCCCCAGCGACCTTCCGGACGGCCCCACCCACAGCTCTCACGGAAGCCTCGCCGCCCTGATCCCCCGCCAAGTGGTCTACCTCGCCCCAGCAAGCTGACCCACCGGTTGTGGAGAGTTGGCATGCGCGGAGAGCGCTGGAGCCTCGCCCGGTCGTGGACAGCGCCCTCTCGTGGGGTGGCGGGCCGGCCGGTCGAGGGCGTGGATTTCCTCGGCCGTCCGTCGACCGAGAGCACATAACCGGCCGCCGCGGTCAGCGGTAGTGCTCGCGGTCATCACGTGGAGTCGCTCGGCCAGGCAGCGCTCGCTGGCGGGTGGCTGGGCCGGCCATTCGATCGGGGCTGTCCGCGGCTGGGCGGTCGTGCTGGGTGTTGCACCGTTCCGTGTGTCCCGCCGCCCACGGGTGGTTCTCGCAGGAGCCACCGCACAGCGCTTTGTGGACGGCGGGGACGTCCTTACGATCGCCGCGCAGACGGCGGACGTCGGCGATCGTGAAGAATCCTGCGCCGCGGTTGAGGGGAGACGGCTGCGTCAGTCGATGGCGAACGTACGGAGGACCAGGCCGGTCCTGGGCTTCGGACCGAAGGAGGTGGACTTGCGGGGGACTCGTTCGCCGCCCGCAGCGACGGCCAGTACGTCGTCAACCGCGAGCGGCTTGAGGAGCACCGCGGTGCCGCCGGTGCGGATGGCCAGTCGCACCGCGGCGTCCGTGTCGTGGTGGACGATGCGTACGGCCTGCTCGTCATCGCGCATGCCCCACACCTTGGGCAGGACGAACTCCGTGAGAACGGAGGTGTTGAGGGAGTTCCAGCGCTCGGAGTGGTCGGGCGGCATGGCGCGGGCGAGCTGCACCGGGTCGGGGTTGGTGAGCAGGTGCGTGCCACCCTCCCCGCCGAGCAGGAAGGCCGGCTCTTGAGCCTCCTCCAGGGCGGCCAGGCCCTGCGCCAAGTCGTCGAAGTCGTGAACGCGCCACGCGCCTCTGGCCTTGGCGACCGCCTCGGCGAGGGGGAGCCCGGGGATCACGCGGTGGATGGCCTGCAGATTGGGCGGGTACGCGGTGGAGTCGACGAGCAGGGCCAGCCCGAAGTCCCACGGCCCGACCACGGGTTCTGGTGTCGAGCGGCCGCCGCCTGAGGGCACGGATCCGGCCTTGCCGGCGACACCATCGGTCCCGGAGACCTGGGAGGCCTGGGGGATGTCAGGGATCGACGGCGTCCCATCCAGGTCGAGGTTCCCGCTGGGGGAAGACGTCTGTGATTCCGAAGGGATGGCGGGATGAGGTGGTTGAGCCGCTGGTTCGACGTCAGAGGAAGACGACGGGGCCTCAGACGTGGCGTCGGGTGCTGCTGAGGTGGTGGCGTGCTGCTCGGCTTCTGGAGTGGTGGCTGGGCGCGTGGTGGTGCGGAGCGGGTGGGCCTTGGGGACGGCCACCGGCTCTGTCTCTACGGCGCTGGATGACAGCGCCTTTGAGACGCTGGATGGTTCCGTCTCCAGAGCGGTGGGTGGCTGGGCCTTGGAGGTGGTGGATGGTTCTGCGTCCTGAGCGCCGGGTGACTGGGCCTTTGAGACGCTGGATGGCTCTGGCTCCAGAGCAGTGGGCGACTGGGCTTTAGAGGTGGCGGATGGTTCTGCGTCCTGAGCGCCAGGTGACTCGGTCTTTGAGGCAGTGGATGTTTCTGCCTCCGAGGCGTTGGGTGACTGCGCCCTTGAAGTGGCGGCAGGCTGGGAGAGGTGGGCTTCTGACGTGGCGGTGGGCAGCGGTGGCGGCGTCTGTGGGATGTCGGGTGGTTCCGGTCTCGTGGTGGTGGTGAGCGGCTGCTCGGGCTGGGCCGAGCGGTGGGTGGCGTGCTCCTGGCGTTGGAGGACGCGGTACGTCGCGTACCGGTGGTGGCCGTCGGCGATCAGGGCTTGGCGGTCGTGGAGATCGGCGTTTATCGCGTTGATCTCGGATACGTCCGTGATGGCCCACAGGCGGTGCGTGAGGCCATCCTCGGTGTGGGCGGACACGAGGGGGCGCCGTTCCGAGGCCACCTCGTCCACCAGGCGTGTGGCCGTGCCGTTGTCGCCGTTGTAGAGGAGGAAGATGGGTTCGAGGTTGGCCTGCGTGGTGCTCATGAGGGCGAGCCGGTCGGTGATGGGGCCCGGCATGACGTCCTCGTGGGGGAGGATGATGCGCTGCCCCGGATCGGCCAGGCCCACGTCGCCGATCAAGCCGCGTTGCAGCACGTTCGGCCCGCTCTGCTCGTACACGTAGAGCGCTGGAACGTCGTCCGGCACCAGGACACCCGTGTCCAGCCAGGCCCTCAGCGTGTCCCGCGCCTTGGCATAGCGGGTTTCAAGCCCGGCGTCGGACGGTGTGGGAGGAACGGACGCCTGCTGCTGCGTGGTGGTCGGCTCGCCGTCAGCCGACGGGCGGTGGGGCGCGGTGCTGGGTGTTTGGTTTGGTTCCTGTTGCCGATGGGGGGCTGGTGGTTTGACGGAGGAATCGCCTCGGGGGGAGCGGGGAAGGATGAGTCGGACGACGTTGTTCGGATGGGAGTCCAGGAGGGCGTCCACGTCGGCGTCGGAGATCAGGTCGTATGGCGGGGAGGTCACCTTGGCGGGATCTTCGACGGCGAAACGTACCCCTCGGAAGGGTCGCAGCACCAGCCCGTCCGGCATCGGCAGTTCAGGAGTCCCCATACCGGGCATGCTCCCATAAATGCTTCTCCCTCCCGGAAGTCGCCCCATGGTTGCAGCCCGTGCCCTTTCCGTAGCAAGGCGAAGCGGGTCCGTCGTTCAGCGATGAAGGAGTCCCCACGCATGGCCCACGATGGAAACGTTCAGAACGAGAACTCAGGTGCTCCCGGGGGCGGTGTTTACGATTGGTATCAGCGTGGGGTGAGATTGCTGAAAGAGGGCAGCCCGGCTGCCGCTGCCGCGTTGCTGGAGCGCGCTGCCGCGGCCGAACCCGCATCGCGCAGCATTCTGGAGGCGTTGGCTCGGGCGCAGTTCAATTCACGGCAGTACGCGGAGGCTGCCGCTAGTTTCCGGCAGATCGTGAATGCTAATCCGGCCGAGGATTATGCCTACTTTGGGTTGGGGTTGTCGCTGTGGCGGACCGGGGATGTGGAGGGGGCCCAGGAGCCTCTGGCCATCGCGGTGGCCATGCGGCCGGATGAGCGGCATTATGTGTCGGCTTTGAAGAGTGTTCGCGCTACCTTGCGAGCTCGTCGCGAAATGTAGTCGGAGGACGTAGCGTCGGGTGGCCGCCCTGGTCTCTTGTGGTCGTCTTCTTTGGCTGTCTTGAGCTATGTGGTTCTGGGTGTGGGATGCGTGTTGAGCGATGCCTTGCGTCGTTCCGGCGAGGGGTTCGGTGCTTGAGCCGGCCTGGTGTGTGAGTGGGCGGTTAGGCGGCGTTCTTGTTGTCTTCGTGCGGGATCGAGTGGTCGGTAATGGCGTCGCGCTGTTCGGCGGTTGGCTCGGGCCGTGTCCTGTGGCCCGAGCGCGGGCGGGGCGGGGGCGTGAGGTTTGGTATTGAGTGATCTCGGGGCGCCCGGGCGCGGGTGAAGATTGCTCCGGTTTGAAAGCTGGGGCTGGTGGGTGTGGGTGCCGCCCGCGCGAGTGGCGGTGTGGAGCTCGGGCGTGCAGGGTGCTCTGGTGCCGACAAGGGTGAGGAGACCGGCGATGTAGCCAGGGTGGGTTGTGGAGCCCAGGCGGGCTGTAATGCGTTTGGGGCGCGAGGGAACGGCCGCTGGGTCAGTCGGCTCGACATGGTGACCGTGAATGCGGCGGCTGATGAGGGGCGTTGGTTGGTGTGGGCGTGGGATGTGAAGTTGGGCGGTCTGCGCATGTGGAGGTGGGCGCTCTGCGCATGTAGGGGTGGGTGTCTCTGCGTGTGCGCGTGGTGTGGAGGTGGGTGTCCACGCGCATCGGCGGTGGGCGTGGAAATGGTCGGCCCTTGTGTGGGTGAGGGTTGCGGCGGCGCTAGAGTCGCACGCGGCGTGAGAGTCAAACGGGGAGAGGCACTGTGCTGATCGACGGCTATGACACCCTGCTGCTCGACCTCGACGGTGTGGTCTATCTGGGCAGCCATGCGGTGCCGGGGGCGCCGGCGGCGTTGGAGGAGGCTCAGCGGCGTGGGGTGCGGCTGGCGTACGTCACCAACAACGCCTCTCGCACGCCTGCTGCCATCGCCACTCACCTTCGCGAGCTTGGGGCACCGGCCTCGGCTGACGACGTGGTGACTTCGGCTCAGGCCGCTGCTCGGTTGGTCGCCGAAAGGGTGCCGCCTGGGTCGAACGTGCTCGTCGTCGGAGGGTCCGGGTTGCGGCTGGCCCTACGGGATCGGGGGCTTCGGCCTGTTTCTACCGCCGCCGAGTCACCTGTTGCCGTGGTGCAGGGGATCGCCCCCGGGCTGTCGTATGGGCTGCTGTCGGAAGGGGCGCTGGCGGTGCGGCAGGGGGCGTTGTTCGTGGCCTCCAACGGGGACAGCACGATGCCTACCGGGCGAGGGGAGTTGCCGGGGAACGGGGCGATGGTTCGGGTGATCGCGGCTGCTACCGGGGTTGAGCCGGTTTATGCGGGCAAGCCTGATCCGCCGTTGCATCGGGAGTCCATGATCCGTACGGGGGCGCGGCGGCCGTTGGTTGTGGGGGATCGGCTGGACACCGATATCGAGGGGGCCTCCAACGCGGGGGTTGAGAGCCTGCTGGTGCTGACCGGGGTGGCTACGGCTGTCGATGTGCTGACGGCGGGACCGCGTCATCGGCCCACCTATGTCGGTGCGGATTTGCGTACGTTGCTGGAGTCTTATCCCGAGGTGCGGGATGGGGCTTGCGGGGGTTGGCGGGCCTGGTGGCAGGACGGCGTGCTGCGGCTCGATGGTGACGGGAGCCGAATTGACGGGCTGCGGGCCGCCTGCGACGCGGCGTGGGCCGTGGCTGGGGAGGGGCGGGTAGAGGAGGACGCCGTGAAGCCCGTGCTGGATCGGTTGGGCTGAGGTTCGCGAGGGCTGGGCCACCCTTGAGGGTTCGCCGGTCTCACTTAAGTGTCGCCGGGTAGAGGCAGGCCGGTGAATCTGGCGCAGGGGTGTCGGGTGGTTGGCGCTGCCTCAAGCTGCCGCCCGGGTGTCGCCGCTGCCACAGCTGTGGTCCCCGTCCCCGCCGCTGCGGTGGTCGCTGCCGTGGTCGCCGTCGCTGCCATGGTCGCCGCTGCTGGACGGGTGGGTCGGCTCGGATGTCTCCGCTGCGTGGTGTCGCCAGGGTTGAGGTGGAGACAGCGGGGCTGGTTGGGGTTGGGGCGTGTGCGGCCCTGCTGGGAGTGCGGGCTCGGAGCCGGTGAATCTGCTCAGGGGCTGGTTGGCGTTGGGGGTGTGTGCTTCCTGCTGGGGTTGCGGGCAGGGCGGCGGTGAGTCTGCTCAGGGGCTGGTTGGTGGTGCCTGCCCCGCTACTGGACGGGCCGGTGTTGGCGACCTGATGTCTCGGCTGCGCGGTGTTGCTGGGGTTGGGGCGCGCGGGGTGAGTTCGGCGGGGTTGGCGTCAGGGGTGGGGCTGGCAGCAGGTGGTGCCATCGTGGCGACTATGCCGGTCGCGGTCATCAGATGGTCTGGCCGTTCGGAGGGAGAGCGGGCAGACGGAGGGAGAGCGGGCAGGAGGCTCAGGGGCGGTGAGTGGTGAGCCGCCCTTTGGGGGCGGCTGGGGAGGGTTGGGGTGGTGTGCGGGCCCGAGGGGCAGGGCAGCGGGTCAGTTGGGCAGGGTGGCTGGTTCGTTGGTTGGGGTGCCGGGTTCGTTGGGGTAAGCCAATGGGTTCATTGGGGTGGAGTGATGGGCTTGTTGAGGTGGGGTGATGGGTTTGTTGGGTGGGTGGGTTCCGTTAGAGGAGTCTGCGGAGGCGGAGGAGGTCGCCGAAGCTGGCGTCGACCTTCACTCGTCCCCCGAGGAGCGCGCGAGCGAGATCCAGTTCCCCGTCCACCAGGGCGATCAGGTCGTCGCTCGCGATCGTGAGCTTGACGTCCGCCGGCTTGCCGTCCGATGGTGGACGTTCGGTGAACGGGTCGAGCCCTCCGTGGTGCAGTCGGCCGTAGAAGATCACGTCGAGGTCGGGAACCCGGCAGCTGACCGTCCGCTCGACCACGTGCTTGGCACGATCCTGCTCGTCGATCTCGTCGAACTGGGCGACGAGCTTCACCAGTGCCGCCCGGCACTCCTCGACGCTTGCCATGATGCGCATCCTTTCATTTCCCTTTGCGGACGGTAGCGTTCCACATCAGTAGCACCCCCGTATGAGCTTCAACGCGTGACACGCCTGCCAAGGTCCCGGGCGCTCGCGGGAGGCGTTACGGTCGAGTCATGAGTGAGCTGCCGGAGGAGACCGGCAACGAGCGGGTCGATGCCATCGTGGCTGGTCTGGGCCGCCTTGGCGAGCTGCCGGTGAGCGAGCACGTTCAGGTCTTCGACGAGGCGTTCTCCGGGCTCGAGTCCACGCTGGCCACCGCAGTGGAAGAGCAGTGAGCCGGCGGATCCGCCTCGACAGCGAGCTGGTACGCCGGGGCCTGGCCAGGTCACGCGAGCAGGCCGCCCAGCTCATCGAGGCCGGCCGGGTCAGCGTCGGGGGCCAGGCGGCGCGCAAGCCCGCCACCCAGGTCGAGACCGCCTCCGCGATCGTGGTGGCCGAGTCGGAGGACGGGCCCGACTACGTTTCGCGAGGAGCGCACAAACTTCTCGGCGCGCTCGAGGCGTTCGAGAATCTGAGTGTGGAGGGCCGGCGCTGCCTCGACGCGGGCGCCTCCACCGGCGGGTTCACGGACGTGCTGCTGCGCCGCGGCGCCGGTCACGTGCTCGCCGTGGACGTGGGATACGGCCAGCTGGCGTGGTCGCTGCGTACCGATGAGCGGGTGACGGTGATGGAGCGCGTCAATGTACGCGACCTGACCCCCGAGATGGTCGGCGAGCCGCCCACGCTGGTCGTGGGCGACCTGTCGTTCATCTCGCTGCGGCTGGTGCTGCCCGCTCTGGCCTCGGTCGCCGCGCCGCGGGCCGATTTCGTGATGCTGGTCAAACCGCAGTTCGAGGTGGGCAAGGAGCTCGTCGGGGCGGGTGGCGTCGTGCGCGATCCCGAGTTGCGCAGGCGTTCGGTGAGCGATGCCGCCGCCAAGGCCCGGGAGCTGGGGCTGACTGTGCGCGGTGTGACCGCCAGCCCCTTGCCGGGACCATCGGGAAATGTCGAATATCTGCTCTGGCTGGGCAAAGGGGAGGGCGAGCCGGCTGTCGCCGACCTCGAAGCCGAGATCCAACGTGCCGTCGCGGAAGGGCCGCAATGAAACGGACCGTGCTGGTCGCCGTACACACCGGGCGTGACGCCGCAGTCGAGAGCGCACGCCTGGTCATCAACCGGCTGGTGGACGCCGGAATCAACGTCAGGGTGCTCGAGACCGAGTACGCCGAGGTCGGCTGCGGCGGCGTGGAGACGGTGCCCGGAGACCCGGGCGCGGTCAAGGACGCCGAGGTCATGATCGTGCTCGGTGGCGACGGCACGCTGTTGCGTGCGGCCGAGCTGACCAAGCCCGCGGGCACGCCGCTGCTGGGGGTCAATCTCGGACATGTCGGGTTCCTGGCCGAGGCGGAGGTCGCCGACCTGGCCGAGGCGGTCGACAGCGTCGTGGCGGGTCGCTACGACGTCGAGGAGCGCATGACCATCGACGTTCTCGCCAGGCAGAACGGCCGGGTGATCGCCGACACGTGGGCGCTCAACGAGGTGACCGTGGAGAAGCAGGAGCGCATGCTCGAGGTGGTCGCCGAGATCGACGGCCGCCCCCTGTCGCGGTGGGGGTGCGACGGCGTGATCTGCGCCACCCCGACGGGCTCGACGGCCTATGCTTTCTCGGCGGGCGGACCCGTCGTGTGGCCGGAGGTGGAGGCGCTGCTCATGGTGCCCATCAGCGCGCACGCGCTGTTCGCCAGGCCGTTGGTGGTCTCGCCGCGTTCCACGCTGGCCGTCGAGATCCTGCCCGAGACGCCGGGCGGCGTCCTGTGGTGCGATGGGCGGCGCCGCTTCGAGTTGCCGTCGGGCTCGCGGGTCGAGGTGCGCAGAGGCGCCGAGCCCGTACGCCTGGCGCGGCTGCACGGCGTGGAGAACAGCGGCGCGCCGTTCACCGACAGATTGGTCGCCAAGTTCGAGCTTCCTGTTCAGGGCTGGCGCGGAAGGGTGCGACCCTGAGTCAATGGAGGCGGGACCGCGTAGGATCGCCTGGGCACACGTTGGCACACGTGTTCGGAGACGACGCGGGTGACCATCAGACACGGCAGTGAACGGGAGTGGGCAGTGCGACCAAGGGTCGAGGAGGTCCGCATCCAGGGGCTCGGCGTCATCGACGAGGCCGTGCTCGAGCTTTCGCCGGGCTTCAACGTGGTCACCGGCGAGACCGGCGCGGGCAAGACGATGGTCGTGACCGGGCTCGGGCTGCTGTTCGGCGGCCGGGCCGACCCCTCGCGCATCCGTCCGGGGGCCGATCGGGCGCGCGTCGAGGGCACGCTGGTCATCAAGCCGGCCGGGCGCGTCTCCCAGCAGGTCGAGGACATCGGCGGCGAGGTCGAGGACGGCGAGCTGATCATCTCGCGCACCGTCTCGGCCGAGGGCAGATCCAGAGCCTGGCTCGGCGGGCGCACGGTGCCCGTCGGCACCCTGACCTACCTCGCCGACGACCTGGTGGCCGTGCACGGGCAGATGGACCAGCAGCGGCTGCTCCAGCCGGCCAGGCAGCGCGCGGCGCTCGACCGTTATGCCGGAAACGAGCTGGTCAAGCCGCTGCGGGCGTACTCGCAGGCGTACAAGCGGCACAAGCAGGTCGGCGCGCTGCTCGAGGAGCTGACCACCAGGGCCAGGGAGCGCACGCAGGAGGCCGACCGGCTGCGGTTCGGTCTGGAGGAGATCGAGAAGGTCGAACCCAAGCCGGGCGAGGACACCGAGCTGCGCGGTGAGGAGGAGCGGCTCTCGCACGCCGACGCGCTGCGCAGCGCCGCCACCACCGCGCACACCGCGCTGCTCGGCGACCCCATGGAGGCGGCGGGAAGCCCCCACGACGTGGTCTCGCTGCTCGGCGAGGCGCGTACGGCCGTGGAGGCCGTACGCGACTTCGACCCCCAGCTCGCCTCCGTGGCCGACCGGCTGGCCGAGGCCGGCTACCTGATCTCCGACGTGGCCACCGACCTGGCGGCCTACGCGGAGTCGATCGAGGCGGATCCGGCGCGGCTGGCGGCGGTGCAGGAGCGCCGCTCCGTGCTGTCCGGGCTGATCAGGAAATACGCGGAGGACAGCGCGGGCGTCCTGGCCTGGGCGCAGCAGGCCGCCACACGGCTGGCCGAGCTGGAGGGCGACGACGAGCGCATCGAGGAGCTGACCCGCGAGCACGAGGAGCTGACCGCGCGGCTCACCGACCTGGCCGCCGAGCTCACCAGGGTGCGCCAGAGCGCCGCCGAGCGGTTCGGCCAGGCCGTGACCGAGGAGCTGACGGCGCTGGCCATGCCCCATGCCAGGGTCGTGGTGCAGCTCAGCCAGAGCGAGGAGTTCGGCCCCGAGGGCCGCGACGAGGTGGAGCTCCGGATGGCGGCCCACCCCGCCGCGCCGCCGCTGCCGCTCAACAAGGGCGCCTCCGGCGGTGAGCTGAGCCGGGTCATGCTCGCGATCGAGGTGGTGTTCGCGGGGGCGGACCCGGTGCCGACGTTCGTGTTCGACGAGGTGGACGCGGGGGTCGGCGGCAAGGCCGCGGTCGAGATCGGGCGCCGGCTGGCCAGGCTCGCCCGCACCGCGCAGGTGATTGTGGTCACCCACCTGCCGCAGGTCGCCGCGTTCGCCGACCAGCATCTGGTGGTCGAGAAGGCGAGCGACGGCAGTGTCGTGCGCAGCGGCGTGGTCACGCTCGACCACGAGGGCAGGGTACGCGAGCTCTCCCGCATGTTGGCGGGCTTGGAGGACTCCGAATTGGGCAGAGCCCACGCGGAAGAACTCCTGGGACTGGCCGCGGCAGACAGGTGATCCTGGGTGACATAGCGGACACGCCGCGTCATGCGTGGCCTCTGCGCTGTTTCGCTCTGGCAGGATGGTCTTGATGAAGGTTCCGGGAAGCAAGATGCCGGGCCTCCGCGGCCGGAAGGTCGGAGACCTTCCAGGTGTAACGGCAGTGGCGAGAATCGACCGGCGGACCAAGAGGCTGACAAAGCGCCTCCAGCCCGGGGAAATTGCGATTATCGACCACGTTGACGTTGACCGGGTCAGCGCGGAGGCGCTCGTCGCATGCGGTGCCGCGGCGGTGGTGAACGTCGCCTGCGGCATCAGCGGCCGCTACCCCAACCTGGGGCCCCAGATTCTGCTCGAAGCGGGCGTGCCGTTCGTCGACAACGTCAATCAGGAGCTGTTCGAACGCGTCAAGGACGGCGACGTCGTACGCGTCAGCGACGGCGTGGTCTACCTCGACGACGACATCGTCGGCAAGGGCAGTGAGCAGACCGTCGAGGCCGTCGAGTCGGCCATGGCCGAGGCCCGCGCCGGGCTCGCCGTGCAGATCGAGGCCTTCGCCGTCAACACCATGGAGTACGTCCGTGGTGAGGGCAAGCTGCTCATCGACGGAGTCGGCGTACCTGAGATCCGCACCCCGATGGAGGGCAGGCATGTCCTCATCGTGGTGCGCGGGTATCACTACAAAGAAGACATCGCCACCCTCCGTCCCTACATCCGCGAATACCGTCCCGTCCTCGTCGGCGTCGACGGCGGGGCCGACGCGCTCATGGAGGCCGGCTACCTGCCCGACGTGATCGTGGGCGACTTCGACTCCGTCTCCACCAAGGCCCTGACCTGCGGCGCCGAGCTCGTC
This sequence comes from Nonomuraea sp. NPDC003707, assembly GCF_053587055.1. Classification (NCBI taxonomy): domain Bacteria; kingdom Bacillati; phylum Actinomycetota; class Actinomycetes; order Streptosporangiales; family Streptosporangiaceae; genus Nonomuraea; species Nonomuraea sp. NPDC003707. The sequence goes on along the minus strand of NZ_JBSFNK010000011.1, from coordinate 353,937 downwards.
GTACACGCCTACCGCGACGGCAGGGCGCCGGGCCTGGAGCGCGTCCACCAGCTCGGCCGCGAGGCGGTGATCTTCCCCGCCACCGGCACCAGCGAGGACATCGCGATGCTCCTGGCCGACGACAAGGGCGCCGAGCTGATCGTGGCCGTCGGCACCCACGGGACGTTGGAGGAGTTCCTCGACAAGGGACGCCCGGGCATGGCCAGCACGTTCCTCACCCGGCTGATCATCGGCAGCAAGCTCATCGACGCCAAGGGCGTGAGCAGGCTCTACCGCAGCCGCATCTCCACCCCGCAGCTGCTCCTGCTCGTGATCACGGCGCTCATCGTGATGAGCGTCGCGCTCTTCCTCTCACCGATCGGCCAGACCTGGCTGAACGGTCTGCAAGATGCCTGGAACGCCTTCATCTTCTGGCTGGTCGGACTTTTCTCGTGATCGATTTTCGCTACCACCTCGTCTCCATCGTCGCGATCTTCCTGGCGCTCGCGGTGGGAATCGTGCTGGGCACCACGCTGCTGCAGGAGCCCGCGGTCAAGTCGGCGCAGGAGGTGGCCGCCCAGCTCACCAAGTCGAAGGAGGAGCTGCGGACGCAGCTCGACGCGCTCCAGGGCCGCGAGGCCGGCAACGACGCGCTCATCACCGCCCTGACGCCGGACCTGGTGACGGGTGACCTGACGGGCCAGCGGGTGCTCCTCGTCGAGACGCCCGGCTCCAGCACCACCGTTCGCGAGGCCGCGCAGCAGGTGCTCACGCAGGCGGGCGCGGAGATCTCCGGGCGGGCCTCGCTGACGGAGAAGTTCTTCGACCCCAAGGGCGTCGGCGTGCTGGACGGCCTGGTCAACCAGCTCAAGCCGGCCAACATGATCTTCCCGGCCACGGCCACCTCCTGGGACCGGGCCGCCATGCTGCTGTCGGCCGCCTTCGTCACCCCCGACCAGGCACAGGCCAACACTCCCAACCCGGCCACCGCCGAGGTCGTCAGCTCCTTCGAGACGGGCGGGCTGCTCACCACCGACGGCGACCCGGTCAAGCGGGCCACGCTCGCCGTCCTGCTCGCACCGGAGAAGCCGTACGAGGGCGAGAGCGCCGAGGTCCAGGCCGGCGCGCTCGTCTCCGTGGCCGGTGGGCTCGACCTGGCGGGCAAGGGCGCGGTCCTGGCCGGGACCGTCGCGACCCCCGCCGCGCCCGGCGACCCGATCGCCGCCCTGCGCGACGACGGCGAGGTCTCCAAGAGGGTCAGCTCGGTCGATACCGCCGACATGCCCGCGGGCCGGGTCGCGATCGTCTACTCTCTCCGGGAGCAGCTCAACGGGCGTGCCGGCCAGTACGGCATCGGCAAGGGCGCCTCGGCGATGCTGCCCACGGTGACGACCGCCACTCCGTCCCCCACCACCCAATCAGGGAGCTGACATGCCTGCCACCCAGGCCCGTGGCCTCCTCTACGCGCTCGCCGGTGCCGCGATCGGCGCCGCGGCCGCCCGCGTCGCGTACGCCGCGTTCACCCGCAACAAGCCGGCCGACCTGAGCGGCCGCTGGACGCGCAAGAACCACCGAGGCGAGCCCATCACGCTGCTCGAAGGCCCCGCGTTCGTGGCCGGTGCGAGCACGGCGGCCGCGCTCACGCCCGGCCTGCCGGGGCGGTTGCGCCTGGCAGCGCTCGTCGCGGGCGCGGGCAGCGGCGCGCTCGGCGCCTACGACGACCTGTACGGCACCACGTCGTCCAAGGGCTTCAAGGGCCACCTGACCGCGCTCGCCCGGGGCGAGGTCACCAGCGGCGCCGTCAAGATCCTCGGCATCGGCGCCACCGGGCTCGGCGCCGCCGCCCTCGTCTCGCAGGGACCGGTCGACACCCTGGTCAACGGCGCCGCCATCGCCGGCGCCGCCAACCTCGCCAACCTCTTCGACCTGCGCCCCGGCCGGGCCATCAAGGTGGGCCTGCTGACCGGCGGGCCGCTGCTGGCCGCCTCCCTCTTCCGCGACTCGCCCGCCGCCGCGGCGCTGGCCGCCGTGCCGCTGGGGGCCGCCGCGGCGCTGCTGCCGGACGACCTGGGCGAGCGCGCCATGCTCGGCGACGCCGGGGCCAACTCCCTGGGCGCCCTGCTCGGGCTCGCCGCCGTCACCAAGCTGGGCCGTCCGGGCCGCTATGTCCTGCTGGGCACCGTGGTGGCGCTGACCGCCGCCGCGGAGAAGGTCAGCTTCACCAAGGTCATCGCCGGCAACCCCGTGCTCAACCGCCTCGACATGCTCGGCCGCCGTCCGGTCGACCCTGTGTGACCGCTCGATTGTCGGTACGACCTGCCAGGATGTTCTGCGTCGGCGCGATCGGGCGCGGGGCTGGGGAGGCCGGGTGGCAGTGGTGACGGCGCGAGGGGTCGCGGGCGGCGCCATGCTCATCGGGGCCATCACGGTGCTGGCACGCGTCGCCGGGTTCGCCAAGCAGTACGCCTTCGCCCAGACGGTGGGGACCAACTGCCTCTCGACCGCCTACATGACGGCCAACCAGATCCCCAACATCGTGTTCGAGGTGGTCGTCGGCGGGGCCCTGGCCGGGATGGTCGTCCCGGTGCTCGCCGCCCGGGCCTCGGACGACGACCGGGAGACCGGCGAGCGGGTGGGGTGGATCAGCTCGGCGCTGCTGACGTGGGTGGTCGTGGTGCTCGTCCCGCTGGCCGTGCTCACCGCGCTGTTCGCCGGGCCGGTCATCGGGCTGTTCTTCGGCTCCCCGATCAAAGGGTGCGACATGGGCGCGGTGACGGCGGTCGCCACCCGGATGCTGGTCGTCTTCGCGCCCCAGATCCCCCTTTACGGTGTCGCCGTCGTGCTCTACGGCGTGCTGCAGGCGCACAAGCGCTTCGCCGGGCCCGCGGTCGCGCCCCTCGTGTCCAGCATCGTGGTCATCGTGGCCTACCTGCTGTTCGTGCCGCTCAGCGGTGGCGACAGCAACCCTGAGCCGCTGTTGGGCCCGGCCGAGCTGGCGCTGTCGCTGGGGACCAGCCTGGGGGTGCTGTCCCTGGTGCTGGCCGTGATCGGGCCCACGGCCCGGCTGGGGCTGAGATGGCGGCCCACCCTGCGGTTCCCCGACGGGGTGGCCGGGCAGGTGCGCCGGCTCGCCTTCGCCGGGATCGCCGCGCTCCTCGCCCAGCAGGCCGCCACGATCATGGTGTTGGTGCTGTCCAACCACGCGATCGGCAACGGCGCCATCGTCGTCTACAACTACGCGTGGGCGATCTACCTGGTGCCGTACGCGGTGCTGGCCGTGCCCATCGCCACCAGCGCGTTCCCCCGGCTGTCCGCGCAGGCCGGCGAGCCGCGGGCGTTCGCCGAGCTGGCGGCGCGCACCACGCGGGCCGTGGTGCTGGTGTCCGGGCTGGCCGCCGGGGTGCTGGCCGCCGCGTCGGGGCCGGGAGCGGTGGTGTTCCTCGGGATCAAGACCGAGGTGGACCCGTCCGAGCTGGCCCACGCCATCGCGCTGTTCGCGCCGGGCCTGGTCGGATACGGGCTGATCGCTCACCTGAGCCGGGTCCTCTACGCGGCCGGCCGCGGCCGGGAGGTCGCCACCGGGACCGTGACCGCGTGGGTGGTGGCGACGGTCGCGCAGGCGGTCTTCGCGCTGGCACTGCCCGGGGGGTGGAAGATCGGTGGCTTGGCGCTCGGGATGAGCGTCGGCATGAGCGTGGGCGGGGCGCTGCTGCTTGGCTCAGTGGTCCGCGCCCGGGGGAGCGCGGCGGTGGCGGGCCTGCCCCGGGCGGCGGTCGCGGCGGCCGGAGGCGGTTTCCTGGGTTACCTGGCAGGGACCGGCGTGGTGGGGCTGGTCGGGCCGAGCGGCATCTGGCCCAACGTGTGGGCCACCGTCCTGGCCGCCGCCGTCGCGCTGGTGGCGGGGGCCGTGGTCGTGGCCCTGGTCGATCGGGCCGACGCCGATGCCGTGGCCGGACTGCTGCGCCGGGGCGGGCGGGGTTGAGAGCGGGCTGGGCTGAGCGGGCAGGGGCTGAGCAGGGCCGGGTTGAGCGGGCCGGGTTGAGCGGGCCGGGTTGAGCGGGCCGCTCCGTGGCCCGGCGGTCGGGAGCGGCGAGGAAGGAGCGGGTTGTGCGGGTGGCTTTCGTGCTGGGCACCACGTCCGGCGGCACCGGGAGGTATGTCCGGATGCTGGTCGAAGGGCTGGTGCGGCGCGGGCATCAGGTGGCCGTCATCGGGCCGCGCAGCGTCGAGGAGCAGTTCTCCTACGGTCGTGCCGGGGCGCGGTTCGCGGCGGTGGCCGTCTCGGACCGGCCGCACCCCGCGAACGACCTGCGCACCGCGCTCGCCATCAGGCGGTTGACCCGGGACGCCGACGTCGTGCACGCCCACGGGCTGCGGGCCGGGGCGCTGGCCGCCCTCGGGCAGCGGGGCGGGCCGCGACTGGTGGTCACCCTGCACAACGCGCTGACCGCCGGAGGGTTCGTCGGGCTCGTCTACGGGGTCCTGGAGCGCATCGTGGCGCGGCGGGCCGATCACGTGCTCGTCGTCTCGCCGGACCTCGGCGTGGGCATGGCCCGGCTCGGGGCCCGCGACGTGCGGGCCGCCGTGGTGCCCGCGCCGGGGCTCCGGCCGGTGGCACGCACGCCGCGGCAGGTCCGGGACGAGCTGGGCGCGGGCGACCGGCCGGTGCTCCTGACGATCGCCCGGCTGGCCCAGCAGAAGGGGCTCGAGACGCTGCTCGACGTCGCCGCCGGGCCGTGGGCGTCCGAGCAGCCGTTGTTCGTGGTCGCGGGGGACGGGCCGCTGCGCGGGGAGTTGCAGAGCAGGATCCAGGCCGAGAGCCTGCCCGTGATGCTGCTCGGCAACCGGGACGACGTGCCCGACCTGCTCGGGGCCGCCGTCGTGCTGGTGATGCCGAGCCGGTGGGAGGGCCAGCCGCTGACCCTCCGCGAGGCGCTCATGTCGGGAACACCGGCAATCGCATCCGATGTGGGTGGAATTCCAGAAATTTTGGGGGATGCTGGGATCTTGGTTCCACCCGGGGATGTTGAGGCGCTGCGCCGGGCCGTACAGGCGCTCGTAGCTCCCGGAGCTGCGGAAACACTGGCTGCGGCGGCCGCGCGGCGGGGGCTGGAGATGCCCGGGGATGACGACGCCGTCGAGAGCGTGCTGGCCGTTTACGGTGGTCAAGATCCAAAGGATGATTAGGCCGCGCCGAACGGTTCTCGTATACTGCCTGGGTTAGGGAGGGGAGTATCCCTTCGCGACAGCCTCGTCATCACGGTGCAGCCCCGCTCCACGGGGCCCCCGGGGCTGCCGGTCCGCGGTTTTCAGCGGGCGGGAGAGACCTCCGGCAATGAGTCGTGCATGCCGGAGGGTCTTGACGTGACTGTACCCGTGTGGGCCTGGATCGCCGTGATCGGCGGTCTCCTTGTCGTCCTCGCCATTGACTTGTGGATAGTCGACCGTGGAGAAGCCCGAGAGTTCTCCATGCGGCAGGCCGGATACTGGGTGACCTTCTATGTCGCCCTCGCCATTGTGTTCGGAGTGCTCCTGTGGGCCACTGTCGGAGGAGACAAGGCCGGTGAGTTCTTCGCCGGCTACATCACCGAATACAGCTTGAGCGTCGACAACCTCTTCATCTTCTTCATCATCATGAGCAGATTCGCCGTGCCACGCGAATACCAGCACAAGGTGCTGCTCGTGGGCATCCTGCTCGCGCTGGTGATGCGCGGTATCTTCATCGCGCTCGGGGCCGCCGCCCTGGAGCGCTTCAGCTGGCTCTTCTACGTGTTCGGCGCCTTCCTCGTCTACACCGCGATCAACCTCATCCGCCAGCACCTCAAGGGCGAGGAAGAGGAGTTCAACGAGAACGTCGTGCTGAGGTGGGTGCGCAGGGCCTTCCCCACCACCGACGGGTACGTCGGCTCCAAGGTCACCGTCAAGATCGACGGCCGGCGCATGGTGACCCCGATGCTCATCGTGATGGTCGCGATCGGAAGCACCGACCTGCTCTTCGCGCTCGACTCGATTCCGGCGATCTTCGGGCTCACCAAGGACCCGTTCATCGTCTTCACGGCCAACGCGTTCGCCCTGATGGGATTGCGTCAGCTCTACTTCCTGCTGGGCGGGCTGCTGCAGCGACTGGTCTACATCAGCTATGGTTTGGCGTTCATCCTGGGGTTCATCGGGGTTAAGCTGATATTGGAGGCGTTGCACGCCAGCCATGTCTCCTGGGCGCCCGAAATTCCCATCTGGGTGTCGCTCTCGGTCATCGGCGCCACCATGGTCATCACCACCGTGGCCAGCCTGATCAAGGCCCGCATCGACGCGCGCAAGGGCGAGGAACCGCACCCGGAGCAGGTCTAGCGAAAAGGGCTTCGAGGCGCTTTGCTTGTGTAGTTGTGCCGTGTAATAGTTGCTAGTTCTGTAACATCACGGCAAAGCGCCCAATCCAGTCACCATCAAAGGTTGTACGTGTCAGACGATTCTGCCAAGTCGAGCCGCGTCAGGCTCGCACGCGGGGTCTCCCCGTGGCTCCTCCCGACGGTGGCCGCGGCGGCCGCCACCGCGCTGCTGACGCGCCGAGACCGGCGCTGGGCGCTCGCGGCGGTGCCGCTGAGCGCGCTCACCGGCGGTATGCTCTGGTTCTTCCGCGACCCTGACCGCACTCCCGGCGAGGGACGCGTCCTGTCGCCCGCCGACGGCGTGGTGCAGAGCATCGACCCGTGGCCGGACGGCCGCACCAGGGTCGCGATCTTCATGAGCCCGCTGAACGTACACGTCAATCGGGCCCCTCTTGCGGGAAATGTCACCTCCGTGCAGCATGTGGCAGGTGGGTTTCTGCCGGCGTTCAACAAGGACAGCGACCAGAACGAACGCGTGGTGTGGCATTTCGAGACCACGCTGGGCGACATCGAGATGGTGCAGATCGCGGGCGCGGTGGCGCGCAGGATCGTGCCATACGTGAGCAGCGGTGCGAAGGTGGCGCAGGCCGAGCGGATCGGGCTCATCAGGTTCGGTTCGCGCGTCGACATCTACCTTCCCGAAGGGATCTCTCCCGCGGTGTCCGTGGGTGAGAAGACGGTTGCGGGGGTGACCAGAATTGACCGCGGCTGACGCCGGCAGTTGGCAGGCGGATGAGGAAGAACCTCGTGGTCCCGTCGGCAAGGCGTTCCGCCTGTCCGCCGCGGACTCCCTCTCGCTGGGCAACGCGGTCTGCGGGTTCCTCGCGGTGTGCGTGCTGGCCTACTCCGCGATCCAGCAGCTGACGGTCGCCGGCGGTCATTTCACGCCCGTTCCCAGCTCTTTCGCCACCGCCATCGTGCTGCTGCTCATCGGCGCGACGTGCGACCTGTTCGACGGCCTCGTGGCGCGGCGTTTCCGAGCCTCCGCGATGGGCGCCGAGCTCGACAACCTGGCCGACGTCATCAGCTTCGGGTTCGCGCCCGCGTTCATGGTCGTGATCTGGGGCGGGTTCACCAAAGAGGTGCCGTTCCCGATGGTGGTCGGGGCGGCGGCGGCCGTGCTGGTGGCCGGCGTCGTACGCCTGGCCAGGTTCGCCTGCGTCAAGACCAAGAGCGGCGACTTCATGGGCCTGCCCATCCCCATGGGGGCCATGACCGTGATCTCCATCGTGCTGCTGTTCCAGCCGAGCGTCTGGTCCCTGCTGGCCGTGCTCGCCGTGGCGTGGCTGATGGTCAGCCGGATCGAGTACCCAAAGCCGAAGGGCCAGCTCCTGGCGGGCGTCCTGGGCTGGATCATGGTGAACGTGGCGTTCCTGACCTTCTGGGTGGCCTGGCCCGAGGGCGGCGACATGCCGATCAAGATCGGCGCGAGCATGCAGATCGCGCTCGTGGCGGCGATCCCTCTGCGGGTGCTGGTCTACAAGCGGGAGCAGCGCCGCGAGGCCGAACGTATTAACAACTGACCGGGATTTTTCGTCTTACTTCGGCTTTGATGGAGCCATGTCGGCTACGCCGCGCGAGCACACGCGCACGTACTATCTCGGCAAGCTGGCCACGGAGCTGGAGCAACGCGGGCTGACGGTCACGCTCCGGCCCTACCCGCCCGCGTTGCGGATCAGCGATCCCGACACGGCGCTGCTGGCGGAGACCGTCGACTGCGTGCCGATGTCCGAGGGATGGTTCTATCGGTGGTCGTGGGGCGAGGTCGTCGGCCTGGCCGACGACCCCGCCCTCGCCGCCGACCGCATCCTCCACGTCCTCTCCACCCATCCCTAGGCCCATCTTTTACGGCTGCGCACGGTGGGCCGCGCGCCGGTCTTCAAGCCCAGCTTTTACGGCTGCGCACGGTGGGCCGCACGCACCGACGTGGGTGGCCGTCTGTCATGGCCGGTCGTGAAGGCTCACGGGTTGCTCGCCGTGACGACGCGCGTTCTGGGCCGATTCCGTGATGAGTCTGACCACGGCGGCGTCGAGAGCGCGGCGCCCTCGCGGAAGAGGCGTTGCTTGCTCTCAGACGGTCGTCCCCAAGCGGCAGGCCGCGCAATTCCGTCCGAAACAGCGCGGCCCGCCCAAATGGCGCTTAGGTCACCAGCCGCGAGACTTCCATTCGGGGAGGGACGGGCGTTCGGTGGCGAGGGTGGTGTCCTTGCCGTGGCCCGGGTAGACCCAGGTCTCGTCGGGGAGGCGGTCGAAGATGCGCTCCACCACGTCGTTGTAGAGCTGGGTGAAGCGCTGCGGGTCCTTCTGGGTGTTGCCGACGCCGCCGGGGAACAGCGAGTCGCCCGTGAACAGGTGGTGTCCCGCCTCGCCGCCGTCGTACAGCAGGGCGATCGAGCCCGGCGTGTGGCCGCGCAGGTGGATGACCTCCAGCGTGACGGCGCCGACGGTGATCGTGTCGCCGTGCTCGACCGTGCGGTCCACCGGCACGGGCAGGGCGGGCGCGTCGAGCGGGTGGGCGATCACCTCGGCGCCGGTGACCTTGGTCAGCTGCTCAAGAGCCTGCCAGTGGTCGCCGTGCTGGTGGGTCGTGACGATCTCTCCGACCGGCCGGTCGGAGATCAGGGCGAGCAGCCGATCGGCGTCGGCGGCCGCGTCGATCAGCAGCCCGTCGCCGGTCTCCGAGCAACGCAGCAGGTACGCGTTGTTGTCGAACGGGCCGACGGCGAGCTTGTAGATCGTGAGCGCGGGCAGCTCGCGCACGTCGGCGGGGCCGCCGACCTGGACGTCACCTGTGTAGGTCATGGGTAGTCCTTCGGGGGTGTCGTGGGCAGATCAGCGGGGGCCGGCATCGTCAGCCACGGCGGCGGCTCCGGAAGGCCCTCGCCCGCGGGCGTGAACGACTGCCCCACTGGCACCAGGGTAACGCCCTCACCCCTCGACCGGCCGGTCGGCCAGGCCAGCATGTCGGGCGGCGCGCCCTCGGCCGTGGGGCCGGGGCCGAGGCCGGGCCACCTGGCGGTGATCTCGCCCGACGGGTTCTTGAGCATGATCTCGCTCACCGTGCCGCGGGCGTGCGGCCGGCAGGCGCGGCAGTCGTGGAGTTCGCGCAGGACGAACGGTGCGGGCCAGTCGGCGGGGCCGTACCCGGCGGCCAGGTCCACGTGGTGGAGGCCGATCTCGCGCAGGCGGCGTACCAGGAGGTACCAGGCGGGGTGCTCGGGCGGGCGCATGCCCTCCACCCGGGCCGACCAGCGGTCCTGGGGCAGGTCGCGGACGGCGGCGGCCAGGCGGGCGGCGCCGTCCCCGAGGTCGGCCAGGTGCCGGGCGGCCGGGCGGGTGGTGCCGGAGCGGCGAGCCTGGGGCGGAGAGCGGCAGCTTGCGTGACCAGCGGAGCCCCGTGCGAGCGCGACCATGGGCACGCCTCGATCGCGGCGGCCCTGGCCTCGTGGGAGGCGTACTGTGGGACTTTGACGCCCGTCTTCGCCCAGGTCAGGAGGTTGAGGTGGGAGTCGGCGTTCTGCGCGACGTGGGCGAGCACGTGTCCTCTGGTCCAGCCGGGCAGGAGGGAGGGCTCGGCGAGGTCGGCGTCGGACAGGGACGCGGCCGTGGCCAGCAGCCGGCCGGTGGCCGAGGCCGGCTCGGCCTGCAGCGCGAGTAGGACGGTCATGTCTGGATATTTCATCAGTTGGGGGCGTGGGCTGGCGCCCGGCATAAAGCCGCAGGTCAGCTGGTTGAATGTGGAAGGGCTCCTGCCGGGGTGGGAGATGGCCGTAACCTGTGAGGGACGGATTTTCGGGGGCCGGGCAACGGTCCGCCGAAATTGTCGGAGCCTCCGTCTACCATCCCCCGTGGACCTATCCGCCTTTTGACCTCCGGGATCGCCGTGGCAGACCGCCTGATCGTGCGTGGTGCACGAGAACACAACCTCAAGGACGTCTCGCTCGACCTGCCGCGAGACTCGCTGATCGTCTTCACCGGCCTGTCCGGCTCCGGGAAGTCGAGCCTGGCCTTCGACACGATCTTCGCTGAGGGCCAGCGGCGCTACGTCGAGTCGCTGTCGGCGTACGCCCGCCAGTTCCTCGGCCAGATGGACAAGCCCGACGTCGACTTCATCGAGGGCCTGTCGCCCGCGGTATCGATCGACCAGAAGGCCACCAGCAAGAACCCGCGCTCGACCGTCGGCACGATCACCGAGGTCTACGACTATCTGAGGCTGCTGTGGGCGCGCATCGGCAAGCCGCACTGCCCGGTGTGCGCGCGGCCGATCGCCAGGCAGACGCCCGAGCAGATCGTCGATCGCGTGATGGACCTGGAGGAGGGCACCCGCTTCCAGGTGCTCGCGCCGGTCATCAGGGGCCGCAAGGGCGAATACGCCGAGCTGTTCCGCGAGCTGCAGACCAAGGGTTTCGCCAGGGCCAGGGTCGACGGCACGGTCGTGCGGCTGGAGGAGCCGCCGAAGCTGAAGAAGTACGAGAAGCACGACATCGAGGTCATCGTCGACCGCCTGTCGGTCAAGGAGTCGGCGCGGCGCCGGCTCAACGACTCGGTCGAGACCGCGCTGCAGCTGTCCGGCGGCACGATCACGCTCGAGTTCGTCGACCTGCCGGAGGACGACCCCAACCGGGAGCGGTTCTACTCCGAGCACCTCTACTGCCCCTACGACGACCTGTCGTTCGAGGAGCTGGAGCCGCGCTCGTTCTCGTTCAACTCCCCGTTCGGCGCCTGCCCCGAGTGCACGGGCCTCGGCACGAAGATGGAGGTGGACCCCGACCTGGTGGTGCCCGACCCCGAGCGCACGCTCGGCGACGGCGCGCTCCACCCCTGGTCCGGCGGCCACACGAGCGAATACTTCGTCAGGCTGATCGAGGCGCTCGGCCACACGGTCGGGTTCACCCTCGACACGCCGTGGGAGAAGCTGCCGAAGAAGGCGCAGAAGTCGCTGCTGTACGGCCACGACGAGCAGGTCCACGTACGCTACAGCAACCGCTACGGTCGCCAGCGCTCCTACTACACCACCTACGACGGCGTCATCCCGTGGGTGCAGCGCCGGCATGCCGAGGCGGAGAGCGACTCGACCCGCGAGCGGTTCGAGGGCTACATGCGGGAGATCCCGTGCCCGGCCTGCAAGGGCGCCAGGCTCAAGCCGGTCACGCTGGCGGTCACCGTCGCCGACAAGTCGATCGCCGAGGTCGCGGCCATGTCGATCGGCGAGTGCGCGAAGTTCCTGGCCGGGCTCAAGCTGTCCGACCGCGACATGCACATCGCCGAGCGGGTGGTCAAGGAGATCAACGCCCGCATGGGCTTCCTGCTCGACGTCGGCCTCGACTACCTGACCATGGACCGCGCCGCCGCCACCCTGGCGGGCGGCGAGGCCCAGCGCATCAGGCTGGCCACGCAGATCGGCTCCGGCCTGGTCGGCGTCCTGTACGTGCTCGACGAGCCGTCCATCGGCCTGCACCAGCGTGACAACATGCGGCTGCTCGACACCCTCGTCCGGCTGCGCGACATGGGCAACACGCTGATCGTGGTCGAGCACGACGAGGACACGATCGCGGCGGCCGACTGGGTGGTCGACATCGGCCCCGGCGCCGGCGAGCACGGCGGCCAGGTCGTCGTGTCCGGCACCGTCCAGGACCTCCTGAGCAGCGAGGAGTCGCTGACCGGCCAGTACCTGTCCGGCCGCAAGAGCATCACGATCCCGGCCAAGCGCCGCAAGCGCGACAGGAAGCGGCAGATCACGGTCAAGGGGGCGCGCGAGCACAACCTCAAGGGTGTCGACATCGACTTCCCGCTGGGCGTGTTCACGGCGGTCACGGGTGTGTCGGGGTCCGGCAAGTCGACGCTGGTCAACGACATCCTCTACAGCGCGCTGGCCAAGGAGCTCAACGGCGCCCGCACGGTGCCGGGGCGGCACTCGCGGATCAACGGCATGGACCACGTGGACAAGGTCGTCCACGTCGACCAGTCGCCGATCGGGCGCACGCCGCGTTCCAACCCGGCCACGTACACGGGCGTGTTCGACCACGTCCGCAAGCTGTTCGCGGCCACGGCTGAGGCGAAGGTGCGCGGCTACCAGCCCGGGCGCTTCAGCTTCAACGTCAAGGGCGGGCGCTGCGAGGCGTGCGCGGGCGACGGCACCATCAAGATCGAGATGAACTTCCTGCCGGACGTCTACGTCCCCTGCGAGGTCTGCCACGGCGCCCGCTACAACAGGGAGACGCTGGAGGTCCACTACAAGGGCAAGACGATCTCCGAGGTGCTCGACATGCCGATCGAGGAGGCCCTGGGCTTCTTCGAGGCGATCCCGGCGATCAAGCGCCACCTGCAGACGCTCAACGACGTGGGTCTGGGCTACGTACGGCTCGGGCAGCCCGCGACCACGCTGTCCGGTGGCGAGGCGCAGCGCGTCAAGCTCGCCTCGGAGCTCCAGCGGCGGCAGACGGGGCGGACGATCTACGTCCTGGACGAGCCGACGACCGGGCTGCACTTCGAGGACATCCGGCGACTGCTGGGGGTGCTCGGACGGCTGGTCGACGGCGGTAACACGGTGATCGTGATCGAGCACAACCTCGATGTGATCAAGACCGCTGACTGGATCATCGACATGGGGCCTGAGGGTGGGTCCCGGGGCGGGACGCTGGTCGCCAGTGGGACGCCTGAGGAGGTGGCGCTGGTGGAGGAGAGCCACACGGGCCGCTTCCTGCGGAAGATTCTCTCCTTCTGAGTCGCGCCCGGGGGTGTCCTCGTGCCTGAATCCTGCATGGGGCGGTGTCCTCGTGCCTGAGTCCCGCACGGGGGTGTCCTCGTGCGGGCGGCAGATCTCGGTGTGGCCGATCGGGGCATCCGGTGGGGCCGCCTCGGTGTGGACCGCTGCGGCATCCCGGTGCGCGCGCAGCGGTCCGGGACGGCCGGGATGGGTCCGGGGTGCGCCGGGACGGGGTGCAGGCCAGACGCGGGGTGTCCGCGCGCGGGCGTTGCTGGTGGGAGCAGCGCCCACGTGGGGTGGTCGTGCTGGACGAGGTTGGGCTCGGAGTGCTGGTGCCTGGCGATATTCGTGCTTACGCGCGAAGTGGTGATGCCGGAGAGATGCGGTGTCCACACGCGCGGGTGTTGGGCGGACGTGGGTGCTCATGCGCGGTGGCGTGGGCAGCGTTCGTAGTTGTGCGTGGTGGCGCTGGGCGGTGTCCGTAGTTGTGCGCGGGGTGGTAACGGGGGGACGTTCGTAGCTTGTGCGCGGGTAGTAGCGGGGCGACGTTGGTTCTGTGCGCGGGGTGGTAGCGGGGCGAAGTGTGCGTTCAGGCTGCTTGGCGGCTTGCGGCGGCGCGGGCGCGGCGCTTGGCGGCGTCGCCGCGCTCCAGCCACCACTCGGCGAACAGCAGCGGCAGCACCCAGCCCAGCCACGCGCTCAGCGCGCTTACCATGCTCGCCAGCAGCGTCTCGTCGCCATGGAAGGTTGTCTCCAGTTCGGGCGACAGGGCGATGGTGAACACGACGCCCCAGAGGCGGTTCGTGATGATGGACAGGGTCAGGGCGAAGCTGCGGATCATCCACCGGCGGTGGTCGACGAACCTGCGCTGCCTGGCCATCCGCCAGCCCGCCAGCGTGCAGGCCACCCAGAGGGTTGCGAGTACAACGCCGCTGGCCGCCGTCACCGGGCCGAAGTACGGCGTGGTGACCGACACGATCAGGCCCAGCACGCCGCTGGGCAGGCAGCCGCCGAAGACGTACACGCGGCCGATCCGGCGGTGCGCGCGGGGATAGCGCTGGCGGAACCACGGCCAGATCTGCAGGCAGCACGTGATCATCGCGGTCGAGCCGAAGATCACGTGCAGGGACAGCACCGCGAAGTGAGGTGGGAAGAAGTCGGGGGCGGGCACGCGGGACTGGGCCGGGTTCATGGACAGGTAGGGCGGCAGCGAGAAGGCGACGAACGCGATCGCCACCACCGCCAGAGGGGCCACCCAGGGACGCCGCCACCAGCGGGGTCGGACGGGGGGTGTGGTCGGGCGTTCTGTCGTGAGAGTCATATGGGCAGGGTGGGCGTCGGCGCTGACCGCCGGCCTACCACCCGCTGACCGTCGATCACGCCGGGCGGTAGTCGAGTTCTCGCTTCGGCAACCGATTGCCGGGATGCCGACGGTTGTGGGGTCGCTGGGCCGTTTCGCTGGTGGGGGTGGTTGTGGGGCTGCGAGGCTGCCTCGCCGGTGTGAGCGGCTGAGGGCTGCTGGGCCGCGTTGCCAGCGTGGATGGCTGAGGGCTGCTTTGCTGCTCCGCTGGTGGGGAGTGTCGGGTCGCGTCGGCGCTGGAGTGGTTGGGGGTGTCGGGTGCCTTGCTAGTGGGGCTGCCGAGGCTGCCGGGCTTTCTCGCTGGTGGGGCTGTCGGGATCGCCTCGCTGCCGAGGGTGGTTGGGGTGTCGGGTTGCCTTGCTGGTGGGGGGTGGCCGGGGCCTACCGGGCTTCCATGCTGGGGTGGTTGAGGGTTGTTGGATCGCCTTGCTGGTCGGGTGGCTGGGGATTGGCGGGTCTTCTCGTCGGTGAGGGTGGCTGGGAAGCGGCTGGGCCGGTCGTCGGGGTCGATAATTGGGGGCTGGTGAGGTGCTGGCGGCCGTGCGGCGCGGTGGTGGCTGTGGTGGGGTGGAGTGGCCGGCTGGGTGGTGGTGGGGGGTGCTACCCGGCGGGGGGACCGAGGGGTGGCGGCAATAAGGTTGGGTGATGGTAACGGCTTGACCTGCAGGGGGTCAGCGGCGACGCGGAGGGTCGGCAGTTCATGACGGTTACGGAGGGGGGCGCAGCCGTGCCTGAAACGGGGCCTGAAGCGGGATTCGGGCGGCGCAAGGTGCTGGGGGCGGCCGGGGTCGCGGCGTGTTCGCTGGCGTTGGCGGGGTGTGGCGGGGGAGATGCCAAGGCCCAGCCGAGTCTCAAGGGCAAGGTCATCGCCAAGGTCGCCGACGTGCCCGTGGGCGGGGGCAAGGTGATCGAGGACCTGCAGGTCGTGGTGACCCAGCCCACGCAGGGGGTCTTCATGGCGTTCAGTTCGATCTGCACGCACAAGGGCTGCGCGGTCAGCACCCCCAAGGAGAACGTCATCAGGTGTGCCTGCCACGGCAGCGAGTTCGCCGCCGACAGTGGCAAGGCCACCAAGGGGCCCGCGAGTGCCCCGTTGACGTCCTACAAGGTCAGGGTCGAGGGTGACGGCATCGTGGTCGCCTGAAGTGGCGGGTGAAGTGGCGGCGTGAAGTGGCCTGCTGAACACGTACTTATGCGTAGAGAACCGGATTGGGCTCGGGCACGCTGAACCGGCGCGAGGGCGCTGGCCGTACCTGAAGTGAAAGCCAATCTGGGAGGAACACACCATGACGGAAACGACTCGCCGGGCGATGATGCTCGGCGCCGGCGGCGCCGGGCTCGCGGCGGTTCTGACGGCGTGTGCGAGCTACGGCTCGCCGACGACGGAGGCGAGTGCGGAGCCGCCGGCGGAGGAGCCCGCCGAGGAGTCGTCGTCGCCGAAGAAGAAAAAGGCCGAGGCGAAGAGCGGCGGCGGCAAGGCGCTGGCTGACACGGCCGATATCCCCGAAGGCGGTGGGAAGGTCTTCGAGAACGAGAAGATCGTGGTCACGCAGCCGACTGCCGGGGAGTTCAAGGCGTTCACGGCGGTCTGCACCCACGCGGGCTGCACGGTCGCCACCGTCGCGAACAAGACGATCAACTGCCCTTGTCACGGCAGCAAGTTCAACATCAGCGACGGCTCCGTCAAGGACGGGCCCGCGAGCGAGCCGCTTGAGGAGAAGAAGATCACCGTGGACGGAGACAAGATCAAGCTCGCGTAGATCGCGTCTCATGAATTTCTCACCTAGGTGCGGTTGGGTGAGCGCATGGGAGATGACCTTCAGAGTCGCCGTGCAGTGTTCGCGAGCGTCGGTGCGGGCGGCCTCGCGCTGGCGCTCACCGCCTGCGGCGGCGGCACCGATACCGCACAGTCCGCCGGCACCGCCTCCGAGTCGAGCGCCCCGCAGTCCGGCGCGCCGCAAGCCGGTGGGGCGCTGGCCAAGACCGCCGACATCCCCGTCGGCGGCGGGACGATCTTCAAGGACCAGAAGATCGTGGTGACGCAGCCCACTTCGGGTGAGTTCAAGGCGTTCAGCGCCGTGTGCACGCACAACGGGTGCACGGTCGGCAGCGTCTCGGACGGGGTGATCGTCTGCCCGTGTCACAACAGCAAGTTCGCCATCGCGGACGGCTCGGTCAAGGACGGACCGGCCGACAAGCCGCTGCCCGCGCAGCAGATCAAGGTTGAGGGCGACCAGATCACGCTCGCGTAGGCGGGCCCCTTCTCAGGGAGGGCCCGCCGCGCCTGGTGGGAAGGCGCGGCGGGCAACCTTGTCGGTGGGGGCTACTAGTCTTTGAACGTGGCGAGATCAGCGGGCACCCCCTTGAGTTTCCGGCCCAAGCCGGGTTCGATCCCCGATTCCCCGGGGGTCTACCGGTTCAGGGACGCGCACGGCCGGGTGATCTACGTCGGCAAGGCCAAGAGCCTGCGCCAGCGGCTCAATTCGTACTTCGCCGACTTCTCCGCGCTGCACCCGCGGACCCAGACGATGCTGACCACGGCCGCCGACGTCGACTGGACCGTCGTCGGCACCGAGGTCGAGGCGCTGCAGCTCGAATACTCCTGGATCAAGGAGTTCGACCCGCGCTTCAACGTGAAATACCGCGACGACAAGTCGTACCCCTACCTCGCGGTCACCATGGGCGAGGACTTCCCGCGCGTGCAGGTCATGCGCGGGGCCAAGCGCAAGGGCACGCGCTACTTCGGCCCCTATTCGCACGCGTGGGCCATCCGCGAGACCGTCGACCTGCTGCTGCGGGTCTTCCCGGTGCGCACGTGCACGGCGGGGGTGTTCAAGCGGGCCGGCCAGATCGGCCGCCCGTGCCTGCTCGGCTACATCGACAAGTGCTCGGCGCCGTGCGTCGGCCGGGTCACCCCGGAGGAGCACCGCGAGCTGGCCGAGGACTTCTGCGACTTCATGGCGGGCAACACCAGCCGCTTCATCAAACGCCTCGAGAAGGAGATGCGCGAGGCCGCCGGCGAGCAGGAGTACGAGCGCGCCGCGCGGTTGCGCGACGACATCCAGGCGTTGCAGCGGGCGCTGGAGAAGCAGGCCGTGGTGCTCGGCGAGGGCACCGACGCCGACGTGATCGCGCTGGCCGAGGACCCGCTCGAAGCCGCCGTTCAGGTCTTCTACGTGCGCGGCGGCCGCATCCGCGGCCAGCGCGGCTGGGTGGTCGACAAGGTCGAGGAGAGCTCCCCCGGTGAGCTGGTCGAGCAGTTCCTGCTCCAGATGTATGCCGAGGCGAGCCCCGACTCGATGCCGCGCGAGGTGCTCGTGCCCGCGCTGCCGCCCGACAACGACGCGGTCGCCGAGCTGCTGACCGAGCAGCGCCGGGCCCGTGTCGAGGTGCGCGTGCCGCAGCGCGGCGACAAGAAGTCGCTGATGGAGACCGTCGAGCGCAACGCCAAGGAGTCGCTGGCGCAGCACAAGATCCGCCGCGCCAGCGATCTGACCACCCGCAGCAAGGCGCTGCAGGAGATCGCCGACGCGCTCGACCTCGACCAGGCGCCGCTGCGCGTCGAGTGCTACGACGTCTCCCACCTGCAGGGCGAGAACGTCGTGGCGTCGATGGTCGTCTTCGAGGACGGGCTGGCGCGCAAGAGCGAATACCGGCGCTTCGCCGTCAAGACCAAGGAGGGCGACGTCGCCTCGATCTACGAGGTGATCATGCGCCGCTTCCGCCGCTACCTGGAGGAACGCTCGGCCACCGGCGAGCTGGTCGCCGACGACGACACCGGCCACGGCCCCATCGACCCTGAGACCGGCAAACCGCGCAAGTTCGCCTATCCGCCCAACCTCGTCGTCGTCGACGGCGCGGGTCCCCAGGCGGCCGCCGCGCAGCGGGCGCTCGACGAGCTCGGCATCGACGACGTGTCCGTGTGCGGGCTGGCCAAGCGGCTGGAGGAGGTGTGGTTGCCCGGCGATGACCAGCCGGTGATCATGCCTCGTTCAAGCGAGGGTCTCTACCTGCTGCAACGCGTGCGGGACGAGGCACACAGGTTCGCCATCACCTACCATCGTTCCAAGAGGTCCAAGACGGTGAAGGAGAGCGCGCTCGACGGCGTGCCCGGCCTCGGGCCGGCGCGCAGGCAGGCGCTGCTCAAACACTTCGGCTCCGTGAAGAAGCTACGCGAGGCCACTGCCGCGGAAATGTGCGAGGTTCCCGGCATCGGCCCGTCCATCGCCGAGGTCATCGTGTCGACACTGAAGGGAGAGTCACCATGATCTCGCCAGGATGCCACGGCGTGTCCGGGTGCCTCCGCCATGGTGGCGCGCCCGGGCAGGGCGTGCGGGACGGAGAGAGGCAATGAGCACCGAGCCGGCGTTCGTCATCGTCACCGGCATGTCCGGGGCGGGGCGCAGCACAGCCGCCAAAGCGCTCGAGGACCTGGGCTGGTTCGTCATCGACAACCTGCCGCCCGGGCTGCTGTTCGCGATGGCGGAGGAGGCGGGCAAGGTCAAGCTGGCGGCCGACAAGGTGGCGGCCGTCGTCGACGTGCGCAGCCTGGCCTTCACCACCGACCTCAACGCGGCCATCGAGGAGCTCGAGGGACGCGGCGTGCGGGTGCGGGTGGTGTTCCTGGAGGCCAGCGACGAGGAGCTGGTGCGCAGGTTCGAGAACGTCCGCAGGCCACATCCCCTCCAGGGAGAAGGGCGCCTGGTCGACGGGATCACCCGTGAGCGGGGGATCCTGCGGGAGGTCAGGGCCAACGCCGACCTGGTGATCGACACCTCGTCGCACAACGTCCACGACCTGCGCAACAAGATCGTCGCGTACTTCGGCGGTGAGGACCGGCCGGGGCTGCGGCTCAACGTCGTGTCCTTCGGGTTCAAGTACGGGCTGCCGGTGGACGCCGACCTGGTGGTCGACTGCCGGTTCCTGCCCAATCCGCACTGGGTGCCGGACCTGCGGCCGATGAACGGGCTCGACGCGCCCGTGCGCGACTACGTCCTCGGGCAGCCGGGGGCCAAGGAGTTCCTCGACGCGTACGAGGAGGTCCTGCAGGTGGTCGCGGCCGGATACGCGCGCGAGGGCAAGAGTTACGCGACGCTCGCGGTGGGCTGCACGGGCGGCAAGCACCGTAGCGTGGCCATGGCCGAACAGGTCGGCGCCCGCCTGCGCGACCGTGGGATGGAGGTCCAGGTGAGCCATCGGGATGTGGGGCGGGAGTGACCGATGAAGGCTTCGCAGCAGCAGGTTCACCGCGGTCGGCGGAGGGCGGGCTTCCCGGCGCCGTGACCCGCTCGGACGCGCCTGGACCGCCCGCGGTGGGTCCGGGCTCTGAAGGGCGTGCTGAGAGTACGGGTTCTGAGGGGGCCGGTGTGGGGCGTGAGGAGAACCCGGACCCGGCCTCGGAGGGTGACGTGTGCCCGGTGCGGCTCGCGCGGCCGGCCGCGGGCAATCCGGTGCCGGAGCGCGGGACGTACACGCGGACGTTCTCGGGGTTCGGGCCGCACGTCGTGGCGCTGGGCGGCGGGCACGGGCTCTACGCGTCCCTGTCCGCATTACGGATGGTGACCGACCGGTTGACCGCCGTGGTGACCGTCGCCGACGACGGCGGGTCCAGCGGGCGGCTGCGGCGCGAGCTCGGCGTGCTGCCCCCCGGCGACCTGCGGATGGCGCTCGCCGCGCTGTGCGGCGACGACGAGTGGGGCAGCACCTGGAGCGAGGTGGTGCAGCACCGCTTCCGCAGCGAGGGCGAGCTGCACGGGCACGCCGTCGGCAACCTGCTCATCGTGGCCCTGTGGGAGCTGCTCGGCGACCCCGTGGCCGGGCTCGACTGGGTCGGACGCCTGCTGGGCGCGCACGGCCGGGTGCTGCCGATGGCGTCGGTGCCGCTCGACATCGTGGCCGAGGTGGAGCTCGACGGCGTCAGATCGACCGTGCGCGGGCAGGTGGCGTGCGCGCTGACGCCTGGACGGGTGCAGGCGATCTCGCTCGTGCCCGAGGACCCGCCCGCGCGGCCCGAGGCGGTCGAGGCGGTGCAGGAGGCCGACTGGGTGGTGTTCGGGCCGGGATCGTGGTTCACCAGCGTGCTGCCGCATCTCAAGGTGCCCGAGCTGGCCAGGGCCCTGCACTCGACCAAGGCCAAGCGGCTCGTGACCCTCAACCTGGCGCCCCAGCCGGGTGAGACGGACGATTTCTCCTCCCAGCAGCACCTGGAGGTGCTCAGGCAGCACGCTCCCGACCTGTCGATCGACGTCGTGCTCGCCGACACCGGAGTGGTGGACGACCCCGGCGCGCTGGACAAGGCCGCTGCGGCGCTCGGCGCACGGCTCGTGATGGCCGACGTGGCCGCCGCGGACGGCTCGCCGAGGCATGACCCACGACGTCTTGCCTCCGTCCTGGACGAGATTTTCCTCCAGAAGCGTTGATCCTGGTCGGCGTGGCGCGAAGGTGCGAGAGACTGCTGAGAGCCGGTCTGATGGGGGAGAGGACTAACGCATGGCCATGACAGGTGTGGTGAAAGACGAACTGAGCCGCCTGCCGGTGCTGAAGCCGTGCTGCCGCAAGGCGGAGGTTTCCACGCTGCTGCGATTCGCCAGCGGCCTGCACCTGGTGGGCGGACGGATCGTGATCGAGGCCGAGCTCGACACGAACGCCACCGCACGGCGACTGATCAAGGACATCGGCGAGGTGTTCGGGCACAAGGCCGAGGTGCTGGTGCTCGCGCCCGCCGGCCTGCGCAAGGGCTCGCGCTACGTCGTGCGGGTCTACCGCGACGGCGAGGCGCTCGCGCGCCAGACGGGCCTCATCGACAACCACGGCCGCCCGGTGCGCGGCCTGCCCCGCCAGGTGGTGGCGGGGGCCGCCTGCGACGCCGAGGCCGCCTGGCGCGGCGCGTTCCTCGCGCACGGCTCCCTCACCGAGCCGGGGCGTTCGATGTCGCTCGAGGTCACCTGCCCGGGTCCGGAGGCGGCGCTCGCCCTGGTGGGCTCGGCGCGGCGGCTCAAGATCCACGCCAAGGCGCGCGAGGTGCGCGGCGTCGACCGCGTCGTGGTGCGCGACGGCGACGCCATCAGCGCGCTGCTCACCCGCCTGGGGGCGCACGACAGCGTGCTGGCCTGGGAGGAGCGCCGGATGCGCCGCGAGGTCCGGGCCACCGCCAACCGGCTGGCCAACTTCGACGACGCCAACCTGCGGCGGTCGGCGCGGGCGGCGGTGGCGGCGGGGGCGCGGGTGCAGCGCGCTCTGGAGATCCTCGGGGACGAGGCGCCCGATCATCTGGTGGTGGCGGGGCGGCTGCGGGTGGAGCACAAGCAGGCGTCTCTGGAAGAGCTGGGGCAGATCGCCGACCCGCCGCTGACCAAGGACGCCATCGCGGGGCGGATCCGGCGGCTGCTGGCCATGGCCGACAAGCGCGCCTCCGACATGGGCATCCCCAACACCGAGGCCAACCTCACCGTCGACATGCTGGCCCCGTGACTTTTTAGGTCTCCGGATGCCGCGGCTGTGCCTGGTGGGGGCCCGGTCACCTGCTGCGGCGTGCGCTTCAAGCCCGTCTCTTACGGCTGCGCACCGGTCTGGCCCAGCTTTTACGGCTGCGCACGGTGGGCCGCACGCGCCGACGTGGGTGGCCGTCTGTCATGGCCGGTCGTGAAGGCTCACGGGTTGCTCGCCGTGACGACGCGCATTCTGGGCCGGCTCCGTGGTCGGCTTGGCCGGGGGCCGATGGCTGGTGCGTTGCGTGGATGGCTGGAGCGCCTGGTGTGCGGCCAGTGGCTGCAGCGCCGGTGCTCCGGGTGCCGGTGGCTCGTGAGCCGTGGATTCGCGGTGGCTGTGCGCGGCGCAGGAGGGCCCAGAGGCGACGTGCTGGCTCGTTGGGTGCCGGTGGTCGGTCGGCGGGTGGTCGGGGTGCGCAGGCGGTCCACCGGCTGGTTGGAGCACTTGGCTGGTTGGCGCCGGGTTGGGCGTTGGCCGGGGTTGGGCGCTGGCTGGGCACTTGGGTGGGTCGGCGCCCGGTGAGCCGGCGTCCGGAGGGTGGGCCGACGAGCGGTCGGGAGCGCCGGTCGGCGGGTTGCCGAGTTGCCAGGGGCGCGCATGTCGGTGGGTTGCCGGGTTTTGGGGCGGCTGGGTGCGCCTGTCGGCGGTGTGGAGCGGCTGGGGCGCGTCCTGTCGGTGGGCCGGCAGGCGGTCGCGGTGTGCCTGTCAGTGGGGCGGGGGTGGGGCCCCGGGACAGGTGGGGTGGGGGTGGTCAGTCCTTGGTGGGGTTGCGGGGGGTGAACAGGTCCGTTGTCGGCTTCGGGGTGGGGGCCTGGGCGGGCTCGAACGGGGCGCGGTACTCCGGCTCCGCCGACTCCGACTCCGCCTCGGCCGCCTGGGCCCTCTGGGCGCGGCGGACCCGTACCACGCGCAAAGTCAGCAGGAGCAGCGCGGCGAGGGCGGCCACGGCGATGTAGAGCCAGGCCGCCCACGACACCGAGAGCGGATCCCGGTAGAGCGCGGGCGCGAAGGGGAGGCCGGCGGAGAAGTTGTCCAGCGTGATGTCGGACAGGTCGGCGGGGCCGCGCTCGGC
Organism: Nonomuraea sp. NPDC003707; assembly: GCF_053587055.1. Lineage (NCBI taxonomy): Bacteria > Bacillati > Actinomycetota > Actinomycetes > Streptosporangiales > Streptosporangiaceae > Nonomuraea > Nonomuraea sp. NPDC003707. The sequence continues at coordinate 330,946 of NZ_JBSFNK010000011.1, read as the reverse complement.
GGGCGGGGTGTGCAGGGTGGAGCCGATCATGATCGACGAGCCGGCGATCTGACCCGCGGCCATGGCGCCGCCCGCGTACAGCGCGGCCACGGGGATCAGGAGGATGCTGCGGGGCCGTACCGCGCCCATCGCCAGGGCGACGATCAGGGCGACCACGAGAGACGAGGCCAGCGACAGCGGATGGCCGTTGCCGAAGGCGATCACGGCGGCGGGCAGGCGGGTCTGGAACAGCACGGCCGCCCCCAGCACTGCCGCGCTGACCAGCGCAGATAGTACGCCTACAATGAGTCCGGGCAGCAGGCCGGACCGCTTGTGTGACATCTCAGCCCCCAGAGAATGCACGAATTTACATCGATGAGTCGGGCACTTTACTCGAACCTCGCAAAACGTGCCTCCGGAACGCTGATTCACATGCGGGGACCTGCAGTGGTCTAAACCAATTTAGGTCCGATAGGGTTCGTGGTTGAGGTTTCAGCCCGCCACCTGGTTTCGAGGAGATCGGTTCCCGTGAGCATCCGCGTAGGCGTCAACGGCTTCGGCCGCATCGGTCGCAACTTCTGGCGCGCTGTCGCCGCCAGCGGCAAGGACATCGAGATCGTCGCGGTCAACGACCTGACCGACAACGCGACGCTCGCCCACCTGCTGAAGTACGACAGCATCCTGGGCCGCCTGCCTTACGAGGTGAAGGCCACGAGCGACGAGATCGCGGTCGACGGCAAGGCGATCAAGGTCTTCGCCGAGCGCGACCCGGGCAAGCTGCCCTGGGGCGACCTCGGTGTGGACGTGGTCGTGGAGTCGACGGGCCTGTTCACCGACGCCACGAAGGCCAAGGTGCACGCCGAGAACGGTGCGAAGAAGGTCATCATCTCCGCTCCGGCGAAGAACGAGGACGTCACGATCGTGATGGGCGTCAACGAGAAGAGCTACGACCCGTCCAGCCACACGATCATCTCCAACGCCTCCTGCACGACCAACTGCCTGGCGCCGATGGCCAAGGTCATTCACGACACCTTCACCATCGAGAAGGGTCTGATGACCACCATCCACGCGTACACGCAGGACCAGAACCTCCAGGACGGCCCGCACGGCGACCTGCGCCGCGCCCGCGCCGCCGCGCTCAACGTGGTGCCCACCTCCACCGGCGCCGCCAAGGCCATCGGCCTGGTGCTGCCCGAGCTCAAGGGCAAGCTCGACGGCTTCGCCATGCGCGTGCCGATCCCCACCGGCTCGGCCACCGACCTCACCGTCGACGTCAGCCGCGAGGTCACCGTCGAGGAGGTCAACGCCGCGGTCAAGGCCGCCGCCGAGGGGCCGCTCAAGGGCATCCTCAGCTACACCGAGGACCAGATCGTCTCCTCCGACATCGTCACCGACCCGCACTCGTGCATCTTCGACGCCGGCCTGACCAAGGTCATCGGCAACCAGGTCAAGGTCGTCGGCTGGTACGACAACGAGTGGGGCTACTCCAACCGCCTCGCCGACCTGATCGAGCTGGTCGGCCGCGACCTCTGACCCACCGAGTCCGTGGGGGAACGCCGTTGCCTTGCCCGGTGAGGGAGGGCAACGGCTCAGAGCGAACAAGCCGCCGCCGTGGGGTGGGGCCCATGTGTTCGCGAGGGAGCGCCGTCGCCTGGACTGAGGAGCGCAGGGAGCGAAGCGACCGGAGCGACGAGGGCAGGCGACGGCTCGAAGCGACCGAGCCCGCCTCCGCGGAGCGGAGGCAATGAACAGGAGCATGAGCATGCGCACGCTCGACGAGCTCGACGTGAAGGGGCGGCGCGTGCTTGTGCGCGTCGACCTCAACGTCCCCCTCGACGGGGAGACGATCACCGACGACGGCCGCATCCGGGCGTCGGTGCCGACGATCAAGGCGCTGGTGGACCGGGGCGCCAAGGTCGTCGTCTGTGCCCATCTGGGCAGGCCCAAGGGCAAGGCCGACCCGAAATACTCGCTCAGGCCGGTGGCCGGGCGGCTGGGCGAGCTGCTGGGCCAGGAGGTGGCGTTCGCGACCGACGTGGTCGGCGACAGCGCCCATGGCACCGTTGAAACGCTCCAGGGCGGCGAGGTCGCGCTGCTGGAGAACCTGCGCTACGAGCCGGGCGAGGAGTCCAAGGACGACGCCGAGCGGGCCGCGTTCGCCGGGAAGCTGGCGGGACTGGCCGAGCTCTACGTGGGCGACGGGTTCGGCGCGGTGCACCGCAAGCACGCCAGCGTCTACGACGTGCCCAGGCTGCTGCCGCACGCGGCGGGCGGGCTGGTCGTGGCCGAGGTCGAGGTGCTGAAGAAGCTGACCGAGAGCCCCGAGCGGCCCTATGTGGTGGTGCTGGGCGGCGCCAAGGTCTCCGACAAGCTCGGTGTCATCGCCAACCTGCTGACCAAGGTCGACCGGCTGCTGATCGGCGGCGGGATGGCGTACACGTTCCTCAAGGCCCAGGGTTACGAGGTCGGCAAGTCGCTGCTCCAGGAGGACCAGCTCGACCAGGTGCGCGGCTTCCTCAACACGGCCGCCGAGCGCGGCGTCGACCTCGTGCTGCCGGTCGACGTGCTGGCGGCGGTCACGTTCGGGCCGGACGCCGAGCACGACGTGGTCGCGGCCACCGAGATCCCGGCCGATCGGGAGGGGCTCGACATCGGGCCCAGGACGCGCGAGCTGTTCGCCTCGAAGCTGGCCGACGCCAGGACCGTCTTCTGGAACGGCCCCATGGGCGTGTTCGAGTTCGACGCGTTCTCCGGCGGCACCAGGGCGGTGGCCGAGGCGCTGATCGCCCGTACCAGCGCCGAAGGGGCCTTCACCGTGGTGGGCGGCGGCGACTCGGCGGCGGCCGTGCGGAAGCTGGAGCTCCCCGAGGACGGTTTCTCGCACATCTCCACCGGTGGCGGGGCCAGCCTCGAATACCTTGAGGGCAAGGCCCTCCCCGGACTCGCGGCCCTGGAGGACTGAGCTACTCATGAGCACCCGCAAGCCGCTCATCGCCGGCAACTGGAAGATGAACCTCAACCACCTCGAGGCCATCGCGCTGGTCCAGAAGCTGGCCTTCGCACTCAACGACAAGGACTTCGACAAGGCCGAGGTCGCCGTCCTGCCGCCGTACACCGACCTGCGCAGCGTGCAGACGCTGGTCGACGGCGACAAGCTGAGGATCGTGTACGGCGCCCAGGACCTGTCGCAGCACGAGGGCGGCGCCTACACCGGTGAGATCTCGGGCGCCATGCTGGCCAAGCTCGGCTGCACCTATGTGGTGATCGGCCACTCGGAGCGGCGGCAGTACCACCACGAGGACGACGACCTGGTCAACGCCAAGGTGCAGGCCGCCTACCGGCACTCGATCACCCCGATCCTGTGCGTCGGGGAGGGCCTGTCCGTGCGTCAAGAGGGCGGCCACATCGCGCACAGTCTTGGACAACTCGACGGCGCGCTGCGCAAAATCAGCGCCGAGCAGGCAAAATCGATAGTGGTGGCCTACGAACCGGTGTGGGCGATCGGCACCGGTGAGGTGGCCACCCCGGAGGACGCCCAGGAGGTTTGTGGCGCGCTGCGAGTCAGACTCGCGGAGCTCTACGACTCCGAAGTGGCCGCCGGGATCCGTATCCTTTACGGAGGCTCGGTCAAGTCGGGCAATATCGCGGGGATCATGGCTCAACCCGATGTCGATGGCGCGCTCGTGGGCGGTGCCAGCATCGACGCCGGAGAGTTCGCGAAGATCTGCCGTTTCTCCGATATGCCAGGCTAACTGAGTCGTTCTGGGGGTGCGACTTGACAACAGGCCGTACCCTCAGAAGGCAAGTCTGAATCGTCACGCGTAACAAAGCATTGAAGGAACAGGCATACCGTGGAAATCGGAATCTCCATCGCCCTCATCCTGGCGAGCGGTCTCATGATCCTGCTCGTGCTGCTCCACAAGGGCAAGGGTGGCGGCTTGTCTGACATGTTCGGCGGCGGTTTCTCGTCGAACTTCGGTGGTTCCTCGGTGGTGGAGCGCAACCTCGACCGGCTGACGATCATCACCGGCACGATCTGGTTCGTCTGCATCATCGCTCTCGGCCTTCTCATGAAGCCCTGAGCAAACAAGTTAACGCGTGACAGTGATTCTCCCCCCGTGCCTGCGCGCGGGGCGATCGAGCGAGGAGTTCATCCGTGGGTAGTGGCAACGCGATCCGTGGCAGCCGAGTCGGCGCCGGCCCTATGGGGGAGGCCGAGCGCGGCGAGGCAGCTCCGAGAGTGCGGGTCTCGTTCTGGTGCGCCAACATGCACGAGACGCGCCCCAGTTTCGCCAGCGACGCGGCGGTTCCCGAACATTGGGACTGCCCACGTTGCGGCCTCCCTGCCGGACAGGACGAGTCGGCCCCGCCTGCCCCACCGAAGAACGAGCCGTACAAGACGCATCTTGCCTATGTGAAGGAGCGCAGGAGCGACAAGGACGGCAAGGCGATCCTCGAGGAGGCACTGGAGCGCCTGAGGAACAACAAGTCCCCCTGGTAGTGGCTGGGTTCGGCGAAAGGGTCTCGGTTCTCCGAGGCCCTTTCGCCGTTTCCGCGGCCGCTCAGCGGTCCTCGTGGACCACATCGCCGTCCACGAACGTCAGGCGCGCCCGCGTCGTCCAGATCTCGCCCGGCGCGAGCTCGAACGGGTCGCGGTCCAGGACCACCAGGTCGGCCGGGCGGCCCGGCTCGACGGCTCCGGCCGGAGAGCGGTTGATCCAGGCCGAGCCCGCCGTGTAGGCGGTCATGGCGGCGGCCAGGCCGATGCGCTGGCCGGGCAGGAACGGGGTCTGCGCGGTCGGGTAGCCGGCGTGCACCGAGCCGCCGGGCTCCGTGCGGTTGACCGCGACGTGCATGCCCTGCAGCGGGTCGGCGTTGGAGACCGGCCAGTCGCTGCCCGCGCAGAAGCGGGTGCCGTGCGCCAGCAGGTCCGCGAACGGGTACTGCCACGACGAGCGCGGCTCCCCGAGGTAGGGCAGGGTCAACTCGTCCATCTGGGCGTGGTGCGTGGCCCACAGCGGCTGCAGGTTGGCCGTGACGCCCAGGGCGGCGAAGCGCGGCACGTCCGACGGCTCGATGATCTGCAGGTGGGCGATGTGGTGGCGGTTGGCGGGGTCGGTGCCCTCGAAGCTGTCCAGGGCCTCGCGCACGGCCCGCTCGCCGATGGCGTGGAAGTGCACCTGGAAGCCGAGCCGGTCCAGCTCGGCGACGTACTCCTTGAGCTTGTACGGGTCCACGTACGACAGGCCCGTGCCGCCGCAGAGGCAGTACGGCTCCAGGGTGGCGGCCGTGAAGTTCTCCGTGATGCCGTCCTGCATGATCTTGACCGAGGTGGCCCTGAACCGGTCGAGCCCTTCGGCGGCGGCACGGCGTTCGACCAGCTCCTCGATCTGGTCCAGGCCGCGCGTCCTGTCCCACCACAGGGCACCAACCACACGCGCCCTGAGCCTGCCTGAGCGGGCCGCGGACAGGTAGGTGGGCAGTTGGTCCTGGGAGCCCGCGTAGGAGCCCACGATGGCGTCCTGCCAGCCGGTGATGCCCAGCGAGAACAGGTGCCGCTGCGCGTCCTCCAGCGCGTCGTCCAGGTCCTGGGCGGTCGGGCGCGGGGTGAGCAGGCCGACGAGGTCCATCGCGCCCTCGTGCAGCACGCCGGTGGGCTCGCCCGCGGCGTCGCGCTCTATGCGGCCGTCGGCGGGGTCCGGCGTGTCCTTGGTGATGCCGGCCAGCCGGAGGGCCCGGGTGTTGACCCAGGCGGCGTGGTGGTCGCGCTGGATGAGGTACGCGGGACGGTCGAGGAAGTCGAGCTGGTCGCGGTGGGGGAGGCCGCCGGGGAACGCCGCCATGTCCCAGCCGCCGCCATCGATCCACTCTTTAGCCGGATTTTTCGCGGCATAGTCGGCTATCACGGCTATGTACGCGTCAAGGCCGAAATCTTCTGACAAGTCGCACTTTGCCCGTTCGAGGCCCGCCTGGACCGGGTGCATGTGCGCATCCGTGAAGCCGGGCACCAGCAGTCCACCCTCCAGATCCACCGTCTCGTGGGACGGCGCCTGGCGGGCCAGCTCGCCCTCCGGACCCACCGCGGCGATCACGCCGTCGCTCACCAGCACGGCCTCGTCCCGCACGCCGCCCGGCGTGAAGACGCGGCCTCCTCGGAAGAGGATGTTCATGGGGTTCCTTTCTGTGGTGGATCCGGCTCGCGCGCTCCGAGCCCGCCGTACATCTTCCCGCCCGGCCCGGTGACCTGCGACAAGCGGGGCGGCCCCCGGGCTGCTGACGGGCCCGTGACGGCGTCCTCGCCGCGCTCGGGGAGCGGCGGGTGCGGAGGGGGCGATGGAGGGAAATATGGGTATAAATCGCACGATCTAGCGATGAAATACGCGATGAAACACATCGTTAGCGGTCGTGTAACAGCTGCCAGGCATGCTCAAGCCATGGGATTCTTGCGCATCCGCACCACGGTGGACGAGCGACCCGGCCGGCTGGCCTCACTCGCCGCGGCCCTGGCGGCCAGGGGCGGCAACATCCTCGGCCTGAGCGTGCAGTCCGACGCGGACGGCACCGTCGACGAGTTCGTCGCCGACATCCCCGCCAACCCCGAGACGGTGCGCGAGGCGCTGGAGGCGGCCGGCGGCCGCCGCGTCCAGGTGGTCCCCGCCACCGCCCACGAGCTGACCGACGAGCCCACCAGGGCGCTGCTGCTGGCCTCCAGGCTGCGTTCCATGCCGTGGCGGCTGCCCGAGCTCCTGGCCGAGCTGCTGCGCGCGGACGACGCCAGGTGGATCTATGGTGAAGCGGTGAGTGATCTTCCCGACCCGACCCAGCTCGTCGTCCCCGTGGCCCCCAGGCGGGCGGTCCGGCTGCGCCGCGCGGAGCTGCCGTTCACGCTGACCGAGGCGGCCAGAGCGGCCTCCTTCGCCAGGCTCGCCCAGCCCGCGGAGACGAGCGCCGCCGAGCGCGCGATCAAGCTCTCCGACGGCGTCGAGGTCACGGTCCGGCCGCTCACCTCGATCTACCGCGAGGCCGTGCGCGACCTGCACGACAGGTGCTCGCCCGAGTCGCGCCGGTTCCGCTACTTCACCTCGATGCCCGCGCTGCCGGCGCGCACGTTCGACCGGCTGTGCGACAGGAGCAGGGGATTCTCGCTGGTCGCCGGGCATGACGGGCAGGTCGTGGCGATGGCCAACCTCATGTTCACCCCCGACCCGGGCATCGCGGAGATGGCCTTCCTGGTCGAGGACCGCTGGCAGGGGCACGGCCTGGGCACCGCGATGGCCAGGATGCTCGTGCGGAGCGCCCGCGACCTGGGGTACGCCGAGGTCAAGGCCACCATGCTGTCCGACAACGCCAGGATGCGCAGGCTGCTGATCTCCTTGGGCGCCACGCTCGGCTACACCGAGGACCCCGGGGTGATGGAGGGCAGGCTGCCGGTCGGCACGATGGTCTCAGCCTAGGCCCTCTTCGCGTGGCGGCTCTTCCGGCCGCTTGTCGGCCTGCGGCCGGATGCCCAGGTGGCGTTCGATGCGCTCCAGGCTCTCCTCGATGCGGGTGAGCCGCTCGCCCAGCACGGAGCCGCCGGCGAAGAACATCTCGGTGGGTCGCTCCTTGGAGCCGCGGCCCACGCGGTCGAGCAGGCGCTGCCGTACGTCCGCCAGGTCCGCGCCCGCGTCCACGAGCGCCTGGGCCGCCAGCCCCTCTCCCTCCCTGATCAGCCCGAGCAGGATGTGCTCGGTGCCGATGTAGTTGTGGCGCAGTTGCAGGGCCTCGCGCAGTGACAGCTCCAGGACCTTCTTGGCGCGCGGCGTGAAGGGGATGTGCCCGCTGGGCGACTTGGCGCCGTGGCCCACCTCGCGTTCGACGAAGGCGCGTACGTGGTCGAGCTCCACGCCACAGCCGTCGAGCACCAGCGAGGCCAGCCCCTCGCCCTCGTGGATCAGGCCGAGCAGGATGTGCTCCGTGCCGATGTAGTTGTGGCTCATCATCCGCGCCTCCTCCTGGGCGAGGACGACGACCCGTCGCGCACGGTCGGTGAAGCGTTCGAACACGGGGGCCTCCGTTCGACTGCCACTGCCTCCACTATGCGCTACAAACCAGCGGATGTGGGGTATTTGACCTGTGTGGATCTTGACGAGGTGGCCGGCCGGCTCTACGCGCTGCCGCCGTCCGAGTTCACCGCCGCGCGCGAGGCCGAGGCCCGCGCGGCCAAGGACGCGGGTGAGGCGGGGCTCACCCGCGAGATAGCGAAGCTCCGCAAGCCCACGGTGTCCGCCTGGGCCGTGAACCGGGTCGTCCGCGAGCGCCCCGACGAGCTCGCCGAGTTGCTCGACGTGGGGGAGCGGCTGCGCGCGGCCTGGCAGGAGCAGGACGCCGACGCGCTGGCCGAGCTGACCCGGCGCCGCGCCGGCGTCATGGGCAAGGTGGGCAGGCTCGTCAGGCAGGCGGGCGGCCTGTCGCCCGCGGCGGCGGCCGAGGTGGACCAGACGCTGGAGTCCGCCATCGTGGACGCCGGCGCGGCCGCGCAGGTGCGCCGGGGCTGCCTGGTCAAGCCGCTCAGCTACAGCGGCTTCGCCCCCGCCCCCGTCCCGCGTGAGCGGCCCGCCAGGCGGCCGTCCCCCGAGGACGAGGCGAAGAAGCGCGAGGAGGCCGAGGCCAGGAGGGCCAGGGAACGCGAGGAGGCCGAGGCCGCGCACCGGGAGTGGCAGGCGGCGCTGGAGTCCGCCGTGCGGGAGCACGACGAGCGCGCCGAGCGGGTGGCGCTGCTGGAGCGGAAGCTGGCCAAGGCCCGCAAGAGGCTCACCGAGAGCGAGCAGCGGCTGGAAGTCGCCCGGCGCGAGGAGCGGCACGCGCGGCAGAGATTGGGCTAGGGTGGTGGTGTACGAAACGGTTTCGTACACCAATGAGTCAAGTAGCGATTCATGCGCCCAGACCCGAGGAGTGGCGATGACCGGCTGGACCCCCGACTCCATCCCCGACCTGACCGGCAGGACCGCCATCGTGACCGGCGCCAACAGCGGCATCGGCCGGCCCACCGCGCTGGAGCTGGCCAGGCACGGCGCCCGCGTCATCGTCGCCGCGCGCTCGCCCGAGAAGGGCGAGGCGACCGTGGAGGACATCCTGCGGGCGGTGCCCGGCGGCGAGGTCGAGTACGGCCGGCTCGACCTCGCGGACCTGGCCTCGGTCAGGCGGTTCGCCGAGGGCGTCGACCGGCTCGACCTGCTGGTCAACAACGCGGGCATCGGCATGATCGCGCGGCAGGAGACCAAGGACGGCTTCGAGATGCAGTTCGGCACCAACCACCTGGGCCACTTCGCGCTCACGGGCCTGCTGCTGCCGCTCCTGCTGGCCGCTCCCGCCGCCCGCGTGGTGAACGTCTCCAGCGACGCCCACGCCATGGGCAGGATCGACTTCGACAACCTCGGCCTGGAGCGCGGATACAGCCGCTTCGGCGCGTACGGGCGCTCCAAGCTCGCCAACCTGCTCTTCACCCTGGAGCTCCAACGGCGCGCCGAGAGGGCCGGCACGGGCCTCATCAGCGTCGCCACCCACCCGGGCACCACCGCCACGAACATCGTCAAGCTCGGGCCGCTACAGCCCCTCATGGGCGTGTTCTTCAAGTCGGCGGCGGCCGGGGCGGTGCCCTCGCTCTACGCCGCGACCTCGCCCGACGTCCGCGGCGGCGAGTTCATCGGCCCCAAGCTCAAGCGCCTCACGCCGTCGGAGAGGGCGCGCTCGGAGGCGGACGCCAGGCGGCTCTGGGACGTGTCGACGGAACTGACGGGCGTACGATTCGATGAAATCGCCTACAGCTGAAGGACGTGTGCGTGGCTCCACTAGACCCTGATCGCGACAGGGCCATTCTCGACGCCACGATGGAGCTGTTGTCGGAGGTCGGCTACGACCGGATGTCGGTCGACCAGATCGCCAAACGGGCCAGGGCCAGCAAGGCCACCATCTACCGGCGCTGGTCGGGCAAGCCCGAGCTGGTGGTCGACGTCATCTGCCGGCGCTTCGACATGGACGCGCCCGCGGGCGAGGACACCGGGTCGCTCCGCGGCGACCTGGTCTCCATCTTCCGCGGGCTGTGCCAGACGGTGGAGCGCAAGCACACGCTCGTCATCGGCCTGTCCTCGACGCTGGTGTCCAACCAGGAGCTGGCGCGCACCCTGCGCGCGCACATGCCCACCAAGGACCTCGACGACGTGCAAGCCCTGCTGGAGCGGGCCGCCGAGCGCGGGGAGCTGTCCGGGCCCGTCGACGCCGGGCGGCTCTTCACGCTCGCCGAGGCGCTGGTCTGGCATCGGATGATCTTCGCGGGACCGCCGTTCGGGCCGGAGTTCGTGGCCGAGTCGGTCGACGGGGTGCTGATGCCGCTGGTGACCGCCTGGTCAAAGGCCTGACCGGGCGGCGTGCGCCAGGTAGGCGCACACGGGGAAGCCCTCCCGCTCGTACGGGGCCGCCAGCCGCGCGTAGCAGGCCCTGATCCGCTCGAAGGTCTCCGGCGGCTGCCTGGCGATCATCGCGAAGCGCGGGCCGCCCGCCTGCACGATGTCGTCCCACCAGGTGGCCAGGTCGACCCGGTGGCGCCAGCGCACCGGATCGACGGCCGCCGCCTCGAACCCCGCCGCCTCCAGCAGCTCGGTGAAGCGCCGCGGCGTGTCGTTGCCGGTGAACGGCCGGGCCGGCGGCTCGTAGGGGACCCCGGCGGCGGCGATGGCGTCGGCGAAGACGTTGGTGGCGGTCATCTCGTCGGACTTCCACCAGGTCAGCGCGATGGTGCCGCCGGGACGCAGCACTCGGTGGAGCTCCTTGAGTGCCCTGGCCGTGTCGGGCACATGATTGATGACGAAATTTCCGGCTATAGCGTCAAATTCCCCGTCGTCGAAGGGGAGTTCGGGGAGCGTGGCCTGGCGGATCGTCGCGTACGGGTGGCGGCGCGCGGTCAGCTCGAGCATGCCGGGATCGGCGTCCACGGCCGTGACCTCGGCGCCTAACGCGAGCGCCGCGGAGGTGACCACGCCGGTGCCGCAGCCGATGTCGAGCAGGCGGGGCGCGCACGCCCGATCGAGGAGGGGGCCGACGGTGTGGGAGCTCAGGTGGGCGAAGCCGCGATCGTACGCTTCGGCGTTGGTCACGCCTTCAACCCTATCCCAGCCGCCGATCCTGACATTCTTCTGTGAGATTTCCCCATGAAGGCTATTTTTTCGGGAAATATCGCTCGTATGGTCGTCGCCATGACCATCGACGCCACCACCGACGCCACCACCGACGCCACCATCGACGCCTTCATCGACGCGCTCCCCAAGGTCGAGCTCCACGTGCACCTGATCGGCTCGGCCTCGGTCCCCACCGTGCTCGAACTCGCCCGCCGCCACCCCGGCAGCACGGTCCCCACCAGCGAGGAGGAGCTGCGCCGCTTCTACACCTTCCGCGACTTCCCGCACTTCGCCCAGGTGTACCGGGCCGTCAACGCGCTCGTCAGGGAGCCGGAGGACGTGGCGACCCTCGTCCTCGGCCTGGCCCGCGACCTGGCCCCGCAGGGCGCCCGCTACGTGGAGCTCCAGGTGACGCCGTACGCCCACCACATCGTCGGCATGTCCATGCGCGAGGTGACGGAGGCCCTTGACCTGGCCGCCGCCCGTTCGCTGGCCGATCACGGGGTGGAGATGGCGTACATCTTCGACATCCCCGGCGAGTACGGCGAGGAGGCCGCCAAGGTGACCGTGGAGCACGCGCTCCAGGAACCTCCCGCCGCGCTGGTAGGTTTCGGGATCGGCGGCATCGAGCAGGAGCGCCCGAAATATCGGGACGCGTACCGATCGGCGTTCTCGGCGGCCCGCGCCGCCGGCCTCCACAGCGTCCCGCACGGCGGCGAGATGTCCGGCCCCGAGACGATCTGGGAGGTCATCGAGGGCTACGGCGCCGAACGCATCGGCCACGGCATCAACTGCCTCGCCGACCCGCGCCTGGTCGCCCACCTGCGCGACACCCAGCTCCCGCTGGACGTCTGCCCCACCTCGAACGTCTGCACCGGCCAGGTCGCCGACCTCGCCGGGCACCCGCTGCCGCGGATGCTGGAGGAGGGCCTGTACGTGACGCTGAACAGCGACGACCCGCCCATGTTCGCCACGACGCTGGCCGACGAGTACCGGGCCGCGGCCCGCGCCTTCGGCTTCGGCAAGTCCGAGCTGGCCCAGCTGGCCAGGAACGGCGTGCGGGCGTCGTACCTGGCCGAGGAGCGCAAGCAGGCGCTGATCGAGGAGATCGACCAGCTGGCCGGGTAGGGACGACACAGGGCGGGAACCGCGTGGCCCCCGCCCCGTCCGAAATCAGAGCCCGAAATCAGGGCTCGGAATCAGGGCTCGGAATCACGGCCTCAGGGGGACGAGATGCGCCCGAGCTCCGGCGGGATCTTGCTCGCCGCCGCCCGGTCCAGCAGGAACAGCGTGCGCGCCCGCCCTCTGGCACCCGAAGCGGGCACCTGGACGTGCCCCGACTCCGACAGCGCCAGCCGGACGGCGCCCGACTTCTCCTCACCGGCCGCCACCACCCAGACCTCGCGCGAGGACTGGATGGCGGGCAGCGTCAGCGAGATGCGGGTCGGCGGCGGTTTCGGCGCGCCGTGGACGGCCACCACCGCGCGCGTGTCGTACAGCGCGGGCATGCCCGGGAACAGCGACGCCACGTGCGAGTCGGGCCCCATGCCGAGCAGCATCACGTCGAAGCCGGGCACGGGACCGTGGTCCTCCGGCCGGGCCGCCCTGCGCAGCTCGGCCGCGTAGGACTCGGCCGACTCCTCGGCCGTCAGGCCCGAGTCGGGGCCGAGCATGACGTGGACCCGCTCCGGGTTGACGTCCACGTGGTCGAGCAGGGCCTCCCGGGCGCCGGTCTCGTTGCGTTCCTTGTCGCCGGAGGGCACGAAGCGCTCGTCGCCCCACCAGATGTCCAGCCGGCGCCAGTCGACGGCGTCGCGGGCGGGGGTCGCGGCGATCGCCGCCAGTGTGGCGATGCCGACCGTGCCGCCCGTGAGCACGATCGAGGCCGACCCCTTGGCCGACTGCACGTCGACCAGGCGGGTGATGATCCGTGCCGCCACGGCATTGGCCAGGACATCGGCGTCGCGGTGGACGACCACGCTGGGAACGCTCACAGGTACTACTTTCTCAGCCACTGCGGTCCCACGTCATCCCTTGTACGTGCGTGCGAACCGCTTGACCGCGGCCTCGTAGATCTCGTCGGGGTCGAGCCTGCGCAGCTCTTCCGCCATCAGCTCGGCGGTCTGGCGCCGGGTCAGGGCCACGTTCCGGTCGGGCTGGCCCGGCCGCGACAGCGTGGCCAGGCGGGCGTCGTGCCGCACCACGGTCAGGTCGCCGTCGTTGAGCTGCAGGCGCACGGCCGTCAGCCCGGGGCCGGAGGAGTCGACGACCTTGATCGGGGCGCCGAGCCGGTCCGACAGCCAGGCGGCCAGCAGCGGCGCGCTCGGGTTGCCGGGAGAGGCCTCCACCACGCCCTTGCGGACCTTGCCCACCGGCTGGTCGAACGCGGCCGCCAGCAGGCTGCGCCACGGCGTCAGCCGGGCCCAGGACAGGTCGGTGTCGCCGCGGGAGTATCCCTTGGCCCTGGTCACCAGCGACTTGACGCCGCCGTCGTCGAAACCCCTGGCGTCGGTGATCCGGCGCTGCGCGAGGGCGCCGACCGCGTCCTTGGCCGGGACGTCGGGCGCCGCGCCCGGCCACCACACCACGACGGGCGTGTCGGGCAGCAGGAGCGGGCTGACCACGGAGTCGGCGTGCTGGGTCAGCTCGCCGTACAGGCGCAGGACCACGACCTCGCCCGGCGTGGACTCGCCGATGCGCAGCTCCGCGTCCAGCCTGATCGGCTCGTCGGCCTCACGGTTGATCACGACGATGATGCGCGACGGGTGCTCGCGGGCCGCGTCGGTGGCCGCGCGCAGCGCGTCGTACTGGTGGCGCTCCTCGCAGACCACCACGAGCGTCAGCACCATGCCGATGGCGGGCGCGCCCATCTGGTGGCGCAGATGCGTGAACTGCGCCGAGATCTTCCCAGCCGTCGTGTCCGACAGCATGAAGGTCGTCATTTAGAGTCTCCTCCACACGCGGCCGTCGCGGGCCATCATCGCGTCCGCCGACGGCGGCCCCCACGAACCGGACTCGTAGGGCTCGGGCTGGCCCTGCGTGGCCCAGAACTCCTCGATCGGGTCGAGGATCGTCCACGACAGCTCGACCTCCCGCTGGTGCGGGAAGAGCGGCGGGTCGCCGATCATCACGTCGAGCAGCAGCCGCTCGTACGCCTCCGGAGACGACTCCAGGAACGACTCGCCGTAGGCGAAGTCCATGGAGACGTCCCGGACCTCCATGGCGGTCCCCGGCACTTTCGAGCCGAACCGCACGGTGATGCCCTCGTCCGGCTGGACCCGCACCACCAGCGCGTTCTGGCCCAGGATCTCGGTGTCGTCCTTGCTGAACGGCAGGTGCGGCGCCCGCTGGAACACCACGGCCACCTCCGTCACCCGGCGGCCCAGCCGCTTGCCGGTGCGCAGGTAGAACGGCACGCCCGCCCAGCGGCGGTTGGCGATCTCCAGCTTGACGGCCGCGTACGTCTCGGTCGTGGACTCGGGCGAGATGCCCTCCTCCTGCAGGTAGCCGACCACCTTCTCGCCGCCCTGCCAGCCGGCGGAGTACTGGCCCCGCGCCGTGTTCAGCGCCAGGTTGGCCGGCAGCCGCACGGCCTTGAGCACCTTCTCCTTCTCCCGCCGCAGCGCCGAGGCGTCGAACGAGGTCGGGTCCTCCATGGCGACCAGCGCGAGGAGCTGGAGCAGGTGGTTCTGGATCACGTCGCGGGCCGCGCCGATGCCGTCGTAATAGCCCGCGCGCCCGCCGATGCCGATGTCCTCGGCCATGGTGATCTGCACGTGGTCGACGAAGCCGCGGTTCCAGATGGGCTCGTAGAGGTTGTTGGCGAACCGCAGCGCCATGATGTTCTGGACGGTCTCCTTGCCCAGGTAGTGGTCGATCCGGAAGATCGAGCTCTCCGGGAAGGCCGAGTTGGTGATCTCGTTCAGCTCGTGGGCCGACTTGAGGTCGTGCCCGAACGGCTTCTCGATGACCACGCGGCGCCACGACCCGTCGGGCGCGTCGGCCAGCCCGGTCCGCTTGAGCTGCTCCACCACCACGGGGAAGAACTTCGGCGGCACCGACAGGTAGAACGCGTAGTTTCCGCCCGTGCCCCGGGTCTCGTCGATCTCCGCCAGCGCCATGGCCAGCGCGTCGAACGCCCCGTCGTCGGAGAACTCGCCGGGCACGAAGTGGATGCCCTCGCGGATCTGCTTCCAGACCTCCTCGCGGAAGGGCGTCCTGGCGTGCGCCTTGACGGCGTCGTGCGTCAACTGGGCGAAATCCTGGTCTTTCCAATCGCGCCGGGCGAAGCCGACCAGCGAGAAGCCGGGCGGCAGCAGCCCCCGGTTGCCCAGGTCGTAAATCGCCGGCAACAGCTTGCGCTTGGCCAGGTCACCCGTCACGCCGAACAACACCATCACGCACGGTCCCGCAACCCGCGGCAGCCGCTTGTCGCGCGGATCGCGCAGCGGGTTGGCGGCGGCCACCTCCTCGGTGGTGGCGGTGCCCGCGGCTGTGGTGGCTACAGTGGCCGCCACAGTCTTGTCGACAGCGACGGCCTCCTCCACGGGTGCTGCCGGGTCAGTCATGTCAAGCCTCCTGTGCTGCTGCGAGCAAACGCGCGACACCCGCCGCGCGATCGGTCAAATGCAGTCGTACGGCGGGCCGTCCGCGGGTCTCGAGCGCCCCCAGGTCGCCGAGCGCCTGGGCCAGCTGGAGCCGCCCCAGCGTGTACGGCCGGCCGGGGACCGTCACGTCCTCGGCCACCGCCCCGGTGATCTGCAGGAACACCCCGTTCTGCGGCCCGCCCTTGTGGTATTGCCCCGTCGAGTGCAGCAGGCGCGGGCCCCACCCGAACGTCACCGGCCGGTTCGTGCGCAGCGCGAGCAGCGCCCGCAGCGTCGCCGGGTCGGCCATCATCCAGGCGTCGGTCATCTGCTCGAAGTCGGCCCCGTCGGGCACCGGGGCGTCGAAGGCCGCCATCCGGTCCAGAAAGGCCATGATCGACAGATAGCCGTCCGCCGGTATCGCGTTCAGCAACTCGGCGAACAGCCCGGGCAGGTCCCGGGCCGTGGCCGCGCCGTACACCTCGACGGGCCCGTCCACGAACGACGGCGCGCCGGTCGGCAGGTCGGGCAGGGCCAGCAGCGCCGCGGTGTTCGCCTTCGACTCGGCCACGTTCGGCTGGTCGAACGGGTTGATCTCCAGGAGCAGCCCCGCGAGGGCGGTGGCGTACTCCCAGACCAGGAACTGCGCGCCCAGCGGCCCGTCCACGCGCACGTCCCCGACGTCGGTCTCGATGGCGACGACCAGCTCGTCGCCGCTCTCGTTGGGGTCGGCGCCCACGACGGGCAGCAGCCCCCTGCCCTGCTTGCCGGTGGACTCGGCCACGAGCTGCTCGATCCAGTCGGGCAGCCCGGTGATGGCCGAGAGCTGGTCCTCCAGCAGCAGCTTGTCGCGCCCGGCCAGCGCCGCGCCGCCGAGCGCGGCACCCAGGTCGAGCCCGGGGTTGCCGGTGTCGCGCGACAGCAGCGGCAGCACCTCCCCGGCCTCGTCCAGCAGCCGCGCCACGTCGGCGCCCGCCAGCGCGCTGGGCACCAGCCCGAACGCCGACAGCGCCGAGAAACGGCCGCCGACGTCCGGCTGGGCGAGCACCAGCGCGTAACCGGCCTCCACGGCCCGCTTCTCCAGCGGCGAGCCCGGGTCGGTGACGACCACGACGCGGCCGGAGGGGGCCAGGCCCGCGTCGGTGAACAGCCGCTCGTAGATCCGCAGCAGGGAGTCGGTCTCCACGGTCGAGCCGCTCTTGCCGGCCACGACCACCACCGTGGCGTCGAGCTGCTCGCTCAGCGCGCGCCGCACCTGCCCCGGGTCGGTCGTGTCCAGCACGGTGAGCGGCACGTCGGCGGTCGCGCAGATGACCTCCGCCGCCAGCGACGAGCCGCCCATCCCGGCCAGCACCACGTTGGTCAGGCCCGCGGCGCGGGCCCGCTCGACGAGCCCGCCCAGCACGGGCAGCAGCTCGCGAGAGTAGCGGGGCAGGGTCAGCCAGCCGAGCCTGACCGCCGCCTCCCGCTCGGCGTCCTCACCCCACAGCGTGGGGTCGCCGGCGGCGAGCCGCGCGGGCACGCCGTCGGCGACGAGGCGCCCCGCGACGGAGGAAGCGGCCGAGGCCACCCCCTCCTCGCGGTAGAGCACCTCCATCACGGAACCAGGTTCTTGGTGACGCTCTCGAGCAGCTCGTTCCAGGACGCCTCGAACTTCTCGACGCCCTCGTCCTCCAGCACCTTCACCACGTCGTCGTAGTCGATGCCGGCCTCCTTGAGCGCGGCCATGGTGTTCCAGGCCTGCTCGTAGAAGGGCCGCACCGTGTCGCCGGTGACGTTGGCGTGGTCGGCCGTGGCGTCGAGCGTCTTCTCCGGCATCGTGTTGACGGTGCCGGGGGCGACGAGCTGGTCGACGTACATGGTGTCGGAGTAGTCGGGGTTCTTGACGCCGGTCGAGGCCCACAGCGGCCGCTGCGGACGGGCGCCCGCCGAGCGCAGGCGCTGCCAGCGCTCGGAGTTCATCACGTCCTCGTACGCCGCGTAGGCCAGGCGCGCGTTGGCGATGCCCGCCTTGCCCTTCAGCTCCGGCTTGCCCACCTTGTCGAGCCGCTTGTCGATCTCGGTGTCGACGCGGCTGACGAAGAACGAGGCCACCGACTCGATCGTGGCGAGGTTGAGGCCCTTGGCCTGCGCCGCCTCGAGGCCGGCCAGCCAGGCGTCCATGACCGCGCGGTAGCGCTCGAGGGAGAAGATCAGCGTGACGTTGACGCTGATGCCCTCCGAGAGCGCCTGCGTGATCGCGGGCAGACCCTCGACCGTGGCCGGGATCTTGATGAACAGGTTGGGCCTGTCGACCATCCACCACAGCGCCCGGGCCTCGGCGACCGTCTTCTCGGTCTCGCGGGCCAGGCGCGGGTCCACCTCCAGCGACACGCGGCCGTCCACGCCGCCCGTGGCGTCGAAGACGGGGCGCAGCACGTCGGCGGCCCAGCGGATGTCGTAGGTGGTGATGGCGCGCACGGCCTCGCCCACTTCCACGCCGCGTACGGCGAGGTCGTGGAGCTGGGAGGCGTAGGCGTCGCCCTTGCTGAGCGCGTTGGCGAAGATCGTCGGGTTGGAGGTCACCCCGACGACGCTCTTCTCGCGGATCAGCTGCTCCAGGTTGCCCGTGCGCAGTCGCTCACGGCTGATGTCGTCGAGCCAGATGGCAACGCCCTGGCCGGACAGGTTCTTGAGGATCTCGCTCATCTCTTCTTCAGTTTCCCGTCGTCTCGCCCTTTTCCTGACCAAGCTTGGCCAGGCTCGCATGTGCCGCCGCCGCCACGCGCTCCGCCGTCAGCCCGAACAGCTCGTACAAAGTCTTGTACGGGGCGGAGGCACCGAAGTGTTCGAGACCGACCACTTCGCCGCATTCGCCGACGAACTCGTGCCAGCCGAGCGCGATGCCGGCCTCGATCGCGACCCGAGCCCGGTTCGACGAAGGCAGAACCGTCTGCCTATATGCGATGTCCTGCCCCTTGAACCATTCGACACACGGCATCGACACGACCCGCGTCGGGATGCCCTTGCCCTCCAGCAGCTCGCGGCCCGCCAGTGCGATCTCCACCTCGCTGCCGGTGGCGATGAGGATGACCTTGGGCTGGCCGTCGGAGGCCTCGCGCAGGATGTAACCGCCGCGGGCGACGCCCTCGGCGCTGGTGCCCTCGACGACCGGCAGGTTCTGCCTGGTCAGAGCCAGAGCGGCGGGCCGGTCGGTGTGCTTGAGCACGGCCTTCCAGGCGTATGCCGTCTCGTTGGCGTCGGCCGGGCGCACCACGTCGAGGCCGGGGATCGCGCGCAGCGACCACAGGTGCTCGATCGGCTGGTGGGTGGGGCCGTCCTCGCCGAGGCCGATGGAGTCGTGCGTCCACACGTACGTGACCGGCAGCTTCATCAGCGCGGCCAGGCGCACCGAGGGGCGCATGTAGTCGGAGAAGACCAGGAAGGTGCCGCCGTACGGGCGGGTGCCGCCGTGCAGGGCGATGCCGTTGAGGATGGCGCCCATGGCGTGCTCGCGGATGCCGAAGTGCAGCGTGCGGCCGTAGCGGTTGCCGGGGAACTCCTTGGTCTGGAACTCCTCGGGGATGAAGGACGGCTCACCCTTCATCGTGGTGTTGTTCGACTCCGCCAGGTCGGCCGAGCCGCCCCACAGCTCCGGCAGCACCGGCGCCAGCGCGCTGAGCACGTCGCCGGAGGCCTTGCGGGTCGAGATCGACGCGCCCGTCTCGAACGACGGCAGCGCCCTGGCCCAGCCGTTGGGCAGCTCGCGCTGGGAGATGCGGTCGAACTCCTCGGCGCGCTCGGGGTTGGCCAGCCGCCACTCGGCGTAGCCCTTCTCCCACTCGGCGTGCTCGGCGCGGCCGCGCTGGGCGACGCCGCGGGCGTGCTCCAGCACCGCGGCCGGGACGTCGAACGTCTTGGCCGGGTCCATGCCGAGGACTTCCTTGGTGGCGGCGACCTCCGCCTCGCCCAGGGCCGAGCCGTGGATCTTGCCGGTGTTCTTCTTGTTGGGGGCCGGCCAGCCGATGATCGTGCGCAGGCGGATGAACGACGGCCGGTCGGTCTCCGCCTTGGCCGCCTGCAGCGCGTCGTAGAGCGCCTGGACGTCCTCGGCGTACTCGCCGGTCTCGGTCCAGTCGACGCTCTGGGTGTGCCAGCCGTAGGCCTCGTAACGCTTGACCACGTCCTCGGACTTGGCGATCAGCGTGTCGTCCTCGATGGAGATCTGGTTGTCGTCCCACACGACGATGAGGTTGCCCAGCTTCTGGTGGCCGGCGATGGAGCTGGCCTCGTGGCTGATGCCCTCCTCGATGTCGCCGTCGCTGACCACGCACCAGATGTGGTGGTCGAACGGCGAGCCGCCGGCCTCGGTGTCGGGGTCGAACAGGCCGCGCTCGCGGCGGGCCGCCATCGCCATGCCGACCGCGTTGCCCAGGCCCTGGCCGAGCGGGCCCGTGGTGGTCTCGACGCCCGCCGTGTGGCCGTACTCGGGGTGACCGGGCGTGAGGCTGTCCCACTGGCGCAGCCGGCGCAGGTCGTCGAGCGTGAGGCCGTAGCCGGACAGGTAGAGCTGGATGTAGAGCGTCAGGCTCGAGTGACCGCACGACAGCACGAAACGGTCGCGCCCGGCCCACTTGGGATCCGTCGGGTCGTGACGCATCACACGCTGGAACAGCAGGTATGCGGCGGGAGCCAGGCTCATGGCGGTGCCGGGGTGACCCGAGCCCGCCTTCTCCACTGCGTCCATCGCCAGGGCTCGAACGACGTCGACCGCCTGCTTGTCCAGGTCGGTCCATTCGAGGGCTGGCACGAGTTCGGTGCTCAAGTGCTCGATCTCCGGAATCTAGTAGTCATTGATTGGCTATCCCGCCCACACGGGACCCTAACCGAGTGGAGCTGGCGAACGATTCCCATCCCACCCGCACGTGTCCATGTGCGGCGCAAGCCCCCCATTGGCCGGACCGGCCGCCCCTGCGACTACAGTTTGTTTGTTCGCAGGGGCGTCACGGCGCCCACCCATGGATCCGCTCTAATCAGAGGTTACGCGTTGACTCCGCACAGGCTGGAAGCGCCTTGACGGTGCTGACCAACAGGCAGGCGACGGCCCGATCTCCGCAGGTGGAGGGGCCGCGCTCGATCGGCATGATCGTCAAGGCCTACATCGCGCTCACCAAGCCGCGGATCATCGAGCTGCTGCTGATCACGACGCTTCCGGTGATGTTCCTGGCGGCGGGCGGCCTGCCACCGCTGTGGACGTCGATCTCGGTCATGGTGTTCGGCACCCTATCGGCGGGCAGTGCCAACGCGCTCAACTGCTATGTGGATCGCGACATCGACCAGAAGATGCGCCGCACCCGCCGCAGGCCGCTGGCCAGGCACCAGGTGTCGCCGCGGGGCGCGCTGGTCTTCGGCATCGTGCTCGGCGTGCTGTCCCTGGTGGGCCTCTGGGTGACCACTAACTGGCTGGCAGCCATGCTGTCCACCGGGGCGATCCTGTTCTACGTGCTCGTCTACTCGATGATCCTGAAGCGCCGCACGGCCCAGAACATCGTGTGGGGCGGCATCGCGGGGTGCATGCCGGTGATGATCGGCTGGGCCGGCATCACCGAGCGGCTCGACTGGGCGCCGCTGGTGCTGTTCGGGGTGGTGTTCTTCTGGACGCCGCCGCACACCTGGACGCTGGCCATGCGCTACAAGGAGGACTACGCGGCGGCCAAGGTGCCCATGCTGCCCGTCGTGGCCACCGAGCGGCGCGTGATCCTGGAGTCGATCGCCTACACGTGGGCGACCGTGCTGTGCTCGCTGGCGCTGTGGCCGGTGGCCGGCACCACGCTGTTCTACCCGATCGTGGCCGCCGTCCTCGGCGCCATGTGCCTGTGGGAGGTCCACCGCCTGCTGGCCCGGCTCAACGCCGGCAAGACCGGCGTCGACCTGCGCCCCATGCGCTTCTTCCACTGGTCCAACGCCTACCTGGCGCTGCTGTTCCTGGCCGTGGCCATCGACCCGCTGCTGGCCTGACGGTCATGCGGCCGCGTGTCCGGACGGTGAGGCTGTCTTGACCGGCACGGACCCCGGCCCTCTGATCCGTTAAAGTCACCGTATGGCGACCCGTGATCCACGCTGGGTGTTGAAGGACCGCCCGTCGTTCGCGTTGATCATCGGGCTTGTCCTCACCGGCGTATGCGCTCTGGTCTCGTTCTCCTTCGACGTGCTCAACGGCGCTCCGGTGCAGTTCTTCATCGCGCTCGCGCTGGCGCTCGCGCCGGTGCCGCTGCTGCTGGCGGCCGTGCTGGCGCTCGACCGGATGGAGCCGGAGCCGCGCAGCAACCTGATCTTCGCCTTCGCGTGGGGCGCGGGCGTCGCGGTGCTGGTCGCCGGCCTGATCAACTACCTCAACCTGCACTACATCATCGACACCGCCAAGCTGTCGGAGGCCGGCGCCCGCAACGTCGCGGCCACCTTCGGCGCGCCCGTGGTGGAGGAGACGATGAAGGGGCTGGTGCTGCTCGGGCTGCTCAGGTTCCGCAGGGCCGAGCTCGACGGCCCCACCGACGGCATCATCTACGCCAGCATGGTCGGGCTCGGCTTCGCCATGAGCGAGAACGTCAGCTACTACCTCGCCGCGCTGTCCAACTCCGGCGTCAAGGGGCTGGCGGTCACCGTGGTGCTGCGCGGCATCCTGTCGCCGCTGGCCCACCCGCTGTTCAGCTCCATGATCGGTGTCGCCGTGGCCTACGCCGCCCGGCGCGAAGGCCCCGAGCGGGTCTTCTACATCCTGGCGGGCTGGTCGGGCGCGATGATCCTGCACGGCCTGTGGAACGGCCTGGCCTCCTATGGCGGCTTCCCCGGGCTCGTGGTGGCCTACCTGGCGCTGCTGGCCGTGCTGATCGTGCTCATCGGCGTGGTGTTCAAGGACCGGCGGCGCATCGTGGCCCTCATCCAGCGTTACCTGCCGCCGTACGAGCCGACCAAGCTGGTCACCCAGGCCGACATCTACATGCTGTCGACGTTCCCCCGGCGGCGCCAGGCCAGGCAGTGGGCCAAGGCCCACGGCGGCAAGCGCGGGCTGCGCGCCATGCGCGACTACCAGCTGGCCGCCACCGAGCTGGGCCTGCTGCACGAGCGGGCGGCCCGCCACATGGTCGACGAGCAGGGCTTCCACGAGGAGCAGCGGGCGCTGCTGGAGTGCATGAGCACGGCCCGGGCGGACTTCCCGGT
This sequence comes from Nonomuraea sp. NPDC003707, assembly GCF_053587055.1. Classification (NCBI taxonomy): domain Bacteria; kingdom Bacillati; phylum Actinomycetota; class Actinomycetes; order Streptosporangiales; family Streptosporangiaceae; genus Nonomuraea; species Nonomuraea sp. NPDC003707. Next base: position 308,031 of record NZ_JBSFNK010000011.1, on the reverse strand, counting down.
GCCGACGGCGCACGCCAGGTCGGCCGCGCGGGGCACCCCGCCGCCCGGCTACGCCCCCGGCGCGCCGGGCTGAGCCAGGATGTTCGTCAGGGAGACCTCGCGCGGGCCCGGATAGACCGGGTCGGAGTGGAGCACCATCGCGTCGGCGAACGCCTTGGCGGTGGCGAGCAGCTCGCGGGTGGCGTAGGCGTACGTGGGCGCGGCGAACTCCCTGGTCGAGTCGTCACCCACCCCGAACGCCTCCAGCCCGGCCGTCCGGCACAGCGTCACGGCCCTGGGCAGGTGGAACTCCTGCGTCACGACCGTCACCTGCCGCGCCCCGAACACCTTGCGCGCCCGCACGCACGAGTCCCACGTGTCGAACCCCGCGTAGTCCAGCACCATCACCCGCTCCGGCACGCCCCTGCGGAGCAGGTAGTCGCGCATGGCCGTCGGCTCGTCGTACTCCTTGCGGCTGTTGTCGCCCGACAGCAGCAGGGCCCGTACCTTGCCGGCCCGGTAGAGCTCGGCGGCGATGTCGAGCCGGTGGGCCAGCATCGGGGTGGGCTGCGTGCCGTACAGGCCCGCGCCCAGCACCAGCGCGGCCTGCGCCGCCGGCACCCGCCCGAGCCAGGCGTCGCCCACGGCCGTCACCCGGTGCGTCGAACTGCCGAGCCAGGCCCACGTCATGGGCGCCAGGGAGAGCACGCTGACCAGCACCAGACCCTGGTACGCGCGCCGCAGGGCCTTCCGAGTGGGGCGGACTTTCAGTAACAAATCTCACCCTCCAGGGGGTGGGGGAGTGGCGGACCGATCCCCTCATACCCTGGCATATCCACTCAGACGGCGGCGGGAGCTCCGGCGGCTTCGGCGGGGGAGTGGTCGGCGGGGGCGGTCTGCGGGGAGCGGGTGCGCAGCGAGGTGACCACCCTGAGCGCGGCGATCCAGACCAGCGTGGAGCCGAGCACGTGCAGCAGCACCAGCGCGGCGGGCACGGCCAGGAAGTACTGCGTGTAGCCGATCACACCCTGACCCAGCTCCACGGCCAGCAGCGCCAGCGCCGCCCGCCGGGCGGGCCGCGGCGCCTTGCTCACGTGCAGGGCGAACAGCAGCGCGAACGTCAGCCCCACCACGATGTACGCGACGTCGGCGTGCAGCCGGGCCACCGCCTCGATGTCGAGGTCGAAGCGGGAGGCCATCTCGTCGCCCGAGTGCGGGCCCGTGCCGCTCACCCCGACCCCGACCACCAGCAGCGCGAACACGGCCGCGAGCAGCGCGTAGCCGAGCCTGCGGATGTCGCGGTGGGCCACCCGCTGCGCCGGGCCGTCGCCCTCGCCCGCCCGGGCGTACAGCATCCAGCAGGCGGCGATCAGGCCGATGGAGATGAGGAAGTGCATGCCCACCGTGAACGGATTGAGCATCGTGCTGACCACCAGGCCGCCCCACAGCGCCTGGGCCAGGACGCCCGCCGGCTGCAGCAGCGCCAGCGTCATCAGCGAGCGCCTGCGCGGCGCCAGCCGGAACGCCGACAGCACGCACGCCACGCCCACCGCCAGCACCAGGAACGTCAGCAGCCGGTTGCCGAACTCGACGAGCATGTTGAGCATCGACACCTCGGGGTGCGCGACCGGGATGAAGCTGTCCGGCGTGCACTTGGGCCAGGTCGGGCAGCCCAGCCCGGAACCGGTGACGCGCACGCCCGCGCCCGTCACCGCGATGCCCGCGTTGACCACCACGGACGCCATCGCCCAGGCCCGCATCGACTGCGTCGTGGGCGCCCAGAAGGAGAACAGGCGGCGCACGTGGCGGTTGGGGTGGTCCGTGGGTAGCTTCACGCCATCGATGGTACGGGCCCACCCACCCGGTCCCCCCATCGGTCACCCCACCCCTGACCACGCACGCCCCCTCGGCTCGACCGCCCACGCTCCTCCCGCGGGCCTCACTCAAAGCGCATCCGCGCGGGTGGTGGGCGGGCGGCGGGGCGCGTGGGCCACCCCTCCGCGAAGGGAGCTTGGCCGGGTGCGGTGAGGTGGTGATATGCCGTCGGTGGGTAGCGGCGGAGGCAGGGGGCGGCGGTGTCGTCCGTCCAGTGGAAAAGGCCTTCTCAAGAGAGCGGGGTATGTGACATATTACAGACCTGGGAGGTGATGGATGTCCGACGTCATCGTGGTCGGCGCCGGAGTCGTGGGCGCCGCATGCGCCTACTACGCCGCGCGCGCCGGTCTCGACGTGACCGTGGTCGACCGTGGCCCCGTGGCGGGCGGCACGACCGGCTCCGGCGAGGGCAACGTGCTGGTGTCCGACAAGGAGCCGGGCCCCGAGCTGGAGCTGGCCCTGCTGTCCAACCGGCTCTGGCGCTCGCTCGCGGATCTCGGCGGCTTCGAGTTCGAGCCCAAGGGCGGCCTGGTGGTCGCCGAGACCCCCGAGGTTCGGCGGCAGCTCGCCGAGCTGGCCGCCAAGCAGGACGTGGAGCACACCCTGGTGCCCGGCGAATCCCTGCGCGACTACGAGCCGCACCTGGCCGAGGGCCTGGCCGGCGGGGTGTACTACCCCGAGGACGCCCAGGTGCAGCCCATGCTGGCCGCCGCGCGCCTGCTCAGGCACGGCGCGGAGAGCTTCGGCCACGGAACGCTCCGGCTGCGCCTCGGGGCGGCGGTGACCGGGTTCGTGCGGAAGGGGGACCGCATCGCGGGTGTGCGCACCTCCCAGGGTGACGTGCTCGGCGACGCGGTGATCAACGCGGCGGGCACCTGGGGCGGCGAGGTGGCCGCGCTGGCGGGAGTCGATCTGCCGATCCTGCCCAGGCGCGGGTTCATCCTCGTCACCGAGCCGCTGCCGGAGCCGCTGATCAGGCACAAGGTCTACACCGCCGCCTACGTCACGAACGTGGCCAGCGACTCGGAGGCCCTGGAGACGTCGGCGGTCGTGGAGGGCACGCCCGCGGGCACCGTGCTCATCGGGGCCAGCAGGGAAAGGGTCGGGTTCGACCGGACGACGTCGGTGCCGGTGCTCGCCCGCCTGGCCGAGCAGGCCGTGGCGCTGTTCCCCGCGCTGCGCGAGGTGCGGGCCATCAGGTCGTACTGCGGGTTCCGGCCGTACTGCCCCGACCACCTGCCCGTCATCGGCGCCGACCCGCGTGTTCCCGGGCTCTATCACGCCTGCGGGCACGAGGGGGCGGGCATCGGGCTCGCCCCGGCGACCGGCCACCTGCTCGCGCAGGTGCTCACCGGCTCCCCGACCGACCTGGACCTGCGGCCCTTCCGGCCGGATCGCTTCGCGGAGGAGTCCTCTTGACGTTCCACATCACGATCGACGGGCGTCCGGTACCCGTCGTGCCCGGGCAGACGATCGGGGCGGCGCTGCACGCGGCCGGGGTGCGGTCGTGGCGCAGCACCCGCTTCGGCGGGCGGCCCCGCGGGCTGTTCTGCGGGATCGGGGTCTGCTTCGACTGCCTGATCTCGGTCAACGGGCGGGCCCCTGAGCGGGCCTGCCTGGTGGAGGCCGCGCCCGGTGACGAGGTGACGACGTCATGACGTACGACCTGGTGGTGATCGGCGGCGGGCCCGCGGGGGTGGCCGGCGCGCTCACGGCGGCGCTGGCCGGACTGCGGGTGGCGCTCCTGGACTCCTCCGTACGGCTCGGCGGCCAGTACTTCCGCCACGCCGCCGACCCCAAGCCCGCGCCCGGCCTGGACCGGTTCCTGCGGCAGGCGCGGGCTTTGGACACCCGCGCCGAGGTGCTGCTGCGCCACCAGGTGTGGAGCGTCACTCGCGAGCCGGACGGGGACCTGGTCGTGCACTGCGTCACCCGTGGCGCCGACTCAACGGAGCGGCAGGTCGTCCTGCGGGCGCGGCGGCTGCTGATCGCGACCGGCGCGCACGACCGGCCGCTGCCGTTCCCCGGGTGGGACCTGCCCGGCGTCCTGACCGCCGGAGGCGCGCAGGCGCTGCTCAAGGGCAACGGCGTCGTGGCGGGCAGGCGGATCGTCGTCTCCGGCACCGGCCCGTTCCTGCTGCCCGTGGCCACCGGGCTGGCCGCGGCGGGAGCGCGGGTGCTCGGGGTGCTGGAGGCGAACGGCGGGCTCGGGCTGGCCAGGCATCCGCTGCTGGCCCTGGGCAAGGCCGGGGAGGCCGCCGGGTACGCCGCGAGCCTGGCCAGGCACCGCGTGCCGTACCGGACGCGCCAGGCGGTGGTCGCGGCGCACGGGGAGCGCGAGGTGGAGTCCGTCACCGTGGCCCGCCTCGACCAGGAGTGGAACGTTCTCTCCACCCGCGTCGTCGCGTGCGACACGGTGGCCGTCGGGTACGGGTTCGTGCCGCAGATCGAACTGGCCACCCAGCTCGGCTGCGCCACCCGGAACGACGTTGACGGCAGCCCCGTGCTCGACGTGGACGCCGCCCAGCGCACCTCCGTCCCCGGGGTCTGGGCCGCCGGGGAGCCCACGGGCGTGGGCGGCTGGCTCCTGTCCGAGACGGAGGGCCGCATCGCCGGCCGCGCCGTGGTGGCCGACTCGCGCTCCTCAAGGGCCGATTCGGGGCTGCTGCTGCGGCGCAGGGAGCGCGGGCGGGCCTTCGGGGAGGCGCTGCAGCGGGCGTACCCCGTCAAACCCGGCTGGCAGGGCTGGCTGCGCGACGACACGCTGGTGTGCCGCTGCGAGGAGGTGCCGCTCGCCCGCGTACGCGAGGCCCAGGACCTCGGCGCCACCGACGCGCGCTCGATCAAGCTGCTGGCCAGGCCCGGCATGGGCTGGTGCCAGGGCCGCATCTGCGGCTACGCCGTCTCCTGCCTGGCCGGGGAGCCGCAGCGGCCGCCCCGCCGCCCCATCGCCCAGCCCGTCACCCTCGGCGCCCTCGCCGAGCTTCCCGACGATTCCGATCTTCCCGACGTTCCCCCCGCCCACTGACCCTGACATGGAGGACTTTCTAATGGACAACCGCACCAAAGCCTGGCACGGCATCATGGTGGCCACCGCGCTGCCCCTGCGCGACGACCTCTCCGTCGACTACGACGGCTACGCCGACCACTGCCGCTGGCTGGTCGAGAACGACTGCGACGGCGTCGCGGTCAACGGTTCGCTGGGCGAGTACCAGACGCTCACCGCGGAGGAGCGGGCCAAGGTGGTCGAGACCGCCGTCCAGGCCGTGGGCGGGCGCCGGGTGATGGCCGGAGTGGGCGCGTACGGCGCCGCGGAGTCGCGCCGGTGGGCCGAGCAGGCGGCCGAGGCCGGCTGCGGTTCGCTGCTCCTGCTGCCGCCCAACTCCTACCGCGCCGACGAACGGGCCGTCATCGAGCACTACCGCGAGGTCGCCAAGGTGGGCCTGCCCGTCGTGGCCTACAACAACCCGTACGACACCAAGGTGGACCTGACTCCCGCGCTGCTGGCCAAGCTGCACGAGGAGGGGCTGATCGTGGCGATCAAGGAGTTCAGCGGCGACGTGCGGCGCGCGTACGAGCTGGCCGAGCTGGCCCCCGAGCTGGACCTGCTGATCGGCTCCGACGACGTGCTGCTCGAGCTCGCCGTGGCCGGGGCCGTCGGCTGGATCGCCGGCTACCCCAACGCGCTGCCCGTCTCCAACGCCGCGCTCTACCGCGCCGCCGTCGCCGGCGACCTGGAGACCGCGCTGCCTCTTTACCGGACCCTGCACCCCCTGCTGCGCTGGGACTCCAAGACGGAGTTCGTCCAGGCCATCAAGCTGTCCATGGACCTCGCGGGCCGCCACGGCGGGCCGTGCAGGCAGCCCAGGCAGCCGCTGACGGACGAGCAGGCCGCTATCGTGCGAGCGGCGACCGAGAAGGCACTGGCAGAAGGGCTGCGATGAGGACAAAACGCGTTTTCCACGCCGTCGACTCCCACACCGAGGGCATGCCCACCCGCGTCATCACCGGCGGGATAGGCGTGATCCCGGGCGCGAGCATGGCCGAGCGGCGCGTCTACTTCCGTGACAACCTCGACCACATCCGCACCCTGCTGATGACCGAGCCGCGCGGCCACTCCGCCATGAGCGGCGCCATCCTGCAGCCGCCCACCAGGCCGGACGCGGACTACGGCGTGCTGTTCATCGAGGTGTCGGGGCTGCTGCCGATGTGCGGGCACGGCACCATCGGCGTGGCCACCGTGCTCGTCGAGACGGGCATGGTCGAGGTCGTGGAGCCGGTCACCACCGTGCGCCTGGAGGTGCCCGCCGGGCTCGTCGAGGTGGACGTGGCCGTCGAGGACGGCCAGGCCATGGCGGTGACGCTGCGCAACGTGCCCTCCTACAGCGACCGGCTGGACGCCGTCGTGAAGGTGCCCGGGTTCGGGGAGATCCCGTACGACCTCGCGTACGGCGGCAACTTCTACGCCGTCGTCGACCTCGACTCCTACGGCCTGCCCTTCGACCGCAGGGCCAAGAACGAGATCATCGCCGCCGGCCTGGCCACCATGGAGGCGATCAACGCGGCCGACGAGCCCGTGCACCGCGAGGACGACCGCATCCGCGGCTGTCACCACGTCTACTTCGCCGCCCCCGGCTCGGACGCCCACCACTCGCGGCACGCGATGGCCATCCACCCGGGCTGGTTCGACCGCTCGCCGTGCGGCACCGGCACCAGCGCGCGGATGGCGCAGCTGCACGCCAGAGGGGAGCTGCCGCTCGGCCGGGACTTCGTGAACGAGTCGTTCATCGGGACCCGGTTCATCGGGCGGCTGCTGGAGGAGACCACCGTGGGCGGCGAGCCGGCCGTCGTGCCCTCGATCACCGGCCGCGCCTGGGTCACCGGCACCGCCCAATACTTCCTTGACCCGCGCGACCCGTTCCCCGCCGGGTTCGAGCTGTGAGCGAGCGTGACGAACGTGGTTCCGGCCTGGCCGGGACCACGATCACGACGACCGATTACCACACGGGCGGGGAGCCGTTCCGGATCGTGACCGGCGGCGTGCCCGAGGTCCCCGGGGCGGACGTGCTCTCGCGCCGCTCCACCGCCGTCGCCGACCCCCGGTTCGACGACGTGCGGCGGCTGCTGTGCCAGGAGCCGCGCGGCCACGCCGACATGTACGGCTGCTTCCTCGTCCCGCCGGACGACCCGGGGGCCGCGTTCGGGGCGCTGTTCTGGCACAAGGACGGGTTCTCCACCGCCTGCGGCCACGGCACCATCGCGCTCGGCGCCTACGCCGTGCACGAGGGGCTGGTGGCCGCCGACCCCGACGGGGAGACCGACGTGGTCGTCGACGTGCCGTCGGGGCGCGTCACGGCGCGGGTGCGCTGCTCCGGGGGCAAGGTGACCGGGGTGACGTTCGTCAGCGTGCCGTCGTTCGTGGTGGCGCGGGACGTGGCCGCCGCCAGGACCAAGGTCGACGTCTCGTACGGCGGCGCGATCTACGCGTCGCTGCCCGCCGCGGCGGTGGGCCTGTCCGTGGAGCCCGCGAACCTGACGGCGCTCATCGGCCACGCCCGCCGCATCAAGGCGGATCTGGCGGACCATCCGGCCGCCCGGCACCCGTCCGACGACCGGCTGTCCGGCGTCTACGGCGTGATCTTCTACGACGAGCTGCCGGACCGGGACGGGGCCGCGCACCAGCGGAACGTGACGGTGTTCGCCGACGGGGAGGTGGACCGCTCGCCCTGCGGGTCGGGCACGGCGGCGCGGATGGCGCTGCTGCACGACTCGGGGCTGCGCGCGCCCCTGATCCACGACAGCGTCGTCGGGAGCACCTTCCTGGCGCGCGTGGCCGAGGTACGCGACGAGGGGGTCGTCCCGGAGATCGAAGGCATGGCCTACCGGACCGGGCGGCACGTCTTCGAGCTCGATTCCGACGATCCGATGGGTGTGGGGTTCACGCTGCGATGACCGTACTGCCATATCTCGACGCCGCCACAGTGGAGCGGCTGGTGCCGATGGGGCGCGCCGTAGGGATCCTGGAGGACGCCCTGCGCGCCGGCCTCGACCCCGAGGCCACGCCGCAGCGGCCGATCGTGGACCTGCCGGCCGGGCAGCTCCTGCTCATGCCCGCCGCGGCCGGACGGTACGCGGGGGTGAAGGCCGTCACCATCACGCCCGGCAACCCCGATCGCGAGCTGCCCCGGATCCAGGGGACGTACCTGCTGTTCGACGGCGACACCCTCACCCCGCTCGCGGCCCTGGACGGGATCGCGCTCACCTCCCTGCGCACCCCCGCCGTCTCGGCGCTCGCCGTCAGCCACCTGGCGGACGGGGACGCCCGGCGGCTGGTGGTGTTCGGGAGCGGCCCGCAGGCGTGGGGGCACGTGCTCGCGCTGCGGGAGGTGCGGCCCATCGAGGACGTGACCGTGGTCGGGCGCGACCAGGACCGCGCGGAGGCGCTCGCCGGCCGCTGCCGCGCGCTCGGCCTGACCGCCCGCGCCCTGCGGCGGTCCGACGCGGCGGAGGCACTGGCCGGGGCCGACGTCGTCGCGTGCTGCACGACAGCGAGAGAACCGCTGTTCCCGGGTAAGCTCGCCCGCGACGGCGGCACCGTCGTCGCGGTCGGGTCGCACGAGCCCGGCGCCCGCGAGCTCGACGGCGACCTCATCGCCCGCGCCACCGTGGTCGTCGAGGCCAGGGCGGCCGCCCTGGAGGAGGCGGGCGATCTGCTCATCCCGATCCGCGAGGGCACGATCACCGCTGGTCATCTCGCGGGCAACCTCGCCGACCTCGTCGCGGGTCGGGTGGTCGCCGGCACGGGGCCGCGCGTGTTCAAGAGCACGGGCATGGCCTGGGAGGACCTCGTGGTCGCGGCCGCCGCGTACGAGGCTTGGAAGTAGAAAGGGATGCGGATGGCTGCCGAGGACCGGCTCGACCTGCCGATGGTGGGGGAGCGGCAGAGCCTGCGCGAGCAGGTCGCGCACGCGCTGCGTGCCGCGCTGATCACCGGCGAGATGCGGCCGGGAGTGGTCTACTCCGCGCCGGTGCTGGCCGCCCAGTTCGGCGTCTCGGCCACGCCGGTGCGCGAGGCCATGCTCGACCTCGCCAAGGAGGGCCTGGTCGAGGCGGTACGTAACAAGGGCTTCCGGGTGACCGAGCTGTCCGACCGCGACCTCGACGAGCTCACCGAGATCCGCCAGCTGATCGAGGTGCCCACCGTCGCGCGGCTGGCCGGTGGCGCGCGGGAGGCGGAGCTCGAGCGGCTCAGGCCCGTCGCCGAGGAGATCGTCTCGGCCGCCGAACGCGGTGACCTGCTCGCGTACGTGGACGCCGACCTGCGCTTCCACGTCGAGCTGCTGACCCTGGCGGGCAACGCCCACCTGGTCGAGGTGGTGCGCGACCTGCGCAACAGGGCCAGGCTCTATGGCCTGTCCCAGCTCCGGGAGCGCGACGTGCTGGGCGAGTCGGCCAGGGAGCACCTGGCGCTGCTCGACGCCCTCAAGAGCGGCGACCGCCAGGCCGTCGAACACCTCATGAAGGAGCACATCGGCCACGTGCGGGGGATCTGGGCCGAGCACTGAGAAGCTGCTGGTGGGTGGACTCGTCCGTTTTTCGCCCACTAAGTTCTGACATTCGGGGATCGCGCGGACCGGGATGGCGGTACTCTCATCTCGGGTCGAAAGAGCGACGCCCCAAGCGTCCGCCGGCGGCCCCGTCGTCCAGGTCCCAAGCGGACCGGCCACCACCGATTCCGGTGGGTGGCGCATGCCTGGTCACGCGGACACCCGCACTCCGCTGACCTTCCATGGGCTCGGCCTACCCCGCCCACCAAAGCCGAGCCCTCCGCCGCGCGCCCGAGACCCCATCCCACGGGCGCGCGGCGGCCCGCCACAGCTCCCGCGTCAGACCTTGCGCCGCCGGGTCGAGCCCAGGCTGGCGGCCACGATGCAGACGATCGCCGCCCACTGCTGCGCGTGCAGGACCTCGTTCAGCAGCATCACGCCGATCAGCGCCGCCACGGCCGGCTCCAGGCTCATGAGGATGCCGAACACGTGCTTGGGCATCCGCCGCAGCGCCTGGAGTTCGAGCGAGTACGGGATCACCGACGACAGCAGCCCCACGCCGAGCCCGATCAGCAGCAGCTCCGGCTGCAACAGCTCCGCCCCGCCCGTCGCGATGCCGACGGGGGCGACCACCAGGGCTGAGACGATCATCGCGAACGACAGCCCGCTCGTCCCGGGGAATCGCTGCCCGGCCGCCGCCGACAGCAGGATGTACCCGGCCCAGCCGACGGCCGCCAGCATCGCGAACCCGATGCCGAGCCAGCTCACCGACGCCGACTGCCCCCATGGCGCCAGCAGCACCACGCCCGCGCCCGCCAGGCCGATCCACAGCAGGTCGATCCTGCGCCGCGAGGCCGCCACGGCCACCCCCAGCGGCCCCAGGAACTCGATGGCCACCGCGATCCCCATCGGCAGCCGCGACAAAGCCTCGTAGAACGTCAGGTTCATGAGGGCGAGCGTCACCCCGAACCCGATCCCCACCGCCCAGTCGCGCCAGGACAGGCCCTTCAGCCGGGGCCGGACGAGCGCCCCCATGATCAGCGCCCCGGCCGTGATCCGGAGGAACACCACCGCGCTCGGCGGCAGCGCCGCGAACAGCTCCTTCGCGAACCCGGCGCCCAGCTGCACCGAGACGATGGCCAGCAGCACGAGCCCGGACGGCGGGATCGAGTCGGCGGCCGTGCGCAGCAGGTTTCCCGGCCTGGGCAGGCCGGAGCCGCGATCGAAGGGATCGTCGAGGGCGAACGCGGTCACAGGACTCCTCACGGGCTTCAGGGGATGACGGTCAGAGCGTACTCGTGGCCTGCGACATGACCCGACATAGGGTGTTATGGATGGCTCTTGGATCATTGATCGTATGAAGTCCCCCACGAGTCTCGCCCGGCCGCCGCTGGCCCTGTCCGCGGCCTCGTTCGTCAGCAGCTTCGACCGCTTCGCCGTGAGCCCCATGCTCGTGCTGATCGCGGTGGACCTGAAGGTCCCGCTGTCCGCCGCCGTCGCGGCCGCCAGCGGCTACTACCTCGCCTACGGGCTCACCCAGCCGCTGTGGGGGCTGCTGTCCGACCGGTTCGGCCGGGTGCGGGTGATGCGCGGGACGCTGTTCGGCGCGGCGCTGGCGGGGCTGGCCTCGGCGCTGATGCCGGTCCTGGGGGCGCTGGTGGTGGCCAGGATCGTGACGGGCGCCTGCTTCGGCGCGGTGATCCCGACCGGGCTGACGTACGTGGGCGACACCGTGGAGCCGTCGACCCGGCAACGCGCGCTGACCGATCTGATGGGCGCCGCCGCCCTCGGCACGGCCCTGGCCACCGGGCTGAGCGGGGTGCTCGCGGGCCTGGTGGACTGGCGGGTGGCGTTCACCGTGCCCGCCGCCTGCGCCCTGGCCTGCGCGCTCGCGCTGCGCTCGCTGCCGGAGCCGTCCCGCTCCCTCCCGCACGGCCGGGGGTTCGGTGTCGGCCGGTACCTGGGCGCGGTGCTCGGGCACGGCTGGGCGCTGCTGGTGTTCGGGCTCGCGTTCGTCGAGGGCGCGATCATGCTCGGCGCCATGCCGTTCCTGGCCACCGCCCTGGAGCACGCGGGGTACGCCGCCGCCGTGGCCGGGCTCGCCATCACCGCGTACGGGCTGGGCCTGTGGTTGTTCACCAAGCTCGTCAGGCGGCTGTCGGGGCGCTGGCCCACTCCCGTGCTGATGACGGTGGGCGGGGCGCAGCTCTGCGCCGGGTTCGCCATCGTCGCCGTGCACGTGGACATGGCCACCGTGGCGGTCACGGCGCTGCTGCTCGGCGGCGGCTGGTCCTTCCTGCACTCCTCGCTGCAGACGTGGGCGACGTCAGTGGTGCCCGAGGCCAGGGGGACGACGATCGCCTTCTTCGCCTGCGCGCTCTTCGTGGGCAGCGCGGTCGCGTCGTGGGCGGCCGGCCCGCTGGCCGAGCACGGCCGCTACGCCCTGCTGTTCGGCCTGGCGGCCACCGCCGCGATCCCGCTGACGGCCGCGGCCGCGCTCACCAGGCGTCGTTACGGCACCCTGCACGGCGAGCTGCCCCGGACCGGGTGAGCCGAGCTACTCCCAGCGGAACGTACGCGAGACCAGCCCCAGCGACAGCACCGCCCACACGGCCAGCACGGCCGGCGGGCCGAGGGGCAGCGCGGCGCCGTGGGCGAGGACCGCGCGCAGGCCGCCGGTCAGGGCCGAGATGGGCAGCAACTCCAGGACCTGGCGCATGCCTTCGGGGAACTTCGACAGCGGGAAGATCACCCCGCCGGCCCCCAGCAGCAGCAGGTAGACGAGGTTGGCGGCGGCCAGGGTGGCCTCCGCGCGCAGGGTGCCGGCCATGAGCAGCCCAAGCCCGCTGAACGCCGCCGTGCCCAGCACGATGAGCAGCGCCGCGCTCAGGAACGACCCGTGCGGCCGCCAGCCCAGCGCCAGGCCGACGCACACGATCACCACGGCCTGGATGACCTCCACGGCCACCACGGCGGACGTCTTGGCGAGCATGAGCCCGGCCCTGGACAGCGGGGTCGCGCCCAGCCGCTTCAGCACGCCGTAGCGGCGCTCGAAGCCGGTCGCGATGGCCTGGCCGGTGAAGGCCGTGGACATGACGGCCAGCGCCAGCACGCCGGGCGCCAGGAAGTCGATGCGCCTGCCGCCGCCGATGTCGATCAGCGGCGCCAGCGAGAACCCGGTCAGCAGCAGCACCGGGATGATCAGGGTGAGCAGCAGCTGCTCGCCGTTGCGGAGCATCGCCCGGATCTCCGCGCCCGCCTGGGCGAGCACCATGCGCGGGAACGGCGCCGCCCCGGGCGCGGGCGTGAAGTCCAGCGCGATCTGCCCGGCGGGCGCGCGCTCCGATCCGGTCATCGCAGCTCCCTGCCCGTCAGCTCCAGGAAGACGTCCTCCAGCGTGCGGCGCTCGATGCGCAGATCGTCGGCCGTGACGCCCTCGGCCGCGCACCAGGCGGTCACCGTGGCCAGCAGCTCGGGACCCACCTGACCCTCGATGATGTAGTGCCCGGCCGGCGACTCCTTGGCCGCGCTGCCCGTGGGGAGCGCGTTGAGCAGCTCCTCCAGCGCCAGCCCCGGCCGGGCCCGGAAGCGCAGCTGCCGCTCGGCGCCCGTCAGCGAGGCCGGGCTGCCCTCGGCCACCACCCGGCCCTTGTCGATGATCACGACCTGGTCCGCCAGCCGCTCGGCCTCGTCCATGTGGTGCGTGGTCAGCACCACCGACACGCCCGCCCCGCGCAGCTCGCCCACCAGCTCCCAGCAGGCGTGCCTGGCCTGCGGGTCGAGCCCGGCCGTCGGCTCGTCGAGGAAGACCAGCTCGGGCCGCCCGACGACGGCCGCGGCCAGCGAAAGCCGCTGCTGCTGCCCGCCCGACAACCGCCGGTAGGGGGTGCGTACGTGATCGGCCAGCCCCAGCCGCGTCAGCAGCGCCTCCGCGTCGAGGGGACGGGCGTAGAAGCGCGAGACCAGGCGCAGCCATTCGGCGCAGCGCATGGCGGGCGGCACGCCGCCCGACTGCAGCATGACCCCCACCCGCGGCCGCAGCTCGGGCAGCGTGGGCGTCAGGCCGAGCACGCGGACGGTGCCCGCGTCGGCCCTGCGGAACCCCTCGCAGATCTCCACGGTGGACGTCTTGCCCGCGCCGTTGGGCCCGAGCACGGCGGTCACCGCGCCCCGCTCGGCGCGCAGCGTGAGGCCGTCCACGGCCGTGATGCCGCCGTAGCGTTTGACCAGGCCGATGATCTCGACGGCTGGGGACTCCATGGCCACGAGTTTAGGGACTGGGGCAGGCGGTTCGAGCCGCAGGTGGGGTTGGCCGGATTTGGACATGTCTTGACCCGGCCATTTCCCAGAAAGGCGCCAACAGAGGTGAAAGTCTGACGACGAGCTCCATGTAGCAGGAGGGCGCAATGGCGCAACGCAGTGGGTACGACCCGGGAATCCCGTGCTGGGTGGACCTGTCCAGCACCGACGTCGAAGCTTCCGCCCGGTTTTACAGTGAGGTCTTCGGCTGGCAGGCCGACATGATCGACGACCCCGAGGCCGGTGGCTACGGGATGTTCCTTTACCAGGGCAGGCAGGTCGCGGGGCTGGGGCCGGTCATGGGCGCGGGGTCGCCCTCGTTCTGGAACATGTTCGTCGCCACCGACGACGCCGCCGCGCTCGCCGAGCGCGTCAGGAACGCCGGCGGCGCCGTCACCATGGAGCCGATGGCGGTCTTCGACGAAGGCGTCATGACGGTCTTCCAGGCCCCTGACGGCTCGTACGCGGCCGCCTGGCAGGCGGGCAACCACCACGGCGCGCAATTGGTCAACGAGCCCGTCTCGTTCTGCTGGAACGAGCTGGTCACGCGCGACCCGTCGGCCGCCGAGAGCTTCTACCCGGCCGTCTTCGGCTGGATGCCGCGGCTGCAGGAGATGGACGGGATCAAGTACACCGAGTGGCAGATGGGGGAGCGGGCCGTCGCGGGCATGGTCGAGATGTTCTCCGACTACCCGGCGGCGACGCCGTCGTTCTGGATGACGTACTTCGCGGTCGCCGACCTCGAAGCCACGACGGCCGCGGCCGAGGGAGCCGGCGCGAGCGTGCTGGTGCGGGGGATGGAGGCGCCGCCCGGCCGGTTCTCGATGCTCACCGATCCCCAGGGCGCGACGTTCTCCGTCATCCAGCTTCACGAAATCGCGTGAAATATCTGATGACCGGGAATTCGGAGGACCGGATCCTGGTTTGATCTCTCGGCCCTCGTGGGCCAAAGGCCTGCGAGGGAGAGGGGATCACGCATGTCCGTGGCGGCCGAAGCCACGTCCACGTCCACCATCGGGATCGAGCGGAGGAGGAGCAGCCGCGGGCTGCTGTTGGTGATCCTGGGCGCCTTGTCGGCGATCGGGCCCCTGTCCATCGACATGTACCTCCCGGCGCTGCCCGCCATCACCTCCGAGATGCTCAGCGCGCCGGCGCAGGTCCAGCTCACCCTCACCGCCTGCCTCATCGGCGTGTCCATCGGCCAGGTGATCGCCGGTCCGGTCAGCGACGTGCGCGGCCGCAGGACACCGCTGATCGTGGGCGTGGCCGGCTTCATGGTCGCCTCGCTGCTGTGCGCGTTCGCGCCGTCGGTGCCCATGCTCATCGCCTTCCGCCTGCTGCAGGGCGTGCTGGGCGGCGCGGCGCTGGTGATCGTGCGGGCGGTCGTCCGCGACCTGTACGACGGCGCCGCCATCGCCCGCATCTTCGCCACGCTCATGCTGGTCAGCGGCCTGGCGCCGATCCTGGCGCCCATCGCCGGCGCGCAGCTGCTGGAGTTCACCTCGTGGCGCGGCGTGTTCGTGGCGCTCAGCGTCGCCGGGATCGTGCTGCTGCTGGCCGTCCTGGGGGGCGTGCGCGAGACGCTGCCCGCGGCCGAGCGCGAGAGCGGCGGCCTCAAGCACACGGTCGGCACGTTCGGCAGGCTCCTGCGCGACCGGATGTTCATGGGCACCGCGCTGACCGCGAGTCTGGCGTTCGCGGCCATGTTCGGCTACATCTCCGGCTCGCCGTTCGTGCTCCAGGAGGTGTACGGCGCCACGCCGCAGCAGTACTCGCTCATCTTCGGGCTCAACGCCTTCGGCCTGACCGCCATGGCCCAGCTCGGCGGCCGGCTGTCAGGACGGGTGCCGCCGGTGACCCTCGTGATCACCGGGCTCGCCGTCGCGCTGACCGGCGCCTCGCTGCTGCTGACCGCCGCGCTCACCGGGCTCGGCCTGTGGGGCATCGTGGGCGGGCTGTTCGTCATCATGCTCGGCCAGGGCCTGGTCATGCCGGCCACCGGCGCGCTGGCCCTGGCCAGCCAGCCCGCGCAGATCGCCGGCAGCGCCTCGGCCCTGCTCGGCGTGCTGCAGTTCGCGCTCGGCGCGGCCGCGGCCCCGCTGGTCGGTCTCGCGGGCGCCACCAGCGCCGTGCCGATGGCCTGCGTGATGCTGGGCCTCATCCTTTGCTCAAGCTTGACCTTCGCCTTCCTGCGGAAGAGTTAGGTAAGGCTACCCTGCGTGAGAAATTCCATTCCCGGGCTGCTCAGATCCGTTTGTGAACCGGGAAGGAATTACGGCACACTGATGTTGTGAAAAACATGCAAGGGATCGAGCCAGGAAGCGAGCGGAGCACGCGTGCCCGCGTCGCCCGGCTGATCCTTGAGCATGGTCCCGTCGCGGCCGCCGCGCTGGGCGAGCGGCTGGGGCTCACCCCCGCCGCCGTCCGCCGCCACCTGGACGCGCTGCTGGCTGACGGAATGATAGAGCCTCGCACGGTCGGGCCGCGCGGGCAGCGCGGGCGCGGACGCCCCGCCAAGCTGTTCGCGATCACCGACGCGGGGCGCAGTGCTTTCGAGCACGCCTATGACGACCTCGCCGGGAGCGCGCTGCGCTTCCTGGCCGAGCGCATGGGAGAGGAAGCGGTGGCCGACTTCGCCCGCCTGCAGGTCTCGAGCCTGCTCAAGCGGCTGGAGCCGGTCATGCGGACGGTGCCGGCGGACCAGCGCGTACAAGTGCTGGCGCAGGCGCTGTCGGCGGAGGGGTATGCCGCCTCGGCCAGCAAGGCCAAGTCGGGCGGCGACCAGCTCTGCCAGCACCACTGCCCGGTGGCCCACGCGGCTGCGGAGTTCCCGCAGCTCTGCGAGGCCGAGACAGAGGCGTTCGCGCAGCTGCTCGGCACCCCGGTGCAGCGCCTGGCCACGATCGCCCACGGCGACGGGGTCTGCACGACACATGTGAGCCCACAGTCGCTGGGTGAATCCGCACATAGAGACAAGAGCAAGGAGACCGGAAGGTGACTGTCACCGACCGCCCGGAGCTGGAAGGCCTCGGGAATTACAAGTTCGGCTGGGCCGACCCGGATGCCGCCGGGGCGGCGGCCAAGCGCGGCCTGTCCGAGGAGGTCGTCCGCAACATCTCCGCTCTCAAGAACGAGCCGGAGTGGATGCTCGACCTTCGCCTGAAGGGCCTCCGCCTGTTCGACCGCAAGCCGCTGCCCACCTGGGGCTCTGACCTCACCGGCATCGACTTCGACAACATCAAGTACTTCGTGCGCTCCACCGAGAAGCAGGCCGCTTCCTGGGACGAGCTGCCCGCCGACATCAAGAACACCTACGACAAGCTCGGCATCCCCGAGGCGGAGAAGCAGCGCCTCATCGCCGGTGTCGCCGCCCAGTACGAGTCCGAGGTCGTCTACCACAAGATCCGTGAGGACCTCGAGGAGAAGGGCGTCATCTTCCTCGACACCGACACGGGCCTGAAGGAGCACCCGGAGATCTTCCAGGAATACTTCGGCTCGGTCATCCCGGTGGGCGACAACAAGTTCGCCGCCCTCAACAGCGCCGTGTGGTCCGGTGGCTCGTTCATCTACGTGCCGCCGAACATCGAGGTCGAGATCCCGCTGCAGGCCTACTTCCGGATCAACACCGAGAACATGGGCCAGTTCGAGCGGACCCTGATCATCGTGGACGAGAACAGCTACGTCCATTACGTCGAGGGCTGCACCGCGCCGATCTACTCCTCCGACTCGCTGCACAGCGCGGTCGTCGAGATCATCGTGAAGAAGAACGCCCGCTGCCGTTACACGACCATCCAGAACTGGTCGAACAACGTCTACAACCTGGTCACCAAGCGCGCCGTGGCCTACGAGGGCGCGACCATGGAGTGGATCGACGGCAACATCGGCTCCAAGGTCACGATGAAGTACCCGGCCGTCTACCTGATGGGCGAGCACGCCAAGGGTGAGACGCTGAGCGTCGCGTTCGCGGGCGAGGGCCAGCACCAGGACGCCGGCTCCAAGATGGTGCACCTGGCGCCCAACACCAGCTCCAGCGTCATCTCCAAGTCGGTGGCGCGCGGCGGCGGCCGCACCTCCTACCGCGGTCTCGTGCAGATCGAGGAGGGCGCCCACGGCAGCGCCAGCACCGTCAAGTGCGACGCCCTGCTGGTCGACCAGATCAGCCGCTCCGACACCTACCCCTACGTCGACGTCCGCGAGGACGACGTCAAGATGGGCCACGAGGCCACGGTCTCCAAGGTCAGCGAGGACCAGCTGTTCTACCTCATGAGCCGCGGGCTCGACGAGGACGAGGCGATGGCGATGATCGTGCGCGGCTTCGTGGAGCCGATCGCGCGTGAGCTGCCCATGGAATACGCGCTCGAGCTCAACCGGCTGATCGAGCTGCAGATGGAAGGAGCCGTCGGCTGATGGGCCTGAACGAGAAGCCCTTGTCGACCTTGCACGAGAAGGCGTCCTACGAGCTGGGCGACTTCGAGGTCCCGACCGGGCGCGAGGAGGCGTGGCGCTTCACGCCGCTCTCCCGCCTCAAGGGCCTGCACAGCGGCAAGGCCGAGGCCGTCGGTCACGTCCGGGTGGACGTCGACGCGGCGCCCGAGGTCACGGTCGAGACGGTCGGCCGCGACGACGCCCGGGTCGGCAAGGCCTTCGTGCCCACCGACCGGGTCAGCGCCCAGGCGTGGAACAGCTTCGAGAAGGCCACCGTCATCACGGTGCCGCGCGAGGCCGTCACCTCCAAGCCGACCGTGCTCACGCTCACCGGCTCCGGTGACGGCGCCGCGTACGGCCACATCGTGGTCAAGGTGGAGCCGCTGGCCGAGGCCGTGGTCGTGCTCGACCACAAGGGCAGCGCGGTCTACGCCGACAACATCGAGTTCGTCGTCGGCGACGGGGCCTCGCTCAGGGTCGTCAGCCTGCAGGACTGGGACGACGACGCGGTCCACGTCTCCCACCACCACGCGCAGCTGGCCAAGGACGCGACGTTCCGCAGCTTCGCGGTGACGCTCGGCGGCGACCTCGTACGCCTGTCGCCCAACGTGTCCTATACCGCTCCCGGCGGCGACGCCGACATGTCGGGCGTCTACTTCGTGGACGCCGGGCAGCACCTGGAGCACCGCCTGCTGGTCGACCACTCGCAGCCCAACTGCAAGAGCAACGTCGACTACCGCGGCGCCCTGCAGGGCGAGGACGCGCACGCCGTCTGGATCGGCGACGTGATCATCAGGGTCGAGGCCGAGGGCACCGACACCTACGAGCTCAACCGCAACCTCATCCTGACCGACGGCGCCCGCGCCGACTCGGTGCCCAACCTGGAGATCCTCACCGGCGAGGTCGCCGGGGCGGGGCACGCCTCCGCCTCCGGCCGGCTCGACGACGAGCACATCTTCTACCTCCAGGCCCGCGGCATCCCCTACGACGAGGCCCGCCGCCTGGTCATCAGGGGCTTCCTCGGCCAGCTCGTCGAGAAGATCGAGGTTGAGGAGATCCGCGAGCGCGTGCTGAGCGCGCTGGAGGCGGAGCTCGCGCGATGAGTTCGTTCGAGAAGGTCTGCAAGCTCGACGACATCCCCGACGGGGGAGTCATCGGGGTGGAGGTCGACGAGACGCCGGTGGCGCTCGTGCGCAAGGGCGGCGAGGTGTTCGCCCTGCGCGACGTCTGCTCCCACGCCGAGGTGAAGCTCAGCGAGGGCGAGGTCTACGACGGCACCCTGGAGTGCTGGCTGCACGGCTCGTGCTTCGACGTGCGCTCCGGCAAGCCCACCGGCCCGCCCGCGACCCAGCCCGTGAACGTCTACACAGTCAAGATCGACGGCGATGACGTGCTCGTCTCGCTCTCGAAGGAGTCATAACAACAATGTCCACCCTTGAGATCCGCGACCTCCACGTCGCCGTCGAGGACAAAGAAATCCTGCGCGGCGTCAACCTGACCGTCAACTCCGGCGAGACCCACGCCATCATGGGCCCCAACGGCTCGGGCAAGTCGACGCTCGCCTACGCGATCGCCGGTCACCCGAAATACACGATCACCGGCGGCCAGGTGCTGCTCGACGGCGTGGACCTGCTGGAGCTGTCGGTCGACGAGCGGGCCCGCGCGGGCCTGTTCCTGGCCATGCAGTACCCGGTCGAGGTCCCCGGCGTGTCGGTCTCGAACTTCCTGCGCTCGGCCGTCACCGCGGTCCGCGGCGAGGCGCCGAAGCTGCGCGAGTTCGCCAAGGACCTCAAGAACGGCATGGACGCGCTGTCCATCGACGCCGCCTTCGCCCAGCGCAACCTCAACGAGGGCTTCTCCGGCGGTGAGAAGAAGCGCCACGAGATCCTCCAGCTCGAGCTGCTCAAGCCGAAGATCGCGGTGCTCGACGAGACCGACTCCGGCCTCGACGTCGACGCGCTGCGCGTGGTGTCGGAGGGCATCAACCGCTTCCGCGCCTCCGGCGAGACCGGCGTGCTGCTGATCACGCACTACACCCGCATCCTGCGCTACGTGACGCCGGACTTCGTCCACGTCTTCGCGGGCGGCCGGATCGTCGAGGAGGGCGGCCCCGAGCTGGCCGAGAAGCTCGAGGCCGAGGGCTACGAGCAGTACACGAAGGCATCTGCATGACTCAGATCAGCTTTGACGTGGAGAAGATCAGGAAGGATTTCCCGGTCTTCTCCCGCGAGCTGCCCGACGGGCGCCCGCTCGTCTATCTCGACTCGGGCAACTCCTCACAGAAGCCCAACCAGGTCATCGAGACCATGCGTGACCACTTCGCGCTGCACTACAGCAACGTCGGACGGGCCATGCACGTGCTCGGCGCCGAATCGACCGACGCCTACGAGGGCGCCCGCGACAGAGTCGCCGCGTTCGTCGGGGCGCCGTCGCGCGACGAGGTGATCTTCACCAAGAACGCCTCCGAGGCGCTCAACCTCGTCGCGTACGCCTTCGGCAACCCCATCAACACCGATCCGCGCTTCACGCTCGGGGCCGGCGACGAGATCGTCATCTCCGAGATGGAGCACCACTCCAACATCGTGCCGTGGCAGCTGCTCGCGCAGCGCACCGGCGCGACGCTGAAGTGGTTCGGCGTCACCGACGAGGGACGGCTCGACTACGACCCGTCCGTGATCACCGAACGGACGAAGATCGTCTCGATCGCCCACCAGTCCAACGTGCTCGGCACCGTCAACCCGGTCGCCGAGGTGGCCAGGCGGGCGCACGAGGTCGGCGCGCTGATCATGCTGGACGCGTCGCAGTCCGTGCCGCATCACCCGGTCAATGTCACCGAGCTGGGCGCCGACTTCGTGGCCTTCACCGGCCACAAGATGGTCGGCCCGTCGGGCATCGGCGTCCTGTGGGGCAAGGCCGAGCTGCTCGACGCCATGCCCCCGTTCCTGGGCGGCGGCGAGATGATCGAGGCGGTCTGGATGGACCACTCGACGTACGCGCCGGTGCCGCACAAGTTCGAGGCCGGCACGCCGCCGATCGTCGAGGCCATCGGGCTGGGCGCGGCCGTCGACTACCTCACCGAGGTCGGCATGGAGGCCATCGAGGCGCACGAGCGCACGCTGACGGCCTACGCGCTCGACGCCCTGCGCGAGGTGCCCACCCTGCGCCTCATCGGGCCCGACTCGCTGGAGCAGCGGGGCGGCACGGTGTCGTTCACGCTGGCGGGCATCCATCCGCACGACGTCGGCCAGATCCTCGACGACCAGTTCGGCGTCGCCGTACGCGTCGGTCACCACTGCGCGCGTCCCCTGCACCTACGCTTTGGAATACCGGCGACCACGCGGGCGTCGTTCTACCTGTACAACACCACGGGCGAGATCGACGCTCTGGTCCGCGGCCTCCATCACGTTCAGAAGGTGTTCGCATAGCCATGATCGGCGAGTCGATGTACCAGGAGCTGATCCTGGAGCACTACAAACACCCGCAGGGGCGGGGGCTGCGTGAGCCGTACGACGCCGAGGTTCACCACGTGAACCCCACGTGCGGTGACGAGATCACGCTCAGGGTGAAGGTGGGCGACGGGGGCAAGGTCCTGGACGTCTCCTACGACGGACAGGGCTGTTCGATCAGCCAGGCCGCCGCCTCGGTGCTGCACGAGCTCGCCACCGGCTCGACGGTCGAGGAGACGCTCTCCGTGGTCGACGAGTTCACCAGGCTCATGCAGGGCAGGGGACAGGTCGAGGCGGACGAAGAGGTGCTCGGCGACGCGGTCGCGTTCGCGGGCGTGGCCAAGTTCCCGGCGCGCGTCAAATGCGCGCTGCTTTCGTGGATGGCCTACAAGGATGCGGTAGTGAGGAGTGCCCGATGAGTAAGCCGGTGGAGACTCCGACCGACTTCGACGGCGAGACCACCGTCGAAGAGGTCATGGAGGCGCTCAAGGACGTCGTGGACCCCGAGCTCGGCATCAACGTGGTCGACCTGGGCCTCATCTACGGGCTCAACCTCGACCCCGCCGACGGCGCGCGGCCCGTGGCCACCATCGACATGACGCTGACCAGCGCGGCCTGCCC
This sequence comes from Nonomuraea sp. NPDC003707, assembly GCF_053587055.1. Lineage (NCBI taxonomy): Bacteria > Bacillati > Actinomycetota > Actinomycetes > Streptosporangiales > Streptosporangiaceae > Nonomuraea > Nonomuraea sp. NPDC003707. The sequence continues at coordinate 285,839 of NZ_JBSFNK010000011.1, read as the reverse complement.
GCTGACCGACGTCATCGAGGACCAGGCCCACTCGGCGCTCGACGGCATGGTGTCCGACGTCAAGATCAACTGGGTCTGGCTGCCGCCGTGGGGCCCGGACAAGATCACCGACGAAGGGCGCGATCAGCTCCGTATGCTAGGATTCAATGTCTGATCTTTTCTGTTGAAACGGCTGATGTTGACTCGTCAGCCGTTTCAGCGTGCCATAGAGGGTTGCGGAAGGTCCGGGCCCGTCCGGGGAATTTCAGATAGCATCCCGGCGTTGGTACCAAACGCACCTGACGTCTCATCGCGCGTCTGCATCGCCTGCGGCCGGTGCCCGGTGTGTTCCCCCCTTAAATGATTTGACCCGCCCGTACGGCGGGTGACCAGAACCCCTGTGCGGCGTGCGCCGCACGTCCCGGCTCGTCCTTTCGCAGAAGTGACGTGCCACTTCGACTGAAAGGCACGACTTTCGTGACCATGCTTGACGCTGTCATGCCCGCGTTCGACGAGACCGCCGGTGCGGCGGGCTCCGACTCGCCGGCCCCTTCCGGCCAGACGGCCTCGGCCTCTGGCAGAGACGCCGACCCGAGGCCGTCGGAGTTCGAGCTGCTCGGCCTGCCCAAGCCGCTCATCACCGGGCTGGCCAAGCAGGGCATCGACAGCCCGTTCCCCATCCAGAGCGCGACCATTCCCGACGTGCTCGCCGGCAACGACGTGCTCGGCCGCGGCCAGACCGGCTCCGGCAAGACGCTCGCGTTCGGTCTGCCCACCATGGCCCGCCTCGCGGGCGTGCGGCCGGCCCCCGGCCACCCCCGCGCGATGATCCTCGTGCCCACCCGCGAGCTCGCGCTCCAGGTGCACGACGCGCTGGAGCCGCTCGGCCGCGGCCTGGGCCTGCGCATGAAGGTCGTCGTGGGCGGCATGTCCATGGGCAAGCAGATCGAGGCGCTGCGGCGCGGCGTCGACATCGTCATCGCCACGCCCGGCCGGCTCGGCGACCTCATCCGGCAGGGTGAGTGCTCGCTCGCCGACGTCGAGGTCAGCGTCCTGGACGAGGCCGACCACATGTGCGACCTCGGCTTCTTCCCCGTCGTCACCGACCTGCTCGCGCAGACCCCGACCGACGGGCAGCGGCTGCTGTTCTCCGCCACGCTCGACGGCGACGTCGACAAGCTGGTGCAGCGCTTCCTCAAGAACCCGATCACCCACTCCGTGGCCCCCGCGACCTCGCCGGTCGACACCATGGAGCACCACGTGATGCAGGTCACGCGCGACGAGAAGTTCGACGTCATCGCCGAGATCGCCAACCGTGAGGGCCGTACGATCATCTTCGTCCGCACCCAGCACGGCGTCGACCGGCTCTGCAAGCAGCTGGCCAGGGTCGGCGTCAAGTCGGGCGGCCTGCACGGCGGCAAGCGCCAGAACCAGCGCACCCGCATCCTCGCCGAGTTCCGCGAGGGCGCCATCAACGTGCTCGTCTGCACCGACGTGGCGGCGCGCGGCATCCACGTCGACAACATCAGCCTGGTGCTGCACGTGGACCCGCCCCAGGACCACAAGAGCTACCTGCACCGGGGTGGCCGCACCGCCCGCGCCGGTGAGAAGGGCACCGTGGTCACGCTGGTGCTGCCCAGCGAGCGCCGCTCCACCGACGCGCTCACCCGGCGGGCCGGCATCCACCCGTTCCGCCTGAAGGCCACGCCCGGTCACCCGCGGGTGGCCGAGGTGACCGGCGCCCGCATGCCGAGCGGCGAGGCCATCCCGGTCTGGGAGCCGGACGTGCGCAAGCCTCTGCGCCCCCGCCGTGAGGGCGGCGGCGGTCAGGGCGAGCGCCGCAACGGCCGCCGCCCCCGCCGCGACTTCGACGGCGACCGCCGCCCCCGGCGTCACGAGGACGGCGAGCGTTCGTTCGGGTCGGGCGAGGACCGTCGCCCGCGCCGTCACCAGGACGGCGAGCGTTCCTTCAACTCCGGCGAGGACCGTCGCCCGCGCCGTCACCAGGACGGCGAGCGGCCCTTCAACTCCGGCGAGGACCGTCGTTCCCGGCCGCACGCCGAGGGTGAGCGGCCGTTCGGGCGCTCGCAGGAGCCGCGCACCTTCGGGGACGACCGGCGCCGTGACAGCGGGCCGCGCGGCGGCTACCGCTCGGACGACCGGCCGTTCCGCCAGGACGACCGCGGCCAGCGCGGTGGCGGCGGCTACCGTTCGGACGACCGCGGCGGACGCTACGCCTCCGACCGCAGCCGCCCGTTCTCGGCCGACCGCGATCGTGGCCCCCGCTCCGACGAGCGCGGCCCGCGCGACGGTTACCGCTCCGGTGGTGGCCGTTCGGACGAGCGCGGCCCGCGCGACGGCTACCGCTCGGGCGGTGGCCGTTCGGACGAGCGCGGCAACGGCGGCGGCTACAGCCGCAACTCGGGCCGTCGCTTCGAGCGCTGACCCGCCGCTTCATCTCCCATCCGCCCGCCGGACCCCGCAAGGGGTGCGGCGGGCGGTGTCATTTGCCGTAGAGTCGCGCTTGGCGACATATATGAACCGGTAAATCCAAGGGGCGGCCGATGAAGCGACCCACGATCGACGACATCGCGCGCAGGGCCGGCGTCTCGAAAGGGGCCGTGTCGTTCGCGCTGAACGGCCGTCCCGGTGTCTCCAGCGAGACGCGCCGCCGCATCCAGGCCATCGCCGCCGAGCTGGGCTGGCAGCCCAACAGCCTGGCGCGGGCCCTGTTCGACGGCCGGCCGGACGTGCTGGGCCTGGTCGTGGACCGCCCGGCGCGCACGCTGGGGCTGGAGCCGTTCTTCATGCAGCTGATCTCCGGCATCGAGGCCACGCTGTCGGCCGCGTCCGTGGGGCTGCTGCTGCAGATGACCGAGGACCACGAGGCCGAGATCGCGATCTACCGCAAATGGTGGGCGCAGCACCGGGTCGCCGGGGTGTTCGTCGTGGACCTGCGGGTCGAGGACGCCAGGATCGCCGTGCTGGAGGAGCTGCGGCTGCCCGCCGTGGTCATCGGCGGCCCCGGCGGGACCGGGCGGCTGCCCGCCGTGTGGATCGACGACGGCGGCGCGCTCGCCGCCGTGATCGAGCACCTGGCCGGGCTGGGGCACCGCAGGATCGCCAGGGTCGCGGGCCCCGAGGAGCTCATGCACACCGGCGTCAGGACCGCCGCCATGCGGGCCACCGCCGCCCGGCTGGGCGTCGAGAGCGTCACCGTGTACGCCGACTACAGCGGCGAGAGCGGCGAGCGCGCCACGCTCGACCTCCTGCGCGGGCCGGACCGGCCCACCGCCATCGTGTACGACAACGACGTGATGGCGGTCGCGGGCACCGCCGCCGCCCGCGAGGCCGGGATCTCGGTGCCCGGCGAGCTGTCCGTCGTGGCCTGGGACGACTCCGCCCTGTGCCTGCTGGCCCGGCCGCACCTGACGGCGGTCAGCAGGGACATCGCCGCCTGCGGCGCCCACGCCGCCCGTGCCCTGCTCGATCTGGTGCAGGGCCGCGAGGTGACCGACGCGCGGCAGGCCAACCCGCGCATGGTCAGCAGGGGCAGCACCGCGCCCGTACGTGAACCCGTTCAGTTAATGGTCGGAAACATTGAAACTAAACGGGTTTAGTGATGCGATTGCAATTCCCGCTGCTCGAGCCCGGAGGGTTGATGAGCCCGTTCCGCCCCCTTCATGAAGCCTGGACCGTCCGCTCCGCGAGCGGCGACGTGCGGGCCCCGGCCACCGTCCCAGGTTGCGTCCACACCGATCTGCTCGCCGCGGGGCTGATCCCCGATCCCTACCTCGACGACAACGAGACCCACCTGGCCTGGATCGGGCGCACCGAGTGGCGTTTCGAGACGGAGTTCTCGTGGGACGGCACCGGGCACGAGCACGTCGACCTCGTGTGCCAGGGGCTCGACACCGTGGCGGCCGTCGAGCTCAACGGCGTGCGGGTGGGCGAGTCCGCGAACATGCACCGCTCGTACCGGTTCGACGTGCGCCACGCGCTGCGGACCGGGAGCAACCGGCTGACGGTCACGTTCGGGTCGGCGCTCGAATACGCCGAGCGGCTGCGGGAGGAGCTCGGCCACCGGCCGGGCGCCTACACCCAGCCCTACAACTTCATCAGGAAGATGGCCTGCAACTTCGGCTGGGACTGGGGCCCGACGCTGATCACGGCGGGCATCTGGCGGCCGATCGGGCTGCACGAGTGGAGCGGGGCCAGGATCGCCGAGGTCCGGCCGCTGGTGACCGTCGAGGACGGGACGGCCAGGGTGGACGTGCACGTCCGGGTGGAGAAGACGGGCGCCGCCGAGGTGAGCGCGGCGATCAAGGGGGTGACGGCCCGCGCCGTGATCCCCGAGGACGGCGACGAGGCCGTGCTCACGCTGGAGGTGCCCGACCCGGAGCTGTGGTGGCCGCGAGGGTACGGCGAGCAGCCGCTCTACGAGCTCGAGGTGACGGCCGGCGAGGACGTGTGGCGCCGCCAGATCGGGCTGCGCGAGGTGCGGCTGCGTACCGAGGACGGCGCGTTCACCCTGGCTGTCAATGGGGTCGAGGTGTTCGTCAGAGGGGTCAACTGGATCCCCGACGACTGCTTCCCCACCAGGGTGGGCCGCGAGCGCTACGCCGCCCGGCTCGCCCAGGCCTGCGAGACGAACGTCAACCTCGTCCGCGTGTGGGGCGGCGGCCTGTACGAGAGTGAGGACTTCTACGACCTGTGCGACCGGCTCGGGCTGATGGTCTGGCAGGACTTCCCGTTCGCCTGCGCCGCCTACCCCGAGGAGGACCCGATCGGGGCCGAGGTGGAGGCGGAGGCGCGCGAGCAGGTGGCCAGGCTGAGCGCGCACCCGAGCCTGGTCCTGTGGTGCGGCAACAACGAGAACATCGAGGGCTACGCCGACTGGGGCTGGCAGGAGCCGCTCCAGGGACGTAGCTGGGGAGGCGGCTTCTACCTGGAGACGCTGCCGCGCGTCGTGGCCGAGCTGGACCCGACCCGCCCGTACTGGCCGGGCAGCCCCTACTCGGGCTCCATGGACCTGCCGCCCAACGACCCGGCCCGCGGCACCATGCACATCTGGGACGTGTGGAACGAACGCGACTACACCGTCTACCGCGACTACCGGCCGCGCATGGCCGCCGAGTTCGGCTTCCAGGGGCCCGCCGCGTACGCCACGATCCGCCGGGCGATCAGCGACGAGCCGCTGCTGCCCGACTCCCGGGGCCTGCTGCACCACCAGAAGGCCGTCGACGGCAACCTCAAGCTGGCCGCCGGGCTCAAGCCGCACTTCCCGGTCCCCGGGACCTTCGACGACTGGCACTACGTCACCCAGGTCAACCAGGCGCGTGCCATCCAGCTCGGGGTGGAGCACTTCAGGGCCCTGTGGCCGCACTGCGCGGGCAGCGTGGTGTGGCAGCTCAACGACTGCTGGCCGGTCACGTCGTGGTCGGCCGTGGACGGGGACGGGCGGAGGAAGCCGCTGTTCCACGCGCTGCGCAGGGCGTACGCCGATCGGCTGCTGACGGTGCAGCCGCGCGACGGCGGGATGGCGCTGGTCGCCGTCAACGACAGCGCGCGGCCGTGGCGGGCGTCGGCGCGGGCCGTACGGCACGGCTTCGACGGCAGCGAGCTCGCGGCGCAGGACCTCGCGCTGGACGTGCCGCCCCGGGCGGTCGTCACCCTGCCGCTGGCCGCGCCCGTCGCCGAGCCGGGCGACCCGGCGAGCGAGCTGATCACCGCCGCGATCACCGAGCCGGACGACCGGGCAGGCGAGCCGATCGCCACCGGGATCGCCGCGCCGGGCGGTGGCGACCAGGCGGTGGCGCGGGCGCTGTGGTTCTTCGCGCCCGACCGGGACCTGCGCCTGCCCGAGCCGCGCTACGACACCGCGGCCGAGGCCGTCCCCGGCGGGCTCCGGCTGACGGTCACCGCGCGCACGCTCCTGCGCGACCTGGCCGTCTTCCCCGACCGGCTGGACCCGGCCGCCGAGGCCGACGACCAGCTCGTCACGCTGCTGCCGGGCGAGCGGGCCGAGTTCCTGATCGACACGGCGGGCCTGGACGAGCAGGCCCTCGTCCGCGTGCCGGTGCTGCGCTGCGTCAACGATGTGGTGGTGGAAGCATGAGGCGATACGGGTTCAACCTGCAGTGGATGTTCTGGAAGGACCCCGGCGTGAAGCCCGCGCCCGTCGACGAGCGGGTGCTGGACGCGATCGCCGCGTGGGGCTTCGACTTCGTCCGCATGCCGTGCGACTACCGCTTCTGGACCGACGGGCTCGACTACGCCCACCCCGACGAGCGCGTGCTCGAGGTGCTGGACACCTACCTCGACGCCTGCCGCGAGCGCGGCCTGCACCTCTCGCTCAACCTCCACCGCGCCCCCGGCTACGTGATCACCGGGTGGGAGAGCGAGCACCACAACCTCTGGGCCGACCGCGAGGCGCAGGATGGCTTCGCCGCCATCTGGACCGGTTTCGCCCGCCGCTACCGGGGCGTGCCCGGCGACGAGCTCTCGTTCGACCTCGTCAACGAGCCGCCCTCCGTGGGGGAGCGGGGGTTCACCAGGGCGGCGCACGAGACGGTGATCCGCCGCGTGGTGGCGGAGATCCGGCGGGCCGACCCGGACCGGCCGATCGTGATCGACGGGCTGGGCGGCGGCCACCTGGCCGTGCCGGAGCTGGCCGACCTCGGCACCGTCCACGGCGTCGTCCACAGCACCCGCGGCTACGCGCCGATGAGCGTCAGCCACTACCGGGCCGAATGGTGGCCCGGCTCACAGGGCCTGGCCGAGCCTGCCTACCCCTGCGACTACCAGGGACGACGCTGGGACCGGGCCGCGCTGCGCGACTTCTACGCGCCGTGGCGCGAGGTGGCGGGGCAGGGTGTGCCCGTCCACGTGGGCGAGTTCGGCTGCTACGACCACACGCCGAACGACGTCGCGCTGCGCTGGCTGTCCGACGTGCTCGGCGTGTTCGCCTCGTTCGGCTGGGGATACGCGTTGTGGGAGTTCCAGGGGCCGTTCGGGGTGATCGGGCACCGGCGGCCCGGTGCGCGCTTCGAGCAACTCGACGGGTTCCCGGTGGACCGGGACCTCCTGGAGCTGCTCCAGGCGCACCGGGTCAGCCCTTGAGGCCGCTGAGGGCGATGCCGCGGGTGAAGTACTTCTGGAAGATCACGAAGAAGACGATCGTCGGGACCGACGCGAGCAGCCCGCCCGCCATGATCGCGCCTTGGTGATCGGGTCCCACGTAGTAGGAGTTGAGCCTGGCCAGAGCGACGGGTATGTTCGCCATCTCGTCGCTCTGGACGATGATGAGCGGCCAGAGGAAGTTGTTCCACTCCGCGAGCACGATGAAGATCGACATCGCGGCGAGCGCCGGCCGCAGCAGCGGCAGCACGATCTTCCACCAGATCCGCCACTCCCCGGCGCCGTCCACCCTGGCCGCCTGGATCAGCTCGTTCGGCAGCGACTGCAGGAACTGCACCAGGAAGAACAGCACGAACGCCTTGGCCAGCGCCGGCACGATGTAGGCGGCGTAGTTGTCCAGCCAGCCCAGGTTCCGCATGATCACGTAGTTGGGGATCAGCGTCGTCTGCCAGGGCACCATCATCGAGGCGATGATCAGCAGGAAGATCGTCCGCCGGCCCTTGATGTCGTGCTTGGAGATCACGTACGCGGCCAGCGAGCAGATCAGCAGCGACCCGACGGTGATGGCGGTGGTGATGACGAGGCTGTTGAGCATGAACCGCCAGAACCCCATGTCCACCTGGTAGCGCTGGAAGATGCCCGCCAGGTGGCCGGGGTTGATCCCCTTGGGGCTCCACTCCGTGTCGTAGAAGTTGGCGACCGTGGGGGACTGCGGCACGAACGACGGCGGCGTCCTGGCCAGCTCCCTCGGCGGCTTGAACACCGTGATGAGCAGCCAGTAGAACGGCGCGATCATCGTCAGCGCCAGCAGGTAGAACGGCAGGCGCAGCAGATGCCCGTTGATCTTCGCGCGCCGGCTGCCGCCCGCCGGGGCCGCGTGCCGGGACGGCTGCGGCGCGGGGGCGATCGTGTCCATCGGGGCGACGGCCATCACAGCTCCTTCATGGCGCGGCCCACGCGCAGGTTGACGAGGCTCAGCACGAAGATGATCAGGAAGAGCACCCAGGCGATCGCCGAGGCGTAGCCCAGCCTGAAGTGGGTGAATCCCTGGTCGTAGAGGTAGGGGACGATCATCAGGCCCGAGTCGAGCACGCCGCCGATGGTGTTGGCGCCCGACGAGAAGACGATGTAGACGGCCTCGAACACCTGGAAGGCGCCGATCAGGCCGGTCACCACCACGTACGTGGTGACGGGACGCAGCAGCGGCAGCGTGATGTGGCGGAAGCGGTGCCAGGTCGAGGCGCCGTCGATCTTGGCAGCCTCGTAGTACTCCTCGGGGATCGAGCCGAGGCCGGCCACGTACAGCACCATGCCGTAGCCCATGCCGCCCCACACCGACATCACCACCAGGATGGGGATCGTCAGCCCCGGCGTGGCCAGCCAGGCCACGGCCTTGCCGCCGAACCAGCCCACGATGGTGTTGGCCAGGCCCACGTCGCTGGGGTAGAGGACCCACTTCCACATCAGCATGAGCGCGATGGAGGAGGTCACCGACGGCAGGAAGAACACCGTGCGCATGATCCGGTGCAGCCAGCTCGTGCCGCTGAAGGCCAGCGCGAGGCCCAGCGACAGCAGCGTGCCGAGCACGACCGACGCGACCACGTACAGGGCCGTGTTGCCCAGCGCGTGGCGGAACCTGGCGTCCGAGGCCAGCTGCTGGAAGTTCTCCAGGCCGGTGAACGCGGCGGGGTTGATCCCGTCGAACTTCGTGAAGCTCAGATAGAGAGAGTTGGCCAGCGGCCAGATCAGAAAGCCCGCGAACAGCGCGAGAAAGGGCAGCAGCATCGCGTACGAGGTGCCGTAGCGGCGGAGCCTGCTGCGCAGGGGGATGGGGGAAGCCATGTCAGACTCCTGGATCGGGGCCGGGACCGGGGCCAGGCCGGTCCCGGCGAGCGGCTAACCGGCGTTGCGCTCCATGACCTTGGCGGCCTCCGCCAGCGCGGTCTTGGCATCCGACTTGCCCAGGATGACCGACTGGAGCTGCTTGGTCACGTCCGGCGCGCTCTCGTCCCAGCCCGGGCAGCCCGGCGCGGCCTTGCCCGTCTTGATCGACGCCTCGAACACCTGAGCCTGCTCGGGCGCGAACACCGAGCCGTTCACGATCTTGTCGGCCCGCGGTGAGATGTAGGAGATGTTCCGCTTCCTGGCCTCGTCCGAGATCGCGGCGATGGCCTCGTCGCTGTACATGAACTTGACGAAGTCCGCGCCCGTCTCGACGTACTTGCTGAAGGAGGTCACGCCGATCGCCCGGCCGCCGATGAACGCGGTCGGCCCGGCGGGCCCCGCGGGGATCGTGGACATCGCCCACTTGCCCTTCAGCTTCGGCTTGTTGATGTCGATGCCCTTGGCGATCCAGTTGCCCGCCACCACCATCGCGGTGCCGGTGTCCAGCGCGTCGGAGCCCTCCACGGTGGCGGTCGGCGCGCCGTGCTTCTTGTACAGGTCGGCCCAGTACGTCAGCGCCTTCTCGGCCTCCGGGGTGTTGAGCGAGGGCTTGCAGTCGGCGGTGTAGAACGAGCCGCCCGCCTGGTAGAGGTAGTTGAAGTAGCCGATCCAGTCCAGGTTGCCCCAGTCCTGGCTGTAGGGCTTCTTCACGCCGGCGGCCTTGAGCTTGTCGATGGCCGCGGTCAGCTCCTCCCAGGTCTTGGGCGGCTCGACCTTGGCCTTCTCCAGCAGATCGGTGCGGTAGTAGAGGGCCAGGGTCGACATGTCCAGCGGCACGCCGTACACCGAGCCGTCAGGGGAGATGGCCGACTCCCACTGGGCGGGCAGCGCCTGCGCCTTGAGCGAGTCGGCGCCGTACTTGCGCAGGTCCACCATGGCGCCCCTGGTGCCGAACTGGATGGTCCAGGTCATGCCGCCGGAGATGACGTCGGGCCCGTTGCGACTGGTGGCCGCGGCCAGCAACTTGGCGTACGCGTCGCTCCACGACAGGGTCTGCACCTTGACCGTCACGTTCGGATGCTTCTGGTGGTAGAGGTCGGCCGCCTTCTGGAAGGTCGCGGTCTCGTCGTCTCCGCCCGTGGACCAGAAGGACAGGGTCGCGGGGGCGTTCTGGTCTGCCTGCTTGGTCTGCGTCTGGCCACTCGTGGCGCAGGCCGCGCTCAGGACCGTCAGCAGGACCGCGCTGCACGCTGCCATCGTTCGTCGCATGGAGCTGTCCGATCTATCGGTCGGATGGGCGCCGGGACTCCCCTGCGAAGGGCGTGCGGATGTGCGAGGGCATCCCCACGACTGGCGCCCAAATTCAATGGTGTAGGGATCTCACCACTTAAACGGGTAAGTTACAATAGCCAGCCTTGGAGATTGCTGAAATGTTTCCCCTTATGGAGCCGCTGACCTGTGGCTACATCGCCCGTGAAACGGTTCGGTCACGGCCCGCGGGGGCGGTGCTGCCCCGAGGCAGCAGGCGCGCCGGCGGCCCCTCCAGGCTCCCCGTCTCCCCGCTGCCGATCAGCCGGAGCAGGGTCTGCGCGGCGTGCGCGCCGCAGGCGGGGATGTCCCTGGTCACCGCGGTCAGCGACGGCCGCACCACCTGGGAGAGCGGCGAGTCGTCCCAGCCCACGATCGACAGCTCGGCGGGGACGTCCAGGCGCATCTCCTGGGCGACCGACAGCCCCGCCACCGCCATGATGTCGTTGTCGTAGACGATCGCGGTGGGCCTGGCCCGGGAGCTGAGCAGCCGCCTGGTCGCGCGGGCGCCCTGCTCGCCCGTGTAGTCGGTGTGGACGACCGGATGCTCGCCGACGCCCGACTCGGCGCAGAGCTCCGCGAACGCCTCGTCCCTGATCCTGGTGTGCAGCAGCGCCGGCAGCCCGGCCACCCTGGCGATGTGCCGGTGGCCGAGCGCCGCGAGATATTCGACCACCTCGCGCAGCACGGCCACCTCGTCCGACCACACCGAGGGCAGCGAGCCGGTGCCCGACGGGTGGCCGGTCACCACCGCCGGCATGCCCAGCCGCTCGACCACCGGGATCCGGGGGTCGTCGGCGTGCAGGTCGACCAGGATCGCGCCGTCCACCCGGCCCTCGCCCCACCAGCGCCGGTAGACCGCGATCTCGGCCTCGTGGTCGGCCACCACCTGCAGCATCAGCGCGCACGAGCTGGCCGCCAGCTCGCCCTCGATGCCGCTGATCAGCTCCATGAAGAACGGCTCCACGCCGAGGAAGCGCGCCGGGCGGCACAGGACCAGGCCGATGGCGTCGGCCCTGGCGCCGCTGAGCGAGCGCGCGGCCACGTTGGGCCGCCAGCCGATCTCCTGGGCGATCGCCTGGATGCGCGCCCTGGTCTCGGCGGAGACACCGGGCTGGCCGTTCAGCGCGTAGGAGACAGCCCCCTTGGACACGCCGGCCCGTCTGGCGATGTCGGCGATCGTTGGCCTCTTCACCCCGTGCTCCTCTCTGAAACTTTCACTGAACCGTATCAGCGACGACGGAGGCGTTCCTGGCATCATTCGCCCGCCGCCTGTGACCGGATGATCGCGCCGAGGCGATCGCCGTTACGGTGAGCGCCGACTTCGACGCCTTCTGGGGCCTACAACCAGACCAAAGATTGGTAACCTATCGGTCACTCAAGGTGAGGATTGGGTGAGGGTGAGGTGCACGCAGGCAAGTTTGCTCTCGATCGGGTGTGCCAGGCCAGGGCGCACCAGCGGAGTGTGCCTACCTGCGCAGGCCGTGTTGACCAAGAGCGTGCCGCAGGCAAGGCGACGCAGCGGATCTCCTGGCCCGGTGGTTGTGTTGTTCTCGGCGAGGCCTGAGCGTCTTGTACTGGCGCGATGTGGCCCACGCGCCGGTGGCGGGGGTGGCCGGTGAAGCGACGTCTGAGGCTGGCCGCAGGCGAGACCGCCTACACGGCATGTGCTCGCGCGCTGCTGCGTGGCGGGGTGGCGGAGAAGAGCGGCGAACTGGTGTCCGCGGCGGTGCTGGCCGAGCGGGTCGGCTGGTGCGCCGAGTTGATGTCGGTCATGGCTGCAGGGTTGCTGGCCGAGCACTGGAACCGTGCCGACGTCGAGGTGCTGGCGGGCGGAGTGGATGCCGGCGGGCGACGTCTGCCGTCGCAGGCTTGGATGGCGCTGAGGCGGCTCGGGTGGACGGCCGGTGCGCCGGAGGGTGTGACAGTCAACGACCGCATCGTACGCATGTCCCAGGAGCAAGCCGGACGCCTGTTGCGCTCCGCCGCCTGGCGGGCCGGGGTGACCGCCGGCGTGCTGGCCACCTGGCCCGCCGACTCGCTGAAGCGCACGGCCGAGGAATGGAACGCCGTGCGCGCTGCCGTTCCCGGCGGCCGGGATCTGCCCTCCAGCCTCATAAAGGCCCGTACCCGACAGATCGCCTCATTCCTGCACGTCGAGGGGCGACTGCCAGTCGACGTATTCGAACTGGAGGGCGCACCCCGCACGGCCGCGATACTGCTGCTGGCCGCCTGCGATCGTCAGCAGGCCACCTTCGAGCGCAGCGACAGCAACCCGCAGCGGGCGCTGCTGCGGCTCCAACTGCCCATTCGGCCAGACCCGCAGAGGTATGCGGACTGGGCATGGGTTGCCTGCCCGATCATTCTGCCCCCGACTGTTCCCGCCGCAGCGGTGCTGCACCTGCCTACCCTGCGCGTCCAGGGCCAGAACGTGCGCGCCGAGGTGGCCTACACACACGCTGTGCCGCGTGCCCAGCGCACCGGCCACACCGTCGCGCTCGGAGTGGATTGGGGTCTCAACACGTTGCTGTCCGCGGGCGCGGTACGACTCCATGCGGACGGGCGCTTGACCGCGCTCGGTGCCGGAGCGGAATTCCGCGCTGCGGGCGTGCTGGCCAAGCAACATCGTCTTCGCCGCCTGTCCGAGTGGCTACACTCCCGGGCGGACTGCTACCAGCGCCTGATCGATGGACGCAAATCGCATCAGGCGCATCCGGCGTTGGAAGGCAAGCTGGAGGTCTTGTCCGCGGAGATCCGACACATCTCCACGCGCCGTACCAGTCTCAACGAGGCGCTGGCCTGGTCGGCGGCACGCTGGGCGGTAGACCAGGCGGCCGCTGCCGGGGCGACGGCGATCTATCTGGAGGATCTGCGTTCATTGGAGGCCCGTGGGATGGGCCGCACCCTGAACACCCGGTTGTCGCAGCAGGTGCGCGGCCAGATCTCGGACCGCATTCGGCACCTGGCCGCCGAGAGCGGCATCGCCGTGGTGACCGTGCCCGCCCGCAACACCTCCAAGCAATGCCCGCAATGTCTGACTCCGCTACGGCATTGCAAAGCGCCGGACAAGCCCGCGGTCGCAGGGTGGAAGTGGGCGATCTGCCCCAATCCAGCATGTGGCTGGCAGGGTGACCGTGACCATGGCGCCTGGCGCCGCATCGCCGCCCGCGGCCTCACCCACCAGGCCACCACCGCCGTGGACCAGGCAACCGGGCAGAGAGCGATCCGCTCCGTGGCAAACACGCTCGAGGCCAAGGCTGTCCTCAGCCCTCTCGACCCCAAGACCAACCGGAAGGACCGGTCGAAGACCGGACCCACCCGGCGTCACACCACACGCTCCGCGCCCAGTCGACGCAGGGCACCCTCCCCCGCCCGGCCCAACGGCCAGGCGGGTCAGCGTCCGGAGGGACCCGCACCAACGGACCGGAGGAGGCTGCCCCGCGCAGCCCACCGGCACCAGGGCGGGCAGGCGATCAGCACACCCACCAGACGACACCGTCCACGCGGGGCAGCGTTAGGCGCAGGGTTCCACCTCCACGCGCACGCCACCCCACCCCGGTGGGAAGCGATCCAGAGTCATGTCTGAGATAGGATCGCTACGCTGCTCAGAGACGCTTGACAAGCACGTCAGCCAACCACGAGAGAGACCATGAAGACCTTCGAAGAGCTGTTCGCCGAGCTGTCCGAGAAGGCCAGGACCCGGCCCGAGGGCTCGGGCACCGTGGCCGCCCTCGACGCCGGCGTCCATGCCATCGGCAAGAAGGTCGTCGAGGAGGCCGCCGAGAGCTGGATGGCCGCCGAGCACGAGTCAGACGACAGGGCCGCCGAGGAGATCTCCCAGCTCCTCTACCACGTGCAGGTGCTCATGATCGCCAAGGGCATCGGCCTCGACCAGGTCTACAAGCATCTCTAGGGCGCCCGGCGCCCGCCACCAAGCCCCTTGAGAAGCAACAGCGAGACAGATCGAGGACCCGAACATGCTGCGTCTGGCAGTACCCAACAAGGGCTCGCTCAGCGAGGCGGCCCAGAACATGCTCAAGGAGGCCGGTTACCGGCCCCGCCGGGACAGCAAGGAGCTCGTCGTCGTCGACGAGGCCAACGGCTGCGAGCTGTTCTTCCTGCGACCCCGCGACATCGCCGTCTACGTCGGCGAAGGCACGCTCGACGTCGGCATCACCGGCCGTGACATGCTGGTCGACTCCGGCGCGCCGGTCGAGGAGATCATGCCGCTCGGCTTCGGCGGCTCCACCTTCCGCCTGGCCGCCGCGGCCGGCACGATGACCTCGGCCGCCGACCTCAACGGCCGCCGCATCGCCACCTCCTACGCGGGCCTGCTCGACAAATACCTCTCCGACGAGGGCGTCGACGCCCGCGTGATCAAGCTCGACGGCGCCGTCGAGACCGCCATCCGGCTCGGCGTGGCCGACGCGGTGGCCGACGTCGTCGAGACCGGCACCACGCTGCGCAACGTCGGCCTGGAGGTGTTCGGCGAGCCGATCATGCGCTCGGAGGCGGTGCTGATCAAGCAGCAGAGCTCGCCCGACACGCCCGCCGCCCAGCAGCTCGTCCGCCGTATCCAGGGAGTCGTACACGCCCGCGACTTCGTGATGATGGACTACGACATCCGGGCCGAGCGCATCGAGGAGGCCATCGCCCTCACACCCGGCATGGAGGGCCCCACGGTCTCCCCGCTGCACCGCGAGGGCTGGGTGGCCGTGCGCGTCATGGTCCGCCGTCAGGGCCACCAGCTGGTGATGGACCAGCTCTGGGACATCGGCGCGCGGGCGATCCTGATCACCGACATCTACGCCTGCCGCGTGTGACGTCCGGCCCCGGCGTTGGCCTGACAAATGTCACGGCCAACGCCGGAGGTAACGCACTAACCGGCCGGAAGCCGCGGCCATAGCGTTCTTTTCATGAACGCCATCGTGTTCGACCACGTCAGCAAGCACTACGGGGACGTGCTCGCCGTCGACGACCTCTCCCTCGCGATCGAGCCAGGCAACACCGTGGCCCTGCTCGGCCCCAACGGCGCCGGCAAGTCCACCTCCATCAACCTCCTGCTCGGCCTGCTCAAGCCCACCGCGGGCACGGTCGCCGTGCACGGGCGCACCCCCGACGAGGCCGTCCGGGCCGGCCAGATGGGCGCCATGCTCCAGAACGGCGCGCTCATCCCCGAGCTGTCCGTCAAAGAGCTCATCGACCTGGTACGCCGCCTCTACCCGAACCCCCTCGCCCTGGACGAGATCCTCAAGCTGGCCGACCTGACCGAGCTCGCGGGCCGGCGGGCGAACAAGCTGTCCGGCGGCCAGTCGCAGCGCGTCAGGTTCGCCCTGGCCATCGCGGGGGCGCCCAAGATCCTGCTGCTCGACGAGCCGACCGCGGCCATGGACGTGGAATCGCGACTGCGCTTCTGGGCCAGCATGCACGACTACGCCTCCAACGGCAGGACCGTGCTGTTCGCCACCCACTACCTGGAGGAGGCCGACGAGCACTCCGACCGGGTGATCGTCATCGCCAAGGGCCGGCTGGCCGCCGACGGCACCGCCGCCGAGATCAAGGCCGGGGCCGGCGGCCACACCGTCAGCTTCGCCCTCGGCGAGCAGCCCGCGGCCGGGCTCGACCGGCTGCCCGGGGTGACCGCCGTGGAGGTCGCCGGCGGCGTCGTCACCCTGCACACCTCCGACACCGACGCCACCCTCGCCGCGCTCTACCGGGGCACCACCCTCGACGTGAGCGAGCTGAAGCTCTCCAGCGCCGACCTCGAATCCGCCTTCCTCGCCCTGACCAGGGAGTCCTGATGCTCTACTACGCCAAGACCGAGGCCCTGCGGATGCTGCGCAACCGGCGCTACCTGATCTTCGTGGTCGCCTTCCCCGTCCTGCTCTACCTCATCAACGCCAACATCTACGGCAACCAGACCGATGCGGGCGGCGTGAGGTACAGCGTCATCCTGATGGTGTCGATGGCCGCCTACGGGGCGCTGGCCTCGTCCATGATGAGCTCGGCCGTGCCGTGGGCCACCGAGCGGCAGTCCGGCTGGCTGCGCCAGCTCCAGATCACCCCGCTGCCGAGCTGGGCGATCATCGTGACCAAGCTCGGCGCCACCATGGTGCTCGTGCTGCCCTCGTTGGTGCTGGTGAGCCTGGCCGCCGTGGTGCAGCAGCACGTGTCGCTGTCGCTCGGCACCTGGGCGGAGCTGCTGCTCGCGCTCTGGCTCGGCGTGCTGCCGTTCGTCGCGCTGGGCCTGGCCATCGGGTCCGTGCTCTCGGCCGACGCCGCCCAGCCGGCCGCGATGATCTGCATGTTCGCGCTGGCGATCGCCGGCGGGCTGTGGTTCCCGCCCGAGGTGCTCGGCGACACCCTGCGCACGGTCGCGGACGTCACCCCGTCGTTCCACTACGCCAGGCTGGGCCAGAGCATCGTCGCCGGCCAGGGCCTGCCCATGACGGACGTGCTGGTCGTCGTCGGGTGGGCGGTCGCGCTGGGGGGCGCGGCCGCCTACCTTTATCATCGGGCTACCGTACGGGTTTGACATCCTCCCCACAGCCGAAGCCGGGGGATTCCGGCCCTCGCGGGTCGGATCTTCCTGCTTCACCGCCGACCGCCCGAGGTCTTACACCAGCTCCACAGGCGTTTCACCGCTCCGCCGGCCCGGCGGCGAGGATCCTGCGAATCGGGCGGGCGGCGGCTTGGTCATCGCCGCCTCACACACTGCAGCGGAACACGGGGCGTCGCGCCGCGTTTCCTCGTCCAAGGAGTCTCCATGAGCTTCGCCGAGAGGATCACCTTCGGGGACGCGGATGGCAAGCCGTCGCGCAAGCGGCGGCTCATCGGCATCTCCGTGGGCCTGGTCTACCTGGTCTTCCCCATCAGCGACATCGTGGGGGGCACCGTGACGGGGGCCCGGGCGGTGTGGGCGTCGGTGCTGCTCGTCGCGTTCGTCGCGTCCTTCCTCACGACGGTGCTGATCAACAAGGGCATGTTCGACCACAGCCGCCTGACCTATCCGCTGCTCCTGGTGACCAGCGTGCTCGGCGTGGTGGGCGCCACCGCCTTCGGCGGCCCCTGGCTGAGCCTGCCGGTCTACACCGTCGTGCTGTACGGGTTCACGCTGCCGCCGCTGTGGGCCGTCGCGGCCGTGATCGCCCAGCTGGCCGTCGTCGTCGGCGCCGGTCTCGTCAATCACGACGACGCCGACACGATCATCGTCCTGGGCCTGCAGGTGCTGACGCTCGGCGTGCTGTTCATCAGCGTGCGCAACACCAGGGCGCTGACCGTCAAGCTGCGCCTGGCCCAGGACGAGGTGGCCCGGCTGGCGGCCACGGAGGAGCGGCTGCGCATCGCCCGCGACCTGCACGACCTGCTCGGGCACAGCCTGTCGCTGATCGTGCTCAAGAGCGAGCTGGCCGGACGGCTGTCCGAGGACTCGCCGCAGGCGCACAGGGAGATCACCGACATCGAGACCGTCGCCAGGAAGGCCCTGACGGAGGTGCGGGAGGCCGTCACCGGCTACCGCCAGCGCAGCCTGCCCGAGGAGCTCGACAACGCCAGGACCGTGTTACGCGCGGCGGGCGTGGCGGCCGAGGTGCGGGTCTCGGGGACGCCGCTGCCCGAGCTGCTCGACGGGCTGTTCGGCTGGTCCGTACGCGAGGGCGTCACCAACGTCGTGCGCCACGCGCGGGCCACCCGGTGCGAGATCAGGGTGACGTTCGACGCCGGACACGCCACCCTGGAGATCATGGACAACGGAACGGGCGGCGACGGGCCGTACGCGATGGGCAGCGGGCTGAGCGGGCTCAACGAGCGGGTGGCGGGTGCGGGCGGCACGGTGGAGGCGGGCCCGGCGCGGGGCGGCGGCCATCACCTGCGGGTGCTGGTGCCGGTCGGGAAGGAGGCGTGCGCGTGATCCGCGTGATGCTGGCGGAGGACCAGGGCATGGTACGCGGCGCGCTGGCGTCCCTGCTGGGCCTGGAGCCCGACATCGAGGTGGCCGGCGAGGCCGCCGACGGGGAGGAGGCGGTCGCGGTCGCCGCCAAGGTCCGGCCCGACATCGCGCTGCTGGACATCGAGATGCCCGGCATGGACGGGCTCGCGGCCTGCGCGAGCATCACGCGGCAGGTGCCCGGGTGCCGGGTGATGATCCTGACCACGTTCGGGCGGCCCGGCTACCTGCGTACCGCCATGGAGGCCGGGGCCTCGGCGTTCCTGGTGAAGGACAGCCCGGCCAGGGAGCTGGCCGCGGCCATCCGGCGGGTGCACGCGGGGGAGCGGGTGATCGACCCCGGGCTCGCCGCGGCGGCCCTCAGCGCCGGGCCGAACCCGCTGTCGGCGCGGGAGCGGGACGTGCTGGAGGCGGCGGTGGACGGCTCCACGATCGGCGACATCGCCGGCAAACTGCACCTGTCGGAGGGGACCGTGCGCAACTACCTGTCCTCGGCCATCCAGAAGACGCACGCCCGCAACCGCATCGAGGCGGTGCAGCGCGCCAAGGCCCAGGGCTGGCTCTGACACCCGGGCTCAGCGGAGCCCGGCCACCGCCTTGACCGCCTGGTCCACCTGCTCGGGGGTGGTCACGATGCTGGTGCCGAAGCGCAGCAGCGGCGGGTCGTACGGCGTCACGCTCGCGATCACCTTGCCCGCGTGCAGCCGGTCGACGGCCTCCATCGGCGCCATCCCCTCGATCGAGCAGCACACGAGGCCCGCCGACAGCTCGGGCGCCCGCGGCGTGGCCAGCGTGACCTGCGGGATCGCGGCCAGGCCGTCCTTGAGCCCGGTGGCCAGCTCCTGCGTGCGCCGCCGCACCCGGTCCTTGCCGATCGCCGTCATGAACCCGAACGCCTGCGGCATCGCCCACCGGTGCTCGAACGCCTTGAAACCGCCCGGCGTGACCAGCTCCGCCGTGCTCGCCCCCGGGGAGGCGCCGCCCTGCCACGCCTGGAACGACGCTCCGCTGAAGCTGGCGATGATCGGGGAGACCGCGTCCCAGGCCCTGCCCCACACGATGCCGGTGCCGCGCGGCCCGAACAGCCACTTGTGCGTGCCGCTGGCCAGGAAGTCGCAGCCCAGGTCGCCGGGGCCGTCGGCCATCGCGCCGAACCCGTGCACGCCGTCCACGCACAGCAGCGCCCGGTCGTGCTCGTCGCGGCCCTTGTTCGCCTCGGCGAGCATGTCGGCGATGGCGCGGACGGGCAGGCGCACGCCGGTGCTGGAATGCACCCAGGTGACCGCGACCACCCTGGTACGCGGGCCGAGCCCGGCCTTGATCGCCGCCACCATCCGGCCGGCGTCGGCGCGGGCGGGGTCGTCGTACAGCCTGACCTTGCGCACCTTCGCGCCCGTGCGCTCGGCCAGCAGCCGCAGCCCCTCGTGGGTGGCGAGGAAGTCGTGCTCGGTGGTCAGCACGTCCTGGCCGGGGCGCAGCCTGAGGCCGGAGTAGAGCAGGGCCAGACCCATGGTGGTGCTGTCGGTCAGCGCGACCTCCTCCGCCCTGGCGCCCAGATAGCGGGCCGCGGCCTCGCGTACCGTCTGGTCGGGCGACTGCGCGCCGGGCGGCGTGTACTCGGGGTCGGCGTCCAGCGCGTCGCGGTGCTTGGCGATCGTCTCGCGGACCGGCGCCGGGGCGGGCGCCAGCACGAACGCCGCGAACTGCCCGAAGGCCGGGTCCAGCGCGAACTGGGCCCGCACGGACGCCCAGTCGCCGGGGTCGAACTCAGGCTTCACCGCAGGCGTACTGGTCGTGCACCCGCTTGCCAGCCCCGCCAGCATCCCCGCCCCGAGCAGGGTTCTCCTGTCCATCCGCATGGCTACTTCCTATCCCGGTCGCGCGCCCGCGCCCAGGACCCCCACGCGAGTCGTTCGTCAACTCCTGATCGCGGCGACCTGCCTGATGAGGTCGGAGACGCGGACGATGCCGAGGCAGCGGTTCATCTCGTCGGTGACCACCAGGTCGTCATAGACGCGGGCCGAGTCCCGGCCCGCCGCCTGCATGGCCGCGATCGCCGGGGTCGTCCGCGGCACCGTGCGGGGCGGGTCGGCCAGCCGCTGCGCCGGCTTCGAACCGTGCAGCGCGTGCCCGTACCGGGCCGCGAACGACAGCAGGAACCGGCTGCGGTCGAGGCTGCCCTTGGGCCGCTGGAACTCGTCCACCAGGATCACGCTGGTGATCGTCGGCTCGTGCCCGAACGCCTTGACCGCGTCCTCCGCCTTGGCCTCCGCGGGCAGCGTCACCGCCGGGATGAGCAGTTCCTGGACGCGCGGCCCGAGCATGACGGAGACCGGCTCGTCGGTGACCGGGAGCGGCACCCGTACCTTGCCGTCGGGGCCGGGGGCCAGCAGCGGACCGTGCGCCAGCCGCACGCCGAGGCCGCGGGCCACCGCGACCTGCGGCTCGCGTTCGACGCCGGGGGCGAGCACGTGGGCGCCGATGCCGCGGGCCAGCGTCACCACCGACCGCGCCACCGCGGTCGCGCGATGGTCCCCGGGGATGCGGGTGACCATCTCGGGGTCGAGGGCCAGCAGGTACGGGCTCGTGTCGGCGACCAGGTCCAGGGCCGCGCCGCTCGTGCCGACGTCGGCGAAGCCGAGCAGGTAGCCGATCGTGCGCAGGCCGTCGAGCCCGACCTTGAGCAGCGGCCGGTCCTGTTCGTGGCACGGTCCAGTGAGCAGCAGGATCGCCTCGCGGGGATGCCTGCCGGCTCTTCGGAGCGACTCGTGCAGAGGCGCCAGGGCACCCGCGCCCGCCAGGACGACCCTGACAGGCAGCTCCAGCACCATGGGCAGCGGAATTGCCCGGAGTGTGCCTCCTTGGTCGACGACCGCGGGGTGCGCGATGACCGCCCCAGTGTCGAGGTCCACAACGGGGCTGGTGAGCAGGGAGGACGACACGTTCAGATAATTCCGCTGATAGCTGGACTTGCAGAAGGCCAACGAAACAGAATTTACCGACATTTACCCTCCAGTTCCCCGCTGGCCGAGAGGGGAAAGTTTTTCGGTTTCCTGGAGCGCTGCTGACCTACAGGGTCCGTTGCCTTGGTGCATGGACGCGTGTCCAGCCAAGGGCAGTGGCCCGTGAGTCATGACGCCGTCCAGGCGTGTGCACCTCCGATTGCAGCCGACCGGTCGGGTCGCACATGAGCCAGTCGGCGCGTATCGCGCACTTGTTCTACGCCGCTGGGCAAACTCTTGGTATTGTGGCGATTACTCAATGTGAAGCGGGGTCTTCTGCGGCTCCAGCTATCGGCGGAATATTGAACGTGTCGTCCCCCTGCTCACCAGCCCCGTAACCGGATCTCCCACGTAAACGTGGGGGCTTTTAGCCGAGACGGCTGACAGCCCGTGTGTTACCAGCACCAGCCAACACCGAGGTAGGAGGTGACCGACGTTGGCTACGTTCCGCGCAGGACAGATGATCCACCAGGCTGTGCTTCCTCAGCGGCTTGCTCTGGAACTCGGTTCAGCAGACAACCCCGGGATCAGGGACGAAACGGGGGCCGAGGGCCGCCGCAAGGCGGCACCCGGCGCGGGACATGTGCGAGAGGAGACCCTCAGCGGTTCACCTGCCGCAGGGGGCGTCACCCTGGACCGCCAGGTCCGGGAGAAGGGACGTGAGTCCCATCCCTATGTGTTCGTGCTCGACAAGCACGGACGACCGCTACAGCCCTGCACTCCGGCCAGGGCGCGCCAGTTGCTGAAGAAGGGCCGGGCCGCAGTGCACCGCCGTACACCGTTCGTCATCCGATTGAAGGACCGCACCGTCGATGGGAGCGAGGTAGACGGGGTAGAACTGGGCATTGACCCCGGCTCTCAGCACACCGGCATCGCCGTGTTCACCGCCAAGGCAGGCGAGCGCCGAGCCCGCTACGCCATTCAACTCGACCATCGCGGCGCCCGGATTCGCAGGAAGATGGGGCAGCGGGCCGCCTATCGGCGTGGCCGCCGCAGTCGGAACCTGCGCTATCGCAAGCCGCGCTTTGCCAACCGCACCCGCCCCAAGGGCTGGCTGCCGCCGTCTCTGCACCATCGGGTGGCCACCACTGTCTCCTGGATCGACCGGCTGTGCCGCTGGGCGCCGGTGCGGGCGGTGCACCTGGAGCGGGTCGCCTTCGACACCCATGCCCTCCGCGTCGGCCGATCCCTGGAAGGGGTGGAATACCAGCACGGGACGTTGCACGGAAACGAGGTCCGCGAGTACCTGCTGGCCAAGTGGGGGCGACGATGCGCCTACTGTGAGTTGTCGGATGTGCCGTTGAACCTGGACCACATCCACCCACGCAGCCTGGGCGGCTCGGACCGGGTCTCCAATCTGACCCTGGCCTGCGTGCCCTGCAACCAGGCCAAAGGCAACCAACTGGTCGAGGACTTCCTCGCCCGCAAGCCGAAGCTGCTGGCCGCGATCCTGGCGCAGGCCAAGGTTCCGCTGCGGGACGCCGCTGCGGTGCAGTCCACCCGCTGGGCGCTGTGGCAGGAACTCGACGCCCGCCTGCCCACCCACGTGGCCTCGGGTGGCCGCACGAAGTGGAACCGCACCCGCAACCGCCTGCCCAAGAGCCACACTCTGGACGCTTTAGCCGTGGGCAAGCTCGACACCGTCACCGAAACCGTGTCGGCGGTGTTGGTCGCCGGATGCACCGGCCGCGGCACCCACACCCGCACTCGTACCGACCGGCACGGGTTTCCTCGCTTGCGCCTTCCTCGCCAGAAACGGTTCTTCGGTTATGCCACCGGCGACCTGGTGATCGCCGTCGTCCCCACCGGCAAGAAGCAGGGCACCCACATGGGTCGCGTCGCCGTCCGCGCCACCGGATATTTCAACGTCACCACCGCCCACGGGACTGTTAAGGACCTCAGCCATCGTCACGTCCGCCTGCTGCAACGGGGGGACGGATACGCCTACACCTTTCAGAACGAATCATCCAGGCCGGACGCCGTTTCCTCGCCTGCCTGAAGGCACGGGTCTCCATGGGGCTGATCTAATGATCCGGCCGTTTCGGGAGCCACAGAGCCCCGCGAAATTCACCGACCTTCCGCTTTAGGTCCCCCGCCGGTTGTGGGGGATGTCGTTCGGTTTGCAGGTTGTCCCGGCCGCGCGGTCGGTTAGCCTTCGGGGCATGAGCGCGCGTCCGGCGAGGGGTGGCGGCCGGTGGGTCACGGTGCCGCCGGAGCGCCTGCATCCGTGGATCGACGGGTTCGCGGGGCGTCACGGGCCCTTCACGGCGACCGGCGACGAACGGGTCGTGCGGCTGCTCGCCGACGACGGGGCCCTGGCCGAGCTGCACGTGCCGTTCCCGCCCATGACGCCGCCGGGGCCGCCGCACGTCACCCGGTTCGTCACGCACGCCCAGGCCGCGCGGCAGGTGGGGGTGTTCCTGGTGCGGCTCGGGGGCTACGCGGCGGGGGTCTTCTCCGGGGCGTCGCTGGTGGCCTCCAAGGTGGGGTCGCGGCTGGTGCAGGGGCGTACGGCGGCGGGCGGGTGGTCGCAGCAGCGCTTCGCCCGGCGGCGGCGCAACCAGGCGGCGCAGGCGTACGACGACGCGGTGGAGACGGCGGTACGGGTGCTGACGCCGTACCTGGGGGAGCTGGACGGGGTGGTGCTGGGCGGCGACCGCCGGGCCATGGACGCCCTGCGCGCCGACCGGCGGCTCGCGCCCCTGCTGGCTCTGGAGACCGAGCCGTTCCTGGTGGTGCCCGATCCTCGGCTGGCGGTGCTCCGGGACACCCCGGCGTCCTTCCGCGCGGCCCGCATCCACATCGTCGATCCGTCCTGACCTCATCCCTTCACGCGGCCCCGTGACCGGTTTGAGAGTTTGAGACGATTCAAAAGAATCTTGAATGCCGCTATGATGCGAGAGTTCGCGGAGGACCGCCATCGGCGGTCCATCCGTTGTCCCTGCGCCCACGGCGTACCGCGTCCAGCGGATCGCCGCAGGTAGCGGTAGGGCGCATCCACGGTGGACCGCTTCAAAGCGGCCCGCCGCAGCACCTTCGGTGGGCCGCGTTCAGCGGACCACCGCCAAGTAGCGGATTATGCATTTCAAGCAGCACGGCCTCGTGAGGATCGATGGCGACCAGGAACATCAAGGAGGTCGCGCAGCTGGCGCGCGTCTCGGTGGGCACGGTGAGCAATGTGCTCAACCGCCCGGAGATCGTGTCCCCCGCCACACGCGAACGCGTCTTCGAAGCGATCAAGAAATTGGGCTTCGTCCGCAATGAGGTGGCCCGCCACCTGCGGGTGGGCCGTAGCCGCACGGTCGGCCTCGTCGTGCTCGACGTCTCCAACCCGTTCTTCGTGGACGTGGCCCAGGGCGCCGAGTCGGTGGCCGACGACCACGACTCGATGGTGGTGCTCTGCAACAGCGCTGGCGACCCCGGCCGCGAGCGCCGCCACCTCGACCAGCTCGAACAGCAGCGCGTCATGGGCATACTGATCACCCCGGTGGAGATGGAAAGTCCCTGGCTGGAGGAGCTGGCCGCCCGCGGCACGCCCGTGGTGCTGGTCGACAGCCCCGCGACCGGCCTGCAGTGCTCGGTGGCGGTCGACGACCGGCTCGGCGGCCAGATCGCCGGCGCCCACCTGATCGAGCGGGGGCACCGGCGGATCATGTTCGTCGGCGGGCCGACGTCCATAAGACAGGTGGCCGACCGGCACGCGGGCATCAGCAGCGCCGTGGCCGCGGCCGACGGCGCGGTCGAGCTGCTGACCTCCACCGCTCCCACGTTGACCGTCGCGGAGGGCCGGGCCGTCGGCGAGCGCGTCGCGGCGCTGCCCGCCGACGAGCGGCCGACGGCGGCGTTCTGCGCGAACGACATGATGGCGCTGGGCTTCTTACAGGCGATGGCCACGCACGGACTGCGCGTGCCCGAGGATCTGGCCATCATCGGGTACGACGACATCGACTTCGCCGCGGCCGCCGCGGTGCCGCTGTCCTCGATCCGGCAGCCCCGTGAGCTGCTCGGACGTACGGCGATCGACCTGCTGCTCGAAGAGGTCGCCGACCCGGAGCAGCACCGGCACCGGCAGGTCATCTTCCAGCCCGACCTGGTGATCCGGGAGTCGAGCGCGTTCGATCGGCGCGCCTGACCCCGGCGCGTCCATGAACCGTTTCATCGCCGACGGCCGTGCGCCCGCCGGCTCCGTTCGGCGTGCGCACGTTCCCGGCGAGCCGAGCGACCCCTTGAAGGAGCCCCCTTGACCGAGCTCTACCGCAACCCCCTGGCCACCCCCGATGACCTGGCAGGATTCCGCCTGGAGGGGGACGGCGCCACCTCCTTCCCCCAGGGACGCCTGCGCCTGGAGAGCCTCAGACCGCCCTCGGACGGCCAGGCGGCCAACCTGGTGCTCTGGTGTCCCGAGGAGTTCCCCGCCGACGTGCGGATCGAATGGGACTTCTGGCCCGTCCGAGAACCCGGCCTGGCCATCATGTTCTTCCATGCCCGCGGCAGGAACGGCGAGGACCTGTTCGACCCGGGCCTGGCCACCCGCACCGGCCCGTACGACCAGTACCACCACGGCGACATCGACGCCTACCACGTCTCCTATTTCCGCCGGATGTGGGCCTCCGAACGCGCCCTGCACACCTGCAACCTGCGCAAGAGCCACGGATTCCACCTGGTCGCGCAGGGTCCCGACCCGCTGCCCGCGGTGCTGGACGCCGAGGGCCCGTACGCGATGCGCCTCGAGGTCAGGGCCGGGACGGTCACGTTCTCGGTCAACGATTTGGTCTCGTTCCGCTGGGCGGACGACGGCTCGATCGGCGGTCCCGCCCTGGCCGGAGGCAAGGTCGGGTTCCGGCAGATGGCCCCGCTGATCGGAGAGTACGCAAATCTCCGGGTATCTCGTCATTGACTTTGAGTCGATTCAACACTAATTTCGCACCAACCGCCGTTCACTGGCTTGTAACGGGGCAGGAATCGCGGTGCAACAACCCCACCCCCGAATCCGTGCACATGCCACGAGAGGTGGTGCCGGATGAACCATCCCGCCATGTCTATCAGGCTTCAAGCTGCCTGCTCAGAGCTCATCTGGGCGGTCCAGCTCAACCTGATGTGGATCGTCTTCACGCTCGCTGGAGGCGTGATCGGCGGGCTCGGGCCCGCCACTGTCGCCGCGTACACGCTGGCTCGGCGGCGGACTCGTAATGAATCGTTTCATGGCTGGGCCGAATTCTGGACCGTCTACCGACGGGAGTTCGTCCGGGCCTCGCTGCTGGTCCTGCCCGTGGCGGCGCTGGCCACCGTCCTGGTCGGCAACTATCTTTACCTCTCCGCTCTCGGGCCCAGCATGGGAGCGTTGCGGATCGCGACCTTCGTGGCGCTCATCGCACTCGCCGGTGTGGGGGCGTACGTGGGACCGCTGTACGCGCACTACGATCTGCCGCTACGGGCCTACTGGCCCAAGGCGGCGCAGCTAGCGCTCCTGCGCCCGGCCTCGTCCGTGCTGTTGCTGCTAGCGCTATCAGCCATCGCCTACGCGACCTCGGCGGCGCCCATCCTCGCGCCGGTGATCAGCTTCGGCGCGTGGATCTATCTCAACACGTGGCTCTGCCAGCGCTTCTTCGCGGAGAACGAGGCGCATCTGCATTCGAAAGGGAACTCATGAGCGCATCCCGTCGTCGCCGGCTTCTGGCCGGTGTGTTAACGCTCACGGCTGCACTCACCGCCTCGGCCTGCTCAGGCGGTGAAGCGCCCGCCAGCGATCCGAACACGCTGACCATCATGACCAAGCTGTTCGGCGCCGCGCCCGACCCGAAGGGCGAGATGCAGCAGGCGGTCGAGAAGTTCCTCGGCAAGAAGCTCAAGATCAACTGGGTTCCCAACGCCGAGTATGCCGACAAGGTCAACGTCACGCTGGCTTCGGGCAACGTGCCGCAGCTCATCGTCGTGGACCCGCACGGTCCGGCGTTCGTCAAGGCCGCACAGGCCGGGGCGTTCTGGGACTTGAGCGACAA
Organism: Nonomuraea sp. NPDC003707; assembly: GCF_053587055.1. NCBI lineage: Bacteria > Bacillati > Actinomycetota > Actinomycetes > Streptosporangiales > Streptosporangiaceae > Nonomuraea > Nonomuraea sp. NPDC003707. The sequence goes on along the minus strand of NZ_JBSFNK010000011.1, from coordinate 258,582 downwards.
GCTGGACAAGTACCCGAACCTGAAGCCGACGGACGAGCGCCGCGTGCTCAACGCCTCCATCAACGGCAAGTCCTATTCGATCCCCCGGATGCGGCCCATGCTGCGTTCGGCGGTCATGATCCGCAAGGACTGGCTGGAGAAGCTCGACCTGAAGCTGCCCGAGACCGTCGACGACCTCTACACCATCGCCAAGGCGTTCGCCGAGAAGGACCCCGACGGCAACGGCAAGAAGGACACCTACGGCCTGATCATCCCGAAGTGGCCGGGCAAGTACGCCAGCTCCAGCCCCTACGACACGCTCGAGACCTGGTTCGGCGCCCCGAACGGCTGGGGCGAGCGCGACGGCAAGCTGGTCCCCGGCTTCGACACCCCCGAGTTCCTCGAGGCCAACAAGTTCCTGAAGAAGATGATCGACGAGGGCCTGGTCAACCCGGACTTCGCCAGCTACGACACGGCCAAGTGGGACGATCCGTTCTTCCAGGGCAAGGGCGGCATCATCATCGACGTGAACGTCCGCTCCAGGGCGTTGCTCGACAAGTTCAGGGACCCCGGCGACAAGGACTACGGCGACAAGGTCGCCATGGTCGGCAACCTCAAGCGCGCCGACGGCAAGAAGTTCTCCCTGCCGTTCACCGGCTACAACGACGCCATCGCGATCTCCAAGCAGAGCGTGCGGACCGAGCAGGACCTCGACAACGTCCTGAAGGTCCTGGACAAGCTGGGGTCGAAGGAGGGCCAGGTCCTGGTCCAGAACGGCATCGAGGGGCGCAACTTCAAGGCCGAGGGCGACACCGCCGCGCTGATCAACGAGACCGACCCCGCGGTCAGGGTCGTCCAGGACAACGTCGACCAGGCCTTCACCCAGCTCGGCTTCAAGGGCGACACGACGTACGGCGGCCTCGCCTACGCGCGCACGCCGTCCGGCCAGCCGTACAAGGACATGATCAAGCTGGGCTTGGACCTGATGAACGAGGACCTCAAGACGGCCGTGTTCAACCCGGCGCTGCCCGTGGTCTCACCCACGGCCGTCGCCAAGGGCGCGCAGCTCGACGACATCATCCCCGACGCCCGGATCAAGTACCTCTCCGGTGAGATGACCGAAGAGCAGCTGAAGGGCGAGATCAAGCGCTGGTACGACGCCGGTGGCACGCAGGTCGCCACCGAGATCAACGACCTGGTCTCCAAGCTCGGCATCAACTGATCCGCCTGAGGGGCCCGGGCCGCCGTGCCCGGGCCCCTCACATGAAAGGAGGCCGCTGTGGCCACCGACCTGGCGCCGCCTCCCGCGAGGGCGGCGAGCAAGCCCGGCCGACGCCGGAGGCCGGGATTGGGCGCCGCCCTGGCGCGCTATCGCTGGCTCTACCTGATGCTCCTTCCGGGCGTCGTCTACTTCGCAGTCTTCAAGTACCTGCCGATGTACGGCATCACCATCGCCTTCCAGGACTTCCTGCCGTTCCTCGGCTACTCCGGCAGTCCCTGGGTGGGCTTCCAGCACTTCCAGGATCTGTTCACCGGGCCGGACTTCGGCCGGCTGATGTTCAACACGCTGTTCCTGGCGCTCCTGACCGTGGTCTTCATCTTCCCCGCGCCGATCATCGTCGCGCTGCTGCTGAACGAGCTGCGGATCAACGTGCTCAAGCGTTCGGTCCAGTCGGTGATGTACATCCCGCACTTCCTGTCCTGGACGATCGTCGCGTCGCTGACGTATCTGCTGTTCTCCGCGGATTACGGGGTGCTCTCCGGATGGATCCGCGACATACTCGGCGACACCGCGAAGATCGACTATGTGGCTCAGGAGGAGTGGTTCCGGCCGCTGATCATCCTGCAGCAGATGTGGAAGCTGACCGGCTGGGGCACGATCATCTACCTGGCCGCGCTGGCCGGTGTGGACCCGCAGTTGTACGAGGCGGCACGCATGGACGGCGCCAGCCGCTTCCGCCAGCTCTGGCACGTCACGCTGCCCGCGATCCGCCCGACGATCGTCGTCATGGCCATCCTCACCTCGGGCAACCTGCTCGACACGGGCTTCGAGCAGATCTGGCTCATGACCACCTCGCTGAACCGCTCTGTGGCGGACGTGTTCGACACCTACGTCTACTACACCGGTATCACCCAGGGCGCCATCAGCTACTCCACCGCCGTCGGCCTGTTCAAGGGCGTCGTCGGCTGCATCCTGATCTTCGGCTCCAACTGGCTGGCCAAGCGCCTCGGCCAGCGTGGACTGCTCTAGGGGGCCCTGGACATGAACAGCATGAAGCACAAGAAGCTGAACACCGAGTACAGCACCGTGACCAGCCGAGTGTTCGACGTGATCAACGTCGCCGTGCTCGTCGGCCTGGCGCTGGTCACGGTGCTGCCGCTGCTGTACGTGCTGGCGGGGTCCTTCGCGAGCGAGTCGGAGATCGCCGCGCGGCCGTTCTTCCTGTGGCCGGAGAAGTTCATCACGGACACGTACACGTTCATCTTCTCCACCCCCACCTTCGTCCGCGCCCTGCTCACGACCATCGTCGTGACGGCGGTCGGCACGGTGGTGCAGCTGGTGCTGACGTTCACCATGGCGTATCCGCTGGCCAAGCGGTACCTGCCGGGCCGGACGCTGGTGCTCAACCTGGTGATCTTCACGCTGGTCTTCTCCGGCGGCATGATCCCCACCTACCTGGTGGTGCGCGACATGGGGCTGCTGGACAGCTACTGGGCGCTGATCCTGCCGCTGGCGATCAACCCGTTCTATCTGATCATCGTGAAGAGCTTCTTCCAGGAGCTGCCGCAGGCGCTGGAGGAGGCGGCGCGCATCGACGGCTGCAACGAGATGGGCGTCTTCTTCAAGATCGTTCTGCCGCTGTCGAAGCCGATCATCGCGACCTTCGCGCTGTTCTACGCGGTGAGCATCTGGAACGACTACATGTCGCCGCTGCTGTACATCAGCGACCCCAGCAAATGGACGCTGCAGATCCTGGTGCGCCAGCTGACCAGCGCTGACCAGGCCGACGCGCTGGCGAACATGGACAGGACGTTCGTGCCGCCGGAGCAGGGCCTGAAGTTCGCGGTCGTGGTGATCGCGACGCTGCCGATCCTGCTCTTCTACCCGTTCCTGCAGAAGCACTTCGCGAAGGGCGTCCTGATCGGGGGCGTCAAGGAGTGAGTCGCGCCATCCTCCTGGCCGGTGACTCGACGGTCGCCGCGTGCCCGGCCTGGGAGGCGCCCATGTCCGGGTGGGGGGCGCAGCTCGGCGCGTACGCGGGCGAGCCCGTGCGCAACTTCGCCAAGGGCGGCGCCACCACGGCCGGCCACCGGGCCGAAGGGCTGTGGGCGGCGCTGCTGTGCGAGGTCGTGCCCGGAGACGTGGTCGTGATCCAGTTCGGGCACAACGACCAGAAGGATCCCGCGATCCCGTACCAGGACAACCTGCGCGCCTTCGTCGAGGAGGCGCGCGGGGCGGGGGCGTCGGCGGTGCTGTGCACGCCGGTGCAGCGGCGCCGGTTCGGCGGGGACCGGCTGGTGCCCACGCACGGCGACTACCCCGACCGGGTGCGGGCGCTGGCCGCCGCCGAGGGCGTGCCGCTGATCGACCTGACCGCCGCCACCACCGAGCTGTACGAACGGCTCGGCCCCGACGGCTCCAGGAGCCTGTTCACGCACTTCAAGCCGGGGGAGCACCCGCTCTACCCCGACGGGGTGGCCGACGACACCCACTTCAGCTTCCGCGGCGCCGACGAGGTGGCCGCGATCGTCGCCGAACGACTGAAGGAGATCCGATGACGGCACTTCGCTGGCTGGACCGACCGGGGGAGCAGGGGGTGACCTGGGGGGTTCCGTGGCCGCGCGGCGCGGTCGAGCGGGATGCGCCGTTCGCGCTGGCCGACCCGGAGGGCCGCGAGGTGCCCGTGCAGAGCTGGGTGACCGCCACCTGGCCCGACGGCTCGGTCAAGTGGTCGGCCCACGCGATCGGCGCGCGGCCCGCGGAGCTGTCGTACCGGATCGAGGCCGGACGCGAGCCCGCCGCGGCCGCCACCCCCGTCACCGTGGCCCGCCGGGACGGCGTGCTGACCGTGAGCACCGGCGTGGTCACCTGGACGATCGAGGAGTCCGGCGGCACGCTGGCCCGCTCGATCTCGCGCGGGAGCCGCGAGATCGCCAGGGACGTGCGCCTGGTCAGCCTCCGCCAGAGCGAGCCCACGCCCGACGATGGCGGTGCGGTGGCCCGTTCGCGGGCCACGGGGCAGGTCGAGACGGTCACGGTCGAGCAGGACGGGCCCGTGCGCGCGGTCGTCCGGCTGGAGGGCCGGCACGGCGACTGGCTGCCGTTCACCGTGCGCCTGTACTTCCACGCGGGCGCCGAGCAGGTGCGGATCATGCACACGTTCGTCTGGGACGGCGACCCCGAGCGCGACTTCCTGGCCGGGCTCGGGCTGAGCGCCGACGTGGTCATGCGGGACGAGCCGCACGACCGGCACGTGCGCCTGGCCGGCAGCGGCGGCTTCCTCACCGAGGCCGTGCGCGGGCTGACCGGCCTGCGCCGCGACCCCGGCGAGTCCGTACGGCGGGCGCAGGTCGAGGGCCGGCCGGTCGGCGAGATCGCCCCCGAGGTCGCCAACCGGTTGCACCTCATCCCCACCTGGAACGACTACACCCTCGACCAGGGCTCCGCCGACGGCTTCACGCTGCGCAAGCGCACCGCCGAGGGCCACTCCTGGGTGACGATCCCCTCCGGCACCCGCTCGGCCGGCTACGGCTACGTCGGCGGCGCCGGCGGCGGCCTCGGCTTCGGGCTGCGCGACTTCTGGCGCCTGCACCCCACCCGCCTCGACGTCAGGAACGCGGCCACCGACCTGGCCACCGTGACCGCCTGGCTGTGGTCGCCGTCCGCGCCCGCCATGGACCTGCGCTTCTACCACGACGGCATGGGCCAGGACACCTTCGCCGAGCAGCTCGAGGGCCTGGAGGTCACCTACGAGGACTACGAGCCCGGCTTCGGCGACGCCCACGGCGTGGCGCGCACGCACGAGCTGACCCTGCGCGCCTACGAGGCCACGCCGTCCGCGCAGGACCTGTCCCGGCACGCGACCGCGATGAACCAGCCGGGGCTGCTGGCCGTGTCCCCCGAGCGGATGCGCGAGGCGGGCGTCTTCGGCGTCTGGGAGCTGCCCGACCGCTCGACGCCGGCCCACGCCGAGATCGAGGACCGGCTGGACTTCCTGTTCGACCTGTACGTGCGCGAGCGCGAGCAGCGCAGGTGGTACGGGTTCTGGGACTACGGCGACGTCATGCACACCTACGACCCGGACCGCCACACCTGGCGCTACGACGTGGGCGGCTACGCCTGGGACAACTCCGAGCTCTCGCCCGACCTGTGGCTGTGGCTGCAGTACCTGCGCACGGGCCGGCCGGACGTCTTCCGCTTCGCCGAGTCGATGACCCGCCACACCGGCGAGGTCGACGTCTACCACGCGGGGCGCTGGAAGGGCCTGGGCAGCAGGCACAACGTGCAGCACTGGGGGTGCAGCTGCAAGCAGCTGCGCATCTCCAACGCCGCCTACCGCCGCTTCTACTACTACCTGACCGCCGACGAGCGCACGGGCGACCTGATGGACGAGCTGAGCGTCCCCGAAGAGACGTTCACCGTCATCGACCCCCAGCGCAAGGTGCGCGAGGACGTCTACACGCCGGACCCGTCGGCGCTGTCGGTCGGCCTCGGCACCGACTGGGGATCGCTCGCGGCCGCGTGGCTGACCCGGTGGGAGCGCTACGGCGACGAGCGGGCCAGAGACCGGTTGCTGGGCACGATGGCCGACATCGGCGCGCTGCCGAACGGCTTCCTGACCGGCGAGGCCCGGCTGGACCTGGCGACCGGGCGGTTCGACACCTCCCGGGACAAGATCTCCGTCTCGCACCTGTCGTCGCTGTTCGGGCTGCCGGAGATGTGCGCCGAGCTGATCGGCCTCGACCTGGACGTGCCCGGGTTCGAGCAGGCGTGGCTGCAGTACTGCCGCCTCTACCTCGCGCCGCCCGAGCAGCAGGAGGCGGAGGTGGGGGAGCGGCTGAGCGGGATCTCGCTGATCCAGGCGCACAGCAGGCTCACCGCGTACGCGGCCGCCCGCACGGGCGACGCCGGCCTGGCCGCCTGGGCGTGGCGCAAGTTCTCCCTGGACGAGGGGGACCAGCTCAACAGCAACCCGATGCAGCGGGAGAAGGACTGGCGCCTGAACCTGGTGGACGGGCCGCACGTGCTGTCCCCGGTGCACGAGGCGGCCTTCGTCAGCACCAACGGCGCCGCCCAGTACGGACTGGCCGCCATCCACAACCTCGCCCTGATCGGAGCGCAGCTGAAGGGGTCATAACCGTACCGTATGACGTACGGTACGCTGTACGGAACCTGGAAATGTCGGGGCGGCGCTGTACGCTGTCCCGGCTTTCCCCTATGGCAACAAATCCGAAGATGGAAGGGTTCCGTGGTTTCCAGCCGCCAGGCCAGCGCCGTTCACCGCGATCACACCGCCGCCGACAGCCACGACCTCATCCAGGTCCGCGGCGCGCGGGAGAACAACCTCAAGGGCGTCTCCCTCGATCTCCCCAAGCGCCGCCTCACCGTCTTCACCGGGGTGTCCGGCTCCGGCAAGTCGTCGCTCGTCTTCGACACGATCGCCGCGGAGTCGCGCCGGCTGATCGACGAGACGTACACGTCGTTCATCCAGTCGTTCATGCCGAGCCTGGCCCGCCCCGACGTGGACGCGCTGCACAACCTGAGCGCGGCCATCATCGTCGACCAGGAGCGGATGGGAGCCAACGCCCGCTCCACCGTGGGCACGGCCACCGACGCGCACACGATGCTGCGGATCATGTTCAGCCGCGTCGGCGAGCCCCACGTCGGCGGGGCCGGCGCCTTCAGCTTCAACCTGGCCGAGGGCATGTGCCCCGAGTGCGAAGGGCTGGGCAAGGCGTCCACCATCGACGTCGACGCCCTGGTCGACCGCGAGCTGTCGCTCAACGACGGGGCGATCAAGGTCCCGGGATACCCGGTGGACAGCTGGCAGTGGCAGGTCATCGCGGGGTCCGGGCTGTTCGACCCGGCCGTCAAGCTGAAGGACTTCACGCCCGAGCAGTGGGAGGACTTCCTGCACAAGCCCCCCACCAAGCTCAAGTACGGCACCAACAACTTCACCTACGAGGGCCTGGCCGGCAAGGTCAGGCGGACCCTGCTGGGCAAGGACCGGGAGTCGATGCAGCCCTCGGCGCGGGCGTTCGCCGACCGGGCGCTCAAGCTCACCCTCTGCCCGTCCTGCGGCGGCTCCCGGCTGAACGAGGCCGCCCGGTCCGCCCGGATCGCCGGCCGCAACATCGCCGAGTGCGCGGCCATGCAGATCAACGACCTGGCCGACTTCGTCCGCGGCATCGGCAACCCGGCCGTGGGCCCGGTGCTGGACGGGCTGCGCTCGACGCTCGAGTCCCTTGTCGAGATCGGCCTGGGCTATCTGAGCCTCGACCGCGAGTCGTCCACGCTGTCCGGCGGCGAGGCGCAGCGGGTCAAGATGGTGCGCCACCTCAACTCCAGCCTGACCGACGTCACGTACGTCTTCGACGAGCCCACGGCCGGGCTGCACCCGCACGACATCCAGCGCATGAACAACCTGCTGCTCCAGTTGCGCGACAAGGGCAACACGGTGCTCGTCGTCGAGCACAAGCCGGAGACGATCGCCATCGCCGACCACGTGGTGGACCTCGGCCCCGGCGCGGGCACGGCGGGCGGGAGCCTGTGCTACGACGGCGACCTCGACGGGCTGCGCGCCTCCGGCACGCTGACCGGCCGCTACCTCGACCACCGGGTACGCCTGCGCGACGACGTCCGCAAGCCGGCCGGCCACCTGTCGATCACGGGCGCCACGCTGCACAACCTCAAGGACGTGAGCGTGGAGGTCCCGCTCGGCGTGCTGACCGTGGTCACCGGCGTGGCCGGGTCGGGCAAGAGCTCCCTCATCCACGGCTACATCGCCGGGCGCGAGGGCGTGGTGGTGGCCGACCAGTCGCCGATCCGCGGCTCGCGCCGGAGCAACCCGGCCACCTACACCGGCCTGCTCGACCCGATCCGCGCCGCGTTCGCCAAGGCCAACGGCGTCAAGCCCGGCCTGTTCAGCGCCAACTCCGAGGGCGCCTGCCCGGCCTGCAAGGGCATCGGCCTGATCTACACCGACCTGGCCATGATGGCCGGCGTGGCGTCGGTGTGCGAGGAGTGCGAGGGCCGGCGGTTCACGCCGGAGGTGCTGACGTACACGCTGCGCGGCAAGAACATCGGCGAGGTGCTCGACATGCCGGTGGCCGAGGCCCGCGACTTCCTGACCGAGCGGCAGGCCCGCACGATCCTCGACCGCCTGGTGGCCGTCGGGCTCGGCTACGTGGGCCTGGGCCAGCCGCTCACCACGCTGTCGGGCGGCGAGCGGCAGCGGCTCAAGCTGGCCATCAACATGGCCAAGAGCGGCACCACGTACGTGCTGGACGAGCCCACCACGGGCCTGCACCTGGCCGACGTGGACCAGCTCCTGGCCCTGCTCGACCGCCTGGTGGAGGACGGCAACACGGTCATCGTGATCGAGCACCACCAGGCCGTCATGGCGCACGCCGACTGGATCATCGACATCGGCCCCGGGGCCGGTCACGACGGCGGTCAGGTCGTCTTCTCCGGCACCCCCGGCGAGCTGGTCGCCGACGGCACCTCGCTCACCGCGATCCACCTGCGCGACTACGTGAGCAGGACCTGACCGTTCCGCGCTCCTGGAGCCCGCCCCAGGCCCTTCAGACGGCCAGGCGGGCCAGGACGCGGGCGAACTCCGGCGGCGGCGCCACCACGAGCCTGGTCTGCCCGTCCTGGGTGACGATGTCGGCCCTGATGAGCGTCAGCCGCTCCTCGTGCCACCAGTAGACCTGCGAGCTCAGCCCGTCCGTGCGCGCCGCGTGCACCCGCAGCCGCTCGATGGCGCGCACCACGCCGATCCCGTCCACCGGGTGCACGAGCAGCGTGTACGGGTCGGGCAGCACCACGAGCACCCCGTCGGAGGGCACGGGGAGGTAGTCGCCCAGCCACCGCAGGTGCGTGGCGGCCGCCGGGGTCATGGCGGTCAGCCGCGTCACCGGCGTGCCGGACAGCAGGATCGTCTCCACCTCAAGCCGCTCCTCGCGGCGGACGTTGGAGACGGCCAGGTCGATCGCCTTCGCGGCGGCCACGGGCCAGCACCCGGCCTGCTCGGGCCGCACCGGCCGGGAGCCCGCGAAGAGCAGCTCCACCAGGTCGGCGTTGAGGTGGCGGCCCACCACGCGGGTCAGGTCGGGCACCGCGTCCACGGCGTCCACGCGGGTGCGCAGCAGCGGGCGGGCCTGCTCCAGGTCGCACACGTCCAGCCGCTCGCCCGCGGTGGCCACGGCGTGCGCGAGGTGCTCGGAGACCAGCATGGGCCAGTCCTCCCTGGCCCGGCGGCCCGCCTCGCGGCGCAGCCCGGTGAGCCTGACGACCAGCTCCATGTCGCCTCTGAGCGTCACGGAGCCGCCGTCCTTGGCGAACTCGAAGGAGTATCCGAGGGATTCCGCGACGAGCGAGAGCAGCGAGTCCAGGTCGACATCCTCGACCGGCCGGCGCGAGGGCCGGCGGTCACGCTTGAACAAGCTCACGCGCCGTGTCCCCTTCTGTCGGATTCGTCCCTCTACCTTGCCTGCCCCTCATCACTGACGATGCCCGCTAGCGAGCACGATTCGGTATCGATAACCCCAAGTCTCCCCAGCCACACACTCACCTGGGGCGACCCGTGCCCCACCGGAAGCCCTGCCAGGACGGGCACTCCGAGCCTCCCGAGCCGGTCCTCGAGCACCGCGTACGGGTCACCGCAGTCGACCCACGAGCCGAGCGCGATCCCGCGCACCCCCTCGAACGCCCCCGCCTGCAGGAGCTGGGTGAGCATGCGGTCGATCCGGTACGGCTCCTCCCCGATGTCCTCCAGGAACGCGATCCTGCCCGCGAACGACGGCTGCCACCGGGTCCCGCACATCGAGGCCAGCAACGACAGGTTGCCCCCGGCCAGCACGCCCTCGGCCCGCCCCGGCACCAGCGCCCGCTCGCCCCGGACGGTCTGGGGCGCCCCGAACAGCGCCGCCCGCAGGCTCTCCCACGTGCGCGGCTCGGGCCCCTCCTCGGCGGCTAGCACGTCGCAGGCCGCCATCGGCCCGTGCAGCGTGGGCACGCCCAGCTCGATGGCGAACGCGTTGTGCAGCGCCGTGATGTCGCTCGACCCCAGCAGGACCTTGGGGCCGGCGGCCCGCATGGCGTCCCAGTCGAGCAGGTCGAGGAGCCGGGCGGCGCCGTACCCGCCGCGGCAGCAGAACACCGCAGAGACGGCCGGGTCGCACCAGGCGGACTGCAGGTCGGCGGCCCGGGCGGCGTCGTCGCCCGCCAGGTAGTCGAGCGGCTGACGGTCGAGCGCGTGCGCGCCCACCACCACCTTCAGCCCGAGGCCCTCCAGTCGCTCCACGCCACGCCTCAGCAGCACCGCGCTGGGCGGCCCCGACGGTGAGACGACGGCGACGGTGTCACCGGGTCGCATGGATCAACTCCTCGTTTGGCTCGTACACGTGGAAAACGGTGTCACACTTACCTCTCGTATGCGACTTCCGCCCCACATCCTCGTGGTCAACGGCATCAAGGTCCGCCGGCCGGTCTTCCTGATCGGAGCGCCGCATTCCGGTACGGACCTGCTGGCCCGCGCCCTGAAACGATCCCCCGGCTTCCATGTGACCATGGGCCGCGCGAGTGTGGCGCACGTGGTGTACGCCTTCGCCCGCAAGCCGTCCATCGGCCAGACCTCCGGCGCCGTACGCGTCATGCGCGACGCGCTCGCCGAGTCGTGGCAGGTGCTGCCCCGATCGTGCGGCCAGTGCGCCGAGCCGTGCCGCGAGGCGGGCGGCGTCACAGGGACCGGTCCCTGCGTCTCGGCCGGCGACATCACCAGGTTCGGCGACGGCAGCCCCGACCTGCTCTACAGCGCCACCGTGCTGCTCCAGGCGTTCCCCGACGCGCGGTTCGTGCAGCTCATCCGCGACGGCAGGGACGTGGTCGCCGGCATGCTCGACGACCCCGCGTGCCTGGCCTGGTTCAAGCCGGCCATGCTGACGGAGCAGACCGAGTTCCCCAACCCGTTCCTGGGCGTCAACAAGGACGAGCACCTCGAGCGCTGGAAGGGCATGCCGGCGGCGGGCAAGAGCGCCCTGCGCTGGCGCAGCGCCGTGCGCATGAGCGCCGAGCTGCGCAGGACGCTGCCCGAGGGGCAGCTCCTGACGCTGCGCTACGAGGACCTGGTGCACAAGCCGGCGCCGTCGGTCGCCACGCTCGCGGAGTTCCTGGAGACACGGGTGTCCAAGGTCGTCCTGTACGACACCGGCGTCCCCAAGGTCGGCGCCTGGCGCGCCAAGCTCCGGGGACCCGATCTGGAGCTGGTGGAGAAGGTGGCCAGGGAGGAGCTCAACCGCCTGGGCTACCTGAAGAGGTGAACTGGGTGCGGTAGAGCTCGGCGTAGAGCCCGCCGCGCTCCAGCAGCTCCTCGTGGCGGCCCCGCTCGGCGATGCGGCCCTCGTGGATCACCAGGATCTCGTCGGCCTCCCTGATCGTCGAGAGCCGGTGCGCGATCACCAGCGAGGTGCGGCCCTCCAGCGCGGTCTTCAGCGCCACCTGCACGGCCGCCTCGGACTCCGAGTCGAGGTGGGCGGTGGCCTCGTCGAGCACGACCACGCGCGGCGCCTTGAGCAGCAGCCGGGCCAGCGCGAGGCGCTGCTTCTCGCCGCCCGACAGCCGGTAGCCGCGGTCGCCCACGACGGTGTCGAGCTGCTCGGGCAGGCCCTCCACGAGGTCGCCGATCTGCGCGGCCCTGAGAGCCTCCCAGATCTCCTCGTCGCTCGCCTCCGGCCTGGCATAGCGGAGGTTGGCCCCGATCGTGTCATGGAAGAGATGAGCGTCCTGCATGACCACTCCGACGGTGTCGCGCAGGGAGTCGAGGGTGGCTTCGCGCACGTCGAGCCCGTTGATGCGCACGGCGCCCTCGTTGACGTCGTACAGGCGGGACACCAGTGACGTGATGGTCGTCTTGCCCGCGCCCGAGTGGCCGACCAGGGCGACCAGCCGGCCCGGCGCGGCCGTGAACGAGATGCCCTTGAGCACGGGGTACGACGGGCCGCTGTCCTGCCTGGCGACCGACTCCAGCGAGGCCAGCGAGACCTCCTCGGCGGCCGGGTAGCGGAAGCGAACGTCGTCGAACTCGATCGTGACCGGCCCGCCGGGGATCGGCACGGCGCCGGGCCGCTCGGCCACCATGGGCTTGAGGTCGAGGATCTCGAAGACGCGGTCGAAGCTCACGAGCGCGGTCATCACGTCGACGTGCACGTTCGACAGGGACGTGAGGGGGCCGTACAGGCGCATCAGCAGGGCGGTCAGGGCCACCAGCGTGCCCAGCTCGAAGACGCCGGACACCGACAGGACGCCGCCGATGCCGTACACCAGGGCGGTGGCCAGCGCGGCGACGAGCCCGAGCGCGACCCGGAAGACGGTGCCGTACATGCCGACCGTCACGCCCACGTCGCGCACCCGGGCCGCCCTGCGGCCGAACACCTCCGCGTCGTCCTCCGGGCGGCCGTAGAGCTTGGCCACCATGGCGCCCGCCACGTTGAACCGCTCGGTCGTCACGGAGCTCATCTCGGCGTCGAGCTGCATCTGCTCGCGCGTCAGCGCCGACATGCGCCGCCCGACGAACTTGGCGGGCACGATGAAGATCGGCAGCAGCACCAGCGCGACCAGCGTCACCTGCCACGACAGCGCCAGCATCGCACCCAGCACCAGGACCAGGCTGACCACGTTGGAGACCACCGACGACAGCGTGCTCGTCAGCGCCCGCTGCGCGCCGATCACGTCGGTGTTGAGCCTGCTGACCAGCGCGCCGGTCTGGGCCCGCATGAAGAACGCCACCGGCATGCGCTGCACGTGGTCGAACACCTCGGTGCGCAGGTCGTAGATCAGCCCTTCGCCGATGCGCGCCGAGAACCACCGCTGCACCAGCGTCAGCCCGGCGTCCACCAGCGCCAGCGCGCCGATCGTCACCGCCAGCCCGACCACGACGCCCGGCCGCCTGGCCAGGATGCCGTCGTCGATGATCGCCTTCATCAGCAGCGGGTTGGCGATCACGATGACCGCGCCCGCCACGACGAGCAGCAGGAACGCGGCAATGTGCGTCCTGTACGGCCTGGCGTAGCGCGCGATGCGCCGCACGGTGCCGGGCCGCAGCCGCTGCTTGGTCACCGAGCCGTCGCGCCGCAGGGACGCCATAACGTTGGGGCCGAAACCCCCTCCCATCATCGCCATCCGGGGGATCCCTCCTTCTCCACGGGAGAGAGCACCGCCGGCGCGCCCGGCGATTCCCCCGTCCGCTCAGCGCGAAACCCACCGGCGCCGCCGCCCCTCCCAACCTACCGCCCACCCGCGTGACCAGGGCGCTCGCCGCCGTCGCCACGTCCGTCCTTCGGGGAGCCTGAGGACGCGAGGCGGCCCTGGGTTCGCCTCGGACGCCCGGATGGGGCAGCGGTGGCGGGCGGCCGTCCAGGGCGAGCCCGCGAGGGCCCCGCGCCTCCGAGGGGCGGCCGTCCGATGGGTCAGGCGAAGAGGGCCTTGATGCGGGCCGCCTGTTCGATCCGCTCGGCCGCACACTGCTCCTCCAGGGAGCGGCCCTGCGCCCCCTGGAGGAGTCGCTTCGTCGCGATCGCCGCGTCCCGGTTGACGGCCAGCAGCTCCGCGACCTTGTCTCGTACGGCTTGATCCAGGTCGCCCCGAGCGACCACTTGCTCCGCGAGGCCGATGCGCATGGCCTCGTCCGCGTGCACGGTCCTGGCGGTCAGGCAGATGTCGATCGCCTTGGCCAGGCCCACCAGCTCGACCAGGGGCTTGGTCCCCGTCAGGTCGGGCACCAGGCCCAGTGCGGGCTCTTTCATGCAGAAGGAAACATCATCGGCCACGATCCGCAGGTCACAGGAGAGCGCGAGTTGGAACCCCGCACCGATCGCGTACCCCTGCACTGCGGCGATGGAAACGATCTCCGGGCGGCGCAGCCACAGGAACCCCGCCTGTGCCTGGCTGATGCGCTGCTCGAAGGATGCGTCGTCGCTCTTGGCCGCCGAGCTGAACGAGCCCTGTCCGGGCACCCCCTCAGGTGTGAACATCCGCAGGTCGATCCCTGCCGAGAAGGACGGTCCCTCACCTTTCACGACGACTACGCGCACCTGCTCGGGCAGGCTCTCGCCGATCCGAGCCAGCGCCGACCATGTCGCGAACGTCTGCGCGTTCCGCTTTTCCGGCCGGTCCAGCGTGATCGTCGCTATCTCACCGTCCACCTCGAGACGAACTCCGTGCTCCGCCGTGACGGAGACCTCGTCCGCATTCCCCCCGCGCTGTCGCGCCTGTGCTGCCGCCATCGCCCGCTCCCTCCAGTCCTGGTCGCGCAAGGAGTGCGCGCCCAGTGTGCTGACCGTCGCGCCCGAGCCTACAGAACATGGTTCTGGCCCGGGCGCGACGGTATGGCTGACTAGGGACGGGCGGCTGCGGTCGCACGTTCCGAGGCGGCCGTCAGCGCTTGGACTTGCCTCGGGTCGCCCCGCCGCGCCCGCGCAGAGTCACGCCGGACTCGCTCAGGATGCGGTGGATGAACCCGTAAGACCGACCGGTCGAAGCGGCCAGGGCGCGAATGCTCTCGCCCGCGGCGTAGCGCTTCTTGAGATCGCCGGCCAGTTTTTCCCGGTCGGCCCCGGTGACCCGGGTGCCCTTCTTCAGTGTCTCGGCCACGAGTACCTCCTGTAGTGCCGGACTTCCGCAGCGTTACTCCGCCATGATCAGTCATTTCAGCGGGATCGGCTACCTACTCCACGGGAAAAGATCCGTACCCACTCAAATTAAGATCAGGCAAGTGCCACAAGATCGGAAAATTCGTCGCTCCATGCGTCTTCAGTTCCGTCCGGTAGCAAGATCACCCTATCCGGTGACAGGGCGTCAACGGCACCCTCGTCATGTGTGACTAGGACGATTGCTCCTGAATAGGACCTCAGAGCATTGAGAACCTGCTCGCGGCTGACCGGGTCGAGGTTGTTCGTGGGCTCGTCGAGAAGGAGGACATTGGCGCTCGACAGCACGAGGATCGCCAGCGCCAGCCGGGTCTTCTCGCCGCCGGACAGCACCCCGGCGGGCTTGTCGACGTCGTCGCCCGTGAAGAGGAACGAGCCGAGCACCTTGCGCAGCTCGGTGTCGGTGAACTGGCCCCCGGCCGACTGCATGTTCTCCAGCAGGGTGCGGCCGGCGTCGAGGGTCTCGTGCTCCTGGGCGTAGTAGCCGACCTTGAGGCCGTGGCCGGGCCGGATCTCGCCCGTGTCGGGAGTCTCGATGTTGCCGAGAATCCGCAGCAGCGTGGTCTTGCCGGCACCGTTCAGACCGAGGATGACGACCCTGTGACCTCGGTCGATGGCCACGCTGACGTCGGTGAAGACCTCCAGCGAGCCGTACGACTTGGACAGCCCTTCGGCCGTGAGCGGAGTGCGCCCGCACGGCTGCGGCTCGGGGAAGCGCAACCGCGCCACTTTGTCGCTTTGGCGCTCTTCCTCGGTGCCCGACAGCAACCGGTGCGCACGCCGCATCATGTCCTGCGCGGCCTTGGCCTTGGTGGCCTTGGCGCGCATCTTGTCGGCCTGCGCGAGCAGCGCACCTGCTTGTTTCTCGGCGTTGGCGCGCTCGCGCTTCCTGCGCTTCTCGTCGGTCTCGCGCTGGGCGAGGTAGGCCTTCCAGCCGACGTTGTAGTGATCGATCACCGAGCGGTTGGCGTCCAGGTGCAGGACCTTGTTGACCGTCGCTTCAAGAAGACCGACGTCGTGGCTGATGATCACCAAGCCGCCTTGATGCGAACGCAAAAAATCACGAAGCCACCCGATTGAGTCGGCATCTAGGTGGTTTGTCGGCTCGTCGAGAAGGAGAGTTTCCGCCCCGCTGAAAAGAATTCGCGCCAATTCCACGCGTCTGCGCTGACCGCCGGAAAGCGTTTGCAACGGCTGTGACAGCACGCGATCGGGCAGCCCGAGACTGGAGGCGATGGACGCGGCCTCGGACTCGGCCGCGTATCCGCCCAGCACGTGCATCTGGTCCTCGAGCCTGCCGTACTTCCTGACGGCCTTCTCGCGGGTGCGGTCGTCGGCGGAGGACATGCCGAGTTCGGCCTCGCGCAGCTTGCGCATGACCTCGTCGAGACCGCGCGCCGACAGGATGCGGTCGCGGGCGAGCACCTCCAGGTCGCCGGTGCGCGGGTCCTGGGGGAGGTAGCCGACGCTGCCGCTGGTGGTGACGGCGCCGCTGGCGGGCAGGCCCTCGCCCGCCAGCACCTTGGTGAGGGTCGTCTTGCCCGCGCCGTTGCGCCCGACGAGCCCGATCTTGTCGCCCGGGTTGACCCGGAACGACGCTTTTTCGATAAGCAGCCGCGCGCCCGCGCGCAGCTCTATGTCACTGGCGATGATCATGTTGGCGGAACACTCCCGAGCTAGGAAACGGAGGATTGAGGCGTGCGACGCCAGATCAATCGGGAGTATGCATACGGATCAGTGTAGGCTGTTCGGACCCACGCGTCGGCAGCTTGGCCCCCCGCCGTGGGCAGGGCGCCTGATCGCGAAGGCTTCGTCCCGCGCTCATCTCGCGTACGCCCGGCCGTCCCCGTCATGCCAGATCTTGTCGCGTGTGAACAAGAAGAGATGGCTCGCGGTCCTTGCGGCGGCAGCGGTGACCCTGACGGCCACGCCCGAGGCGGCGCTCGCCGACGGGCGGCGCGCGTTCGACCTCCAGGCGCACCGGGGCGGGCTCGGGCTCGTGGTGGAGAGCACCCTGCCCGGGTTCGCGAACGCGCTGGAGCTCGGCGTCGGCACGCTGGAGCTCGACGTGCAGATCACCGAGGACGGCCAGGCCGTCGTCACGCATGACAGGCGGATCAGCAACAGGAAGTGCCGCGACACGGCGCCCGCCGTGCCCGGGGACCCCGAGTTCCCGTACGTCGGCAAGTACATCAACACGCTCACCCTCCAGCAGGTCAGGACCATGGACTGCGGGTCGCAGACGCTGGCGGAGTTCCCGGGGCAGCGGGCGGTGCCCGGGGCGCCGATGACGATGCTGCGCGAGGTCTTCGACCTGGTGCGCCGGTACCGGGCGTGGGGCGTGAAGCTCAACGTCGAGACCAAGGTGGAGGCCGGGGCCCCGAGCGAGACGGCGCCCAGGGAGCAGTTCGTCCAGGTGACGCTGCAGGAGATCCGGCAGGCCGGGATGCTGCGGCAGGTCACGATCCAGAGCTTCGACTGGGGCGCCCTGATGCGGATGCGGGAGCTGGAGCCGCGGCTGCCGCTCGTCGCGCTCACCAACCGCGACTTCCTGCAGACCGGACAGCCGGGCGCCTCGCCCTGGCTGGGCGGCATCGACATCGACGACTTCGGCGGCGACCCGCTCAAGGCGGTCAAGTCGTTCGGGGCGGACGCGTTCTCGCCGGTGCACGGGTTCCCGCAGAACGGCAAGGTGACCGACCCCGGCTACCAGGCGTACGTCACCAAGGACATGGTCGACCAGGCGCACGCCCTCGGCCTCAAGGTGATCCCGTGGACGATCGACGACGGGCCGACGCTGAACAAGCTCATCGACGACGGCGTGGACGGCATCATCACCGACTACCCCGACCGGCTGCGGCAGATCATGGCCGAGCGCGGGTTCAAGCTGCCCAAGCGCTACCGGCTCCACCGGCAGTAGCGGGGCCCGCCCGGGCCCCGGCGGAGCGCTGCCGGGGCCCGGGCGGAATCTCAGGCCGACAGCGGGTTGACGTGCCGGTGGTGGACCCCGATGACGGGGATCTCGTGCAGGCTGCCGGAGTACAGGAACTGCGTCATGCCGATGAGCAGCCGCCGCACGTCGTCCTGCGGCCGCACGACCAGGCGGATGAACTGGCTGGTCGTGCCCAGCTTGTTGCCGCACTCGCGCACGTAAACGCCGTGCTCGGAGAGCAGGTGGTCGCGCAGTCCCACCCCGTCGTAGCCGGGCGGCAGCTTGATCAGCAGGAAGTTGCCCTGCGACGCGAACACCGACAGCCCCGGCATGGTGCTGAGCTGCTGGAACATGGCCCGCCTGTCCGCGCCCACCAGCCTGAGGCTGTTGTGGTACTCGCCCATGAACTGCCGCATCATGAACACGATGACCTCGGCGAACGAGTTGAGGTTCCACTTGGGCAGAGCGTCGCGCACCCGCCCGGCCAGCGCCGGGTTGGCGACCATGTAGCCGAACCGGATGCCGTGCAGGCCGAAGTTCTTGCCCAGGCTGCGCAGCACGATCACGTTCGGCCGGACCGCCGCCTCCGCCGCCAGCCCCGCGTCCGGCTCGCAGTCCACGAAGTCGCCGAACGACTCGTCCACGATCACCAGGTCGAGGTCGATGAGCTCGTCCAGCAGCTGCAGGACCTCGTGCTTGGGCAGGTAGCCGCCGTCGGGGTTGTTCGGGTTGCAGATCACCGCGACCCGGGAGCCGCGCATGCGGATGAACGAGACGTAGTCCTGCACGTCGAGGGTGAAGTTGCGGCTCTCCAGCAGCGGGTACATGTCCACCCGCTTGCCCGTCTCCAGCGGCTGGTCGGTCCAGCGCCCGAAGGTCGGGATGGGCACCGCGAGGCTCTCGCGCACCAGCAGGTGATCGATCCAGGTGATCAACTCGGTCGACCCGTTGCCCATGG
This sequence comes from Nonomuraea sp. NPDC003707, assembly GCF_053587055.1. NCBI lineage: Bacteria > Bacillati > Actinomycetota > Actinomycetes > Streptosporangiales > Streptosporangiaceae > Nonomuraea > Nonomuraea sp. NPDC003707. Next base: position 239,785 of record NZ_JBSFNK010000011.1, on the reverse strand, counting down.
CGACCGTCTTCGGGTGGAGCCCGAGCGTGGCGCAGAGCTCCGCGGTGATCGTGCCCGCGTCGCTCGGATAGAACTTGAGAATCGTCTCCAGGTTTCTCCCGAGATGCTCGAAGATCTCCGGGGTCGGGAAATATGGGTTGCACGGGATGCAGAAGTCAACCGGCGCGCGCTCTCCTGACGAGGCACGCATCAACGAAAAATACGACGGGCTGTGAGCCTGTGCCCGCAAGAGGCTGAGCTCCACGACACCTCCATGGACATGTCCGATGTGTGTAGGTACGCGTGGGTGGAGCGACCGGTTCATGACGGTGCGCGAGCCCGTTCCCGGCAGGTCAGGACTCGGACCGGCGTAGCGTGAGGATCGCGATGTCGTCGCGCGGCGCGGTCCTGGTGAACGCGCGGAGGTCCTCGCCGAGCGCCTGGGCGAGCCGGTCGGGAGGGTCGGGGGCCCAGCCCTCCAGGCGCTCCTCCAGCGGGTAGAAGGCGCCGCGGGGGTCGCGGGCCTCGGTGACGCCGTCGGTGCACAGCACCAGCGCCGCGCCGGGCGGGAACGCGAACCGCGCGCCGCCGCGCGGCCCGGGAGCGAGCGTGCCCACGCCGAGCGGCACGGACGGCTCCCCGAGGCTGACCTGCAGCGCGTCACCGCGGTGGATCATGTACGGGGCGATGTGCCCGCAGTTGACCGCCTCGACGTCCAGTTGCCGGCTGATGTCCAGCACCAGGGCGGTGACCAGGCGCTCGGGCTCCCCGGTGGTGGCGGCGAAGGTGTTCTGCCTGGCCACGGCGTTCTCCATCGCCTCCACGACCCCGGCCAGGGTCTCCTCCCGGTAGGCCGCCTCCCTGAACGAGCCCAGCACGGCCAGCGCGGTCCCGATGGCGGGCAGCCCCTTGCCCTGCACGTCGGCGATGAGCACCCGGGTGCCGTGGTGGGAGACGGCGACCTCGTACATGTCGCCGCCCACCATCGTGTCCTCCTCCACCGGCTGGTAGAGGCCGTCGATGACGACGTCGGCGGTGCGCAGCGGAAGCGGGCGCACGATCAGCTGCTGGAGGGCGGCCGCCGCCGAGCGCAGCCGGTGCACCTCCTCCTCGCGCCGCACCCGGTAGGCGCAGCCGAAGACGCTCAGCGCGCCGAACACGGCCGTGAACCCGGCGGCCAGCAGGTTGTCGTCCAGCTCGCCGCCCAGGTACGTGGTGACCCCCGCCGCCGCCAGGACCACCCACAGCGACGCGACGACCGTCTGCCGCACGGTGCCCAGCCCGGCCACGATCGCCGGGAGGAAGATCAGCAGCGGGAACAGCCGCACAGCCGTGCCCGAAAGGATGTCGAGCGCGGCCACCACCGCGGTGATGACGACGAGCCCGGCGACGAACGCCGGTGTCGAGAGATTCGGCTCTTTGCGTCGCCCGCCATCCGTCACGAGTCCTTCATCCCCCGTCATGGAACGGCGTAACGGCGGTTTTCTCGAACGTACGGAAGAAAACCGTGAAATGAGCGGCCGAATTCGGGCCGTCGCACCCGGATCTGGCCTCTGTGCAGGGCGGATAAGGGGATGAAAACCAGAAGTAAACGACTCTGCATCTTATGGCGGGATTTGCAGGTGTCGGTGGTCGGGGCGTCATGAATTGCTCATTGATTTCTCATCGACGGTCTCATTGACAAGCAAAGATGATCTTGTAAGCATTTTGAGTTAAGACGTGCCGGGTGTAATTCCGCGCGAGAAGGGGTGGCCGTGTGAGCGAGCAGGACTGGACTTTGCTGCCGGCCGTGACCGTCCGGAGCGCGGGCTTCGCCTGGGAGCTCGTCCGATCCCTGGCCTACCCGCGGGCCGCGGCGGCGGCCGCCGAGGTCGTCCGGCTGGAGCGGCGGGCGCTCGACCTGCTCGCCGAGGCCCCGGCCCACCGAGCCCCGGCCGAGGGGCCGGCCCGCCGTGCCCCTGCCGAGGCCCCGGCCCGCCGCGCCTCGGCCGAGGACCCCCGTCCGGCCCGCAGCGCCGTAGGCGGGGACGCCCGTTCCGCACGCGGGACGGGCAGCGGGCGGCTGCCGCGTGGTCTGCGCAGCCGCCTGCGTGACCTGCGCCCGCTCCCGGGCGACACGCCCGCGCCCGCCGGCTGGCTCGCCGCCTGGAACGAGGTGACCGGGTCGCTGGAGGACGCCCGGCTCGCCCTGGCGGGCACGACGGCCGCCGACGCGGCGCTCGCCCGCGCGGCCGTGGCCGGGATCGCGGCCGACGAGCGCTTCCTCGACGCCCTCGTGCGTTCGGCGCCCGGCCTCTACCGCGACCTGCGGCGCGGCGTCGCCAAGGGCGGCCGGCTGCGGCGCCTGGTCGGCTCGGTCCTGCAGGGGCTCTGCGCCACGTGCTCCTTCGGGCCGCTCGGCCACGGCCGCGTCGAGCCCGCGGCGGCCGGCGGCCACACCTGGTCGGGCCACCGGGAGCGGCCGCGGCGGGTCGCGTACCCGGCCGGCTGGGTGGGCGAGTCGCTCCAGCAGCGCGTCCTGGCCGACCCGGCGCTCGTGGCGGGGCTGGTGCCGCGCCGCCGGACCTGGACGGGCGCCGTGCCGGACGCCGTGCCCGACGCGGCGCCGTTCGTCGCGCTGTGCGACGGGAGCCGGACACTGGCCGAGATCGCCGCCGAGTCGGGGACGGAGCTGGAGCAGGCCGCGGCGGCCCTGGCGGTGGCGGTGCGCCGCGGGCTGCTCACCCACGATCTCTGCCCGCCGGCCACGGTCTCCGACCCGCTCTCCTGGCTACGCGAACGCCTCCCCGCCGAAACCCCCCGCCCGGACGCCCACCGCCGGGACGTCCCGCGCTCGGACGCCCTGCGCTCGGATGTCCCGCGCCCGGACGCCCATCGCCCAGACGCTCCCCGCTCGGAGGCTCCCCGTCCGGACGCCCACCGTTCGGGTGGCGACCTGCCGGTGGGGCGGCGCGTGCGGGAGATCACCGAGCTGCTCGCCCAGTATCCCGCCGCCTCTCCCGACGTGAAGCTGGCCCTGCAGCGGCGGGTCGAGACGCTGGCCGGCAGCGGGCGGGCGCACGACGACCGGCCCGGCGACCGGCCCGGCGACGACCGCGCGGTCGTGCACGAGGCCGCGGCCGGCACGCTCCGGGTGACCGTCGGCGAAGGGCTGGCGGCCGACCTGGAAGGCCGCGTGCCCCAGGTGCTCGACCTGCTCGCCGCCGACGCCGAGCTGACCAGGCAGCGCACCAACCGGCTGCTCGCCGGCCGGCTCGGCGCGGGCACGTTCGGGCTGGCCGAGGTGCTGGGGGCGACCGGCGACCTGGAGATCCGCCACGGCGACCGCCTCGCCGAGCGGATCGCCGCGATCGTGCGCGCCGCCCCGCCCGGCGCCGCCACCGTCGACCTCGCGGGCCTGCTGGACGACCCCGAGCCGCCGGCCGCGCCCGTGCTCTGCTCGGCCGACGTCATGGTGGCCGCGCCGTCGCTGGAGGCGTACGAGCCGGGGCTGACCCCGCTGGTCCTCGGCGACCTCCACGACGTCGCGCTGCTGACGCCGTGGGCCCTGCAGTTCCACCCCGACGGCGCCGCGCTCGTCGCCGAGCGGGACGCGGCGATCGTGCGGGCGCTCGGCGGCCACACCGCGCTCAACGTCATCTCGCGCCGCACCACCGGCCGGCCGCCGCTGGAGTTCCCCGGGCCGGTGCTGGAGCTGGGCGGCGTGACGGCCGACGGCGGGCGGCGCCGGATCGGGCTCGACGAGCTGTACGTGCACAGCGACGGGCGCCGGGCCGTCCTGCGGGCCAAGGGGGTGGACGGGCCGCTGCTGCTGCACAACGGCGAGCACGACGACACGGCGCTGCACACGGCGCTCGCCCTGCCCAGGGTTCGCCGGCCGGACCTGCGGCACCTCTCCCGGGTGCCCCGGCTGACCTGGGACAACGTGGTCATCTCGCGGCGCGCGTGGCGCGTGGGGCGGGCGTCGTTCGAGGCGCTCGGGCAGGCGGTCGGGGATCGCGAGCTGCTGGTCGCGATGGCGCGGCTGCGGGAGACGCACGACCTGCCCGTGACGTTCTTCGCCGCGTCCCCCCGCGAACGCCGGCCGATCCACGTGGACACCCGCTCGCCCGCGCTCGTCGAGGGGCTGGGCCGGCTGGCGGCCACGGCCGAACGGCTCACGCTGACGGAGACCCTGCCGGGGCCGGAGGAGTGCTGGCTGCGCGACGGCGGGCTCCGGTTCGCCGCCGAGCTCCGCTGCGTCTACCTGCGCCCGGCCGGCCGCAGCCCGGCGTCCCGGCCGAAGCCGGAGGTGACCGGCACCTGCTCCCCGGCGCCGGCGACGCGTTCGCGGGCGGTCGCCCGCTATCCGGGACCGGCGGACGTGCGCGCGGACTCGTGCTCGCGGGTGGCCGACCCGGTGGCCCCGGGCGCGCGGGCGGCGCATCCGTACCCGTGGCAGGGGGAGTGTCGCTGATGGAGCTGCTCGTCGTCCCGCCGCTCACCGACTTCACCACCGAGGTCGTGCCGCCCCCCGGAGCCGAGGTGCTCGACCTCAACGAACACGTCGTGGAACGCCTCGCCGACCCGTCCCGGCTGCGGGCCGCCGCCGAACGGCTCGACGGCGGGCCGCTCGCGGCGCTGCTCGAGCGGGCGGCGGCGGCCGTCCTGGAACGGCAGGCGTTCGACGACGCCCGCCTCAGAGCGGTGGGCACCGCGCTGCGGCTGGCGGCCGACCCCGCGGTCCGGCTCAGCATCGACGACCTGGAGCTGGCCGAGGGCAGCATGCAGAGCAGCAGGGACGTGCTCGGCGCGGCCGGGCGGTGCGAGGTGTTCCGGCCCGAGGTCGAGCTGGCCGCGGAGGTCGCCGGCGGGCGGCGGGCGCACGTCGCGCTGGACGGCGCCCGGCAGCTTCCCGCGGCGTTCGCGCTGGTGGGAGCGCTGGGAGCGGGGTGGGTGACGCTGTGCGGGCGGCTCGTGGCCGAGCACGGCACGGCGCTGCGGCGCGTGCCGGAGCTGGCCGGGGTCGAGTTCTCGGCGTGGTCGCCCGAACGGGTGATCCGCCCCTTGTGGCGCGCCGGCAAAGGGAAGGACACTGACGCCGGGCCCGTCGAGGGGGCACGGTCGCGGGACGCCTCGGACACCCGGCCGGGGAAGCAGGTGCGCTGGGTGACCGGGGCGTGCCGTCCGCCCGCGGGCGGGCCGTGGGCCGGATGGCTCGACGCGGAGCGGGTGGCCGCCTTCCCCGGGGACGTCCTGGCGCGCTGCCGCGGCCTGACGATCGCCGTGACGCGGATCGACTTCCTGGCCGCCGTGACCGGCCTGAACGGGTGGACCGTCAACCTGCGGCGGCTGCTGGCCGCGATCCCGCCGGGCGTGCCGGTGACGTGCGAGCTGGTGCTGGGCGCGCCAGGCGTGGCCGCGGGCGCCGCGGGGGAGTCCGTCGAGCTGCTGGCGGCTGGCGCCGGCGGGGTCCGGCTGGCCGGGCTGCGGCCGTACCGGATGGCGATCCGCTCGGAGTGGGCCGGGCAGAGCGTGCGCTTCCCGCCGGAGGCCGGGGACGACCTGGTCAGGTGGGTGGAGTTCGACGCGCCCGACACGATGCGGGCCTACGAGGTCACCCGCATGATCAAGGAGTGGCTGGAGCGGCTTCCCGGGCTGCCGCCGGGGCGCCTGGCCGCCTGTTCCGTGTCCGGCGCGGAGTCCGTTCCCGGATGGGACCCGTGCGTGCAGGTGGTGGCCGGCGGCGCCGGGCCCGACGGGTGCGGGCCCGGGACGTTCGCGGTGAGCCTGCGGTCAGGGCGGTCGTTCCGGCTCAACCCGTACCAGGTCGTGCCCGTCTCCCGGCTGGCCGCCGACGACCCGCACGCCCTCGACTGCCTCCCGGGCCCCGCCCGCGCGCGGCTGACCGACGGGCTGGCGCGGGCCGGGGTGCTGAGGGGGAGCGGGTAAACCGGTTGCCCCGGCCCGCGCGGGGCTGCTGTACTCCCGGGAGCGAGCCCATCGGATCAAGGAGGTCGGCGATGAGGACAACGTTCATGTCCCGCCAGAGCAATGAGACCTCCTATCCAAAGGGCATGACGTTTGTCATCGAGATCATTCGACCAACGGATTCCACCGCATAACACCTCCGTCCTGCGTCTGCTGCGCCCAGGACCCCGCCGGAGCGCCGCGCTCGTCGCGGCCATAGCCGCCGCCACCGCGCTCCCGCTCGCGGCGCCGCAGATCACCCGCCGCTTCGTGGACGACGCGATCGGCGGCGCGAGCATCAGACAGCTGACCCTGATCGCCGTCGGCTACCTGGCGCTGGCCGTCGCCGGCCAGGCCGCCCGGCTCGTCACCGCGTGGCTGGCCGGCCGTCTGGCCTGGGACGGCACCAACCGCCTGCGCGAGCGCCTCGCCCGGCACGCGCTCGGCCTGGACCTGGGCTTCCACGGCCGGCACACGCCCGGCGAGATGATCGAACGCGTGGACGGCGACGTCGTGGCCGTGGCCGACTTCGTCGTCGCGTTCCTCATGGACGTCGTGGCCAGCGTGCTGCTCCTGGCCGGGGTGGTCGTCATCGTGTTCGGCGTCGACTGGCGCATCGGCTGCGCGCTGCTGGTCTACTGCCTGCTCATCGGGTGGGGGATGGCCCGCGCCCAGCGGCTGGCCGTCCCGGCCGCCGCCCGGTCACGCGCGGCGAGCGCGCGGCTGTTCGGCATGCTGGAGGAGCGGCTGGCCGGAGCCGAGGACCTGCGGGCCAACGGCGCCGGCGAGCACACCGTACGCCGCTTCCACCAGGTCAGCGCCGCCCTCTACCGCGCCGAGGTCAGGGACGCGCGCATCGGGACCACGCTGCTGGCGGGCACGTCGGTGGCGTTCGCCGCGGGCACCGCGATCATGCTCGGGCTCGCCGCCTGGGCGCTGCGGTCGGGGACGCTCACGGTCGGCACCGCCGTGCTGATCTTCCAGTACACGCTGATGGTACGGACGCCGTTCGAGCGGCTCATCGACCAGATCAGGCAGTACCAGGCGGCGCTGGCCGGTCTGGCCCGCATCGCGGACCTGCTGGCCGAGCGGCGCACGCTGCCCGAGGGCACCCGGCCCCTGCCCGCGACCGGCCCGCTCGGCCTGCGCCTGGACGGCGTCGGCTTCGCCTACCCCGGCGACGACGAGCAGGTGCTGTCGGGCGTCACCCTCACGCTGGCCCCCGGCGAGACGCTCGGCCTGGTGGGGCGCACCGGCAGCGGCAAGACCACGCTCGCCCGCCTGGCGCTGCGCCTGTACGACCCGACCGAGGGCGCCGTCCGGGTCGGCGGGCTGGACCTGCGTGAGGCCGACCAGGCGTCCCTGCGAACGCGGATCGGCGTGGTCACGCAGGACGTGCAGCTCTTCGCGGCGAGCCTGCGCGACAACCTGACGCTCTTCCGGCCGTCCCCTGGGGACGCGCGGCTGCGGGAGGTCCTCCACGGCGTCGGGCTGGGCGACTGGCTGGCCGGACTGCCCGGCGGGCTCGACACCGAGCTGCGCGAGGTGTCGGCGGGGGAGGCGCAGCTCATCGCGTTCGCCCGCGCGTTCCTCGCCGACCCCGGGCTCGTCGTGCTCGACGAGGCGTCCAGCAGGCTCGACCCCGCCACCGAACGCCGCATCGAGCGGAGCATCGACCGCCTGCTCGACGGCCGGACCGGCGTGATCATCGCGCACCGCCTGTCCTCGCTGTCGCGCGTGGACAAGATAGCCGTGCTCGACCACGGCAAGATCGTCGAGTACGGCCGCCGCGCCGACCTCGCCGCCGCCCCCGGCAGCAGGTTCGGGCGCCTGCTCGACCTGGCGGGGGTGAGCCGGTGAAGCCGGTCATGCTGGTGGCCACCAGGCTGGCCACGTTCGACTTCCGCCGATACCTCGTCGGCGCGCTGCTCTGGCTGCCCGTCCACGTGATCCCGCTGGCGAGCGGGCTCGTCCTGCAGCGGATCTTCGACGGGCTCGGCGGCGACCTGGGCTGGGCGCTGTGGTTGTGCGCGGCGTTCGTGGGCGTGGAGGTCGCCCGGGGCCTGATGATCGTCATCGCGTGGACGTACGGGGTCTACTGGTGGGCCGCGGCGGCCACCCTGCTGCGCGCCAACACCCTGCGCTCCGTCCTGACCGCCCGCGGCCCCGCCTCGGCGCGGCTGCCGCACTCGCCCGGCGAGTCCGTCGCCCGCCTGCGGGACGACGTGGCCGACGCGGTCGACTTCACCGACGAGAGCGTCAGCCTGGCCGGGACGACGCTCTTCGCCGTCGCCGCGCTGGCGATCATGGCGTCCGTCGATCCGGTCATCACGGTGGCGCTGGTGCTGCCGATGGTCGCGATCGGCGTGCTGAGCAGGCTCATGCGGCAGACCATCGGGCGGCTGCACCAGCGGGCCAGGACGCTCGGGGCGGCCGTCACGGCGTACGTGGGCGAGATCTTCGGCGGCGTGCTCGCGATCAAGACCGCGGGAGCCGAGGAGGCGGCGCTGGAGCGGCTGCGCGAGCACAACCGGCGGCGGCGCGCGGCCGCCGTCAAGGACCGCCTGGCCACCGACCTGCTGGACGCCACGACCGGCGCGACCGTCGAGCTCAGCATCGGGCTCGTCCTGCTCCTGGCCGCCCCCGCGATGCGCGGCGGCGAGTTCACTGTGGGCGACCTCGCGCTGTTCACCAGCTACGTCGGCTGGCTCACGGCTCTTCCCCGGTCGATCGGCACCGTCCTCTACCGCCTGCCGCAGGCCGCGGTCGCCACCGACCGGCTCACCCGGCTGATGGCGCCGCACGAGAGCGCCGGCGACCTGTCGCGCGGCGCCGACGTCTGGCTGCGCCGCGACCCACCGGCCGTCGCGGCCGTGCCCCCGCACCCGGGCCCGCTCCGGGTGCTGGAGGTTCGCGGGCTGAGCGCGGGCGGGGTGCGGGGGATCGACCTGCGCGTCGAGCGCGGCTCGTTCACGGTCGTGACGGGCGCGGTCGGCTCGGGCAAGACCACCCTGGTACGCGCCCTGCTCGGCCTCCTGCCGCTGGACGAGGGCACGATCTCGTGGAACGGCGTGCCCGTCGGCGACCCGGGCACGTTCCTCGTCCCCGGCCGGGCGGCGTACGCGAGCCAGGTGCCGAGGCTGTTCTCCGAGACCCTGCGCGAGAACCTGCTCCTCGGCCGGCCCGCGACCGACGCCGAGATCGGGCGGGCGCTGGAGCTGGCCGCGTTCGAGCCGGACCTGGCCGCGATGCCCGACGGGCTCGACACGGTGGTGGGGCCGCGCGGGGTGCGGCTGTCCGGCGGGCAGGTGCAGCGGGCCACCGCGGCCCGCGCCCTCGTACGCGACCCGGACCTGCTGGTCGTGGACGACCTGTCGTCCGCGCTCGACGTCGAGACCGAGCGGCTCCTGTGGGAGCGGATCGCCGGCCACGGCACCCTGCTGGTCGTCTCCCACCGGCAGGCCGCGCTCGAACGCGCCGACCAGATCGTGGTGCTCGACGGCGGCCTGGTCGCGGGGCGCGGGCGGCTCGGCGAGCTGCTGGAGAGCTGCCCGGAGATGCGGCGGCTGTGGAGCGCCGAGCGGATCGCCGAGGCCGAGGAACGCACGGGCGACTGAGCGTGACCCGCCCGTCCCCAGAGCCGGGGGACGGGCGGGCGCGGAGATCGGGCACCATGGAGGGTGTGACAGTGACACGACTGGCCGAGCTGGTCGCGGGCGGAGGCGTGGCGGTGCTCAGCGGAGCGGGCCTGTCGACCGAGTCCGGCATCCCCGACTACCGGGGGCCGACCGGCCGGGCCCGGCGCGCGGAGCCGATGACATACCAGCGCTTCGTCGGCAGCGCGCAGGCGCGGCAGCGATACTGGGCGCGCAGCCACGTCGGCTGGCGGGAGATCGGCCAGGCCCGGCCCAACGCCGGCCATCAGGCGGTGGCCGAGCTGGAGCGGCGCGGGCTGCTCGCCGGCATCGTCACCCAGAACGTCGACGGCCTGCACCAGGCCGCCGGGGCGCGGCGGGTGATCGAGCTGCACGGCGGGCTCGACCGGGTGGTGTGCCTGTCGTGCCGCGAGCGCACGCCCCGCGCCGAGCTGGAGCGGCGGCTGCGGGCCGCCAACCCCGCCTGGGAGGCCGCCGCCGCCCGGATCAACCCCGACGGCGACGCCGTGCTCACCGACGCGCAGGTCACCGGGTTCCAGATGGTCGACTGCGTGGCGTGCGGCGGGGTGCTCAAGCCCGACGTGGTGTTCTTCGGCGAGAACGTTCCCCGGCCCCGCGTGGACGAATGCTTCGCCCTGGTGGCGGGCGCGAGCCTGCTGCTGGTGCTGGGGTCGTCGTTGACGGTCAGGTCGGGGCTGCGGTTCGTCACCAAGGCCGCCTCGCTCGGCATCCCCATCGCCATCGTCAACCAGGGGGAGACCGGCGGCGACGCCGACGCCTCGCTCACCCTGGACGCCCCGCTCGGCCCCACGCTGACCGAGCTCACGACCCGGCTGCCGGTCCCGGCACAATAGGGGTCATGCCTCGTACATGCCCGTGCGGCCTGCCCGCCTCCTACCAGGACTGCTGCGGCAGGCTCCATCGGGGCGAGGCGGCGGCCGCCACCGCCGAGCAGCTCATGCGGTCCAGATACAGCGCGTTCGGCGTGGGAGACGCCGCCTACCTGCTGCGCACCTGGCATCCGTCCGCCCGCCCGGCCCGGCTCGACCTCGACAGGAAGACGCGCTGGGTGCGGCTGGAGGTGCTGGAGACGACCGGCGGCAGCGTCGTCCACACCGAGGGCACGGTGCGCTTCCGCGCCCACTACGTCGAACGCGGCAATCCGGGGGAGATGGAGGAGAACAGCAGGTTCGTCCGTTTCGAGGGTCGCTGGGTGTACGCGGGCGCGCTGTAATCCCTCATCGGGGCTTGCGCGCGACGGCGCCGGCCAGCGTGTGACGGGACAGGCCGGGCCAGGCGAGGTCGCCGGAGGCGGGCCGCCATTCCGGCAGCGGCACGAGCCCGGGCTCCAGCAGCTCCAGGCCGTCGAAGCAGGCGAGGATCTCCTCACGGGTGCGCCACCGGCCGGTGCCCAGGGTCTCGTTGAACAGCTTCTCGGCGCCGTACGCCTGGGCGGACGCCTCGGGGTGCTCCGTGCCCGGGTCGTAGAAGTGGGAGACGGCCAGGTGGCTGCCGGCCGGAAGGCGGGCCATCAGGCGGGCGGCGATCCCGGCCGGGTCCTCGTGGTCGGCCAGGTGATGCAGGATGCCGAACATCAGCAGCCCCACCGGCTCGCCGAAGTCGATGAGGCGCCTGGTCTCCGGGTCGTCGAGGACCGCGTCCGGGTCCCTGACATCGGCCTCGACGACCGTGGTGTCGTCGTTCACGGCCAGCAGCGCGCGGCCGTGGACGAGCACGATCGGGTCGTGGTCGACGTAGACGACCCGGCTGCCGGGGGCGGCCGACTGGGCGATCTGGTGGACGTTGTCCCGCGTGGGCAGCCCGGAGCCGAGGTCCAGGAACTGGCGCAGCCCGGCCTGTGCCGCCAGGAACCTGACCACCCGCCCGAGGAACTCCCGGTTCGCCCGCGCCGCCTCCGGCGCGTCCGGGACGATCTCCAGCGTCCGCAGCGCCATCTCGCGGTCGGCCTCGTAGTTGTCCTTGCCGCCGAGCATGAAGTCGTAGACACGGGAGACGTTGGGCCTGGAGGTGTCGATTCCGCGCGGCGCGCGCTCCGGCCGGCGGTCGACCATGGGGCTCCTTCGGGTACGCACCGTGGTGCGGAGGTGGCGTAAAGCGATCATAGTGTCGCGGTAAGCCAGATTTCCGCAATTTCGGTAAATGCCGGTCAGGATTCCGTGTCAGGCTCGGCTCGGCAGCTCCGGGGACGGGTGCGTGCGGGAAGTCAGGCGTGGCCGAGGACGCGCATGGCGGGCAGGGCGCGGTCGGCGTAGTCGAACAGGGCCTGGTTCTCCCAGCCGTTGCCCGACGACGGGTCCGCCGGGTCCCAGCCGTTGCCCTTGACGCCGGTCCAGGTCGCCTCCCAGGTGAACAGGCCGAGGCCCAGCCCGTCCGGGACCTGCCGGACGATGTCGGCGACCTTGGCCAGCATCGCGGCCTGGCCCTGCGGGGTCGCCGGGTAGCCGGGGTACGGCTCCGACGAGACGATGATGTTCGGCCAGCCGTCGTCGTCCTCCGTCGTGAACGGGTACGCCGTCTCCACCACGACCACCGGCCGCCCGTAACGGGTGGCCACGTCGTTGATGTTGGCCTGGAACGTCTCCAGGGTCCCGTGCCAGTACGGGTAGTACGACAGCCCGATCACGTCGTACCGGATGCCGTGGGCGGCGGCGTTGTCGAACCACCACCGGTACAGCCCGTTGTCGCCCCCGTTCGCCAGGTGCAGCACGACCTTGGTCGCGCGCGAGACCCGCTTGACCGCGTCGTACCCGGCGTTCAGCAGGCAGGCGGTGCTCGGCCAGTCGGCGTTGGAGCCGTCCGGCCAGAGCAGGCCGCCGTTGATCTCGTTGCCCACCTGCACCATGTCCGCCGTCGTGCCCTGGCGGCGCAGGGCGGCGAGCACGTCGTACGTGTGGTCGTACACGGCCTGCGCGAGCCGGTCGAGCGTGAGCGACTCCCAGGCGGCGGGCTTGAACTGCTTGCCCGGGTCAGCCCAGGTGTCGGAGTAGTGGAAGTCCACCAGGAGCTTCATGCCCTGCGCCTTGGCCCGCTTGGCGACCGGGAGGATCCGCGCCTTGGTGTTGTAGCCGTCGGCCGGGTTCACCCAGACCTTGAGCCGGATGTAGTTGAGCCCGGCGTCCGACAGGATGCGCAGCGCGTCGCCCTCGCGGCCGCGGGCGTCGCGGTAGACGCCGCCGTACGCCTCCGACTTGGCGAGGCTGGAGACGTCCGCGCCCCTGATCCGCAGCACCCCCGCCTGGGCCGGGTGCGCGACGGTCAGGGACGCGAGCACTAACAGGAGCGTGGTCAGGATGCGTTTCATCGAGGTCTCCCTAGGGGGTGGTGGCGATGACCGTGACCGCGCCGGGCGCGACGGTGACCGATCCTTCGTGCCGTACGCCGTCGAACACGCTGGTCCCGGACACCCCCTCGACCGTCACGGGCTCGTCGCCGTGGTTGATCAGGAAGACGTGGCCGCCCCGGCGGACGAGTTCGAGGGTGTCGGGGAGGCCGCGCGGCCGGGACACGTCCGCGTGGTCGAGCACCTGGCCGAGGAGCTCGCGCAAGCCGGTGGCGGGTGCGGTGGCGAGGTACCAGGCGGATCCGGCGCCCAGGTCGTGGCGGGTGACGGCGGGGTGTCCCGCGTCGGGTCCGGTGGCGAAGTCGCGTACGGCGACCGCGCCCGCCGGGTGGATCCGCTCGGACCAGATCCGGGCCGTGCCGCCGCCCGCCAGCGTCACCGTCTCGTGCTCGCGCAGCGGGTGGAACTCCTCGATCGACAGGCCCAGGAGCTCGCGCAGCGCGCCGGGGTGGGCACCCGGGTGGATGGTGTCGTGCTCGTCCACGATGCCGGAGAAGTAGGAGACGAGCAGGTTGCCGCCCGCCTCCACGTACCGGTGGAGGTTCTTGGCGGACGCCTCGGTCAGCAGGTACGAGCTGGGCGCCACCACCAGCCGATATCCCGAAATATCGGCGGAAGGGTGGACGAAGTCCACCGTGACGTGCTCCCGCCACAGCGCCTCGTAGAAGGCGTCCATCCGCTCCCTGAACGTCAGGTCCACCGACGGCCGCCAGTCCAGCTCCAGCGCCCAGTACGACTCCCAGTCCCAGACCACCGCCACCTCGGCCGGCACCCGGCTGCCCCGCAGCCCGGCCAGCCCGCGCAGGTCGGCGCCCAGCCGGACCACCTCGCGCCACTGCTCGGAGCCGGTCCCCGCGTGCGGCACCATCCCCGAGTGGAACTTCTCGGCCCCGAACCTCGAGGCCCTGAACTGGAAGAACAGCACGCTGTCCGAGCCGCGGGCCACATGCGCCAGGCTGTTGCGGCGCATCTCGCCGGGGCGCTTGGCGATGTTGCGCGGCTGCCAGTTGACCGCCCCAGCCGAGTGCTCCATGAGCATCCACGGCGCGCCGCCCGCCACCGAGCGGGCCAGGTCGGCGGACATGGCCAGGTCGATGTGGTTGTCCGGCCGCTCGGCCCGCAGGTAGTGGTCGTTGGCGACCACGTCCAGCTCGCGGGCCCACTGCCACAGGTCGGTGGACTTGCAGTTCACGGTGCCGGCGAAGTTCGTGGTCACGGGGATGCCGGGGGTGAGCTCGTGCAGGATGTCGCGCTGGAGCGCGTAGTGCTCGCGGTGCTGGCCGTCGCTGAAGCGGGCGTAGTCGAGGCGCTGGGCCGGGTTGACGACCGTGTGGTTGAACCGGGGGGCGTCGATCTCCGCCCAGTCGGTGTACGTCTGGCCCCAGAACGTGGCGCCCCAGGCCTCGTTCAATGCGGAAACATCCCGGTAGGTGGCTTTCAGCCAGCCGTGCCAGGCCGCCACGCTGTGCTCGCAGTAGCACTCGCCGAGCGGCGCCCCGTACTCGTTGTGCACGTGCCACATGACCACGGCCGGGTGCCCGCGGTAGTGCTCGGCCAGCGCGCGCACCAGCCGCACGGTCGCCTCGCGGAAGGCCGGGGCGCTGGAGCAGGCGCTCTGCCTGCCGCCGAACCCGATCCGCGTCCCCTCCCTGGTCACCGGCAGCACGTCCGGATATTTCCGGATGAACCAGGCGGGCGGGGCGGCGGTCGGCGTGGCCAGGTCGACGGCGACCCCCGCCTCGTGCAGCCGGTCGACGATCTCGTCCAGCCAGCCGAACTCGTAGCGCCCCTCCGCGGGCTCCATCAGCGCCCACGAGAACAGGCCCAGGCTGACCAGGTTGACCCCGGCCTCGCGCATCAGGGCCACGTCCTCCTCCAGGATCTCGCGTGGCCACTGCTCCGGGTTGTAGTCGCCGCCAAAGGCGATGCCGGCAGGACGCTCCGGATACATCCATCCCCCTAGAGAAGCTCTTCTGTGAACGTGCACAGTAGCGCCCACCCGGTCTCCCCGGGAACAGCCGCCCTGACTTATCCCGATAATGGCTGATTAACGAGAGCATAACGACCCCTTGACTGGCGTTTCGCGCCTGTTTCACTCTGTGCACGTTCACAGAACTTTCTGGAGGTACGCATGCGCGCCAACCGCCTCGGAGCCGCCCTGGCCGTCGTGCTCACGGCTGCTCTCGCGAGCTGCGGGTCCAGCGAACCCGCCCGAAGCACCGAGGCGGCGCAGAGCCCCACGGCCGCCGCCAAGGGACCGGTCAAGCTGACGTACTGGACCTGGGCCCCCAACATGGACAAGATCGCCGCCGTCTGGAACCAGTCGCACCCGGACATCCAGGTCACGGTCAGCAAGCAGGCGGGCGGTGACGACGCGGCCGCCAAGTTCCTCACCGCGGCCAAGGCCGGCAACCCGCCGGACCTGGTGCAGGCCGAGTACCAGCACCTTCCCTCGTTCGTCGCCGCCGACGCGGTGGCCGACATCAAGGCCGAGACGGCCTCGATCAAGGGCGAGTTCGCCGAGGGTCTGTGGGGCCTGGTCACGCTCGGCACGGAGGGCGTGTACGGGATCCCGCAGGACAGCGGCCCGATGATGCTCTTCTACCGCAAGGACCTTTTCGACAAGTACGGCATCGCGGTCCCCAAGACCTGGCAGGAGTACGCCGACGCCGCGCGCACCGTGCACAGGAAGGACCCGAAGGTGTACCTGGGCACGTTCTCCAGCAAGGATCCGGGAGCGTTCACGGGCCTGGCCCAGCAGGCCGGGGCCCAGTGGTGGTCGATCAGCGGCGAGTCCTGGAAGGTCGGCATCGCCGACGAGCCCACCAAGAAGGTCGCCGACTACTGGGGCGGCCTGGTCAAGGAGGGCGTCATCGACGACATGCCGTTCTTCACCCCCGAGTGGAACAAGGCGCTCAACGACGGCAAGCTGCTGACCTGGCCGTCGGCGGTCTGGGCGCCGGGCGTGCTGGCGAGCAACGCGCCCAAGGCCAAGGGCAAGTGGGCCGCCGCGCCGCTGCCGCAGTGGAACGCGGGCGAGAACTTCAGCGGCTTCTGGGGCGGTTCGTCCACGGCTGTGTCCGCCAAGACACCGAACAGGGACGCCGCCGCCCAGTTCGCCACCTGGATGAACACCGACCCCGCAGCCCTGGACCTGCTGGTCAAGGAGGCCGCCATCTACCCGGCCGCCACCAAGGCCCAGTCGTCGCTCGGCCAGGCGCCCGACTACTTCTCCAACCAGCCCGACTTCTGGCAGCAGGCCGCCGCCGTCTCCGCCGTCGCCCGCGGCTTCACCTTCGGCCCGAACGTCGGCGTGACGTACAACGCCTTCAAGGACAACTTCGACAAGGCCGTGCAGAACAAGTCATCGTTCTCCGACGCGATCCAGGGCATGCAGGACGCGACCGTCGCCGACATGCGCAAGTCCGGATTCCAGATCGCCTCATGAAGAAGTCCGGGAGGGGGGCGTGGCCGTACCTGTTCCTGACCCCCGCGATCGTGCTGTTCACGCTCTTCCTCGCGGTCCCCATCGGGTACACCGTCTGGCTGGCGACGCGCCGTACCAAGGTGTCCGGGCTCGGGCTGGGCAGGGGCGCGCGGAAGGAGATCTTCGTCGGCTTCGACAACTTCTCCGCCGCCCTGTCCGACTCCGAGCTGTGGCACGGCTGGCTGCGCGTGCTCGGCTACGGCGCGCTGGTGCTGGTCGTGATGCTGGGGCTGGCCCTGCTGTTCGCGCTGCTGCTGGACTCGGCGCGGGTACGGCTGGCCCGGTTCTCGCGGATCGCGATCTTCCTGCCGTACGCGGTGCCGGGCGTGGCCGCCACGCTGCTGTGGGGCTTCCTCTACCTGCCCTCGCTCAGCCCCATCAGGGACGTCCTGGACATCGACTTCCTCGGCGCGAGCACCGTCACGTTCTCCATGGCGAACGTGGCGGTGTGGGGCGGGACCGGCTTCAACATGCTCGTGCTCTACACCACGCTCCGGGCGATCCCGCGCGACCTGTACGAGGCCGCGCGGCTGGACGGCGCGTCCGAGCTCCAGATCGCCCTGCGGGTGAAGATCCCGATCCTCACCCCGGCGATCATCCTGACCACCGTCTTCTCGATCATCGCGACCATCCAGGTGTTCACCGAGCCCACCGCGCTGCGGCCGCTGACCAACACGATCAGCTCCACGTGGAGCCCGCTCATGAAGGTCTACCGCGACGCCTTCGTCACCGGCGACCTGTACTCGGCAGCCGCCACCTCGATCGTCATCGCGGCGATCTCGCTCGTCATGTCGTTCGGGTTCCTGCGCGTGGTCCGCAACCGCGCCTTCGGGGAGGGCTGATGGCCACGACACACCGCGCGACGGTCGCGCGCACGCCGTGGGGGGTGGCCCCGACCGGGCTGCTCCTGCTCGGCGCGATCTACTGCCTGTTCCCGGTGCTCTGGGTGTTGATCGCGGCGACCAAGTCGCCGGGCGAGCTGTTCACCACCTCGACGCTGGCCTTCGGGACCGGGTTCGCCGACAACGTGACCGAGCTGTTCGCCTACCGGGACGGGGTGTTCTGGCTGTGGGCGGCCAACACGCTGCTGTACGCGGGCGGCGGCGCGCTGCTCTCGACCGCGGTCTCGGCGATCTCGGGGTACGCGCTGGCGAAGTTCCGCTTCCCCGGCCGCGACCTCATCTTCAACCTGCTCATCGGCGGCATCCTCGTGCCGGCCGTGGTGCTGGCGATCCCGCAGTACCTGCTGTTCTCCAAGGTCGGGCTGGCCGACACCTACTGGGCCGTCCTGCTGCCGCAGATCCTGCACCCGTACAGCATCTATCTGGCCCGCATCTACGCCACGGCGGCCATCCCCGACTCGCTGCTGGAGGCGGGACGGATCGACGGGGCCACCGAGTGGCGGCTGATGTACCGGGTGGCCCTGCCGCTGATGGTGCCGGGCATGGTGACGATCTTCCTGTTCCAGTTCGTGGCCATCTGGAACAACTTCCTGCTGCCGTTCATCATGCTCGGCGACGACGGCAAGTTCCCGCTCACGGTGGGCCTGTTCACGCTGCTGGAGTCGGGGGCGAACCAGCCCTCGCTCTACAACCTGATCCTCACCGGGGCCTTCCTGTCGCTCGTCCCCTTGATCGCGCTCTTCCTCACGATGCAGCGATACTGGAAGACCGACCTGTCCTCCGGAGCCGTGAAATGAAGCGCCCTACGATGCAGCGATACTGGAAGACCGACCTGTCCTCCGGAGCCGTGAAATGAAGCGCCCTACGATCCATGACGTCGCCGCCGCCGCGGGAGTGTCCCGCGGCACGGTGTCCCGGCTGCTCAACGGCGACAAGTACGTCAGCCCGGCGGCACGCGTGGCCATCGAGCGGGCCATCTCGGAGACCGGCTACGTGGTCAACCGGGCCGCCCGCAGCCTCGTCACCCAGCGCACCGGATCGATCGTGATGGTGCTGTCGGAGCCGCACGAGAAGCTGTTCGAGGACCCCAACTACAGCACGACCATCCGGGTCGCCATCAGGATGCTGGCCGAGCGGGACCTGTCGCTGGTGATGATGCTGGCCGGCGACGAGGGCGACCGCGAGCGGGTGGTCCGCTACGTCCGGGGCGGCCACGCCGACGGGGTGCTGCTGATGTCGACGCACGCCGGCGACCCGTTCATCGACGCGCTGCGTTCGGGTCCGCCCGCTGTCTCCTGCGGCGCCGTCATCGGCAGCGAGGGCGTCATCCCGTACGCCGCCGCCGACGAGCGCCTGGGCGGCCGCCAGATGACCGAATACTTCGTGAACCAGGGCCGCAGGCGCATCGCCATGATCACCGGCCCGATGGACACCCCCGGCGGCATCCAGCGCCTGGAGGGCTTCGCCGACGTGCTGGGCCGCAAGGCGACGAAGAAGCTGATCGCGCACGGGGACTGGACGCAGGCCAGCGGCGAGCGGGCGATGACCGAGCTGCTGGCCCGCACCCCCGACATCGACGCCGTCTTCGTGGCCTCCGACCTGATGGCCGCCGGCGCCCTGGCCGCCCTGCGGGCGGCGGGCCGCCGGGTGCCGGACGACGTGGCGGTGGGCGGC
The DNA here is from genome assembly GCF_053587055.1 of Nonomuraea sp. NPDC003707. Lineage (NCBI taxonomy): Bacteria > Bacillati > Actinomycetota > Actinomycetes > Streptosporangiales > Streptosporangiaceae > Nonomuraea > Nonomuraea sp. NPDC003707. The sequence goes on along the minus strand of NZ_JBSFNK010000011.1, from coordinate 220,777 downwards.
TTCGACGACTCGTCGGTGGCCCTCTCGACGCACCCGCCGCTGACCACGATCCGCCAGCCGCTGGCGGAGGTGGCGCAGGAGACCGTACGCCTGCTGCTCGCGCTCATCGACGGCGCCGAGCACGTGGATCCCGTGGTACTGCCCACGGAGCTGGTGATCCGCGAGTCGGCCTGATCCGGTGAGCCGCCGGGCGCGTGCCGGGCGGCCCGGTCAGCCGGCGTTCGCGTTCTCCTTCCTGCGGGCGTACCAGGTGAGCACCCAGAGGACCAGGCCGAGCGCGAGCAGCACGCCCGCGATCTCGTACTGGCCGGAGGGACGTCCGGAGGACCACGGCAGGACCAGGTACACGCACGTGATCGCGCCCACCACGGGCAGGACGCGCCCCGCGCTGAAGTGCTCGGTCGCCGCGTGTTCCCTGCGCAGGACGAGAACGGACACGTTGACCAGCGCGAAGACCGCCAGCAGGAGCAGCGAGGTCGTCCCGCCCAGCAACGACACGACCGGGCTGTCGGGACTCAGCGAGACGAACGTGATCAGCCCGAGGGCGATCACGGTGGTGAACACGATCGCCGCCTGCGGTGTGCGCCGCCCCGGGTGCACCTTGGCCAGGAAGGGCGGCAGCACGCCCTGCTTGCCCATGCCGTAGAGCAGCCGGCTGGCCATCAGCATGTTGATCAACGCGGAGTTCGCCACGGCGAACATCGAGATGAACGGCAGCAGATCGGAGATCGGGAAGCCGGGGGCCGCGGTCTGCACCACCGTCGCGAGCGGGGTCTCGCTCTCGGAGAGCTGTCCGACGGGGACCACGGCGACGGCGCAGATGGACACGAGCACGTAGATCAACCCGGTGATCCCGAGCCCGGTGAACATCATGCGAGGGAAGATCCGGGCCGGATTCTTGGTCTCCTCCGCCATGTTGACCGAGTCCTCGAACCCGACCATGGCGAAGAAGGCCAGCGACGTGGCCGTGCTGACCGCCAGGAACACGCTCTTGTCTGAGGCGGTCTCGAAGGTGACGACGCGGGAGAAGTCGGCGTTCCCGCCGAGGATGAAGTACAGGCTGACCAGGATGACGATCAGCAGACCCGAGAGCTCGACCGCGGTGAGCAGGACGTTGATCTTGACGCTCTCGCCGACGCCGCGGAGGTTGACGGCCAGGACCAGGAGCATGAACGCCAGCGCGATCAGCAGGATGACGCCGTTGCCGACGTCCAGGCCGAAGCCGGTGGCGAGGTTGGCGGCGAAGGCCCGGGACGCCGCCGAGGCAGAGGTGATGCCGGAGCACATCACCGCGAAGCACACCAGGAAGGTCAGGAGGTGCTTGCCGAAGGCCTTGTGCACGTACAGCGCGGCTCCCGCGGCCTGCGGGTATTTCGTCACCAGCTCCAGGTACGAGCACGCGGTGATCAACGCGACGGCGAAGGCGATGGCGAACGGCAGCCAGGCGGCGCCACCCACCTCGCCGGCGATCTCGCCGGTCAGCGCGTAGATCCCGGTGCCGAGAATGTCGCCGACGATGAACAGCAGCAACAGGCCGGGGCCCATCACCTGCTTCAGACTCGGCTCGTCGGCGCCGCTGGTCTCCTCGGCTGGACTGGGGGGTCTGGTTTGGGACATGTGTTAGTCCTTCTCGCTGGGAGCCGCGGGGAAACCGTGATCGCGGGGGGCATGATGGCCGTATGACGATCGAACTGAGCCCGGACGAGCTGCTCACCACCACGCGCAGCGTGCGCAAGCGTCTCGACCTCACCCGCCCCGTCCCCCTGGAGCTCGTGCGCGAGTGCCTCGAGGTCGCGCTCCAGGCGCCCAGCGGCGGCAACCGGCAGGGGTGGCACTGGATGGTGGTGACCGATCCCGAGCTGCGCAAGGCGATCGGCGGCTACTACGAGCGTTCGCACCAGGCGTACTTCGAGTCCGGCTCCTCCGCGCGGGCGCTGTTCCAGGACGACCCGGTCCGGGCGGCGCAGCAGCGGCGGGTTGGTGACAGCTCGCTGTACCTGGCCGAGCACATGGGGGACGTGCCCGTGCTGGTGATCGGGTGCATCACGGTGTCGGGCGACGGGCTGCCCCAGGGGAACCAGGCCGGGCTGTGGGGGTCGCTGCTGCCCGCCGCGTGGAGCTACATGCTGGCCGCCCGCGCCCGCGGGCTGGGCACGGCGTGGACGACGCTGCACCTGGCGTACGAGAGCGAGATCGCCGAGCTGCTCGGCATCCCCGGCGACGTCCGCCAGGGCGTGCTCATCCCGACCGCCTACTTCCTCGGCGAGACGTTCGCCCCGGCGAAGCGGCAGTCGCTCGACGAAGTGCTTCACGTCGATCGCTGGTAGGCGCACAGTAGGAGGATCCGGGAGAAGGAGGCACTCGTGATCCTGCCGACGTCGCTGGTCGGGAGCTACCCGCAGCCGGAGTGGCTGATCGACCGGGCCAGGCTCGCCGGGCGGTTCCCGCCGCGGGTACGGGCCAGGGAGCTGTGGCGGATCCCGCCCGAGCATCTGGCCCAGGCCCAGGCCGACGCCACCGAGCTGGCGATCAGGGCCCAGGAACGCGCCGGGCTCGACATCCTCACCGACGGCGAGATGCGCCGCGAGAGCTACTCCAACCACTTCGCCACCGCCCTGGAGGGCGTCGACCTCGACAACCCGGGCACGGCGCTCGACCGCAGCGGCCACCCGAACCCGGTCCCGCGCATCGTCGGCCCGATCCGCCGCCCGGCCCCCGTCCAGGTGGGCGACCTGCGGTTCCTGCGCGCGCGCACCGATCGCCCGGTCAAGATGACGGTGCCGGGGCCGTTCACCATGAGCCAGCAGGCGCAGAACGACCACTACCCGGACGCCGAGGCCGCCGCGATGGACTACGCGGCGGCGGTCAACGCCGAGATCCGCGACCTGTTCGCCGCCGGGGCCGACATCGTGCAGATCGACGAGCCGTACATGCAGGCCAGGCCCGAGGCCGCGCGCGCCTACGGGCTGGCCGCGCTCAACGCCGCGCTCGACGGCGTCACCGGCACGACGGCGGTGCACATCTGCTTCGGGTACGCCGCCATCATCCACGAGCGGCCGGAGGCGTACTCGTTCCTGCCCGAGCTGGCCGGATGCCCGGTGCGGCAGGTGTCGATCGAGACCGCGCAGTCGGGGCTGGACCTCGGCGTGCTGTCCGATCTCAAGGACAAGACGGTCATCCTCGGGGTGATCGACCTGTCCACGCCGGAGGTCGAGCCGGTCGAGGTGGTGGCCGGGCGGGTGCGCAGGGCGTTCGGCCACGTGCCGCCCGATCGGATCGTCATCGCGACCGACTGCGGGATGAAATATCTGCCGCGCGAGTCGGCCGAGGGCAAGATGCGGGCGATGGCCGGAGCCGCTCGCCTGTTGCGTCACGAAATATCGGCATAAATCGGGGTTGCCAATTAGGATCATGGCTCCACCCATCCGACCAAGGAGCCGACAGTGCCCGAGAGCGAGCAGGAGCGCGCGCCTCGCGGGATCGACACCGGCAAGCCCAGTGTCTCCCGCGTCTATGACTACATGCTCGGCGGCAAGGACAATTACGAGATCGACCGCCAGGTGGCGGCGGCCGCTCTCAAGGTCGCGCCCGACGCGCCCGAGGCGGCCATGGCCAACCGGGAGTTCCTGCGGCGCACGGTCCACTTCCTGGCGGCCGAGGCGGGCATCCGCCAGTTCCTGGACATCGGCTCCGGCCTGCCGACACAGGGCAACGTCCACGAGATCGCCCAGGCGGTGGCGCCGCAGTCACGGGTGGTCTACGTGGACCACGACCCGATCGTGCTCGTCCACGGCCGCGCCCTGCTCGCCGTGGACGCCAGCACCACGATCGTCGAGGCCGACGCCCGCGAGCCGGGGAAGATCCTCGACGACCCGAAGACGCGCTCGCTGATCGACTTCAGCGAGCCGGTCGGGCTGCTGATGTTCGGGATCCTGCACCACCTGGGCGACGACGAGGACCCGGCCGGCGTCGCGGCCGCGCTCATCGGGCCGCTCGCCCCGGGCAGCCACGTGGTGATCTCGCACTTCCACAACCCGGGCGAGGAACACCCCGAGGTGTCGAAGCAGGCGTACGAGGCGGAGCGGATCTTCAACGACCACCTCGGCACCGGTCGGTGGCGCACCCGCGAGGAGATCCTCGCCTACTTCGACGGTCTCGAACTGCTGGAGCCCGGCCTGGTGCCGCTGCCCGAGTGGCGCCCGGGCCCCGACGACCGCGCCACGCCGGGCATCACGTACCACACCTTCGTCGGAGGCGTCGCCCGCAAGCCTTAGGCGGGCAGTTTTCCGGTGGCGACCACGTCGCGGTACCAGTGGGCGCTGTCCTTCCAGGTGCGCTCGAGCGTGTCCGGGTCCACCCGCACGATCCCGAACCGCTTGGCGTACCCGTGCGCCCACTCGAAGTTGTCCATCAGCGACCACACGAAGTATCCACGTACGTCGGCCCCCGCCGAGATCGCCTCGGCCACGGCGGACAGGTGACGGTGCAGGTAGTCGACGCGCCGCTCGTCCCGGATCCGCCCGTCGGGGTCGACGACGTCGGCGAAGGCCGCGCCGTTCTCGGTGATCATCGTGGGCATGGACGGGTAGTCGCGGTGCAGCCGCAGCAGCAGCTCGGTCAGGCCGGTCTCGTCGATGTTCCAGCCCATCTCGGTGTACGGGCCAGGCTGGGAGACGAACTCGACGTCGTCGCAGGCGATCCACGGCGACGCGGCCCCGTCCTGGTGCCCGTCGGCGGTCGCCCGCTCGGAGGATCCGTCCCACTGGCGGACCAGCGTCGGGTTGTAGTAGTTGACCCCAAGCACGTCCAGCGGCTGGCACGCGGTGGCCTCGTCGCCGTCGCGCACGAACGACCAGTCGGTCACGGCGGCGGTGTCGGCGATGAGGTCGCGCGGGTAGGCGCCCTCCAGCATGGGGCCGAGGAAGGCCCGGTTGGCCAGCGCGTCCGCGCGGCGTACGGCGTCGGCGTCCTGGTCGGACACGCCGCGCACGTGGTGCAGGTTGAGCGTGACCGACATCTGGGCGGCCGGGTCGACGACCGCGCGCAGCGCCTGGACGGCCAGGCCGTGGCCGAGGTTGAGGTGGTGGACGGCGGCCAGGGCGGCGGCGGGCTCGGTCCTGGCGGGGGCGTGCACGCCGGAGGCGTAGCCGAGGTAGGCCGAGCACCACGGCTCGTTCAGGGTGATCCAGGTGCGGACGCGGTCGCCGAGCGTGCGGCCCATGAGGTCGGCGTACTCGGCGAAGCGGTGGGCGGTGTCGCGGTTCGGCCAGCCGCCCGCGTCCTCCAGCTCCTGCGGCAGGTCCCAGTGGTAGAGCGTGGCGACGGGGGCGATGCCGCGGGTGAGCAGCCCGTCCACCAGCCGCGAGTAGAAGTCCAGGCCCGGCTGGTTGGCCCGGCCGCCCGGCTGCACGCGCGGCCAGGAGATCGAGAACCGGTACGCGCCCACGCCCAGGCCGGCGAGGATGTCCAGATCCTCCTCCAGCCGGTGGTAGTGGTCGCAGGCCACGTCACCGGTGTCGCCGCCCGTCACCAGTCCCGGGGTGTGGGAGAAGGTGTCCCAGATCGACGGGCCGCGGCCGTCCTCGTTCCAGGCGCCCTCGACCTGGTAGGCGGCGGTGGCGGTGCCCCACAGGAAGTTCTCGGGGAAGGTGGTCATTCAAACTCCTTTATGGATGCTCAGGCTTTCAAACCAGAGAGAAAAGGCACACCTGCATAGCGAGGCAGGAATGGTGGTTCGCCGTCAGGCGGACCGCCGTCTACGACAATCGAGCAGCACTTGGCTGGTCTTCCTGCAAGCGCAGGGCGAAGTATCCGACCTTCAAGAGCAGGAAGAAGGCGCGCGCGAGCGCGGAGTACACCCGTTCGGCGTTTCGCTGGCGTGAGGGCCGACTCTTTCTGGCGAAGATGGACGCGCCGCTGACCATCGTGTGGTCGCGTCCGCTGCCCGAGGAGGCCGAGCCGTCCACGGTCACGGTGTCGAGGGACGCGGCCGGGCGGTGGTTCGTGTCCATCCTCCTCGAGGAGAAGGTCTCGCCGCTGCCGCCGGTCGAGGCGTCGGTGGGCGTGGACGCGGGCATCATGGCGCTGGCCATGCTCTCGACCGGTGAGAAGATCGTCAACCCGCGTCACGAGCGTGCCGATGGGCGCAGGCTGGCCCGTGCTCAGCGATCGCTGGCCCGTAAGGAGAAGGGATCGCGCAACCGGGCCAGGGCCCGGCTGCGCGTGGCGAAGGTGTACGCGCGGATCGCCGACCGGCGCCGGGATCATCTGCACAAGGTGACCACACGGCTTGTTCGCGAGAACCAAGTGATCGCCGTGAAGGACCTGACGGTCCGCAACATGGTCAAGAACCGCTCGCTGGCCCGCGCCATCTCGGATGCGGCCTGGCGGGACATGCGGATGATGCTGGAGTACAAGGCGGCTTGGTACGGGCGCACGCTGGTGGCGGTGGATCGCTGGTTCCCCTCTTCCAAGCTGTGTTCGGCCTGCGGGACTCTGCAAGGAGCGATGCCGCTGAACGTCCGGGAGTGGACCTGCGGCTGCGGCGCGGTCCACGACCGTGACGTCAACGCCGCACGCAACGTGCTCGCCGCCGGGCTGGCGGAGAGCTGAAACGCCTGTGGAGCTGGTGTAAGACCTCAACGAGAGTCCTCTCGGGCGGGCGACCGGCAGTGAAGCAGGAAAGCCGACCGGCGACGGTTGGAATTCCCCTCGTTTACGAGGGGAGGAGGTCAATCCGCTCCTTGAACGAGGGCCGCGACCGCCTGCGGCGCCAGCGTGACGTGGCAGTCCGCGGGGTCGCCGGCGGCCGATCCGGTCAGCAGGTCGGTGGCCGGGTGGGGAAGCGGCACGCGCGCCGCCTCCGGGCCGTGGTTGAGCAGGAACAGCACCTCGCCGCGGCGCACCGCCTCGACACCGGGCGGCAGGTCCGGCAGGACTCCCCGCACGCCCGCGTCGGCCAGCGCTCGCGCGGCCAGCTCGCCGAGCGCGTCCGGCTCGGGCATCGTCGCCACGTACCAGGCGACCCCCTGCCCGGCCCGGTGCCGCAACAGCGCAGGCCCGCCCCCGGCGAACTCGGCCACCGTCTCTGCCCCCTCCGCGGTGACCAGCTCGGTCCAGGCGTGCGCCGTGAACTCCGCCCCGGAGACCCACCGGCAGCGCACCGGGCCGTCCACGGGCCGCCATTCCTCGCCGGACGCGCCGAGCACCTCGCGCAGCGGCGCGGGGAACCGTCCGGTACGCACATGCGCCCGCTCGTCCACGATCCCCGAGAACGGGCCCACGACCAGGACCCCGCCCCCGCGCACGTAGGCGGTCACGGCCGCGGCGTCCTCGTCACGGAGCAGGAACAGGTTCGGCACCACGACCAGGGCGTAGCCGCGCAGGTCGGCCGACGGGGGCACCAGGTCCACGGTCACGCCGCGCTCCCAGAACGGCAGGTAGTAGCCGAAGAGCTGGTCGGTCGCGTTCAGGCGGTCGCTGGGCCGGCCGCGCTCCTCCAGCGCCCACCAGCTCGCCCAGTCGAACACCATCGCCACCCGCGCGGGCACCGGCTGCCCCGCCACGGACGCCAGCTCGCGCAGCTCCCGGCCGTGCGCGCGGACCTCGGCGTGCAGGCGGGTGTCCGGTCCCGCGTGCGGGAGCATCGCGGAGTGGAAGCGCTCGGCGCCGAACCGGGAGGCCCGCCACTGGAAGTAGCACAGCCCGTCCGCGCCGCGGGCGAGCGCCTGCAGCGACTCCAGCCGAAGCCGGCCGGGTGGTTTGGGCGGGTTGTGCGGGCGCCAGTTGACCGCGCCGGCGGCCTGCTCCATCAGCAGCCACGGCCTGCCCTTGGCCAGGCCGCGCATGAGGTCGTGGGTGAGCGCCGTGCGGGCGGGCGCGAGCGGGTCCGACGGGTCGGGGTAGTGGTCGTTGGAGACGATGTCCTCCTCGTCCGCCCACGACCAGTAGTCGACCGGCTTGAACAGGCCCATGAAGTTGGTGGTGACCGGGATGCCGGGGGTTCTGGCGCGCAGGAGGTCGCGTTCGGCGCGGAAGTGGGCGAGCAGCGCGTCGGAGCCGAAACGCCAGAAGTCGAGCTGCTGGGAGGGGTTGATGATGTAAGGGGCGCGGCGCGGGGTGAGGATCTCGGCCCAGTCGCTGTAGCGCTGGCTCCAGAACGTGGTGCCCCACGCCTCGTTGAGCGCGTCCAGGTCGCCGTAGCGCTCCCGCAGCCAGGCGCGGAACGCCTCGGCGGAGTCGTCGCAGTGGCAGACCTGGCCGTACTCGTTGCCCACGTGCCACAGCGCCAGGGCCGGGTGGCCCGCGTACCGGTCGGCCAGGTCGCTCACGATCGCCAGCGCCCGCTCCCGGTAGACGGGGGACGACGGGCAGAACTGGTTGCGCGAGCCGTACCAGAGGCGGTGCCCGGCCTCGTCGACCGGCAGGGTCTGCGGCCACCGGTGCCCCAGCCACGGGGGAGGCGAGGCGGTGGGGGTGGCCAGGTCCACCGCGATCCCGGCCTCGCCCATGAGGTCGAGCACCCGGTCCAGCCAGGCGAAGTCCCGCTTGCCCGGCTCCGGCTCGATGCGCGCCCAGCTGAAGACGCCGACTGTGACGAGGTTGACCCCGGCGGCCCGCATCAGCTCGGCGTCCTCGGCCCACACGTGCTCGGGCCACTGTTCGGGGTTGTAGTCGCCGCCGAACAGCAGCCCGCGCCCGGCGGTGAGCGTGTGCGTGCCCAGTCGTCCCGTCACGATCCGGTCCTTTCGCCTTCGCGGGGTGGTGCGGAGCTGTCGCCGACGACGAGGCGGCAGGGCAGCAGCCGCTGCGCGGGCGGCCCGTCGCCCTCCAGCCGGTCGATGAGCATGCGGGCGCCGAGGCCGCCCAGCTCGGCGCTCGGCGGCTCCAGCGTGGTGAGCCTGGGGTGGAACATCTCGGCGACTCGCGCCGACGACAGCACCAGCAGCAAGGTCAGGTCCTCGGGGATCCGCCAGCCGCGCGCCGCCACGGCCGCGATCACCCCGACCGCCGCGTGGTCGTCCATCACCGCCAGCGCCGTCGTGTCGGGATGCGCGGCGACCAGCCGCTCGAACGCCTGCCTGCCCTCGTCGGCCGAGCCGGGCCGGAAGTCGTCGACGTAGCCGATCCCGGCCGCGCGGGCGGCCTCGGCGAACTCCGCTCCGGCCCGGATCGCGGGCCCGTACCGCGCCGCGTGCCGGTCGGCCGAGAGGTTGAAGAAGGCCAGCTTGCGGTGCCCGAGCCCGGCCACGTGCGCCACGGCGGCCGCGGCCGTGGCCGCGAAGTCGATGTCGGCGTAGTCGATCGAGCCCGGGTCGCGGGTCCGCCCGATCATGCTGAACGGCACGCCCGCCTCCAGGAGGTACTCCGTGCGCTCGTCGTCCAGCCCGACCTCCATCAGCAGCACGCCGTCCACCAGCCCGAGCCCCGTGATGTGGCGCAGCTCCTCGACCGGCTCGGCGTGCTCGGGGGAGAGCAGCAGGTGGTAGCCCAGCTCGCGGGCCGCCTCCGCGGCGCCGGTGGCGAACTGCATCTCGGTCAGCCCGAAACCGCTGCGCGGGGTGGGGTACAGCAGGGCCAGGATGCGGGTGCGCTTGCTCTGCAGGCCGCGGGCCAGCAGGCTCGGGCGGTATCCCAGCTCGGCCGCCGCCTGCTCGATCCGCCGCCGGGTGTCCGCCGCCACGGGGCGGGTGCCGTTGAGCGCGGCGGACACGGTGCTCACCGCGACCCGCGCCCGCTCCGCCACGTCACGTATCGAAGACATGCCACTGCCGATCCGCTGGGGTCGAAACGTTTCGCACAACGTAGGACGCGGTTTGCGGGGCTGTCAATGGGGTGGAATCGGTCGTCCTAAATCACGGGCCCGCGCGCAGGGCGTCGCACGCCTCCCGGCGGGCCCGTGACGGATCTTCGTGACGCCTGACGGCTCAGGGCGGGGGAGCCGTGGACCGGCGCTGGATCAGCTCGATCGGCCCGGCCAGCACCTCCGCCACCGTGTCGTCCGGCTTCAGGCTGGCCAGCAGGGTCACGCCGCGGCGGCCCAGCTCGCCCAGCGGCATGCGCACCGTCGTGAGCGCGGGATTGAGGTAGCCGGCCAGCTCCAGATCGTGCACGGCGACGATCGAGACGTCCCGCGGGATCTCCAGCCCGGCCGCGCGCACGCCCTCCATCGCCCCGATGGCCGAGGCCACGTTGGCGACGAACACCGCCGTCGGCCGCTCGGGGGCGGCCAGCAGCCGGGCCATCGCCGCCGCCCCGCCCGCCGGCGTGTAGTCGGCCGCCACGATCGGCCCCTCCGGCAGCCCGGCCTCGCGCATCGCCGCCGAGTAGCCCGCCGACCTGCGCGTGGCCGTGTCGGCGCGCGCCGGGCCCGCCAGGTGGGCGATGCGTCGGTGGCCCAGGCGTACGAGGTGCTCCACCGCCAGGGCGGCGGCCCGCGCGTCGTCCAGGATGACGTAGCGCTTGAGGCTCCTGCTGCGGTTGTTGAGCATGAGCCACGGGATGGCGGACCGGTCGAGCTGCGCGATGAGCCCCGACTCGTCGCCGGTCCCGGCCAGCAGCAGGCCGTCGATGCGGCCCTGCCCGATCCGGTCCATGTAGTCGCCCAGCGCCGCGCCCGACGCGCTGCCGGTGACCAGCACGTAGCCCTGCGAGGCGGCCTCCGCCTCCGCGCCCTTGATGATCTCCGCGTAGACCGGGTTGGCGAAGTCGGGGATGAACAGCCCGAACATGTGCGCCCGTGACGTGCGCAGGCTCCGCGCGGCCACGTTGGGCCGGTAGCCGAGCTCCTCGACCGCCGCCAGCACCCGCTCCCGCGTCTCGGGCCGGATGTTGAGCGTGGGGTCCTTGTTGACGACGCGGGAGACGACCGCCCGGTCGACCTTGGCGACGGCGGCGACGTCGGCCAGCGTGACCCGGGAACGCTTCATGACGACGATCCTTCCCTGTCCGCCGGGCGGCAGCGCACGCTCTCGCCGGTGTCCATCGAGCGGTAGAGCGCGTCGAGCAGGCGCAGCGTGCCGAGGTTGTCGGCGCCGGAGGTCTCCGGCTCGCCGCCCTCCGCGACGGCCCGCAACAGCGAGCCCATCGGCCCGGCCACCGCGTCCGGCAGCCACCGCCCGGTCACCGGGTACGGCAGCCAGCCGTCCGTCGGCAGCGCCCGGCTGTGCACGGCCAGGGTGTCGGGGCGGCCGTGCGGATAGTCGTACAGCAGGCCGAGCGTGCCCTTGATCGCGCCTTGCGTGCCGTCGAGGCGGAAGGACGCCTCCTGGTCGCCGGCGCGGTTCTCGTGCGTGACGTGCACCAGCGCCCGCAGGTCGCCCGGGTACACCAGCGTGCTCATCGTGCGCGTCTCGCCCTTGGCGAGCTGGCCCGGCGTGCGGCTGCCGGTGCAGAAGACCAGCTCGGGGTCGCCCAGGATCGAGCGGATCGCGTCCAGGTAGTGGATGGAGTGGTAGACGATCTCCAGCCGGTCGGTGGTGACCAGCCAGCCCCAGGCGCTCCAGTCGGTGAGGATGTTCACGGTGAACGTCATCGCCGTCGGCTCGCCGATCCAGCCCGCGCGCACCATGGCCCGGGCGGCGGCGATGCCCTCGTCGAAGCGGAGCTGCTGGTTGACCGCGACCTTCAGGCCGCTGGCCGCCGCCAGGTCGACGATGCCCCGGCCGGTCGCCACGTCGGGCGCGAACGGCTTCTGGCACATCAGGTGCTTGCCCGCCGCCAGCGCCGCCCGCGCGATGCCGGGCTGCGCGCCGGGCGCGACGGCGATGTCCACCACGGCCACGCGCTCGTCGGCCAGCAGCTCCTCCAGCGAGCCGTACGTCCTGGGCACCCCGTGCCGCCGGGCCACCTCGGCGGCGCGATCGGCGTCGAGGTCGTACAGGCCGGTCACCTCCAGCCCGGCCTGCCGGTAGGCGGGCAGGTGGGCCACGTCCACGATGGCCCCGGCGCCGACGACGGCGACGGGCAGGCGGTGCGCGGCCGGGATGGACAGGTCGGCCGCGGCGGAGATGGGCGCGAACACGTCGATCACGCGGCGGCCTCCCGGGCGAGCAGGCCGGGGATGTGGCGGCGGGTCATGGCGCCTCCTGGAGGCTGTAGAAGCGGGTGGCGGTGCCGCCGAGTACGGCCGCGCGGTCGGCGGGCGGGAGCCCCGACAGCAGGACGTTCGTCTCCCGCCACACCTTCGCGTAGTCGCCGGCGAGCAGCGCCACCGGCCAGTCGCTGCCGAACATCAGCCGCTCGGGGCCGAACGCCTCCAGCGCGTGCTCCACGTAGGGCCGCAGGTCCCCGGCCGTCCACGTGGCGGCGTCGGCCGCCGTGTTCAGGCCGGACACCTTGGCGTACACGCCCGGGCACTCGGCCGCGCGGGCGAGCAGGGACGCCCACGGCTCCCAGCCCTTCTCCCCGATCGGCGGCTTGGCCAGGTGGTCGATCACCATCCGCAGCCCGGGCACCCGCTCGGCCAGCACCGGCACGTGCTCCAGGTGCCGCGGCAGCACCGCCACCACGTCGAACGGCAGCCCGGCCGCGGCCAGCAGCCCGAGCCCTTCGATCACCGGGTCCTGGAGCACCCAGTCGGGGTCGGGTTCGTCGTGGATGAGATGCCGCACACCCGCGAACCTGGGATGCCGCCGGTACCGCTCCAGCGCTTCGGCCGCCTCGCCGGGCCGGTGCAGCGGCACCCAGCCCACCACCGCGCCGATGAAGTCGTGCGCGTCGGCCTGCGCGAGCATGGCGTCGGTGTCGGCGTAGGAGTCCATCGACTGCACCAGCACCGTGCGGCCGACCCCGGCCGCCGCGAGCTGGGGGATGAGCTCCGCCGGCTCGAACGTGCGGTGGATCGGCCCGTGCTCGGGCGTCAGCCACGGGTACGAGCCCGTCTCCAGGTTCCAGAAGTGCTGGTGGGCGTCGACGACGGTCATCCAGCCTCCTCACGTGATCAATCGTTTGAGCGTGCACATATTAGGGGTTATCCGGCGGTTGTACGAGCTCCAAGGTGATGTCGTCGGGGTCGAGGAAATAGCAGGCGTAGCCGCCCCGGTTCACCCCCGCGGTGATCGCCTCGGGCGGGTTGACGAAGCGCACCCCGGCCGCCGCCAGCCGGGTGTGCTCGGCCGGGGCGTCCTCGACGGTGAGCGCCAGGTGCGCGGCGCCCGGCAGGTGGCGGGCCGGGTCGCGCGGGGCGCCCTTCGGCCGTACGTACTCGACCAGCTCCAGGTCGTGCGTGGAGACGCCGCGGGGCTGGCCGGGCACGGCGAGCTGGGCCACGCGCAGCACGGCGTCGGGGTAGCCGACGAGCCGGCGGGTGTAGTCGTTGTCCTGCTCCTGCCGGTGCACCAGCGCGAACCCGAGCAGGTCGCGGTAGAACTCCACGGACCTGTCGAGGTCGGAGACCGTGAAGGAGAAGTGCCAGACGCCTCTCATCGCAGCGCCTCCTGTCTGAGGGTCGGCCGCGGTTTCGGGTCGCGCACGCGGCGCACCTGTCTCTGCCTGCCCGCCACGGTGTAGATGGCGGCGGCCACCACCACGACCGTTCCCACGATGACGCCCTGGTAGTTGGCGCCCAGGTTGACCACGTTGAAGCCGTTGTCCAGGGTGAACAGGATCAGCGCCCCCACCACGGACTTCAGCACGCTGCCCAGGCCGCCGAACAGCGAGGTGCCGCCGAGGATGGCCGCCGCGAGCACGGTCAGCTCGGTGCCCTGCAGGCCCGTCGGGTTGATGGCCAGCAGCTTGGCGGCGAACAGCACGCCGACGAAGCCGGAGCCGAGCCCGTTCAGGAGGAAGGCGCCGATCTTGTAGCGGTTGACGTTGATGCCGGACAGGCGGGCCGCCTCGGCGTTGGCGCCCACCGCGTACAGGCGGCGGCCGATCACGGTGTAGCGCAGCACCGCCCAGGTCACCCCGGCGATCACGATCAGATAGTACGTGGGCTTGCTCAGCCGCAGCTCGAACCCGAGCACCGGGCTGAGCGCGACGGCCACCACGCCCGCGATGACGGTCACCACCCCGGCCCGGCCCGACCGGCGCGCCAGCAGGACCACGCCGGCGAGCACGGCCGCCGCCCCGAGGATCGCCAGGACGTGCGGGACCGTCCAGTAACCGGCCTGCAGCGCGATCAGCGAGCGCTGCGCGTCCGGGTCCTCGGCGGTGATCGTGCGGCCGTCGGTCAGGATGAGCACCAGCCCGCGCACCGCCGTCATGGTGCCCAGCGTCACGATGAACGCGTTGATGCCGACGAGCTGCACGATCAGCCCGTTCACCGCCCCGCACACCAGCCCGGCGCCGAGCGCGATCGCCATCGCGGCGGGCAGGCCGAGCGGGGCGACCAGGCTGAGCACGGTCGCGGCCGAGAACGCGGCCACCGAGGCGACCGACAGGTCGAAGTTCCCGCTGATCAGGACCACCGTGGTGAAGACGGCGAGGATCGCGATGAGGGACGACTGGTCGAGGACGTTGATGACGTTCGTCGGCGACAGGTAGGACGGGCGGCCCAGCTGGGCGGTCAGCAGCGTCAGGACGGCGACGATCAGCACGAGCGCGTAGACGACTCCCGCGTTGCCCGGCCTGAGGGCCGCCGCCCACCGGGAGCGCCCGGGGGCCTCAGACGGCATCATGGGCGCCTCCCTCGCCGAATTCGCCACTGAATCCGCCGCTGAATCCGTTCGCCAGCATCAGCAACTCCTCCTCGGATGTCTCGTGTGCCGGTCGTTCGGCGACGATCCGGCCCTCGCGCACGACCAGCACCCGGCTCGCCACCGCGAGGATCTCCTCGAACTCGCTGCTCACGACGACCACCGCGCCGCCGCCGGCGGCGAAGCGGCGGACCAGTTCGAGGAGGTCCGCCTTGGCCCCGACGTCCACCCCGGCGGTGGGCTCGTCGAGCAGGAACACCCGCGCGCCGCCGTACAGCCACTTGCCGAACACGACCTTCTGCGCGTTTCCGCCGGACAGCTCGCCCGGCAGGGCGTCCGGGCCGGGGCAGACGATGCCGAGGTCGGCGATGGCCCGACCGGCCCGCTCGGTCTCGGCGGCCTCGCGCGGGAGCGAGCGACCCGACGACAGGGCCGCCAGGTCGGGCAGCGAGATGTTCTTCCAGATGGGGAACGTGCCCACCAGGCCCTGGGCGCCCCGGTCCTCGGGCACGAGCGCCATGCCGGCGGCCACCGCGGCGCGCGGGCCTCGGCGTACCGGGCGGTCCTCGACCAGCACCTCGCCGTGCGCTCTGGGGTCGGCGCCGTAGAGCGCGTGCAGGATCTCCGAGCGCCCCGAGCCCAGCAGCCCGGCGAGCCCGATCACCTCGCCCGCCCTGACCTCGAACGACACGTCGCGCACGCCCGTCGCCGAGCCGAGCCCGCGGACCGACAGCAGGACGGGGGCGTCCGGCGGCACGGGGGCCGCGCTGCGCCGCTCCACGTCGAGGAGGTCGCGGCCGACGATGACCTGGACGAGCCGGTCCTCGTCGTAGTCGGCGGTCGCGCCCTCGTCCACGACCGTGCCGTCACGCAGCACCGTGACCCGGTCGGTCAGCGACAGCACCTCGTCCAGGAAGTGCGAGACGTACAGGAACGCCGTGCCCTGCGCGGACAGGCGGCGGACCACGTCGAACACCACCTGCCGCTCGCCCTCGGCGAGCGAGGCGGTCGGCTCGTCCATCACGACCAGCTCCGCGCCCGTGGCCAGCGCCTGGAGGACGGCCACCATCTGCCGCTCGCCGATCGCGAGGCCGGCGACCTCCGCGTCCGGGTCGATGGCGTAGCCGACCCGCTCCAGCAGCCGGGCGAACTCCGCGCGCCTCGACCGCGGCAGCCGCCAGGGTCCGGGCGCGCCGAGGAAGACGTTCTCCAGCACGGTGAGGGTGGGGGCGAGCGGGACGTGCTGCATGATCGTCGCCACGCCCGCCTTCCGCGCGGCGCCCGGGGTGCGCCAGACGACCCGCTCGCCCTTCCAGCGCACGTCCCCCGAGGTCGGCGGGTGCGCGCCCGCGATGACCTTGATCATCGTGGACTTCCCCGCGCCGTTGGCCCCGACCAGGCCGTGCACGCTGCCCGCGTGCACGGTGAGGCGGGCGTCCCGCAGCGCGACCGTCCCGTTGGGGAACTCCTTGCCGATGCCCTCCAGCGACAGCAGGCTCACCATTGCGGCGTGCAATCGGCGAGGTTGTCCTTGGTGATGGCCGGGGTGTCGTACGTGACGAAGGCCGCGTCCTGCTTCTTCTCCCCGGTCAGGTGCTTGTAGAGGGTGTCGAGGGCGAGCTTGCCGAGGTCCTCCGGCTTGTAGCAGACGGTGCCGGAGATGGCGCCCGACCGCACGGCGTCGATGCCGAGCTTGCTGCCGCCGATGCCGACGATCTTGGCCTTGGAGCCGGCCGCCGACACCGCCTTGGCGCAGCCCACGGCCATGTCGTCGGACTGGGCGTAGAAGAGCTGGGTGTCGGGGTGGGAGGAGAGCATGTTCTGGCAGGCCGACTGGGCCTTGTCCTGCACCCAGTCGCCCGGCTGGCGGGCCACGACCTCGTACGTGGCGCCCTTGGCCGCGGCCGACGTGGGGAACTCCTGGAAGCGGTTGACCACCTCGGCGAACCCGGCCTGGCCCTCCACGACCGCGAGCTTGCCGCCGCCAGGCACGACGCCGGCCGCGATCTCGCCCGCCTTGCCGCCCGCGGCGTACTCGTCCTGGGTGACCAGCGCCACCAGGCCGGGGTAGACGTCCTTGAGCTTGCGCGCCTTGGGGTCGCCGACCTGGGAGGCCACGGCCACGGTGGGGATGTTCGCGGCCTTGAGCCGGTCGGCCAGCCCCTGGGCGACGCCGGAGTCCACCGGCAGCATGAGCACGCCGTCGGGCTGCTGGGCGATGAGGTCTTGGACGTCGTTGCTCTGCTTGTCGGCCTTGCCCTGCGCGTCCAGCTCGACGATCCGCACGCCGAGCCTGGCGGCCTCCTCCTTGACGCCCTTGCCGATGGCGGCCGGGAAGGGGAAGCTCAGGCCCAGGTTGGAGACGCCGATCGTGTACTCCTTCGTGCCCGTCGCACCGGTGGAACCGCCGCCGCAGGCCGTCGCGCCGGCGATCAGGGCGGCGGCGACGAGGAATGACTTCTTCATGGTGCTCCTGCTTCGGTCAAACGTTTGACTTCGTGAATGATCCGCGTGGCGTCGGGGATCAGGGCCTGCGCGAGGACCGGCGCCGCGGGCATCCGCACGTCGGGCGCGCCGATCCGGATCGGCGGCGCGGCCAGCGCCACCCCGGCGCCCGCGACCCGGGCGACGACCTCGGCGCCGAAGCCGCCGGTGACGTTCGCCTCGTGGACGACGGCCAGCCTGCGGGTGCGGCGCGCGCTCTCGATCACGGCCCCGGTGTCGAACGGGTTGAGCCACGGCGTCTCCAGCACCTCGGCCTCGACCCCCTCGCCGGCCAGGGCCTCGGCCGCCTCGAGCACCCGGTGCGTCATCGCGCCCCAGGTGACGACCGTGACGTCGGAGCCCGCGCGGCGGGTGCGCGCCCCGCCCATCGGCTGGACCGGGCCGTCCGTCCTGACCGGCTCCTTCGGGCCGAAGTACAGCGTGCGGTTCTCGATCACCAGCACCGGGTCGTCGCCGTGCACGGCCGTCACCAGCAGGTCGTAGGCGTCCTGCGGCGTGCTCGGCATGCACACCCGCAACCCCGGCACGTGCAGGAAGAGCGCCTCCAGGCACTGCGAGTGCTGCGCGCACGCGCCCGGCGCGTTGCCCTGCTGGGTGCGGATGGTCAGCGGGGCCCGCAGCCGCCCGCCCGACACGTAGCGGACGTTGGCCGCCTGGTTGACGATCTGGTCCAGCGCCACCAGGGAGAAGTCGGCCCACATGATCTCGACGATCGGGCGGCGGCCGAACATCGCCGCGCCCACCGCGCTGCCGAGGATCGCCGACTCGCTGATCGGGGTGTCGAACACGCGGTCGCCGTACTGCTTGCGCAGGCCCCTGGTCACGCCGAACACGCCGCCGGGCACGGCGACGTCCTCGCCGTACACCAGCGTCTCCGGCAGCTCCTCCATGAGGCGGTGCAGGGCCGCGTTCACGGCCTCGCCGTAGGACAGGTCAGGCATACAGGTGCTCCCTTGCGGTGGCGGGGTCGGCGAGGGGCGCGGCCAGCGCGCGCTCGGCGGCGGAGGCCATCTCGGCCCGCGCCCCGCGCTCCACGGCGTCCAGGTCGGCGGCCGGCACCCCGTCGGCGAGCAGGCCCTCGCGCAGCCGGGCGATCGGCTCGCGCCTGCCGATCCGCTCCAGCTCGCCGGGCTGCCGGTAGGTCTCCGCGTCGCCGATGTAGTGGCCGACCAGGCGCTCGGTCATGCACTCCAGCAGCGTCGGCCCGCCGCCCTCGCGGGCCACCTCCAGCGCGTCGCGCACGTGGAAGCGCACGGCCTCCACGTCGTTGCCGTCGACGCGGTGGCCCGGCATCCCGTACGCGGCGGCGCGGTCGGCCAGGCGCGGGTTGTGCACCATGTCGGCGATCGGGGTCAGCTCGGAGTAGCGGTTGTTCTCGCAGACGAACACCACGGGCAGGGAGAACGCGGCGGCGAAGTTCATCGCCTCGTGCACCGCGCCCTGGTTCATCGCGCCGTCGCCGAAGACGCTCACGGCCACCCGGTTCGAGCCGTCGTGCCGGCCGGCCAGCGCCGCCCCGCACGCGATCGGCGCGCCCGCGCCCACGATCGAGTTCTCGCCGTGGAAGCCGTACTCGGCCGCGGTGAAGTACGCCGAGCCGCCCCGGCCGCCGTTCACGCCGGTCGCCCGGCCCGCCAGCTCGGCGAACAGCGCCTGCGCGGGCACGCCCCTGGCCAGCGCCCAGCCGTGGCCGCGGTAGGTCGCGAACAGCGCGTCGTGCGGCTCCAGCACGTCGCACGCGCCCACCGGGACGGCCTCCTGCCCGATGCACAGATGCACCGAGCCGACGATCGGACCTTCCGCTCGCAGGTCGCGCACCTTCTCCTCGAACGCGCGGATCCGCCACATGGCCAGCAAATCCGCGAGCCTGCGTTCACTCATCACATCTCCAGGCTTCGAGCGCCGCGGCGCAGATCGCCTCGGCGTCGCCGATGTAGGACTCGGGCGGGATGGGCAGCGCGCCCAGGCTCGCCAGATCGTCCGGTCCCGCCACGTCGCGCAGCGCGTCGGCCAGCGCCCGCCCGCGCTCGCGGGCCTCGTGCGCCGCCTTGTAGACCAGGTCGTGCGCCCGTTCCCGGCCCAGCGCCGGGGCCAGCCGCATCATGTACGCCTCCGCCATGATCAGCCCGCCCTCGGCGCCCAGGTTGGCCCGCATGGCCTCCGGGTAGACCCGCAGCCCGGCGGCGACCTCTGCGGCCGTGGCCAGCGCGCCCGCGGCCAGCTCGGCCAGGAGCGGCACCACGTACCACTCGACCTGCCACTCGCCGGCGGCCCGCTCGTGGCCGGCCTCCATCGCGCGGAACAGGCCCGAGCTGAGCGCGCCCGCCGTGCCGGACATGCCGATGACGGCCTCGCAGCCGATCGGGTTGGCCTTCTGCGGCATCGTGGAGGACGCGCCACGGTGGTGTCCGCCCGCCTCGCGCACCTCGCCGACCTCGGTCCTGGACAGGTCCACGACCTCGCGGGCGAAGCGGGCCGCGGTGGCCGCCAGGCTCGCGCAGGTCACGCCGAACTCGGCGACGCCGTCCCTGGCCACGTGCCAGGGGACCTCGGTGGTGCCGAGGCCGAGCACCCCGGCCATGCGCTCGCGCACCTGGCTGGAGCGCTCGCCCATCGCGGCGGACGTGCCGCCCGCGCCGAACAGCGACACGACCCGCACCCGCCGCGCCGCCTCGCCCACCCGGTCGCGCTGGCGCGTCACCTCCGCCAGCAGCACCGCCATCTTCGCCCCGAACGTCGTGGGCACCGCCTGCTGGGCGTGCGTGCGGGCGGCGACGACGGTGCCGGCGTGCTCGGCCACCAGCCGGGCCAGCGCGCCGCCGAACGAGCCGAGCAGCGCCCGTAGGTGGTCGAGGGCCTCGCCCATCTGCAGGGCCAGGCCGGTGTCCATGATGTCCTGCGTGGTCGCGCCGTAGTGGACGCGGCCGTTGGGCCCCTCGGGGAGCGCGGCGGAGATCATCCGTACGAGGGGCAGGATCGGGTAGCCCACGTTGACCGCCTCCGACCAGAGGCGCCGGACGTCGATGTTGGCCGGCACGCAGGCCGCCTCGATGGCCCGCGCGTCGGCCTCGGAGATCACGCCCTCCTCGGCCTGGGCGCGGGCCAGCGCGGCCTCCGTGCGCAGCCAGGCGAGCACGGTCCGCTCGGCGGAGAAGATCTCGGTCATCGCGCCGTCGCCGAACAACTCGGGCAGCAGCTTGAACGTCTGGCGCACGGTCAGTTCATCTCCAGTCCGCCGTCGACGTTGAGAGCCTGGCCCGTCACGAACGACGCCAGGTCGCTGGCCAGGAAGAGCACCGCGGAGGCGACCTCCTCGGGACGTCCGGGGCGGCGCAGCGGGGAGCGCCCGCTGACCTCCTTCAGGTAGCCGGCGCCCGCGTCGGGGCCGAACCGCCGGTCGCGGTCGGCGATGATCTCGTCCCACATGGGGGTGAGGAAGACGCCGGGGCACACGGCGTTCACCCGCACGGGGGCCAGCGCCTCGGCCGCCGACTTCGTCAGGGAGAGCAGGGCCGTCTTGGTGGCGGAGTAGTGGGCGGCGTTGGGGCGGCCCGAGCGGGCGGCCACCGAGGCCAGCGTCACGATCGAGCCGCCGCCCCGCTCGGCCATCCCGCGCCCGACGGCCTGGGTGAGCCAGAACGTGGCGTTGAGGTTGACGTCCACGATCCGCAGCCACTCGCCGGGCTCGATGTCGAGCAGCGGGGTGGTGCGCATGATCCCGGCGCAGTTCACCAGCACGTCGATCCGGTCGCGGGCGCCCGCCAGCGCCGCCGCCTGCGCCGGGTCGGTGAGGTCGGCCGGCCGGGCCTCGGCGCCCAGCTCGGCCGCCGCCTCGCTCAGCCGCGGGCCCTCCAGGTCGGAGAGCACGACGTCCGCTCCGGCGTCGGCCAGCGCGCGGGCGCACGCGAACCCGAGCCCTCCCGCGCCGCCCGTGACGAGCGCCGTCCGCCCGCCCAGGTCGATCGTGACAGCCATCCCCGATGGTCTCCCGTCTCTCGTTCAAACGATTGACCAGACCATAACGCGAACCGCACAAACCGGACAAGAGCGTTTTTCGGGAAATCAGCGCCAGCCGAGCTCCTCGTAGAAGGCGGCCCGGGCGAGCTCGAACGAGGCGCGGTCCAGCACCGCGCCCTCGTGGGGACCCACCGCGACGGGCTCCTCGTGCATCCGGGCCGGCAGCTCGTCGGGACCGCCGCCCTCACGGATCGCGTACGCGCGCATCGCGTCGAGCCGCGCCTGACCGGCCGCCAGCAGGTCGTCCAGGGTGAACTCCCGCCCGAGGACGGCGGTGACCAGGGCGCTCAGGTGGTCGAGGGTCAGCGGGCGGGTGGGGGAGGAGGCGAAGACGCACAGGTTGAGCGCGTCGAGCCCGCTCCACAGCCGCAGCAGCCGGGCGGTGCGCCGGCCCCGCTCGGCGTCGAGCCCGGCGACCGGCGCGGGCTCCGCCCCGATCCGCCGGGCCTCGCTGAAGCTGTAGGCCAGCCCGGCCACGGGGTCGAAGTCGAGGTCGTGCTCCAGCGCGTCGTAGCGCGGCCCGCCGGGGGCGATCGCGTACCCGAGGCCGATGCCCGGCTGGACACGCGGGTCGAAGCAGGGCAGCTCGGCGCCCTTGACGGTCATGGCGTACGGGGCCGCGGCCGGCCCGAGCTTCGCGGCCGCCCGCGCCGCGCCCTCGGCCAGCAGGTCGCCCATCTCGCCCGTACGCCCCGCCACGTCGTCGATCAGCCCGGGCAACGCCGCCGGATCGCCGAACACGGGCCCGCCGGGGAGCAGCCCGCGCTCGGCGCACTCCATGGCGAACGCGAGCGTGCCGCCGAGGGAGACCGGGTCCAGCCCGAGGTCGTTGCAGCGGGCGTTGGCGGCCAGCACGGTGTCGAGGTCGTCGATCCCGAGGTTCCAGCCGAGCGACAGGAACGCCTCCTGCCCCAGCCCGCCGGTCCGCCGCTCGGCGAGCCCCGGTGGCGCGTACACCTTGAGGCAGTCGTTGGGGCAGCCGGGGCAGGCCCCGGTGGTCGCCACCGCGCGCCCGTCGTAGTCGGCCGCGGACGGGACCCGCAGCCCGTGCGCGCCGGTCACCGAGAAGTTGCGCACCGCCGCGTACCCGGGGGCGGGCGGATCGCCCACCCATCCGGCGAACCCGGGCATCCCTGCCTGGATTGCCGCCAGCGGGTTCGTGGCCAGCGAGTCGCGGTAGTAGGCGGCCAGCCCGGCGATCGCGCCGGGGTCGGCGACCTCCGTCGCGCTCTCCGTCGGGGCCTCGCCGACGCACACGACGGCCTTGAGGTTCTTGGCCCCGAAGACCGCGCCGAGCCCGTACCGTCCGGCGGCGTAGGCGTAGTCGGTCACCACGCTCGCGTACCGCACCAAGTTCTCCCCGGCCGGCCCGATCGCGGCCACGTGCGCGCCCTGGCCGTGCCGCGCCCGCAGCGCGTCCGTCGTCGCGGCCGTGCCCAGCCCGCGCAGCTCCGAGGCGTCGTGCAGGGTCACCTGTCCGTCCTGGACGAGCAGGTAGGACGGCCGCGCGGCCCGCCCCGTGACGGACAGCGCCTTGGCGCCCGCCCCGCGCAGGCCCGCCGCGAACGGCCCGAGCGCGTGGGACTCCCCGGCCACCCCCGTCAGCGGCGACTTCGCCAGGAACACCGCCTTGGCCAGCCCCGGCGCCGCCGTCCCGCCCAGCACCCCGGCCGCCACGTACAGCAGCGCCCGCGGATCGTACGGATCGAGCCCGGCGGGCGTGCGCCCGGCCATCAGCCGCAGCCCGAGCACGGACCCGCCGATCTCGCCCGGGTGCTGCTCCTTCTCCACGTTCCCGCTGGTCAGATCCACAATGAACGGCACGGTCAAGCCTCCAGAGCGAAAGAGGAAAGCGAGCCGCACCACATCACACAACACCCGCGAAAGGCAACCCCGTCAGGGCCGCCCCGGGTGCGACTGCAGCCAGCGCGACAGCCCGCGGGCGGCGCCGACGACGGCCGGCACGAGCGCGCCCGGCTGCTGCTCGCCCACCCGCACCACGACCGACAGCGCGGCGATCACCTCGTCCGCCGCGTCCCGCACGGGGGCCGCCACCGACACCGCGTCCAGCGTGACCTGCCGGTCGCTGATGACGTACCCGTGTCGCCGCACCTCGGCCAGCACCCCCCGCAGCCGGCCGGGGTTCGCGATGGTCCGGTCGGTGAAGGCCGCCAGCGGCCCGGCCAGGTACGCCTCCTGCGTCGCGGGCGGCGTGTGGGCCAGCAGCGCCAGCCCGACGCCCGTGGCGTGCGCCGGGAAGCGCCCGCCCACCCGGCTGCGCACGCCGACCGCGTCCCGGCCGGAGATCCGCTCCAGGTAGAGCACATCGGGCGCGTCCAGGACGGCGAGCTGGGCGTGCTGGTGGGTGACCTCGTACAGGTCCTCCAGGAACGGCATGGCGACCTCGCGCAGGCCCAGCCCGCGCGGGGCCAGCGCGCCCACCTCCCACAAATGCAGCCCGATCTGGTAGCGGCCGTCGCGGTCGCGTTCCAGCGCGCCCCACGACATCAGCTCGCTGACCAGCCGGTGCGCCGTCGTCAACGGCATCGAGGCGCGGCGGCTGATGTCGGACAGGCTCAGCCTGGGGCACTCGCCGGAGAACGCGCTGAGCACGCTGAGGACCCGGCTCGTCACGGTCCGGCCGGCGGGCCGCCGCGCGCTTCCGGAAGCCGTCCGGCCCGCCGGCTGCTTGGCCGGCTGTTTGACACTGCCGGGCGCGTGCACGCCGCGGCGCATCGTGGCCGCGGCCGGGCCGTCGTCGGTTGTGGTCATGGTCGCCGCCTCCCGGTTCGGACCTGTCACCCCGCGATGTTCCGGTTTTTATGTTGTTTGCGGCAACGTAAACCCGTGCTGCCTGCGGGTCCAGCCCTCGAAGCCCCAGAGTTTGTTGCGATGGGTAACAATCCAGAAACACACCGAACGACGTTCTGAAAAGTCTTCCGTTCAACGGAGAACGCGGTTACGCAACCTCTCCGCGGCTCATATGTTGCGGGCGCGACCCCAGCCGGTCGGCCCGTTCCGCGAAGGAGCTGTTCACATGGCTGAAGCGCTCAACCCGTCGCTGACCCGCCGCGACGCGGCCCGGCTGCTCGGCGCGGCCGCCGCCGTCGCCGCGGTCCCCTCACGGTGGACCGCCCGCCGCACGGATGTCGACGCGCTCCTGCGGCAGCTGACGCTGGAGGAGAAGGTCTCGCTGCTGCACGGCGGCACCGACCCCGCCTCCAAGGGCCAGGCCGGGTACGTGCCCGGCGTGCCCCGCCTCGGCATCCCCGAGATCCGCCTGGCCGACGGGCCCGCCGGCGTGCGCGTCACGGCGAACGCCACCGCCCTGCCCGCGCCGGTGGCGCTCGCCTCGACGTTCGCCCCCGACCTCGCCCGGCGGTTCGGCGCGGTCATCGGCAGGGAGGGCCGCGCGCTGGGTATGGACGTCCTGCTGTCGCCGATGACCAACATCGTCCGGGTGCCGCAGGCGGGCCGGAACTTCGAGACGCTCGGGGAGGACCCGCTGCTGGCCGCCGCGCTCGTCGCCGGCGAGATCCGCGGCATCCAGGGCGAGGGCCTCATCGCCACCGTCAAGCACTACGCGGCCAACAACTTCGAGAACGCCCGCCAGACGATCGACGTCAAGGTGGACGAGCGGACCCTGCGCGAGATCTACCTGCCGGCCTTCGAGGCCGCCGTGCAGGCGGGCGTGGGCGCCGTCATGGCCGCCTACAACCACGTCAACGGCGTGTACGCCGCCGAGCACCCGCACCTGCTGACCGGGATCCTGCGCGACGAATGGCACTTCGGCGGCTGGGTGATGTCCGACTGGTTCGCCACGCACAGCGGCGCGCCCGCGCTCACCGCCGGGATGGACATGGAGATGCCCTTCGGCGTCAACTACGGGGGCCTGGCCGCCGCCGTCGCCTCCGGGCAGCTGGCCGAGTCGGTGGTGGACACCGCGGTGCGCCGCGTCCTCGTCCAGCTCGACCGGTTCGGCCTGCTCGGCGGCGGTCGGCCGCGGCCCTCCCCGGACCCGGCGGGCGGCGCCCGCACCGCGAAGGAGATCGCGCTGGCCGGCGCCGTGCTGCTGCGCAACGAACGGGACCTGCTGCCGCTGGGCCGCGCCGACCTGGCCGACCTGGTCGTCATCGGCCCCACCGCGGCCAGCCCCCTGGTGGGCGGCGGAGGAAGCGCCAGGGTGATCCCCGCGAACGCCGAGAGCCCGCTGACCGCCCTGCGCCGCCAGGCCGGCCCGGGCAGCCGCATCCGCTGGGCCACGGGCGTGGACCTGGAAGGGGTCCCGGTGCCCGCCTCCGCGCTGGTGCTCCAGCGCGCCCAGCAGGGCGGCACCCCGCAGGCCGCCGCCCAGGTCGACCACACCGGCGCGGACGCCCTGCCCGCCGGCTCGTCGTGGACGTGGACGGGCACGCTCACCGCGCCCGCGACCGGCGACTACGACCTGCGCATCCAGGGCGCGGGCGGAGTGCCGTCGTTCAACGGCTCGATCTCGCTGACCCTCGACGGTGTCAGGATCGGCTCGGTCGGCGCCCTCATCGGCGGCAACAGCAGCCTCATCGCGACCTCCGGCGGCCTGACGAACGCCGGCGCGACCGTCCGCCTCGAAGCCGGGGTGGCCAAGCCCGTCACCGTCGCGGCCACCGGCATCGCCGGCACGCCGCTGCAGGTCAGGCTGGCCTGGGTCACCCCGCAGCGCCGCCAGGAGGCGCTGCGCGAGGCCGCCGCGCTGGCCAAGGGGGCGCGGGCGGCGCTCGTGTTCGCCTTCAACGAGGGCACCGAGGGCGCCGACCGCGCCGCCCTCGCCCTCCCGAGCGGCCAGGACCCGGTCATCGGGGCCGTCGCCGCCGCCAACGCCCGCACCGCGGTCGTGCTCAACACCGGCGACCCGGTGCTCATGCCGTGGGCGCGGAACGTGTCCTCGATCCTGCAGATGTGGTACCCGGGCCAGGAGGGCGCCGACGCCACCGCCACACTCCTGCTCGGCGGCGCCAGCCCGGGCGGCAAGCTGCCGGTGACGTTCCCCGTGCGGGCCGAGGACGTGCCGACCGCGCAGCCCGAGCGCTACCCGGGCGTGGGCGGGGTCGCGGACTACAGCGAGGGCGTGCTCGTCGGCTACCGGCACTACGACGCGCACGGCATCGAGCCGCTGTTCCCCTTCGGGCACGGCCTGTCCTACACCCGCTTCGAGTACGACGGCCTGTCGGTGCGGGCCGCGGGCGGCGGGCTCAGCGTGTCCTTCACGGTCGCCAACACCGGCCGGCGCGCCGGGGTGGAGGTGCCGCAGGTGTATCTCGGCTCGCCGTCAAGCCCGCCGGTCCCGATGCCGCCCCGCGCGCTCGCCGGGTTCGCCCGGGTGCCGCTGTCGCCCGGCGAGCGGCGCCGCGTCACCGTGACGGTGCCGCTGCGCGCACTGCAGTACTGGTCGGACGGCGGGTGGACCCTCGCGAGGGGCCGCCGTACCGTCCACGTCGGGTCCTCCTCCAGGGACCTGCGTCTACGTCAGGAGGTCACAGTCCGATGAGACGATTACTGATCGCGCTCGCCGCGGCGGCCCTGGCCGCCGCCGTCCCCGTGCCCGCCGCCGCGTCCGGCGGCGACCGGCCGACGGCGCGTACCGACACCGGCTTCGTACGCGGGGCCCGCGCGGACGGCGTCGACCGCTTCCTCGCCCTCCCGTACGCCGCCCCGCCCACCGGCGACCTGCGCTGGCGGGCACCCCGGCCGGCGCCCGCCTGGCAGGGCGTGCGCGACGCGTCCCAGTGGGGCAACCGCTGCCCCGCCGCCGCCAGCACCAACGGCCCCCGCTCCGAGACCGAGGACTGCCTCTACCTCAACGTGTTCCGCCCCGCCGGCACGAAGGCCGGGCAGCGGCTGCCCGTGCTGTTCTGGATCCATGGCGGCGGCCTGCAGAACGGCTCGGCCAACCAGCACGACGGCACCCTGATCGCCCAGCTCGAGAACGTCGTCGTGGTGAGCGTCAACTACCGGCTCGGCGTGTTCGGCTACCTGGCCCACCCGCTGCTGGCCGCAGAATCGGGCACGGAAGCGGGCACGTCCGGCAACTACGGCCTGGCCGACCAGCAGGCCGCGCTGCGCTGGGTGCACCGCAACATCGCCGCGTTCGGCGGCGACCCCCGCCAGGTCACCATCGACGGCGAGTCGGCCGGCGGCTTCTCCGTCTGCGCCAACCTCGCCTCGCCCGCCTCGGCCGGGCTGTTCGCCCGCGCGATCATCCAGAGCGGGTCCTGCACCAGCCGCCCGTACGCGGACGGCGAGCAGGCCGGCGCCTCCATCGCCACCGCGCTCGGCTGCTCCGACCTGGCCTGCCTGCGCGGGCTGAGCGCGGCCAAGCTGGTCGACGGGCCGCAGTTCGCCTCGTTCCTGTACGGCACGCCCGCCCTGCCGGAGAACCCCGACACCGCCGTCCGGGCGGGCCGCTTCCAGCGGGTCCCCCTGGTCGTCGGCGCCAACCGCGACGAGGGACGCACGTTCCTGCAGGGCGCCCGCGGCTGGACCAAGGAGCAGTACGAGGGCTGGATGCGCGGCCTCTTCCCCGACCGCGCCGACGCCGTCCTGGCCAGGTATCCGTGGCCAGCGCAGTCCGACCAGTTCACCTCGGCGTACCTGGCGGCGGCCGTCTTCACCGACTCCGGCTTCCTGGCCGGCCTCGGCGGCTGCCCGACGCTGCGCTTCATCGAGGCCCTGTCCACCCACACCCGCGTGTACGGCTACCGCTTCGACCACCGCACCGGCCCCGGGCTGAGCCCCGAGCCGGCCGGCTACGAGTGGGGCGCGGGGCACGCCGCCGAGCTGGCCTACCTGTGGCCGAGCTTCGACAACGGCACCCCGATCGCGCCGACGTTCGACGCCTCGGAGCGGCGGCTGGCCCGCGACATGGTGCACTACTGGGGGTCGTTCACGATCGGCGGGCAGCCGCGGGCCGCGTACTCGGCGCGCTGGCCGGCCTTCAACGGGACCTCCCTCGTCATGTCCCTGAGGGCGGGCGGGAAGTCCACGCCGGTCCCGCTGGCCACGATGCTCGCCGAGCACAACTGCGACCTGTGGGAGGCCGGCTGAGATGATGCGCCGCGGGGGCCGGCCGCGAGATCATGGAAGTCCCAGGACTCGCGAAGGGCGGCCCCCGTGACGAGAGTTTCCCTGATCGTGCCGTGCTACAACGCGGCCAGGACCCTGCGCCTGTGCCTGGAGTCGGCGCTGTCCCAGACCCGGCCGCCCGACGAGATCGTCGTGGTGGACGACGCCAGCGGCGACGGCTCCCCGGCCATCGCCGAGGAGCTGGGCTGCCGGGTCGTCCGGCTCCCCGACAACCGCGGCGTCTCGGCGGCCAGGAACGCCGGGGTGGAGAGCACCACCGGCGACGTGATCTTCTTCCTCGACAGCGACGTGGCGTTACGCCCGGACGCGGTCGCGGGCGCCGTCCGGATCCTGGAGGAGGATCCCGGGGTCGGCTGCGTCCACGGCGTCTACGACACCGAGCCGCTCATCGACGACGGCCCGGTCGAGTGGTATCGCCTGCTCCACCAGGTCCACTGGCGGCGCAGGCACCTCGGCGAGGTCAACAGCGTCGTGTTCGCGCTGGCCGCGATCCGCCGCTCGGTGTGGCTGGAGGCGGGCCGGCTCGACGAGGGCCTGCGCGACAGCGAGGACGTGGAGTACAGCAGCCGCCTGGCCGTGCGCACCAGGATCCTGCTGACCGACGCGGTGATGGGCCGCCACGACGAGGGGCACCGGTTCCTGCCGGTGCTCGCCGAGCAGTGGCGGCGCGCGCTGCCGCTGATCCCGCTCGCCCTGGCCACGGCCAGGCGCGGCGCGGCCAAGCCCGAGAACGCCAACAGCCGGGCCGGCATCCTCGCCTGCGCGCTCGCGCTGGCGTCCCTGCCGCTGGGGCTGGTGCATCCCGGCCTGTTCGCGGTGCCGGTCGCGCTGGTGGGGTGGTTCGTGGTGGCCGATCCGCGGCTGCTGCGGTTCGTGCACCGGGAGCGGGGGGCGGCCTTCACCGCCTACTTCATGGCCGTCCACCTGGCGGTCCACGTGGTGCTCGTCACCGGCCTCGCCGTGGGCTCCCTGCGCGTGCTCAAGGGAGCCCCCGCATGACCCGCATGACCCGCCTGACCCGGCCGCCCGGCACACGTGGTCAGCGGAGCTGCCGCCCGGCCTTCACCGCCGTCCGGTAGACCTCGGCCGTCCCGGCGGCGGCGCGCGACCAGCCGAGGCTCTCCCTGACGAACCGCTCGCCCCGCTCGGCCAGCCCCCGGCGCAGTGCCGCGTCGGACATCACCTCGATCACGCCCCGCGCGATGTCGGCGGGCTCGCCCGCCCGCACGACGTACGCCGCGGGCCGGTCCGGGTCCGGGCCGAGGAAGACCCGGGAGAAGCCGTCCCCCAGGATCGTCGCCCGGCCCATCGCCATCGCCTCGGTCGCCACCAGCCCGAACGGCTCGAACAGCGACGGGAACACGCACGCCGCGGCCAGCTCGTAGTACTCCAGCAGCTCCCGCCCCCCGACGAACCGCCCCGGGACCAGCACCCGCCCCCGCAGCCCCGTCGCGGCGACGATCCGCTCGACGCCCTCGACGTCCCCCTCGCCGAGGATCACCAGCCGCAGCCCCGGCACCGCCCCGGCGGCCGCCCGCATCGCCTCCAGCAGCTGGTAGACGCCCTTCTGCCGCTCGATCCTGCCCACGAACAGCAGCACCGGATCCCCTTCCGCCAGCCCCAGCCGCCCGCGCAGGGCCGCCGCCCCGGCCCGCAGCGCGTCGCGGTCCAGCGACGGGAGCACCGCCTCGTACGTCCCGCCCAGCGGCACCACGTCGATGGGCGTCCGGGCCCAGCCGGCGGCCACGAGCTGGTCGCGCACCTCCGGCGTGGCCACCACCACCCGCCGGGCGACCCGGGCCAGCCACCGCTCCAGCGCCGCGAACACCTTCAGCGGGTCGGAGATGCTGCGCTGCGGCGCGACGCCGTACTCCGTGGTGTGCACGTGGAAGACCACCGGCAGCCGCAGCACGTAGTGGCAGAGCAGGCCCGACAGGAAGTTCGTCGAGTCGTGCACGGCGACCAGGTCGGGCCGCTCCCGGCGGCGGCGCAGCCGCAGGAAGTAGCGCCAGTTGCTGACCACGACGTTCAGCGCGAGCAGCAGGAACTCCGAGCGCCTGGTGCGGTTGAGCCGCCTTCCCCCGAGCAGGGAGCCGCGCGGGCGGTGCACGCGGACGCCGTCCACGATCTCGTCCACCGGCAGGCGGCCGTCGTTCGGCGTGTACACGGTCAGCTCGTGGCCGCGGGCCAGGTACGGGGTGATCAGCTCGGCGTACCTGCCCAGCCCGGCGGTGACGTTCGGCGGGAACTGGTTGACGACGCAGGCGATTCTCATGGGGGGCTCCGGTAGACGCGGGCGGCCGCCACGGCCACGACGGCCAGCAGGACGAGGTTGGCCAGCGCGAAGCCGGCGAGCCCGCCCGCCAGCCCCTGCCGGTGGATGCAGGCCGCCAGCACGGCCAGGGCGGGCGGCGTCCCCGCGGCCAGGCAGCCGATGAGCACCCTGGCCCCGCGCACCCCGTCCATGGACAGGGCGACCGAGTACAGGTTGAACGCCGTGTGCGCGCCGATGCCCAGCGCCGACAGCGCCATCAGGCCGAGCGAGTACGGGTACTCGCCGCCCATCACCCGGAAGAACACCGTGCTCGCGGCGAACGAGAACACCGCCGCGACCCCGGCGACCGCCGGGACCAGCCGGGCGATCCGCCGCATCAGCAGCGCCTTGTCCATGGTGGCCATCACCGGCAGCAGCACCAGCCCGACCCCGTCGGTGAATACCACGCCCAGCAGCCGCTTGGGGAAGCCGTTGTAGACCGAGTACACGCCGACCTCGGCCGGGCCCGCCCAGTGGTTCAGGAAGATCACGTCGACGCCGAAGAGCACGCCGGTGAGCGCGGCGATGACGGTCACGTACATGCCGTGCCGGTACAGCGACCGGGCCAGCCGCGCCGACCAGAGCCCCGGCCGCACCCGCACCGCCGCCAGCGCCGCCACGGCGAACGCCACGTTCGTGGCGATCAGCGCGACCAGGTACGGCTCGGCCTCCCTGATCCCCAGCACCAGCAGGCAGTAGGAAGCGGCGCCCAGGTACACGACCGCGATGGCCAGCTTGAGCCCCGCCACGAAGGCGAAGCGCTTCAGCCCGCGCAGGAAGCTCTCGGTGAGCTGGTTCACCGTCATCGACGCCGCCAGCGCCAGCCCGAAGGCGAGCGTGCGCGTGTCCACGTTCAGCGCGGCCGTGAGCAGCGGCGCCGCCAGCAGGCCCAGCGCGGCCAGCCCGGCGCTGACCGCCAGCGTGGCCGGCAGCGCCGTCGCCACCAGCTCGGCCCGCCGCCCCGGCTCGGCCCTGGGCAGCTCCTGCAGCATCACGTAGTGCAGGCTCGTCAGCATCCCGACGGTGACGATCAGCGCGATCGACAGCACCACCGTGAACTGGCCGAACGCGCTCGCCCCCGCGCCCCGCGCGATGACCAGCGTGGTCGCCGCCGCCGTGCCGCTGGCCACCGTGCTCACCAGCGTCGGCCCCGCCACCGGGCGCAGGCGCGCCGTGCGGGACTTCAGGAGCCGCACCGCTGGTACGCCCGCCGCGCGAACTCCAGGTCCTCCGGGGTGTTGATCCCGCGCGCCTCGGCCGCGTCCGTCGCCGGCACGACCGTCACCGGCCGCCCTTCGGCCCGCGACAGGTGCGTCAGGAACGGCAGGAAGTTCACCTCGCCGGTGGCCGCGCCCGCCGCCGCCCCGGCCGCGTACCGCTCCCACGCCTGCCGCAGCCCGCCGGTGGCCAGGCAGAACACGCCGACGTCGCTGAGCCCGCCGGGACGGCACTCGTCGCCCTCGCGGGACTGCCGCACGCGTACGAGCCCGTCCCCGTCCAGCTCGTACTCCACGTACGGATCGGCCATCGGCACCAGCGGCAGCGTCAGCCCCTCGCCCGGGTGGGCGGCCAGGACGTCGCGCACGGTCGCGGGGGAGAGGTTGGCCTGGTCGCCCCAGACCACCAGGATCGTCTCGTACGCCGCCCAGTGCGCGGCGGCGCCGAAGATCGCGTCCCCCATGCCGGTAGGCCGCTCCTGCACGCTCACCGACACCGCGCCCGCGGCGATCTCCCCGGCGGCGAGCTCCCGGAACGGGCCCTCGCCGTCGGGGGAGACGACGACGTGCACGTGCCGCGTCCACGGCCGCAGCCGGCGCAGCAGCAGGTGCCACACGGTGACGCCCTCGGCCACCTCGATCATGATCTTCGGAACCCCCTGGCCCAGCCGCGTCCCCCGCCCCGCCGCCGGGATCACCGCACAAACAGTCACTTGTCCTCCAGCAGGGACACGATGTCCTCCAGCCCGCGCACCGCGACCGCGCCGGGGGCGGGCTCGGTGGTGTGGACGTGCAGCGTCACCAGGCCGGCGCCGACGGCGGAGGCCACCCCGTGGGCGGAGTCCTCCAGCACCAAGGCCTCGGCCGGATCGACGCCCCAGCGGCGGCAGGCCAGGCCGTAGAACTCCGGGTCCGGCTTGCTCACCGGCACGTCGTCGGCGGTGAGCACGTCGCGGAAGCACGCCCCCAGCGACGAGCCCGCCAGCACCCGCTCCACCGACCCCCGGCTGCCGGCGGTGACCAGGTACGCCACCCGTCCCCGCGCCGCCAGCCGGTCGAGCAGCCGGCGCGCCCCCGGGAACGGCCGGACCCGGCCCGCCGCGACGAACTCCCGGTAGAGCGCCTGCTTGCGCCGCGCCAGCCGGGCCGCCACGTCCCGGTCCCCGGTGAGGAGCGCGGCGACCTCGGCGGTGCTCGCGCCCGCGTGATCGGCGTACCGGAAGGACGGGAGGGCGGCCGGTACGAGCTCGGCGACGGACTGCCGGAACGCGGCCTCGTGCGCGGGGAAGGAGTCCACGAGCGTCCCGTCGAGATCGCACAACCACACCCGCCGCCCGGCCACCAGCCCCGCGACCGGCCCCGCGACCGGCGCACCGGCGCCGACGGCGCTTCCCCGGGCGGCGCCGGGCGAGGCGGCCTTCTGGACGGCACCGGGTGCGGCGCCCGTGGGGCCGCTCATCCGGCGCGCGCCAGCGGGATCTCGCCGAGCACGGCCCGCAGCGCCTCGGCCGTGCGCGGGCCGTCGTGCGTGCCGGGACGCCCGGCGTCCTCGACGTCCGCGCCGATCCAGCGCGCCCCCGCCCAGCAGCCGCGCTCCACGACCCCGAGCGGCACGGCGGGACCCCCGGACCCGCCCCGGCGGCTGAGCACGTGCGTGATCGTGCGCCGTTCGTTGCCCGGGTCGCCCAGGTACGCCAGCGTGCGGTCCACCAGGTCGGTGGCCGTCAGCCCCTGGATGTCGTGATCGCCCCCGAGGTTGACGACGAACACCCTGGCCGCGGCCCGGCTCTCCGCGACCGCCCCGGCCAGCCCCGGCGTCAGGTAGCTGGGCAGCAGCGACGAGTGCGGCGTGCCCGGGCCGTACACGATGAGGTCGCTGTCCCGGACGGCCGCCAGCGCCTCGGGGCTGGGCGTGACCGTGGCGGCGCGCCGCGCGAGCAGCTCCGGCGACCCGGAGAGCTCGTCCGGGCCGGGCGGCTCGCGCAGCAGGAACAGCCCGGTGATGGCCACCGCGTCCTGCGGCGCGACGATGTCGGCCTCGTCGGCCAGCACCCGCCCGTTCTCCTTGAGCGCGACCAGGAACGCGTTCTCGCCGCCCGTCACGTTGAGCAGCCGCGCCGGCGACCCGAACGTGTGCGCGCACGCGCGTACCGCCGCGTTGAAGTCCTCGCCCAGGCGCAGGTACGCCCCCGCGAGCACCAGGTTACCCAGCGCGCAGCCGGCCAGGTCGAGCCCGTCCGGCTCGGCGCGCAGCCGCCCGGCGAACACCCGCAGCTCCCGCGCGATCCGGTAGTCCAGCGGCCCGCCGGCCAGCCGCGCCAGGTCCGCGGCCGTGGTCCCGGCTGGCAGGCGGCGTTCGAGCAGCTCGCGCCGGGGGTCGCCGGGGTCCAGGTGGAGCAGGAGGTTCTTGCGGAAGTCCGAAGGGCCGAGCATGCCCGGCAGGTAGCGGCGCAGCGCGCCGGTGGACAGCCCGTTGTCGTACCCGTTGATCAGCAGGGACAGCTCCAGCCCCGGCACCCGCAGCAGGGCTCGGGCGATCCCCGCCGCGCCCCGCCCGCCGCTGAACATGGCGACCCTCACGGGACCTCCTCGTGGCTCGCGGGGACCCGCAGCACGCCGCGCCGCAGCAGCCAGTGGCGCAGCCCGAGGTAACCGACGAACAGGGCCCGGTCGCGCGCCCCCCGCCAGAACCGCCAGCCCCGGCTGCCGCCGCCCCGCTCGCGGTGCTCGATCGGCAGCTCCACCCACGCGTGGCCCAGCTCGGCGACGCGGGCGGTGATCTCGGTCGAGCAGTTCATCCCGGCCGACTCCAGCGGCAGCGCGCGGAACAGCGGCCCGTGCACCACCTTGAAGATC
Organism: Nonomuraea sp. NPDC003707; assembly: GCF_053587055.1. Lineage (NCBI taxonomy): Bacteria > Bacillati > Actinomycetota > Actinomycetes > Streptosporangiales > Streptosporangiaceae > Nonomuraea > Nonomuraea sp. NPDC003707. Next base: position 186,113 of record NZ_JBSFNK010000011.1, on the reverse strand, counting down.
GAGTTGAAGTCGCGGTAGCGGGTGCGGTGCAGCAGGTTGCTGACCGCGCCGCTGGCCGCCGACCCCCACCGGTACGGCAGGCTGTCGGCCTTCCTGATCCGGGCGCCCGAGAACGCGAGCCCCGCCCCGGCCCGGATGCGCTCGATGAAGCGGTCCAGGTTCGCGATCGGGAACTGGCCGTCGGAGTCGAGCAGTACGACCCAGTCCATCCGGGTACGCGCGATCGCGGCCGCGATGGCGGCACCCGCGCCCCGGTTGCGCTCGAACGTGACGACGACGAGCCGCGGGCACTCCGCCCGCAGGCCCTCCAGGATCCTCCCGGTCGCGTCGGCGCTGCCGTCGTCGCACACGACGATCTCCCAGGCGCCGATCGCCGGGTTACGCTCCAGGTAGTCCCGCCATTCCGTCACCGCGGCCGCGATGTTGTCCGCCTCGTTGTACGCGGGCGCCGCCACCGAGATGTCGATGAGGGGCGCCGCGGCAGGCGCGTTCGGCAAGGGTCACCTCCTCCGGGTGGCATCCGCGCCGGCTCCCGTCAGGCGCGCGATCCAGCGGTCAAGGGGAAGCAGGTTGACGCCCACGATCAGCGGGACGTGCGCCAGCGTGAACCAGATCGCCGCGCCGAACGTGATCGGCCCGCCGGTGAACAGGTTGATGTGCGGGGCGTCGATGCGCTCGGGGATCGGCACCGGGTTGACCACCTGCCACATCACGTCCAGGAAGCCCGAGAACACGATCAGCACCCCCGTGGCCATGATCTTCAGGCAGCGGCCGGGGGAGCCGCCGCCGATCCGGTACGCGGCGGCGGCGGTGAGCACGATCCCCGGGTAGAGCAGCAGGTAGAGATGGGTGTAGAAGCCGTCGCCGTACGCCCGCGCGCCGTCGCCGTAGTAGAACCAGCTGATCCGCGGGATCAGGTAGCCGGTCAGGAAGACGAACGGGGCGTACAGCAGCCAGTGCAGGCGTGGCGACACCCACGGGAAGAACGCGATCGCGCAGCACAGGAAGGCGAAGGCGAGCAGCTTGGCCACGAGCTGCCAGGCGGCGCCGATCTCCCGGGCGTGCGGGGTGGCCAGCCAGACGAAGGCGAAGCCGGCCGCCCCGATGGCCAGGGCGATCCACCAGATGTGCGCGGCCCATGGGCGCCGGGCGTCGAGAAGGGGGTCGGGATGGTTCACTGCCGGTCCTCGTGGAGGGGCGTCATGGGGGAACGCGCTCGCGGGAGCGCTCCCAAACGCAGTATGGCACCTACGCCCGCAATGGTGGCCTCAATACCAAATATCGGACCCGCCGGAATTGTCTGGCCTATTGACTAACCGTAGTGAAGGGGTAAAAGCCCAGTTCATCCCCCTTGCTGCAAGGTATCTGGAAATCTGGAACGTTTTACTCGCGAACCGGCACGAGCGGGCCTGCCTGGGATGTCAAGCCCTTGCTCTCGACGTGATTGCGCCGGCCGTTAGCCGCTCATCAATTGGGCAAATTCCAGAGTTTATCGGCATGTGTGCAGTTCAAGCGGGGTCTGGTAGGCTTGGGAGCGCTCCCGCGCCTGGTTCGCATTCTGGGCCCGAAACACTGGTTTCCGGATCGCCGGAACCAGGCCCTGTGGAGGATCCGGCCGGGTGGCATCCCTGCGGTGCCCGCGTCTCGGCGCGACGGCGGGCGAGGGCCGGACCGAATCCTCCAAGGCGTAGAGCGTTGATCCCGGGCCGGAGCTCGGGAATTGCCGGACGATCTCACGATATGTGGGCTGTTGCCCACATATGTCCGACATATTTCGCGACGATAGATCGGGCTTTTCGTTTCTGTCAACATAAGTCGGTCGATCATCGAAGTAAGGTAGTACCCATGACAACGGGATCCAACGGCCAGAGCGCCGGAGCGGGGGCGCTGCTGGCGATCCTCCGGGACGGGCGGGCGCGCACCCGCGGCGAGCTGGCCCAGCTCACCGGCCTGTCCAGGTCCACCGTGTCGCAGCGGCTCGACGCGCTGATCGCCGGGAGCTGGGTGGTGGCCGCCGACGACTCGATCTCCTCCGGGGGCCGCCCGGCGGCCGTGTTCGCGTTCAACGAGGGCGCGCGGGTGGTGCTCGCGGCCGACCTGGGCGCCACCCGCGCCCGCCTGGCCGTGCTCGACCTCGGCATGACCGTCCTCGCCGAACGGGCCGCAGACCTGCCCGTCGACCGGGGGCCCGAGCCCACCCTGGAGTGGGTCGCCACCGCCTTTCGCGAGCTGCTGGCCGACGCCGGGTATGACCTCGACCAGGTGTGCGGGGTCGGCGTCGGGCTGCCCGGACCGGTGGAGCACGCGTCGGGACGGCCGGTGAACCCGCCGATCATGCCCGGCTGGGACGGCTTCGACGTGCCCGGCTGGCTCGGGTCGCGGCTCGGCGCGCCGGTGCTGGCCGACAACGACGTGAACATCATGGCGCTCGGCGAGCACTGGGCCGCCGGACCCGAGATCGACCACCTGATCTTCATCAAGATCGGCACCGGGATCGGCTGCGGCATCATCTCCGGCGGCCGGCTGCATCGGGGCGCGCAGGGCGCCGCGGGGGACGTCGGCCACATCCGGGTCCCGGCGTCCGAGGCGCCCTGCAGGTGCGGGAACACCGGCTGCCTGGAGGCGGTCGCGGGCGGCGCGTCCATGGCGGCGCAGCTGCGCGCCGCCGGGGTCGACGCACACGGCAGCCGGGACGTGGTGGCGCTGATGCGCGCGGGCGACCTGCGCGCCACGCGGCTCGTCAGGCAGGCCGGCCGCGAGGTCGGCGCCGTGATGGCCTCGATCGTGAACTTCTTCAACCCCTCGCTCATCGTCATCGGCGGGGACGTCGCCGAGGCGGGCGAGCAGGTGCTGGCGGGGGTCAGGGAGACGATCTACAGCCGGTCGCTCCCGCTGGCCACCCAGCACCTCGGCATCAGGTCGAGCCGGCTCGGCGACCGGGCGGGCGTCGTCGGAGCCGCCGTCATGGTCGTCGACCACGTGCTCGCGCCGGACGCCATCGATCAGGCTTTCGGGCACCATTGACCGCTTCTGCGCGGCGTAGTAACAATTGATCGTCGCAGGCTCCCCGCGCGGTGGCATGTTCGTGGAGCCGGGCACAGTTACGCCGTGACGTGGTCGGCGCACGCGTCCCTCGAGAAAGGGAAACACGCGTGAGCCAGCTCCATGAGCAGGAAGAGGCGCTCCGCCGCACGTTCGGCCTGAGCCGCCGCCGCCTCCTCGCGGCCACCGCCGGCATCGCCGCCGCGGCCGCCGTCCCCCTCGCCCAGCCTGCCGCCGCCGACCCCGTGCAGGCCCAGGGCGGGTGGAACCGGCCGCTGATCCCGCCGGGCAAGCGCGGCATCATCCTCTACACCGTCCGCGACGCGATCGGCCGCGACCCGGCGTCCACGACCCTGCCGTCCGGCTTCCGCCGCGTGTTCGAGGCGCTCGCGCGCATCGGCTACCAGCAGGTCGAGTTCGCCGGGTACCGGCAGCACGCCAACGCCGAGGGCGGCGCGAACCTGGAGACCGTCGAGGGCGCCCGGCTGCTGCGGAGCTGGCTCGACGACAACGGGCTGCGGGCCGAGGGCAACCACGGCTTCATCCCGGCCTCGTGGCCGCTGAGCACCGCCGACCTCGACCGGTTCAAGCAGGTCCTGGAGATCGCGAACATCCTCGGCCTGGACCACGTGGGCACCGGCTCCGACCCGACGGGCAGCGCGTACAAGGCCGACTGGGACGTGGCGGCGGAGAAGTGGAACGCGCTCGGCGAGCTCGCCTGCCGGGCCGGGGTCAAGCTCTACACGCACAACCACGACGCGGCGTACGCGTTCCTGCTCGACAGCGGCCCGCTCGACGACCAGGGCCGGCCCACCCGCTCCTCGGGCATCCGCAAGCTGGAGTACTTCTTCGGGATCAGCGACCCCAGGCGGGTCTACTTCGAGATGGACATCTTCTGGGCGCACGTGGCCCAGTTCAAGCACCGTACGTACACCGCGCCCGACGGCTCGGCGCAGACCGACGTCTTCGACCCGCTCGCCACCGTGCTGGCGCAGGAGAAGCGGTTCCCGCTGTTCCACGCCAAGGACGGCACCGCCAACCCGGGCACCGCCAACGGCTACGACATGGTGCCGTTCGGGGCCGGGGACATCGACTACTCCCGCTTCTTCGGCCGGCTCCGCTCCAGGGGCCTGCACAACCCGATGTACGAGCAGGACAACGCGCCCGGCACGGACCCGGGCCAGTCGCTGCAGTACGCCGAGCTCAGCTACCGCAACATGGCCGCCCTGCGCGGCTGACCCCCACCACGACGCCGGACCGCCACGCGATCCCTGCCGTTGCAGCGGCAGGCGTGGCGGCCCGGATCATGACACTCCTCGTCCTAGGAGCGGCATCACCATGCAGCGTACCCTCGCGGTGCTCGGCGGCTTCTTCCTCGCCGCCACCGCACTCGTCTTACCCGGCCCCGCCCAGGCACACGAACCGGCCACCGAGTGGTCGAGCTACGAGAAGATCACGCTGACCAAGAACGTGGGCGAGCCGATCGACCTGGCCGTCCTGCCCGACCGGCGGGTCCTGCACACCGCGCGCAACGGCGACATCAGGCTGACCGACCCGGCCAGCGGCGTCACGAAGATCGTCAACACCGTCCCGGTCTACAACAACTCCGAGGACGGCCTGCAGACGGTCTCCCTCGACCCCCGCTTCGACGAGAACCACTGGGTCTACCTCTACTACGCGCCCAGGACCATGTCGGCGCCGTACCCGGAGACGACGCCGACCGGTTCGGCGCCCAACTCGCTGCCCGCCGGGGCCGACGAGACGTACTGGAACCAGTGGAAGGGCTACAACCAGCTCTCCCGCTTCAAGTGGACCGGCAACGCGCTCGACCTGTCCACCGAGCAGGTCATCATCAAGGTCGAGACGCAGCGCGGGCAGTGTTGCCACGTGGCCGGCGACGTGGACTGGGACGCCGACGGCAACCTCTACCTCGCCACCGGCGACAACACCCCGGCGGGCGCGCCGGGCGCCAACGGGTACGCGCCCAACAACGACGCGCCCGGCATGAACCCGGGCTTCGACTCCCGGCGCGGCGCGGGCAGCAGCGACGACCTGCGCGGCAAGATCCTGCGGATCAAGGTCGCGGACGACGGCACGTACACGATCCCCCAGGGCAACCTGTTCCCGCCGGGTACGGCCAAGACGCGGCCGGAGATCTTCGTGACCGGGGTGCGCAACCCGTTCCGGATGGACGTGGACGGGGAGACGGGCACCCTGTCGTGGGCCGACTACGGCCCCGACGCCGGCACCCCCGACCCGAACCGGGGCCCGCTCGGCTACGTCGAGTGGAACATCACCCCGCTCACCAAGCCCATGAACAGCGGCTGGCCGTACTGCACGGGCGACAACTTCAACTACAACGACTGGGACTTCGAGACCGCCCAGCCGGGGCCGTGGTTCGACTGCGCGGCCGGGCCGCTGAACACCTCGCGCTGGAACACCGGCATCGACCGGCTCCCGCCGGCGGTCCCCGCCGACCTCTACTACGGCGACAACAACACCCACCAGCCGGCCGAGTGGGCCGGGCTCGTGGACTTCGACCCGCAGGGCGGCCAGGGGCCGATGGGCGGGCCGATCTACCACTACGACCCGGACAACCCGGCGCCCGGCAAGCTGCCCGCGTACTGGGACGGCAAGGCGTTCTTCGCCGAGTTCTCGCAGGACTACCTGGCGGCGTTCACCGTGACGTACCCGGACGGGCCGGTCACCAAGCTGGAGCACTTCCTGCCCAACGCCGAGCTGCGGGACGCCGCGCAGCCCATCACGGACAGCCCGATGGACATCGAGTTCGGACCGGACGGGTCGCTGTACGTGCTGGAGTACGGCGACGGGTTCTTCCGCGCGAACCCCGACGCCGGGCTCTACCGGATCGACTACACCCCGGACAACAAGACGCCCCAGGCCAAGATGACCATGGACAGGACGTCCAGCGGCCAGGCGCCGCTCACGGTCGCCTTCGACGCGTCGTCGTCCAGGGACACCGAGCCGGGGACGCTGACGTACGAGTGGGACTTCGACGGGAACGGCACGTTCGACGCCACCGGGGCGACGGCCACGCACACCTACACCGAGCTGGGGCAGTACGTGGCGCGGCTGCGCGTCACCGACTCCGGCGGCCGGGCGGGCCTCACCTCGGCCGAGATCACCGTCGGCAACACCGCTCCCGAGGTCAGCGTCCAGACGCCGCCGGACGGCGGGTTCTTCGACTGGGGGAACGCGGTGCCGTACAAGATCGCCGTGCGTGATGCCGAGGACGGCGACAGCCCGGTGTGCACGCGCATGCAGTGGACGTTCGGCCTCGGTCACGACGTGCACGCCCACCCCGAGACCACCGGCACCGGCTGCACCGGCGCCTGGCCGACGCCCGCGAACGCGCCCGAGCACGGCGAGACGGAGAACATCTACGGCGTGGTCGTCGTGAACTACCGCGACAACGGCGCCAACGGCATCCCCGGCGCGCTCGGCGAGGCCGCGCTCACCCTCAACCCGAAGCTCGCGCAGGCCGAGCACGCCGACCAGAGCAGCGGCGTGACCAGGACCGCCGACGACGGGGCGTCGGGCAAGTTCAAGATCACCTCGTTCGACGCGGGGGACTGGCTCGCCTACGACCCGGTCAACTTCACCGGCATCACCGGGGTCCAGACCAAGGCCTCGGGCGCGGGGACGCTCTCCCTGCGCTGGAAGTCGCCCACCGCCGCGCCGTTCGCGACGGTGACGGTCCCGCCGGGCGACGGCTGGCAGACGATCACCACCGCGCTCGCCGACCCGCCCGCGGGAACCGGCCGGCTGTACGTCACCTCGACCGGCGGCGTGGACGTGGACGCGTTCACCTTCCAGGGCGGGGGCGTCGCGGACACCAGCCCGCCCACCGTCACGGCCACGCTCAACCCTGCCTCGCCCGACGGCGCGAACGGCTGGTACACCCGCAACGTCACGCTCACCGTCACCGCGACCGACAACGGCACGGTGGCCTCCCGCCAGTACTCGCTCGACGGCGGCACCACCTGGGCGAACGCCGCCAACCCGGTGACGCTCAGCGCGGAGGGCGCCAAGGAGGTCCGCTACCGCGCGACCGACAACGGCGGCAACGTCTCCCAGGTCGGCACGGTCACCGTGAAGATCGACAAATCGGACCCGGCGCTGACGGTCACCGGCGTGGAGGCCAAGCCGTACGGCGACTCGGGCACCGTCACCCCGGTCCTGACGGCGACGGACGCGGTCTCGGGGGTGGAGGGCGCCACGGCCAAGCTCGACGGAACCGCGGTTCCCTCGGGCGCGCCCGTACGCCTCTGGACCCTGCCCCTCGGCGACCACTCCCTCGTCGCCACGGCGACGGACCGGGCGGGGCGGACGGTGACCTCGACCGTCACGTTCTCGACGACGACCTCGTACGGTGACGTGCGCGCGCTGATCGCGCACTTCAAGAAGGCGCGCACGGTGACCGCCGCAGGCGCTCGGGAACTGCTGGAGCAGCTCGACGCGGCGGAGTGGCACGAGAAGCGCGGCAGGCCGGGGCAGGCGATCGAGGCGCTGAAGCGCTTCATCAGGGCCGCGGGCAAGCACGCCAACGTCCCCGACTCCACGTCCCGCACGATCCTGACCCGCGACGCCCAGGCCCTCATCAACCGCCTCACCAACCCGTAACACCCCGCACGGGCAGTGCCTGGCCCCGCCCGTGTTCCGGCCTCCGCACCCGCCGGAGGCCGGAACACCGGTACGGCGGGCGCACAGCGGGCGGGCCCGCCGGAGGTTCGGGCGCCGGTGCGGCGGGAGGGCGTGCGGCGCGTCCTTGCGCGCGCCGGTTTCCGGATTTCCGGGTTTCCGGCGGGGGCGGGGTGAGGCGGCGGTCAGGCGGGGCCGAGGCTCCAGGCCCGGACGGTACGCTCTCCGCCCGTGTCGGCGACCACCGGGTGGCCGCCCCGTTCGGCCAGTGCCAGCGTGGGGATCGTTCCGCCGGGATCCAGGTCGAGCGCTCCTATGGTGTCGCCGTCGTCCAGGTTCCAGACCCGGGTGATGTACTCGTCGTTCCACGGACCGTGGGCGACGACGGCTATGGGCACGTCTCCCCACCGTCCGGTGACCAGAGCCACGGTGCCCCGGTCGTCCGGGCTCTGGTCGCTGAACTCCCACTTCTTCCTGCGCTTGCCCGTGGCCAGGTCGTACACGCGCAGGGTCGCGTCCAGGTGGGTCGAGACGAGGACGGGCTTGCCCTTGATCTCGCCGCAGGCCAGCCGCTCGATCCCGCCGATCTCCCCGGTGCTGAACGAGTGCGTCATCCGCCCGTTCGACAGCCGCCACACCCGGACCCGCTCCCCGCCGTCGCCCGTGACGAGCACGTCGTCCTTGCCCAGCCGGCCGAACGCCAGCCCTCTGATGCCCTGGAAGTGATCGGTGATCGTGGGGCCGATCTGCTTGCCGGTGGAGATGTCCCACAGCCGCACGACGCTGCGGAGGTCCTTCATGGAGCCGTACTTCTGCGACACCGCCACCGCCTTGCCCGCGCCCGTGACGGTGACCGCGATGACGGGGTCGCTCACCTTGTGCGAGGAGAGGCTCTCGCCGGTCGGGCTCCACAGCCGCATCCGCCCGTCGGTGTGCCCGGAGGCGATCACCGGCGTGCCGCCGACCTCGCCGACGGCCACCTCCGTCGTCGTGGCCCCGCCGTCGCCGAGCCGGGTGGCCGCCCGGTCCAGGCCCCACGTGAACACCGCCCCTTTGGCGGTCCCGCACACGACGGTGCTCCCCGCGGCGGCGAGTGCCGTGATCGCGCCGTCCGCTTTGGGCAGGGGCGCGGGCACCGCGACCTGCGTCCCGAAGGGCTCGGCGGACGGCGTCGGCGTGGGTGTCGGGGACGGGCTTCCGGTGAGCGGCTGCTCCGTACGCCGGTCGTCCGGGTCGAGGGGGTCGTTCCTGGGGCGCAGGACGGTGAAGGCGGACACCGCGAGGGCGGCCGCCGCCGCGGCTCCGCCGAACACGGCCCGCCGGCTGACCGACCGGCCCCGCCCGGTCTCCGTATCCGCGGCCGCCACCGGCCCTGCCCCGGCGCGGGGCCCCGTCTGAACGCCGCTCCGGGCATCGGGCCCCGTCTGAACGGCATTCCCGGCAGGGGGTTCCGTCCGGACGGCCGAGGAACCGGAGACGGGGGCAGCGCCGGAAGGAGACCACACCCCATGGGGAGGAGGCGGCGGCCCGGCGTGCGCTGCCCCACCGGGCGGAGACACCGCCCCCGAAGGAGCCGAACCGGACGGGACCGCTCCAGCGGGCGGCGCCCAGGCGACACCGGGCTGCCCCGCCCCGGCGGGTGGGCCGGCGGGCGCGGGCTGGGCCGGACCGGTGGGCGGGCCGGCGGGGGGTGTGGCGGGGCCGGGGACGCGGGCCGGCGGGCCGGCCTGGCGGATGAGCTGCTGGAGCAGGGTCGTCGGGTCCGGGCGGGTGGACGGGTCCTTGGACAGGCACGCCGCGATCGCCCCCAGCAGGTGCGGCGGCACCCCCGTGAGGTCCGGGGTACTGCTCAGGACGCCGTTCACCACCGCCGCCAGCGTCTCCCCCGCGAAAGGCGTGTGCCCGGTGGCCGCGAACACCATCGTCCCCGCCCAGCTGAACACGTCCGACGCGGGTCCCACCCGCTCGCCCCTGAACTGCTCCGGCGACATGTACGCGGGCGTCCCCACCGGCACCGACGTCCGGGTCGTCGCGTCGAGGGCCTTGGCGATGCCGAAGTCGATGACGATCGGCCCGTCCGGCCCCATCAGCACGTTGCCCGGCTTGAAGTCCCGGTGCACGATCCCCGCCTGGTGGATGGCCGCCAGGGCGGTCAGCGTGGAGATGGCCAGCCGGTCCAGCGCCCCGCCCGACCGCGGCCCCGACGCCCGGACCAGCGTCTGGAGCGTGTCCCCTGGCACGTACTCGCTCACGATGTACGGCCGCTCGTCCGCCATCCCGGCGTCCAGCACCGCGGCCGTGCAGAAGGCGGCCACCCGCCGCGCCGCCTCCACCTCCCGCAGGAAGCCCTTGGTGACGTCCTCGTGTTCCTCGTGGGCGAGATGCAGGACCTTGACGGCGACCTCGCGCCCGTCGTCGCCGACGCCCCGGTAGACCACGCCCTGTCCACCGGAGCCGAGCACGCCGACGAGCCGGTACGAGCCGATCCGCTCGGGATCGCTCGGCCGGAGCGGGCGCAGGTCCGGCATCCCGCTCCTTCCTCGGGCCAGATCGAGCGATCACACGATAAGGCCGTACGTCCGGATTTACGACATCTTCTCGAAGAAGAACTCGTGCTTCATGAACGACGTGTCATATTCGTGCCCGGGATACGGCGGGATGAGCTGAGACGCCTGGAACAGCCGCCACCCGTCGCGCAACGCCTCCACCCCCGTCTCGTACGGCGGCTCGTCCCCGTCACCGGCGGTCGGTTCGGTGCGCCCGGTGCCGTCGTAGCGCGACCAGCCCACCACCTGGGCGTCGAGCGCGGAGGTGGCCAGGTAGAGAACGAGCACCTGCTGCTTCATGCGACCCTCCCGGGGCGGTTGTTCACGCGAGTCGTCCAGTATTCGACGTCGAACGACGGATCGTTGGTCAGGGCCCGCCACATCCGCACCCGGTTGTGGACCTCCAACCGCCCGGTCGCCTGCTCGTACCAGGGGAAACGCCGGCCCAGCTCGGCCAGGACGGCGGGATCGTCCAGGTCGGAGGTGTCCCAGAGCCGCACCTGCGGCACGGTCGGGTTGAAGCGGATCTTGAACATGTACCTGCGGACGTCGCTGTCGTTGCGCCGCCCGCCGTGCCAGATGCCGTGGTGGAGCAGCATCACGGTCCCGGCGGGGCAGGTGAGCCGGGTCTGGCCGCGCAGGTTCTGGTAGCGGCCGGTGTCGCTCTCGTTGATCCGGCGCAGGTGGCTGCCCGGCACCACGAGGGTGCCGCCCATGTCGGCCGTCACCTCGCGCGGGTAGTACATGAGCTGCACGTCGAAGGCGTCCATGCGGGTGTCGATGATGGCGTCGGCATGCAGCGGCTGGGCGTTGCCGTTGTGCGGCTCGCGGACGTGCACGGCGTGGTGGTCGACGGTCGGGTCGGGGCCGACGAGCGAGTGCAGCGCGCCCGCGACGGCGGGCAGCTCGATCAGGCGGCGGGCGAACGATCCCTCGGGGTAGGCCTGGGTGACCGGAGTGCCGTACGGCGGTCGCGGGATGCCCGCCTCCAGCACGTCGATCGCCTGGTCGTTGAGCTCGTCCGGGACGATCCCGTCGAGCCGCAGATAGCCGGCGGCCACGAATCCGGCGACCTGCGCGGAGGTCAGCAAAGTGGTTCGCATGCCTCGAAGTTAGAACCGGACACCCGCTATGTCGTGGGTTGTAATCATCAACTACTGGTCCATTTTCCCCCGCTGCGATAGAACAGATCCCTGTGCGGCAGGTGACGATCACGCTCTCCGACCCGCCGGCGGTGGCCGGCGCGGGGGCGGCGGTGCACGGCGTGGTCAGCGCCCACGACGTGTTCCGGCTGCCCGACCTGTGGCAGCTCCACCTGTACGGCTACGCCGCCGAGCTGGTGCTCGACGGCACCGTGCACGCGATCAAGCCCGGCCACGTCAGCCTGATCCCGCCGGGCGCCGAGGTCCACTACCACTACCGGGGCAGGTCGGAGCACCTGTACGCGCACTTCAGGCTGCCCGGCGGCGCCGAGCGGCGGGTCGTGCCCGTCATGCGGGACGCGGGGGACCAGGCGCCGCTCATCGCCGCCTCCCTGCGGCAGGCCATCGCGGCGGTCCCCGACACCAGGGCCAGGGCGTCGGCCGAGGTGTGGACGGTGCTCTGGCGGATCGCGAACCTGCCCGTCGCCGGCAGCGCGCACGCCGTCGTGGCGGCCGCCATGGAGCACATCGACGCGGACCTGGCCGCGCCGCTGACCGTCCCCGGCATCGCCCGCGCCGCCGGGGTGTCGCACAACCACCTCACCCGGCTGTTCCGGGCCCAGACGGGGCACACGGTGGTCGCGTACATCCGCCGCAGGAGGTTGTCCCGCGCGCTGCACCTGCTGCGCGAGTCGACCCTGGCGATCCCGGCGATCGCGGCGGCGGTGGGCATCCCGGACCTGCAGGCGTTCAACAAGGCCTGCAGACGCGAGCTGGGCGCCTCACCCCGGGCCCTGCGCGCGAGCGGCCCCGACCACGGCGCGGGTAAGCCGCCACCTGCGGCGAGTGGACCCGATCGGCGGTGAGGCCGGGGCCGTGTCCGGGCCCGCCTGGCGCCGGGGGCGGGCCGTACCCGGTAGGTTGGCCGACCATGGAGGAACGCCACGATCATCACCGCCGCCCCGCCCGTGCCCTGGCCGCGATGGCGCTCGCCGCCCTCCTCGGCACGGCCGCCTGCGGCGACCCGGCCCCGGCGGCCTCGGCGGCCGGCCGGCAACCCGCGCCGAGCCCGACTGCGCCGAGCCCGTCCGGGTCCACCCCGCCGGCGGGCGGGACGCTGCCCGCGCCCGACCAGAAGATCCCCGGCGACCCCGCCCGGCTGGCCGCCGCGCTCAAGGGGACCAGCGCCGCGCTCAACGCCGCGATCGACGCCTGGCCGAAGACCGGCAAGCCGCCCCGGGACGTCGAGCTCCTGGCCCTTCACCAGCAGCGCGCCTACCGCTACACCGCCCGCCACCCCGAGGTGGCCGCCCGGGCCTTCGCCCGCCTGCCGTCCGGGCTGGCCGCCCAGGCCAAGGACAACACCGCCGCCATCCGCGAGCTGCTCTCCCTGGCCCACCCGATCAAGCCCTCGGCCACGTTCAAGGTCCAGCCCGCCCCGCCCGCCGCCGAGCTGCTCGGCCACTTCAAGAAGGCCGAACGCAAGTTCGGGGTGGAGTGGGAGGTGCTGGCGGCGGTGATGTTCGCGGAGACCAAGTTCGGCCGGGTGAAGTCGGACAGCCACGTCGGCGCCCAGGGGCCCATGCAGTTCATGCCCGGGACCTGGAAGGCGTACGGCATGGGCGGCGACGTGCAGGACCCGCGCGACGCCGTCATGGGCGCCGCCAACTACCTGCGCGCCTCGGGGGCGCCCCGCGACTACCGGCGGGCGCTGTACGCGTACAACCATTCCCAGGCGTACGTGAACGCCATCCTCCTGCACGCCCGCCAGATGAAGCGGGACCCGAGGAACTACTACGCCTACTACAACTGGCAGGTGTTCGTGATCACCACGGCCGGCGAGCGGCGCCTCACCGGCCCGTAGGCCCCGCCACGACCCCCGCTATGACAGGGCGCGCGCGGCGTGGATCAGGGGGACGTGGCTGAAGGCCTGCGGGAAGTTGCCGACCAGCCGGTTGTAGCGGGGGTCGTACTCCTCGGCCAGCAGCCCCACGTCGTTGCGCAATGCCAGCAGCCGCTCGAACAGCGTCTTCGCCTCCTCCTTGCGGCCCTGCATCGCCATCACCTCCACCAGCCAGAAGCTGCACGCCAGGAAGGCCCCCTCCCCGCCGGGCAGGCCGTCCACGTCGTTGTCCGCGGCCAGCGGGTAGCGCAGCACGAACCCGTCCGACATGAGCTCCTTCTCGATGGCCGCCACCGTCCCCACCACCCGGGGGTCGTCGGCCGGCAGGAAGCCGACCATGGGGATCATCAGCAGCGACGCGTCCAGCTCCGACGACCCGTACGACTGCGTGAAGGTGTTGCGCCGCGCGTCGTAGCCCTTCGAGAGGATCTCGGCGCGGACGACGTCGCGCAGCGTGCGCCACTTGTCGACCGGGCCGGTGCGGCCGAACCGTTCCACGTACTTGACCGCCCGGTCCAGCGCCGCCCAGCACATCACCTTCGAGTGCACGAAGTGCCGCCGGGGCCCGCGCACCTCCCACAGGCCCTCGTCGGGCTCGTCCCAGTGGTCCTCCACGTAGTCGAGGAGCTCCCGCTGGATGGTCCACGCGCGGTCGTCGGGTGACAGGCCGCGCGTGCGCGAGACGAACAGGCAGTTCATCACCTCGCCGTACACGTCGAGCTGGAGCTGCTTGACGGCCTCGTTCCCGATGCGGACGGGCCGGGAGTCCTCGTAGCCGTCGAGCCAGTCGAGGCGCAGCTCGGGCAGCCGGCGCTCGCCCGCGACGCCGTACATGATCTGCAGGTCCTGGGGCCGGCCCGCGATGGCCCGCAGCAGCCACGCGCGCCAGTCGGCGGCCTCCTCCAGGTAGCCGGAGCTGATCAGCGCGTCGAGCGTCAGCGTCGCGTCGCGCAGCCAGCAGAAGCGGTAGTCCCAGTTGCGCACCCCGCCCACGTCCTCGGGGAGCGACGTGGTGGGCGCGGCGACGATGCCGCCGGTGGGGGCGTAGGTGAGGCCCTTGAGCGTGATCAGCGACCGCACCACGGCGTCCCGGTACGGGCCCTGGTAGGTGCACCGCGCGACCCACTCCGCCCACATGGCCTCGCTCTCGCGCAGCTGGGTGTCGGCCTCGATCTGCGGCGGCATCGGCTCGTGCGAGGGGTGCCAGGTGAAGACGAACGGAAACCGGTCGCCCTCCTTGACCGTGAACGTGGCCCGGTGCGCGTAGTCGCCGCCCTTCAGCGGCACGGGGGAGTGCAGCCACACCGAGTCGGGCCCGCCGATGGCCTGCAGGTGGCCGTCGCTCTGGCGCACCCACGGCACGATCCGGCCGTAGTCGAAGCGCACCCGCAGCTGCGTGGACATCTCCACGGTCCCGGAGACGCCCTCCACGATGCGCACGACGTCGGGGTTGCGGTCGCGCGGCGGCATGAAGTCGATCACGCGGACCGTGCCCGTCGGGGTGTCCCACTCACTCTCCAGAATGAGCGTCTCGGGCCGGTAGCGGCGGCGGGTGGCCGGTCTGCGGCCCGTGGGGCCGAGCCACCAGTGTCCGTTGCGCTCGCTGCCGAGCAGCGACGCGAAACAGGACGGAGAGTCGAATCTGGGCAGGCACAGCCAGTCGATCGAACCGTCGCGGCCCACCAGAGCCGCCGACTGCATGTCCCCGATGAGGGCGTAGTCCTCGATCCGCATGCCTAGACGCTACTCGGATCAGGGGTGATCCCGTGAGGGGGTCCGATCATGTCGCGTCATGCCCGGACCCCCTCACGGGATCACGTCAGGGGGAACCAGCGGGTGAACAGCTGGGTCAACGGCCCGATGGCCAGCGCGAACACCAGCGTTCCCACGCCCACGGTGCCGCCGAGCAGCCAGCCGGCGGCCAGGACCGTGATTTCGATGAGGAACCGGCCCAGCCGCACCGACAGGCCGAGCCGCATCAGCCCGGTCATGATGCCGTCGCGGGGGCCCGGGCCCATCCCGGCGCCGATGTAGAGCACGGTGGCCAGGGCGATGGCGACGACGCCGAGCACCACGTACAGGGCCTGCAGGACCAGGTGCGACGGGGTGGGCAGCAGGAAGATCGCGCCGTCGGCGAACAGGCCCAGGAAGACGACGTTGCTGACCGTGCCCAGTCCGGGCTTCTGCTTCAGCGGGATCCACAGCAGCAGCACCAGGGCGCCGATGCCGATGATGACGGTCCCGATGGACAGATCGGTCCGCAGGGCCAGGCCCTGGTGGAACACGTCCCACGGGTCGTTGCCCAGCCCGGACTCGACCTGGAGGCCGATGCCGGCGCCGTAGAGCGCGAGCCCGCCGTACAGCCTGACGAGGCGCGCGGGAAGGGACGAACTGAGCCGGGGGACGGTCGCTTCACTCATAGTGGCCACAGATTGGCATCCAACCGACTTGCCAAAACAGAGCCAATCACGAAAAGTGGCCTTATGAGGCATCTGTCGGCGGCCCAGGTGGCGCGGCTCATCAAGATCGACCCGGCGGCGCGTCCGTACTACCGCGCGCTCGCCGACGGCGTGCGCGTCCTCATCATGGACGGCCAGATCCCGGTACGCGTCCGCATGCCCGCCGAACGCCACCTGGCCGAGACCCTCAAGGTCAGCCGCACCACCGTGACCTCGGCCTACGACCTGCTGCGCGAACGCGGCTACCTGGAGAGCCGCCAGGGCTCCGGCAGCTGGACCGCCCTGCCGGACCCGGCCACCACGGCCGACAACCCGTGGCTCAGCACCGACGGCGACGGCCTCGTCCAGCTCCAGTGCGCCGCCCCGCCCGCGCCGTCGGCCCTGCGCCAGGCGATGCTGGAGGCGGTGGACGACCTGTCCGTGTACGGCATGGGCAACGGCTACGACCCCATCGGCCTGCCCGTGCTCAGGGAGCGCATCGCCGCCCACTACACCGCCAGGGGCCTGGCCACCCGGCCCGAGCAGATCCTCGTCACGACCGGCTCCCAGCACGCCATCCAGCTCGTGCTCGGCCTGCTCGTCGGCGCGGGCGACCCGGTGCTCGTGGAGTCGCCGACGTACCCGCACGCCATCGACGTGGCCCGGCAGCGTGGCGCCAGGATCGTCCCGGTCGGCATCTCGCACGAGGGCTGGCAGGCCGACCTGGTGACGGGGGCCATGCGCCAGTCGGGGGCCCGGCTGGCGTACCTCATGCCCGACTTCCAGAACCCGACCGGCGCCCTCATGGACGACGCCACCCGCGCCGCCGTCGTGGGCGCGGCCCGGCGTACGGACACGGTGCTGCTGGTGGACGAGACCTGGTCGGAGCTGGCGCTGGACGAGGTGCCCCGGACCTCGCCGGCGGCGGCGTTCGACACCGACAGCCGGGTGATCAGCATCGGCTCGGCCTCCAAGCTGTGGTGGGGCGGGCTGCGCATCGGCTGGGTCCGCACCACCGCCGCGCTGGCCCGGCGGCTGGCGATGTTCCGGGCGGCCGTGGACATCGCCAGCCCGGTGCTGGAACAGCTCGTGGTGGCGCGGCTGTTCGACCGGCTGGAGGAGACGCGCGCCGAGCGCCGCCGCACGCTGCGCGCCTCACGCGACGCGCTGGTGTCGGGGCTGCGCGAGCACCTGCCCGAGTGGACGTTCACGGTGCCGCGTGGGGGCGGCACCCTGTGGGTGCGCCTGAACGGCCCGGGCGCCACGCCGCTCGCGGAGGCGGCCGCCCACCACGGCGTACGCCTCGCGCCCGGCCCGTGGTTCGGCCTGGAGGGCACCCTGGAGGGCTACCTCCGCCTGCCCTACACCCAGCCGCCCCAGGTCCTTACGGAAGCGCTCACCCGCATCCGCGCCGCCCGCGACCACGGCCCCACCGGCCCCCGCCGCCCCGTGGACGCGCTCATCGCGATGGTGTGAGGGTCATTCGCCGGAGCCGCGGGCCAAGGGGGCGCGCCATTTGCGGCGCATCGCCATGATCCGCAGCCCGAACGCCAGCACCGCCGCCGCCAGCGTGGCCGGCCAGCCGTGCAGCCCGTACGCCGACAGCGCCGCCATCACCCCCGACCCCAGCAGCGCGGGCACCGCGTACAGCTGGCGGTCGTACAGCAAGGTCGGGATCTCCCCGGCCAGCACGTCGCGCAGCATGCCGCCGCCGATGCCCGTCACCACCCCCAGCAGCGCCGCGTGCAGCGGGGCGAGGCCGTACTCCAGGGCCTTCTCCGTCCCCACCGCGCAGAACAGCCCGAGCCCCGCCGCGTCCAGCACCAGGATGAGCGGCATCACCCGCGCCACGTGCGGATGCCAGAAGAACACGATCACCGTCGCGACCACCGGCACCAGCACGTACCCGAGGCTCTGGAAGGCGGCGGGCCGGACGTTGAGGATCAGGTCGCGTACGACGCCGCCGCCCAGGGCGGTCATCTCGGCCAGCACCACCATCCCGACCACGTCGAGCCGTTTGCGCACGCCCATGAGCGCGCCCGTCAACGCGAAGACGAAGATGCCGACAAGGTCGAGAATTTCAGACACGTCGGAATATTTACCGTATGACCGGTTCGTGATGCTCGGCCATCATCACCCGCAACCTCCGCGCGAACATGAACAACGCGATCCCGGCCACGATCGCCATCGCCGCCAGCACCAGGTAGTACATCGGATCCGACAGCACCCGGCCGAGCCGCCCCGTCTGCCCGCCGACCGCGTCGCCCACCGACAGCGAGATGAACCAGACCCCGAGCATCTGCCCCTTGAACGCCTCGGGCGCCAGCTTCGTCGTCACCGACAGCCCGACCGGGCTCAGCGACAGCTCCCCGAACACCTGGATGAGGTAGACGAGCACCAGCCACCACACCGACACCCTGCCGGGCCCCGCCAGCGCCGCCGCGACGGCCATGACCACGAAGCTCAACCCTATGACGATCAGCGCGAACGCGAACTTCTGCGGCGTGCTCACCCGCGTCCCGAGCCGCACCCACAACGCGGCGAAGACCGGCACGAAGATCATGATGAACAGCGGGTTGAAGGACTGCGTCGTGGCCGGCTGGATCGGGATGCCGAACAACGACAGGTCGGTGTGGTCCCTGGCGAAGAACAGCAGCTTGCTCGGCGCCAGGTCGTAGATCATCCAGAAGACGGACGCGGCCACGAACAGCCAGATGTAGGCCTTCATCCGGATCCGCTCGTCCTCGGTCAGGTCGTGGCTGCCGAGCAGGAGGTAGGCGAAGTACGCCACCGGCACGATGAGGATGAGCACGGTGATCGCCACGGTGAGCCGGTCGACCGTGAGCGTGCCGGTCGCCGCCCACGCGCCCAGCGCGATCGCCGCCGCCGCCGCGATCCCCGCCCCCCGCCAGAACAGGCGGTGCTGCACGTGGACCGGCCGCTCACCGATGCCCCGCAGGTGGCGGCCGCCCCGGATGTACTGGGCCAGGCCGAACGCCATCCCGACGGCCGCCGCGCCGAACCCCAGGTGCCACCGGTCGCCGGTGGCCAGCCAGCCGACCACGATGGGCGCGAAGAACGCGCCCAGGTTGATGCTCATGTAGAACAGGGAGAATCCGGCGTCCCTGCGCGCGTCGTCCCCCTCGGGGTAGAGCCGTCCGACCATGACGGACATGTTCGGCTTGAGCAGGCCGGTGCCGGCGATGATCAGCAGCAGGCCCTGCCACACGAAGTACGGCGACGACACCGGGAGGGCCATGCTGATGTGCCCCAGCATGATGACGAACCCGCCCCAGAACACCGACCTGCGCGCCCCCAGGATCCGGTCCGCGATCCACCCGCCGGGCAGCGCCACCAGGTAGATGAGCGCGCCGTAGACGCCGACGACCGCCTGCGCCGTCTCCTGCGACAGGCCCAGGCCGTGCTGCGCCGGGGACGCGGCCAGGAACGTGGCGAGGATCGCCCGCAGCCCGTACCAGCTGAACCGCTCCCACATCTCGGTGCCGAACAGCGTGGCCAGTGCCCAGGGATGCCCGAAGAACGTCCTGCCGCTCATGTGCCGCCCCCTCTGTGCACCCGGTCGATTACTCTACGTGAAGGACGCGGGTCTTTCTCCTCAGGCTCTTGCCGCTACCCCCTTGGTGTGGTGCGATGCAGGCCACTCACGCAAGTGAACACTGACTGGAGGCGCGTGCCATGGCCGAAGACCTCGAAGTCCGGGCCGAGATCGAGCGGCAGATCGCCGGCCGTACCGTCTGCGAACGGCTCAGGCACGCCGCCGAGCAGCACCCCGACGCCCCCGCCTACTCCGACCCCGACGGGGACGGCTGGACCACGCTGACCTACGCGCAGGCGCGGCAGCGGGTCCTGGAGATCGCCGCGGGTTTCGTCGCGCTCGGGCTGGAACCCGGGGAGTCGGTGGCGGTGATGATGGTCAACCGCAGCGAGCACGTGCTCGCCGACCTGGGGGCCGTGCACGCCGGCGGGGTCGGCTGCACGGTGTACTCGACGTTCGCGCCCGAGCAGATCGCGTTCGTGGCCGGGGACGTGGCCGCCAGGTACGCGGTGCTGGGCGGCCCGGCCGAGCTGGCCCGCTGGCAGCCCGTCCTGTCCCGGCTCGACGGGCTCCGCAGGATCATCATGCTGGAGGGGACGCCCGCGGACGACCGGTTCATGTCGTGGGAGGACTTCCTGGAGCTGGGCCGCACGCGCCTGGCCGCGGCCCCGGCCGAGGTCGAGGCCCGCATGAGCGCGGTCACCCCCGGCGACATGGTCACCGTCCTCTACACCTCGGGCACCACCGGCATGCCCAAGGGCGTCCCCCTCACCCACGCGAACGTCTTCTACGAGGTCGCCGCCACCGACCGCATCACGAACCTGCCCGTCCGGGGCACGCAGATCTCCTACCTCACGTACGCGCACATCGCCGAGCGCATCCTCAGCCTCTACCTGCCCCTGGTCAAGGTCTCCCACGTGCACTTCTGCACCGACCTGGCCAACCTGGGCAAGACGCTGGGGCAGGTCAGGCCGATGATGTTCTTCGGGGTGCCGCGCGTGTGGGAGAAGATGATGGCCCGCCTGCTCGCCGTGCTCGCCACCCAGCCGGAGGAGCAGCAGGCCGCCGTACGCCAGGCGATGCGGGCGGGCGCCGCGTACGTGGAGGCCGGCCAGTACGGGCGCACGATCACCCCCGAGATCCAGGCGGCCTACGAGCAGGCGGACGCGTCCCTGCTGTCGATCATCCGCGGCATGATCGGCTTCGACCGCGCCGAGTGGACCGCCACGGGCGCCGCGCCGCTGCCCGCCGAGGTGCAGCACTTCTACGCCGGGCTCGGGCTCAAGGTCATCGACGTGTACGGCATGACGGAGACGACCGGCGCGTTCACCGGCAACAGCCCCTCCTGCTACCGCCTGGGCACCGTCGGCAGGGCCGAGCCCGGCGTCGAGATCCGCATCGCCGAGGACGGCGAGATCCTCACCCGCAGCCCGCTCAACACCCGCGGCTACGTCAACCGGCCCGAGGCCACCGCCGAGCTCATCGACGACGGCGGCTGGCTGCACACCGGCGACATCGGCACGGTCGACGAGGACGGCTTCTACCGGGTGGTCGACCGGAAGAAGGAGCTGATCATCACGGCGGGCGGCGAGAACATCTCCCCGGCCGAGATCGAGAACCACCTCAAGGAGCACAGGCTCGTCGGCCAGGCCCTCGCCTACGGCGACAACCGGCCGCACCCGGTGGCCCTGCTGACGCTCGACGGGGAGGTGGCGCCGGGCTGGGCGCAGGCGCGCGGCATCGCGTTCGCCTCGCTGGCGGAGCTGGCCGAGCACCCGGAGGTGATGAAGGAGGTGGAGGCGGCGGTCGAGGCCGCCAACGCCAAGCTGGCCAGGGTGCAGCAGGTGAAGAAGTGGGCGCTGCTGGGCACCGAGTGGACGGCCGAGACCGAGGAGCTCACCCCGAGCCTGAAGCTCAAGCGGCGGATCATCCACGCGAAATACGCCGACGTCATCGAGGGCCTTTACAGCGGGCCGCGTTAGGGCACTTTTGGTGGGGTTCGCCTGCTCCGGCTGATCCCGGTTTTGCCATTCGTGGCGTGTGTCGAGGTCCTGGCCATTACCGGGCGGTTCCTACCGTCTCGATCATGACCAGAAGCCTTCTTCTCGTCTCGCTCGCGGCCGGGCCGCTCACCGTGCCCGCCCCCCCGGTCGCGACCGAGCCTGTCATCCGCGCGATCACCGTCCGTCCGGCCGAACCCATCGTGGGGGCGAACGACTCTGTACGCCTGGTGGTCGACGTCGTCGCCAAAGGCGTGCGCGGCCAGGGCGGCGTCACCGTCAAAGTCGAACCCGGCGCCCCACCTGGCCCCGTACTGACCGACAAGCTACCGATCCCGGCACCGGCACCGGCACCGGCACCGGCACCGGCACCGGCACCGGCCCCCGCCCCCGCCCCCGGCTCAGTGGGCTCCGGCCCCGCCCCCACCAGCGGCTCCGTCGGCACCCGCCCCGCACCGGGCACCGCCCCCCGTCCGGCACCGGTGGCCCGGCCCGCACCGGGCACGGCGCCCCGTCCGGCACCGGTGGCCCGGCCCGCACTGCCGAACCAGCCCCGGCCAGGCGTCCGGCCCGCACTGCCGAACCAGCCCCGACCGGGCATCCGGCCCGCACTGCCGAACCAGCCCCGACCGGGCGCCCGGCCCGTGGCACCCGCCCCGGCGCCCGCACCCGTTCAGGCCCCTGCACCCGTTCAGGCCCCCGCACCCGCTCCCGTTCAGGCGCCCGCTGTCGCTCCGGCGGCGCAACCACCGCAACTGGCCGAGGACGCTCTGGAGGGAACCCCTCCGCAGCTGACCTGGCGCACCGCGGGACCGGGATCCGGCTCGCCGGCCCGCATGGCGAACGGCTGGGAGACCTGGCGCTTCCTCCCCGACAAGCAGCTGAACCGCTACTACCCGACCGGCACCTGGACGATCACCGCCACCGCCAGGGGGGCAGGCGGGACGACGGTCACCGAGTACGCGTCGTTCCAGTTCAGGCGGGACACGAAGCTCTCGTCGGTCCGGGCCGACAAGCTGGAGGGCTCCGACCTGGTACGCCTGCGCGGCTCGCTCAGGCGGGTGGACCCGCGCGGCTACACCGACTACGGCCCGTTCGCCAGGCAGGGGCTGGAGATCCTGTGGCGCGGCGACGAGTCCACGGCCTGGGAGCGAATCGGGCAGACGACGACGGACGCCTCTGGGACCTTCGAGGCGACGGTCGCGGGCCGCTCGGGTGGCCTCTGGCGCGTCCGCTATCCCGGAACGGGACACTACGCCTCAGACGCCTCCAAGTCCCGACAAATTACGCAATAGCCGAAAAGATGCCTATAGCACGGCCTTAAACCGCCGTTGCGGAATTGTGATCAGCTTTACTACAACTTTTCCTTACCCTTACGCGTCATTGGCGTTGACATGGCCCCGGCTTGGGGCCGTGTCCGAGACGGGGAAGGAATTCCATTTTGAAGATGCGACGTCTAGCCGCCGGCCTGGCGGCTGCCGCCCTGGGCGCGACGATGGTGGCGACCGCCGCCTCGCCCGCGCTCGCGGACCCGGACCCGGGCCTGGACCCGGATGTCGCGGGCTACACGAGCCTGCAGTTCGACGCGAACCCCGAGCCCGCGTGGCGGGGCCGGCCCATCACTCTCGAGGGCAAGCTCTCCGTGCAGTGCGACGAGGACTACATCAGTGGCTTCGTGTCGGTGCACAAGGCCGACTACTGCAAGGACTCGGAGCGCTGGCACCGTCTTGCCTGGAAGCGGATCGTGATCCTCTTCCAGCCTGACGGCAGCGGCCGCTGGGAGTACGTGGACACCATCAGGACCAGCGGCAAGGGCTACTTCTCGACGCGGGTTCCGGCCCGTACGTCGGGTACGTGGCGCGCGGTCTTCGAGGGCTCCCGCTCGCTCTCCCCGGCGGAGGGCAAGGACTGGGTCAAGGTCGTCGGCCGCCGCTGATCCACCCCGAAACGCCCGGCCTTTCCCGGCCGGGCGTTTCCCATTTCCCCAACCTCCCACCGCCCCACACTCCCCGCCGCAAGACCTCACGTCCCGGGCACGCCTCACCTCCCGCGCCCTGAGCCCGGCGGCACCCAGCGCCCGGCGCACCCGACGCCCAGCGTGCGCCGTGTGCCCGAGCCTGTCCTGCATGCCACACGTGCCGCACCTCACGTCCCCAGAACGCTCCATCGCCCGGGGCTGTCCCAGGACGCCCCACCACCCGCGCGTTCCGTAAGCGGCGGCGCGGCGAAGACGTCCCGGAAGCACGACAACCCGGCGGCGGCTAGTACGACACGGCAACCTGGACGCGGTGGTGCCGGGGCCGCTCGACCTCGTCCACCACCGCCACCCCCAGATCGGCGAACGAGAACGCGGGCTCCAACGCCGGCACCTCCCCGCCCCCGATCCGATAACGCCCGGTCCGGGACGCCGACTCGTCGAGGAGCACGGGCGGCGGCGCGAGCACCACCCAGTCGAGCCCCGACTTCTCGAACACCTCCAACTCCGCCGCATGCCCCAGTGAGAACGCCCGCGCCTCGGCCGGGAAGTCCGGCGTGTCCACGAGGCGCACCCCCGGCGAGACCTCCAGCAGGCTCCCTATCCCGACCGCCACCAGCCGGGACACCCCGGCCTGCCCCAGCCCGCCGACCAGCGCCCGAGCCGCCGCCGTGTAGAACTCCTCCGACGACATGTCCAGCCGCGCCGCCACCTGAACGGCCGCGTCGTGCCCCGCCGCGACCTCCGCCACGCCCGCAAGGTCGGTGACATCCCCGGCCACCACCCGCACCCGCGCCCCGGACGAACTCGCCCCGGAAGACCCCCACACACCCGCGTACTTCCCGGGATCCCGGACGACGGCCGTCACCTCGTGCCCCCGCCCGACCGCCTCCGCGACCACCCGCACCCCGGCCCGCCCACCGGCGCCGAACACCACGATCTTGCTCACCTTCACCACACCCCTTCTGCCTGGGCCGGCATCTCCGGCCACTCAGCGGAGACGGTAAAGGGCGAGATATCGCTTTCCGCAACGATAGTTACCTACGATGTCGGGATGGCCGAGCCACTCGATCCGGACATGTTCACCGGATGTCCTCCGGTAGTCGCGCCGATCCGCATCGGCGACAAGTGGACCGCGAAGCTCATCCGCTGCCTGGAATCGGGCCCGCGCCGCTTCAAGGAACTCCAGGTCACGCTGCGCGGCATCACCCCGAAGGTCCTCACCGAGTCCCTGCGCGCCATGGAGCGCGACGGCTTCCTCACCCGCACCGCGTACGACGAGATCCCGCCGCGCGTCGAGTACGAGCTGACCGAGCTCGGCCGCAGCCTCATCGAACCCATGAACGCCGGCTGCGAGTGGTCGAGGAACCACCTGGCCGAACTGATGAACGCCCGCGAGGCATGGTACGAGGCGGCGGGATGACCCCGCTGACACCGACCGCGTGCGGCGTTTCTCGCGGTTCTGGCCTGTTCGTGTGGAATCGATCTAGGGCGCAAAGTGTTGTCGTGCGGTGAAGGAGTGATTTTGAGCGTCGCCGGACAGGCGTCGTAGTCTGGCCCTCTGGCGAACGAACAGGAGGTGACGCCCCATGTTGCGAGACTCGTTCGGACGGGTGGCGACGGATCTGCGGGTGTCCCTCACGGACAAGTGCAATCTGCGCTGCACGTACTGCATGCCGCCCGAGGGCCTCGACTGGCTCCCCAACGCGCAGCTCCTCACCGCCGACGAGATCGTCCGCCTCGTGACCATAGGCGTCGAACGCCTGGGCATCACCGAAGTCCGCTACACCGGCGGCGAACCGCTCATCAGGCGCGAGCTGGTCGACATCGTCGCCCGTACCACCGCCCTGAGCCCCAGGCCGCAGGTCTCGCTGACGACCAACGGCATCGGGCTGGCCCGGCTGGCCGAGCCGCTGGCCGCCGCCGGGCTGGACCGGGTCAACGTCTCGCTCGACACGCTCGACCGCGACACGTTCAAGCGGCTCGCCCACCGGGACCGGCACGCCGACGTGATCGCCGGTCTCGCCGCCGCCGACGACGCGGGCCTGCGTCCCGTCAAGGTCAACGCAGTGCTCATGCGCGACCTCAACGACCACGAGGCCGTACCTCTGCTGCAGTGGTGCCTCGACCGGGGCTACGAGCTGCGCTTCATCGAGCAGATGCCCCTCGACGCCCAGCACGGCTGGACCCGCGAGGGCATGGTCACCGCCGACGAGATCCTCGACCGGTTGTCGGGCGGGTTCGACCTCACGGTGGACGACCAGGAGGAGCGCGGCAGCGCGCCGGCCGAGCGGTTCCTCGTGGACGGGGGGCCCGGCCGGGTCGGGGTGATCGGGTCGGTGACGCGCCCGTTCTGCGGGTCCTGCGATCGGGTACGGCTCACCGCCGACGGCCAGGTGCGCAACTGCCTCTTCGCGAGGGAGGAGTCAGATCTGAAGACGCGCATGCGCGAGGGGGCCTCCGACGAGGAACTGGCCGAACGCTGGGTCGCCGCCGTGGCAGGCAAGCGCGCCGGCCACGGCATCGACGACCCGTCCTTCCTCCAGCCGGCCCGGCCCATGTCCGCCATCGGCGGCTGACGGCGTGGCGCCCTCGGCCGAGAGCCCGGGTCAGCCGGCCTTCGACGCGGTGATCCTGGCCGGGGGAGAGGCGCGCCGGCTCGGCGGGGCGGACAAACCCGGCCTCACCGTGGGCGGCAGATCCCTGGTCGAGCACGTGGTGACGGCCGTCGCGGACGCCCGCACGACGATCGTCGTCGGCCCCGAGCGCCCGATCCCCGGCGTGGTGTTCGTCCGCGAGGACCCGCCGAGAAGCGGCCCCGTCCCGGCTCTGGCGGCAGGACTGAACGGGGTCACCGCCCCATGGGTGGTCCTGCTCGCGGGCGACCTGCCGCTCATCACCGCCCCCCACGTCACAGCCCTCCTGAACGCCGCCACAACCCAGCCACCCAACACCACGGCCGACCCCGCCCCGCCGACCGCCACGGCCGGAGACCCAGCGCCCCAGCCGCCCGCCGCCCCCGCACGGCCGACGTCGCGGGGTGTCGTGGCGTCGGCGTCCGGAGATGCCCGGGAACCGGCCCCCGAGGAGGGGCAGGTCGGTGGGGTGGTGATGGTGGATGACGGCGGGCGGGAGCAGTGGCTGGCCGGGGTGTGGCCGACGGCGCGGCTCAAGCGGGCCCTGGCCGCCTACCCGGGCCGCTCGCTCAAGGGCCTGCTCGGCCCCCTCACGGCCGTACGGCTGGCGTTGCCGGGAAGGCCGTGGTTCGACTGCGACACAATGGACGACCTGGAGGAGGCTCGTATGAACGTGCTCAACGAATGGACTGTCCTGGCCTGCGAGGAGCTGGGCATCGACCCGGCCACCGTGGACCGCGACCTGATTCTCGATCTCACCAAGGAGGTCGCCCACGGCGTCGCGAGACCGGCCGCGCCCCTGACGGCGTATCTGCTCGGCCTCGCCCAGGGCGCCGGGACCGCCCCCGACGACGCGGCGGCGAAATTGATCACATTGGCGAAGAACTGGGGACAGGCCACAGCCGAGACGCTGACAGACAGCTGACACTCGAACGAACTCTTGAAGTCAAGCCGCCCTCCCGCCTGAAGATTTCCTGTGAATAACGAGGCGGGAGGGAGTGCAAACGGTTTCGGGAAAGCGGCCCTATCCGACTGCGGTCGGCGTCGCCAGCTGATCAAAAACTTCCGGGAAAGGGCGACGCCGGGTGGTTACGGGGGCAAACCACCCGGCGTCGCGTCATCGGCGTTCCGACGGGGGCCCGGAACGCCGGCACCAGCACTCCGACGGGGGACCGGAGCGCTTGCCTAAAGCGTACACCTACAACCCGTGGGATGCGTCAAGACTTAGTCACGACCCGATCTCGCGTCGATGCAGCGGTATCTCGGTTTGGTTAGCTTCAGGGGTGTCAAAGGTAGGCGGAGGGGCAGCCTTCCCTCTCTCATTGGCCCCGATTACGGCTATGTATGGCAAAAAGACTGCAGCGGCGATGAACAGCAGCCGGTACGGCCACGGCACCGGCACCACGACCGCCAGGATCAGGCAGATCGTCCGGATGCCCATCTTGATGAGGTAGCCGATCTCGCGCTTGCGGATGTCGTCCGTCAGCGACGGCTTGGCGTCCGTGACCTGGTGGACGTCTGGTCTCCTGCGCCACCCCTTCATGTCTTCCACCGTAGACCTGGAACAGGCCGGGTGCGACAGCGCCCCGGTGCGGGAACAGGGGTCATGCGATCATGGCCTTTGAGTAAGGAGGATGTGGAGATGACGGATCGAACGTACCGGGTGACCGAGATCGTCGGAACGTCGGGGGAGAGCGTCGACGAGGCCATCCGCAACGGCATCAGACGGGCCTCGCAGACGCTCCGTCACCTCGACTGGTTCGAGGTGACGGAGATTCGCGGGTACATCGACGCGGGAGAGGTCGCGCACTTCCAGGTCGGCATGAAGGTGGGCTTCCGCCTCGAGGACGCCTGACTCGAAAACACCTCAACGGGCCGCGTACGGCTCCCTGACGGCCGTAGGGGGCCCGTGCAGGCCCCGGGGATCGGAGAGCCGTCCGCCCGCCCCTCGCCGGAGGTGAGAGGTTAGATTGGCCGGTGTGAGTGTTGAGTTCCGGATCCTGCTGGTGTGCACGGCGAACATCTGCCGTTCCGCCATGGCGCAGGTGATCGCCGAGGCGATGCTCAACTCCGCGCACCTGCCCGTGGCGACGGGGAGCGCGGGGGTTCGCGCGCTGGTCGGCCGGCCGATGGCCCCCCACGCGATCACGGCCCTCGACCGGCTGGGCCTGGACGGCCGGGCGCACCGTGCCCGGATGCTGGACCACGACCTGGTCAGCTCGGCCGATCTGCTGCTGACGATGGAGGCCGGGCACCGGGCCGTGGCCGTCGGGATCGCCCCCGAGGCGGAGCGCAGGACGTTCACGCTGCCGGAGTTCGCCGAACTGGCGACCGGGGCGGGGCACCGCCGTTATCGCTCGGACACGGCCGAACGGGCGCGGGCGATCGTCGAGTCGGCCGCCGAACGGCGCGACGCGCGGCGGGCGCCCGAGGTGTACGACCCGTACGGCGGCCCGTACGAAGGCTACGAGGCGTGCACCAAGACCCTCGGCGAGGCTCTCAGCCACGCCCTGGGCGCACTCCTGGGCCCCCGCTGATCACGGGCTGATCATGGGGGCCGCGCCCGGGATTGGGCGCGGCCATCGGGAAGGTCAGCTGGCCTGGCTGACCGTGGACATGTTGAAGTCCGGCACCCGCACCGCCGGCATGATCGTGCGCTGGAAGTAGTCGTTCCACTCCCGGGGCAGCGTGCGCCCGGTGGCGCCCACCTCCGTCAACCGCCCGAGCAGGTCTACCGGGCTCTCGTTGAAGCGGAAGTTGTTCACCTCGCCCACGACCTCCCCGTGCTCGACCAGGTAGACCCCGTCCCGGGTCAACCCGGTCACCAGCAGCGTCTGCGGGTCGACCTCGCGGATGTACCACAGGCAGGTGACGAGGAGACCGCGCTCCGTGGAGGCGATCATCTCCTCCATGGACCGGCCGCCCTCGGGGCCCGACATGATCAGGTTGGAGATCCCGGGCGTCACCGGCAGGCCGCTCAGCTCCGCCGAGTAGCGGGTCTGCAGCAGGGCCTCCAGGGTCCCGTCCTTGATCCAGCCGGTCGGCCCCAGCGGGAGCCCGTTGTCGAAGACCGAGCTCTCCCGGCTGGAGGCGTGCGCCGTGACGAACGGCGCGCACGCGATGCCCGGCGCCGACGGGTCGCTCGACAGCGTGACGGGCAGCGTGCCCAGCCGCTCGCCCACCCGCGTGCCGCCGCCGGGCTTGGAGAACACCGAGCGCCCGTCGAGCGCGTCC
The DNA here is from genome assembly GCF_053587055.1 of Nonomuraea sp. NPDC003707. NCBI lineage: Bacteria > Bacillati > Actinomycetota > Actinomycetes > Streptosporangiales > Streptosporangiaceae > Nonomuraea > Nonomuraea sp. NPDC003707. The sequence goes on along the minus strand of NZ_JBSFNK010000011.1, from coordinate 156,979 downwards.
CTGGCCCCCGCCGACCAGAACAGGTAGATCATCAGGTCGGCCACCGCGCTCGGCGGCAGGAGCGTCTCGTAGCGCCCGGCCGGCAGGTCGACCCGGGTCTTGGCCCACTCCAGCCGCTGCGTCAGCGAGGCGTCGAGCGCCGCGACGTCCACGTCTCTGAAGTCCTCGGTGGACACGCCCGTCCACGCCGAGCGCTTCAGGTCGGCCGACTTGGCGTTGAGCTCCAGGCGCCCGGTCGGCTGGTCGTGGCGCAGCCGCAGGCCCGCGGACGTGCCGAGGAACGTCGAGGTCAGCGAGTGCTCCGCGAACCCGTACAGCTTCCTGCCGCCCGCCTCCGCCGCCGCGAACGCGTCGCCGAGCGCGGGCGCGAACCCCTCGAACACCCCGATGTCGGTCGGCTCGACGGCGGAGCCCCAGTGCGGCGACTGCGGCACGCCCTCGACGAGGGAGCGGGCGTCCTCCGCGGGCTGGGCCTCCCGCGCGGCCGCGTCGGCCGCCGCCACCACGTCCGCGAGCTGATCCTCGCGTACGGCGGCCCGCGACACGACCCCGACGCTCTGCCCCGCGATCGAGATCACGGTCAGCCGGGCGGAGCGGGCGACGCCGTTCGTGGTGAGCGTGTTGCCCGCGAACCGCAGGTTGGCCGTGGACTCCTCGTCCACCAGCACCACGCAGTCGTCGTTCGCCGAGAGCTCCAGAGCCTTCTCGACCATCTCCTGCGGCCTCATGCTTTGCCACCCTCCTGAACGGTGTTGAGGATCCGCACGCCCCTGAACAGCGCCGACGGGCAGCCGTGGCTGACCGGCGCGACCTGGCCCGGCTGACCCTTGCCGCAGTTGAAGGCGCCCCCGAGCACGTACGTCTGAGGCCCGCCGACGGCCTCCATCGACTGCCAGAAGTCCGTCGTGGTCGCCTGGTAGGCGAAGTCCCTGACCTGCCCGGCCAGCTTCCCGTGGGAGATCCGGTACGCCCGCTGCCCGGTGAACTGGAAGTTGTAGCGCTGCATGTCGATCGACCAGCTCTTGTCGCCGACGATGTAGACGCCCCGCTCGACGCCCGAGATCAGCTCGTCGGTGGAGGGCCCGTCCGGCGCGGGCGCCAGCGACACGTTGGCCATGCGCTGGATCGGCATGTGCCCCGGCGAGTCGGCGAACGCGCACCCGTTGGACCGCCCGAGCCCCTTCATCAGAGCCATCCGCCGGTCGAGCTGGTAGCCGACCAGGATGCCGTCCTTGACGATGTCGAAGCTCTGCCCCTGCACGCCCTCGTCGTCGTAGCCGATCGTGGACAGGCCGTGCGTGACCGTGCGGTCGCCGGTCACGTTCATCAGCGGCGAGCCGTAGACCAGCTCGCCCAGCTGGTCGAACGTGGCGAAGCTGGTGCCCGCGTAGGCCGCCTCGTAGCCGAGCGCCCGGTCCAGCTCGGTCGCGTGGCCGATCGACTCGTGGATCGTCAGCCACAGGTTGGACGGGTCGATGACCAGGTCGTAGTCGCCCGCCTCGACGGAGGGCGCCGCCAGCTTCTCGGCCAGCAGCTCGGGCAGCCTGGCCAGCTCGCCCTGCCAGTCCCAGCCCGTGCCCGTCAGGTATTCGTAGCCGCGCCCGACCGGCGGCGCGAGCGTCGACATGTCGTCGAAGCCGCTCTCGTGCGCCTTCATCGCGTTGAGCTTCGGGTGCACCCGCACCCGCTGCTGCGTGGTGACCGTGCCGGCCGTGTCGGCGTAGAACTTCTGCTCCTTGACCTGCAGCAGCCGCGCCGACACGTGGTCGGCGCCCTTCAGCAGGCCGGCCGACCAGTCGGCCAGCAGGCTCACCTTGTCGGCCGAGGAGACCTCGAACGGGTCGACGTCGTACTCTGACACCCACACGGCCTCGGCGTGCACCGGCTCGGGCGCCAGCTCGATGGGCTCGCGGTTGATCGGGGCACTCACCTCCGCCACCCGCACGGCCTGCTCGGCCACGGCCGCGGCGGCCTGCGGCGTCAGGTGGATGCCCGCCGCGAACCCCCACGTGCCGCCCTTGACGACACGCACGGCGTAGCCCAGGTCGTCGGCGTCCATGGCGCCTTCGAGCCGGGCGTCATAAAGGCTGAGCGTCTCGGCTCTGACGCGTTCGAGCCGGAAGTCGGCGTGCTCGGCGCCGAGTTCGCGGGCGCGTTGCAGGGCGGCGTCCGCCAGCTGCCGCAGCGGCAGCTCCAGGAAGTCGGGATCGATCTGGCGCATGTCCACGATCCTAACCCTGTGATCTTGTGCCACCCGGACAACCGCATACCCGCCGGTAGGAGATAGCGTCTGGTGCCATGGCACGCTCTGTACTCGTCACCGGGGGCAATCGCGGCATAGGCCTCGCGATCGCCCGTGAACTCGCCGCGGCCGGCGACGCCGTCGCGGTCACCTACCGATCGGGGGAGCCGCCCGAGGGCCTGTTCGGCGTGCGCTGCGACGTCACCAGCATGGCCGACGTCGAGGCCGCGTTCGACAAGGTCGAGGCGGAGCAGGGCCCGGTCGAGGTCCTCGTCTCCAACGCCGGCATCACCAAGGACACGCTGCTGGCGATGATGAAGGAAGACACCTTCACCGACGTCATCGACGCCAACCTGACGGGCGCCTACCGCGTGGCCAAGCGGGCCATCCGCCCGATGATGAAGCTCAAGCGCGGCCGGATCGTCCTCATCTCCTCGGTGGTCGGCCTGTCCGGCCAGGCCGGCCAGGCCAACTACGCCGCCTCCAAGGCCGGGCTGGTCGGCTTCGCCCGCTCCCTGGCCCGCGAGTACGGCTCGCGCAACATCACGGTCAACGTGGTCGCGCCCGGCTTCGTGGCCACCGACATGACGGCCGACCTCGACCAGGAGGCGATCGTCTCCCGCATCCCCCTCGGCCGCCAGGCGGCGCCCGAGGAGGTGGCACGCGTCGTACGCTTCCTGGCCGGCGACGACGCCTCTTACATCACCGGGGCCGTGATCCCGGTCGACGGCGGACTCGGAATGGGGCACTGACGTGGGAATTCTCGAAGGCAAGCGGATCCTCGTGACGGGCGTGCTCACCGACGCCTCGATCGCCTTCTCGGTGGCCAAGCTGGCCCAGGAGGAGGGCGCCACGGTGGTGCTCACCGGGTTCGGCCGGCTGAGCCTGGTCGAGCGCATCGCCAAGCGGCTGCCGGAGCCGGCGCCGGTGCTGGAGCTCGACGTCCAGAACAACGAGCAGCTCGACACGCTCGCGGCGCGGGTGGGCGAGCACGTGGACGGCCTCGACGGCGTGGTCCACTCGATCGGCTTCGCCCCGCAGACGGCGCTGGGCGGCAACTTCCTCAACACCACGTGGGAGGACGTCGCCACGGCCCTGCACGTGTCGACCTACTCGTTCAAGTCCCTCGCCGTGGCCTGCCTGCCCCTCATGAAGGAGGGCGGGGCGGTCGTGGGCCTCGACTTCGACGCCACGAAGGCGTGGCCCGTCTACGACTGGATGGGCGTGGCCAAGGCGGGCCTGGAGTCGTGCAGCCGCTATCTCGCCCGCGACCTGGGGCCGCACAACATCCGCGTCAACCTGGTGGCGGCCGGTCCGCTGCGCACCATGGCGGCCAAGTCGATCCCGGGCTTCAAGGAGTTCGAGGACAGCTGGCCGGCGAAGGCCCCGCTGGGCTGGGACCTGTCGGACACGATTCCGGCGGCCAAGGCGTGCGTGGCGCTCATGTCGGACTGGTTCCCGGCGACCACCGGCGACATCGTCCACGTGGACGGCGGCGTCCACGCCGTCGGCTCCTGATCCGAGGCTGTTGCGGGGTCTCGCGGGTCGCGGGGCCCCGCTTTTCGATGCGCGGGGGTTCCACCGGGCGCGGGCCCGCTCTTGGGTGCGCGGCCGCTCAGGCCACGCGGTGACGGCCGTTGCCGGCGCCGGGGCCGCTGCCGGCGCGCGCCGGTTCGAAGGGGATCGACTCCACCGGCTCCGTGCGCTGGCGCCGCTGCTGGACGATCCGCGTGGCCAGCACCGCCGACCCCAGCAGCGCGATCGTCAGCGCCGTCCCCAGCACGTCCGAGGCGGGCGGGCTGGGCCGTACCACCCGCTTGTCCTGCATCGGCAGGGTCAGCTCATGGGCGAACGGATTGGGCCACAGCAGGTCCACCCGCGGCTCGTCCGTGTCGGCCTTCGTCTCCTTCTCGATCACCGGCCGCCCCGTGTCCACGGTCTGCGGGCGCTGCTCCGGCGCCGTGGGCCTCTTGCTGGGCAGGGATTCCACGCCCCATTCGCGGGGCCGCGACGTACGCGAGGGAGAGGGGACGGGTGAGGGGGAGAGCTTCTGCATGTCCTCCTCGTCCACGCAGGCCTGCCCCGGCCGGCAGGCGCTGTCCTGAGGGTCGTCCTCCTGCCCCGTCCCGGGGGTGGAGGGCGACGCCGAGGACTTGGTGTCAGGCGTGGCCTTGGTGGTCGGCGCCACCTCTCCGACCCGGCCGAGCACCTCGTCGGTGGTGTCGTTCACGCCGTCCGTCACCTTTTTGGTGGTCCCGCCGGTCAGGGTGTCGACCGTGCCGGTGAGCGTGTTCACCACGTCGCACAGTGTGTTGGTCACCCCGGAGAGCAGGCCCCCGTCGCGCGTACAGTCCTGCGCGTCGGCCGCCGCGGCTGTCGCGGCCCCTGGGACGGCCGCCAGCGCCACCGCGAGAACTCCAGCCGAGATCGCGGCCCTGCTCCCCATCCGTCCCCTCCTGCGTCGCTTCCGGGGGAAATCTTTATGGACATCGGACATGAGACGCAGGCGTTTGGCAGGTAAAGTTGCGATTCGGTATCGAGTAGTGATACGCGAGGGGGTCTCTCGTTCCTGGGGCGAGGGGTCAGTCGAGTGACGACACGTCATCGAGGGCATCTCGGATCTCTATGGGCAGCACCACGTCCTCGGCCGTCAGGGCCCCCGTGAGCTGCGCGTGCGTACGGGCTCCGACGATGGCCGAGGCGACCCCCGGCTGATCGCGGACCCAGGACAGGGCGACCGCCAGCGGTGAGACGCCGAGCCCGTCGGCGGCGGTCATGACCGACTCGACGACGCTGCGGCTGCGCTCATCCAGATACGGCCGGACGAAGTCGGCGAAGTGCGGGGTGGCGGCCCGGGAGTCGGCCGGGATGCCGGTGCGGTATTTCCCGGTCAGCACCCCGCGGCCCAGCGGCGACCAGGCCAGCACGCCCACGCCCAGCTCGGCGGCGGCGGGCAGCAGCTCGCGCTCGGGCTCGCGGGCCAGCAGCGAGTATTCGGCCTGCGCCGAGGTGATCGGGATGCGGCCGGGGATCATCTTCTGGGTGACCGCCGCGACGGCCAGCTGCCAGCCCGTGTAGTCGCACACGCCCGCGTAGACGGCGCGTCCGGAGGAGACGATCGCGTCGAGCGCGGCCAGGGTCTCCTCCATCGGCACCTCGGCGTCGTACGTGTGCAGCTGCCACAGGTCGACGTAGTCGAGCCCGAGCCGGTTGAGCGAGTCGTCGACCGCGGCGATCAGGTGGCGCCTGGAGGCGTCGCGCGGCCGGCGGCCGGTCGGCGTCACCACGGCCTTGGTGGAGATCACCAGCTCCGAACGCGGCACCGAGTCGCGCAGCATCCGGCCCAGCAGCCGCTCCGAGTCGCCACCGGTGTAGACGTCGGCCGTGTCGACGAGATTGCCACCCGCGTCCAGGAACGTCCGGAGCTGGGCGGCCGCCTCGTCGGCGTCGGTGTCACGCCCCCAGGTCATCGTGCCGAGCCCCAGCCGGGACACCGACAGGCCACTGTGGCCGACATAGCGCTGCTGCATGATCCCGCCAGGTTACCAACAAGAAACCTGCTCATCGGGCTGACGCACCACTGTTGTTCGCGGTTGGCGCGGCGGCGGCGGCCCACGGTGAAATGTTGTGATCCACGCCTGAGACACTTGCCGGGTGACCACGCTGCTTTTGGCCCGCCACGGGCTGACGGACCTCACCGGCCCGGTGCTGGCCGGGCGTACGCCGGGGGTGCATCTGAGCGAGGCCGGCCGGGCGCAGGCCGAGGCGCTGGCCGCCCGCGTCGCGGGCGTCAGGCTGGACGCCGTCGTCTCCAGCCCTCTCGAACGCTGCCGGGAGACGGCCCACGCGGTCGCCGACGGGCGCGGGATGGACGTGCTGATCGACGACCGGTTCATCGAGTGCGGCTACGGCGGCTGGACCGGCCGCCCGCTGAAGGAGCTCGCCCAGGAGCCGCTGTGGCAGGTGGTGCAGGCGCATCCCAGTGCCGTGACATTTCCGGAAGGGGAGTCCCTGGCCGGTATGCAACACCGGGCCGTCGCGGCGGTCCGGGAGTGGAATCAACGCCTGGGGGAGAAGGCTGTCTACCTGGTTTGCAGCCACGGCGACGTGATCAAATCGATCGTCGCGGACGCTCTGGGCCTGCACCTCGATCACTTTCAGCGGATAACAGCCGATCCTGCGGCCCTGACCATCATTCGCTATGCCCCCCTGCGCCCCTTTGTTCTCAGGCTCAACGATATGGGGGAATTGCGGCTCCCCGAGGATTCGGAGGAGAAAGACGGGGGAGAAAACATCACCGGGAGCGATGCCGCCGTCGGCGGCGGACCCGGAACCACGTAAGGTCAGCGTATGCCGGTCTTCGACTACGACCCACCAGAGAGGTTCGTCGCCGGTGCCCTGGGGCAGCCGGGCGCGCGCGCCTTTTTTCTGCAGGCCAGGGCCGAGGGCAGACTGACCACGGTGGCGCTGGAGAAGTTGCAGGTCGCCGCCCTCGCGGGCAGGCTGGACGAGCTGCTGGACGAGGTGCTGCGCCTGAGCGGGGGCACCGCGCACGTCCCGGCGCTGGCCCCGGCCGACCTGGCCGACGACGCGCCGCTCGAGGTGCCCGTCGCCGAGGACTTCCGGGTGGGCACCATGGCGCTGGCCTGGGACGCGGAGAGATCGCAAGTGGTGATCGAGGCGCAGGAGGTCGTCGACGAGGAAGACGTCGAGGCCGCCGACCCCGCGGTGCTGCGGGTGCGCATCAGCGCGGGAGCCGCTCGCGCCTTCACCCAGCGGGCCCTCGAGATCGTCTCCGCGGGCCGGCCACCGTGCCCGCTGTGCGGACAGCCGCTCGACGCTTCCGGGCACGTCTGCGTGCGCCTCAACGGATATCGCGGGGGTGAGGCGGCTTCATGACCGCTCCGGAGAGCGAACCGGCAGTCAAGCCGTCCCGGCAGCCGCCGTCCATGCAGGAGGATGAGGCCCTCGCGCTGCTGCGCGACGGCCGGCTGGAGGTGGCCGGCCGCCTCGTCGAGGCCACCAACATGACGCTCTACTGCTCGGTCAAGCTGGGCTCCCGCTCGGCCGCCTGCGTCTACAAGCCGGTACGCGGCGAGCGCCCGTTGTGGGACTTCCCCGACGGCACGCTGGCCGCCCGGGAGGTGGCCGCGTTCGAGGTGTCGCAGGCGACCAGCTGGAACATCGTGCCGCCCACCGTCTACCGCGACGGCCCCTTCGGCCCCGGCATGGTCCAGCTGTGGATCGACACCGAGCGCGAGATCGACCTCCAGCGGCTGGTCAAGAGCCGAAATCCGCTGGTGCGCCGGATGGCGGTGTTCGACGCGATCGTCAACAACGCCGACCGCAAGGGCGGCCACCTGCTGCCGCTGCCCACGGGGCACGTCTACGGGGTCGATCACGGGGTCTGCTTCTCCGTCGAGGACAAGCTGCGCACCGTGCTGTGGCAGTGGCGCGGCAAGCCCCTCGCCCGCGAGGCGGTGGCCGTGCTGGCCAAACTGGAGCGCGACATCGAGTCCGGCGCCCTCGGGCGCAGGCTGCGCGAGCTGCTGAGCCTGGAGGAGGTCGAGGCCACCTGGCAGCGGGTCAGGCGGCTGCTGGACACCGGCGTGCATCCGTACCCCTCCGAAGGCTGGCCCGCCATCCCCTGGCCCCCGATCTAAAGCGTTCCCGGGCCCGTCAGGGCCAGCCCCTCCCGGCGGCGGCCGAAGCCCGTTTATTACCCTTTGCCCCATGTGCACGCTGATCGTGAAACCCGGGCGGACGCTCACCCTCATGGGCGTCAGAGACGAGTTCACCGACCGCCCGTGGGAGGCGCCGGGCGAGCACTGGCCGGAGCATCCGGGCGTGGTCGGCGGGCGCGACCTCAAGGCCGGCGGCACCTGGCTGGCCGTCAACCCGGCGGCCCGCCGCGCCGCCGCGCTGCTCAACGGGCGCGGCCGGCACGCGCCGGAGTCGGACCGGCTCTCGCGCGGCGACCTGGCGCTGCGGGCCGTGTCCACCGGCGAGCCGCCCGGCCCCGACCTGACCCGCTACGACCCCTTCCACCTGGTGCTCGCCGACCTGGCGCGGATCCGCATGTTCAGCTGGGACGGCGACCGGCTGACCACCACCGACCTGCCCGACGGCGTCAGCATGATCGTGAACACGGGCCTGGACCCGGCGAGCGAACGGGTCGTCGTGTACCTGCCCAGGTTCGAGAGCGAGACCTGGAGCGAGCTCATCAAGGCGGAGCCGTCCGCCGACCCCGGCGCGCTCATCGTCCGGCACGAACTCCCCGGCGGGCGCGTCTTCGCCTCCCTGTCGGTGATGGAGGTCTCACTCTCCGCGGAGGACGTGACGTACCAGTTCACTGACCTGACCGCTGATCGGGACAGATAGGCTCAAACACATGAGATCGTGGGCTGCCCAGAACGTTCCAAAGCTCCCAGGTGAGAGCATTCCGCTGAGTCTCTATGACACCTCGGCCAAGCAGGTGAGGCAGACCGATCCGGGGCCGACCGCCAGGATGTACGTCTGCGGCATCACCCCTTATGACGCCACCCACCTCGGCCACGCCAACACCTACCACGCCTTCGATCTCGTCGGCCGGATGTGGCGGGACGCGGGCCACGAGGTCCACTACACCCAGAACGCGACCGACGTGGACGACCCGCTGCTGGAGCGGGCCGAGCAGACCGGCATCGACTGGCGTGACCTGGCCGAGCGGGAGATCGAGCTGTTCCGCGGCGACATGGAGGCGCTGCGGATCCTGCCGCCCCGCGAGTACGTGGGCGTCACCGAGGTCGTCGGCCGGGTGGCCGAGCTGATCTCCAAGCTGTCCGCCAAGGGCGTCACGTACGGCCTGGACGGCGACGTCTACTTCAGCGTGGCCGACGCCCCCAAGTTCGGCCAGGTGTCCGGCTACGACGAGGCGGAGATGCCGGCCCTGTTCGCCGAACGCGGAGGCGACCCCGACAGGGCGGGCAAGCGCCACCCTCTCGACTGGCTGCTGTGGCGGGCCGAGCGGCCCGGAGAGCCCGCCTGGGACTCCCCGCTGGGCCGGGGTCGGCCCGGATGGCACATCGAGTGCACGGCGATCGCCCTGGACAGCCTGGGGGGCGGCTACGACGTCGCGGGCGGCGGCTCGGACCTGATCTTCCCGCACCACGAGTGCGGCGCCTCCGAGGGGCATGCCCTCACCGGCGAGTGGCCGTTCGCCAAGTTCTACACGCACGCGGGCATGGTGGCGCTCGACGGCGAGAAGATGTCCAAGTCCAAGGGCAACCTGGTGTTCGTGTCCAGGCTGCGGGTGGCCCACGACCCGATGGCGGTCCGGCTGGTGCTGCTGGCCCACCACTACCGCGCGGACTGGGAGTACGTCCCGCCCCTGATGGCCGACGCCGAGCGGCGGCTGGCGCGGTGGCGGGAGGCGGTCGCGCTGCCGTCGGGGCCGCGCGCCGACGAACTGCTGGCCACGGTACGCGCCCGGATGGCCGACGACCTCGACTCGCCGGGCGCCCTGGCCGCCGTCGACGCCTGGGTCGACGAGGCTCTCGCCCAGGGCGGCCCCGACGCCTCAGCCCCCGCTCTGGTCCGCGACCTCACCGACGCCCTCCTGGGCATCGCCCTCTGACACCGTCCCGCGAGCGCCGGGTCGAACGGCGCTCGGCGGGGCGTCGCACCTCCGCTAGAGGGACGCCTGGTGCAGGCCGGGTGAATGCCGGGGGAGCGCGTGGCGCCTGGTGAGGGCGGTGTCGTAGCGGTGCCAGATGAGCGCCGCCACGTCCGGGTCCGGGCCGAGCGGGTCGCTCACCAGCCCCGCTCCCGCCGAAGCCAGCCGGTCATGGAAGTGGCCGGGCGCGAGCACGTACGAGGCGATGGCCACCCGGGCGGCCGGGGTCGAGGCGAGCCGTTCCATGGCCTCCTCCAGGGACGGCGAGCCGGCCGAGGCGAAGGCGGCCGTGACTGGCCGCGCCAGGCGCACGGCGAGCCGGTGGGCGGCGGCGCGGACGTCGGCGAGGGCGGACGGGTCGGAGGAGCCCGCGGCCCCGAGCAGGACCGCGTCCGTGGCGCGCAGGCCGGCGCGTGCCAGCTTGCGGGCCAGCGCGGAGGTCAGCAGCCGGTGCGGCCCCAGCCAGCCGGCGACCACGGCGTCGGGGCGGCGGGAGGCGATGACCTCCGGCAGGTCGATGTGGGCGTGGTAGCCGCCCGCCAGCAGCAGCGGGACGACGACCACGGGTCCGCGGACGGCGGGCAGCACGTCGGACAGCAGGGGCGAGCTGATCTCGAGGTAGCTCAGCTCGACCCGGTGCCCGGGACGGGCCCTCCTGACCGTCTCCGCCAGGGCCGACAGGGTCGACTCCCCGGCGGCGCTCCGCGTGCCGTGCGCGGCCAGGACGAGCGTGGCCGTACGTTCGATCACAGCCCCGCCTCGTACTGGCAGGCGAGCCGGTAGCCGCGCTTGACCACCGTCTCCACGATCCCGCTCGGCCCGAGCGCCCGCCGCAGCCGCGTGATCGCCATCTCCACGGCGTGCTCGGCCGAGTCGCGGGCGACGCTGCCGGGCAGCACGGTACGCAGGTCGGCGCGGGACACCACGTGGCCCGGCTTGTCGGCCAGGCGCTTGAGCACCGCCATCGGGGCCGGGGGCAGCGGGCGCAGCTCGCCGTCCACCACCACCGCGTGGCCGCGGATCTCCAGCCGGTGCTCGCCCGCCACGAGCCGGGTCACCCCGTGCTCGGGCAGGTGCCGGGCCAGGGCTCGGGCCAGCGCGCCGAGGCGCGAGCGTTCGGGCTGCAGCGTCGGCACGCCGCGCGAGGTCAGCGGCTCGGCGGTGACGGGCCCGACGCAGGCGGCCACGACCGTCCCGCTGAACGCCGACAGCAGCGACTCCTCCAGCCCTTCGGCGCGGGCCGCGCCCAGCATCGCGTGTACGGCGGGCGCGCTGGTGAAGGCCACCGCGTCCACCGAGCCGGAGATGGTCTGGCTGATGAGGCGGCGCAGCGGCGAGATGTCGCGGTACGGCAGCCACCGGTAGACCGGGATCTCGATCACCTCGGCCCCCGCGTGGCGCAGGTCCGCCACGAAGTCGCTGAGCGGCTCGCCGTGCTGCTGCACCGCGATGCGCCGCCCGTGCAGGTCCTGGTCGAGCAGGTACTGCTTGACCTCCTGGCACGATTCGGTGGCGGGCGTCCAGTGGTCGTTGAGGCCGGCGGCGCGCACCGCGCCCCGGGCCTTGGGGCCGCGGGTCAGCAGCCGCGCGTTGGCCAGGTGCTCGCCCAGGTCGGACGACAGGCCCCAGCCTTCGGCGGCGGCCATCCACCCGCGGAAGCCGACGCCGGTGGTGACCACCACGTCGTCGAGCGGCTCCGCCAGGCTGAGCCGGGTCGCGGCGAGCAGGTCGGCGTCCTCGGCCAGCGGGACCAGCCGGATCGCGGGGGCGCTGACCACGCGGGCGCCGCGCCGCTCCAGCAGCGCGCCGAACTCCTCGCGCCGCCTCGTCGCGGTCACGCCGACCGTGAAGCCCGACAGGGCGTCGGGGGCCGTCTCCGGGGAAGATCCGCCCTCAAGGGCAAGCACGCTCATGCCGGCACCTCCAGGTAGTCGAAGATGCCTGGCCGGGCCCCGAGCACCCGGCCAGGCATCACAGGCACGTGTGACGCAAGTGAGATCACCCTCCGATACTGCTTTCGGGTGGTTTCACCCGCGGGTCTCCTCTGTTACCGCTGTGCTACAAGCCGGGTCCTCAGGGATTGGCGAGGCGCGGTCACGGGAAACGTTGACGGTGACGACGTGGCCTATCGGGGAGTTGCGGGTGACGGTCCGGCCTATTCGCACGTTCGACGATCCGGTGCTGCGTTCGGTCGCGGAGCCGGTGCAAGACTTCGACCGGGAGCTGCGGCGCCTGGTCAAGTCGCTGACCGCCACGATGCGCGCCGGCGCCGGCCGCGCGGGCCTGGCGGCGCCGCAGGTGGGCGAGCCGGTGCGGGTGGTGGTCTACTCCTACGACGGCAAGTCGGGCCATCTGGTCAACCCCCGCCTGGAGCTGTCGGAGCGGCGGGTCACGGCCGACGAGGCGTGCCTGTCGGCGCCGGGGCTGTGGTGGCCACTGGAACGTTCCTACATGGTCACAGCGCGTGGCCGCGACATGATGGGCAAGCCTGTGACGGTTCGCGCGCTGGGGGTGCTGGCCAGGGTGCTGCAGCACGAGGTCGACCATCTCGACGGCGTGCTGTTCAGCGACCATCTGGAGGCGGCCGAGCGGGAGCGCTTCCTGGCGGCGGCCCTGCCCGGCTGAGGGGCGTCGTTCAGGCTGCCGAGTGCACGGCGAGCTCCCTGCGCTGCTGCGGGTCGGTGCCGCCCCACACGCCGTACGCCTGCCGCGTGGTCAGCGCGTACTCCAGGCACGGCTCACGTACGGGGCAGCCGGCGCACACATGCTTGGCCCGTTCGGCCTGCGACTGGCTCGGCCCTTCCAGAGAGATCGGGAAGAACAGTTCCGGGTCCAGTTCGAGGCAGGCGGCCCTGCGGGTCCAGTCGAGCATCATCATGTTGCTCGCGTCTACCCAGCCGACCTGCTCTCATACCTCCGCCGGCTCACCAGCGGCTCCAACCTAGAGCGCGGGCCCACGGCGCGCTGATGGCCGGCACCGGCGCCTCCGCGTCGCTGAGCACCAGGTCGACGACGTCGATCAGATCGTCCGCGACCTCGGCGGCCTGCAGGATCTCCTCCTGGCGCGTCTGCGGGGTGGGGACCAGGATGCCCCTGGCCCCGGCGGCCCTGGCGGCCTCCATGTCCCTGCCGATGTCCCCCACGACCACGCAGTCGCGGGGGCTGACGTCGAGCACGGCGGCGGCTCTGATCACGAGCCCGGGGGCCGGTTTGCGGCAGGTGCAGCCGTCGGCGTCGTCGTGCACGCAGATCGCCCACGCGTCGAACGGCCCCAGCAGCTCCTCCACCCGGGCGTTCACCTGATCCATGTCGTCCGGGGACAGCAGACCCTTGGCCACGCCGGACTGGTTGGTGACCACGGCCACCGGCACCTCGGCCCGTCTGAGCCTGGCCACCGCCTCCACCGCGCCCGGCATGGGCTCGACGAGGTCCGGGTCGCCGTTGTACGGCACGTCCCTGATCAAGGTCCCGTCCCGGTCGAAGAGCACCGCGCCGGGACGTCGCTTTTCGAACACCTTCCACCTCCGTCGCGTGCCCGCCAGCTACCCGGGGCCTAACCAGGCAAACAACTACTTAGCGTGACCAAGTCCAGGCCGTTTCTCCTGTTTGCGCATCTCATGGGCGTGGGGAAGGTTTGGGCATCGCTCCTCTCGGTAGCGGTTCCCGTCCTCTGAGGGGGAACGATGAGGTTTCTCGGCATCGACGCGATCTTCCACGAGCCGGCCGCCTGGTGCCCGCGCGCGCAGGCGGCGATGAACGGTCGCATGCCGGGAGCGGTGCTGTGCGACCCGGCCCCGCGCCGGAGGATGAGAACGATCCCGCGCGCGTCGGCCAGGAGACGGGCCGTGCGCGCCGTGAGCCACCGCGGCCCGGGCGACCGGGGCCGGGTGCTGGTGGCGCGGCTGGACGGCGCCGGCGCCGTGCTGCTGGCCGGGCCCGCCGTCAGGGCCGTGCGCACGCTGGCCCGCGAGCTGGTCTTCCTGGCCGGCCCGGACGGCAGGCCGGCGGCCGAGCTGCTGCCCGGCGTGGACCGGGTGATCGAATGGCGGGCCCCGTGGATCGACCACACCCCGCCGCCCGTCACCAAGGGACAGGCGGCCGACCTGGTCGGCCGGCTCGCGGGCGTCGACGAGGCGGTGATCCTCACCTCGTTCCACCAGTCGGCGCTGCCGCTGGCCCTGCTGCTCAGGCTGGCCGGCGTCCCCAGGATCACCGCCATCAGCGACGACTACCCCGGCTCGCTCCTGGACGTCCGGCACGTCGTGGACGAGAGCGTCGACGTGCCCGAGGCGGAGCGGATGCTGGCGGTCGCCAGGGCGGCCGGGTTCGAGTTGCCGACGGGCGATGACGGCAAACTCGCTGTTCAGCGGCCATTGCCGGATATAGGCGGAAATTTGGGGCAACTGCTGGATGCCGGCGCCGATGCCGGCAAAGGCACGTACGTCGTGGTGCACCCAGGGGCATCGGCCCCCGCGCGGACCTGGCCGGCCGAACGGCATCGGAGGACCGTACGGGAGCTGGCGCAGGACGGACACCGGGTCGTCGTGACCGGCAACGAACGTGACCTCACCGCCTATGTGGCCGGCGGCGTCGCCGTCGATCTCGGAGGCGTGACCACGTTCGCCGAACTCGCCGCCGTCATCGACGGCGCCGGGGTGCTCGTGGCCGGCAACACCGGTCCCGCGCACCTGGCGGCGGCGGTCGGGACGCCGGTCGTGAGCCTGTTCGCCCCCGTCGTCCCCGCGGCGCGGTGGGCCCCGTACGGCGTGCCCACGGTGCTGCTCGGAGACCAGGAGGCGCCCTGCCGCGCAAGCGGGGCGCGCGCCTGCCCGGTGCCCGGGCACCCGTGCCTGTCCCACGTGACAAGCGAGCAGGTGGTCAAGGCAGTGAGGGAGCTGACGCAGTGAAGGTCGATCTCATCTCCGAGCACGCGGACCCGCTGGCGCAGGTCGGCGACGTCGACTCCGGCGGCCAGAACGTCCACGTCGCCGAACTGGCCCGCGCGCTGGCCGGGCGCGGGCACACGGTCGTCGTCCACACCCGGCGCTCGTCCGGGCGGCAGCCCGGGTCGGTGACCATGGCGCCCGGCGTCACGGTCGAGTACGTCACGGCCGGGCCGCCGGTCCCCGTCCCCAAGGACGAGCTGCCCCCGTACCTGGCCGAGTTCACCGAGCGCCTGGCCGACCGCTGGGCCGCGAGCCCCCCGGACGTCGTCCACGCCCACTTCTGGATGAGCGGGCAGGCGGCGCTGCGGGCGGCCGGCGGGGTGCCGGTGGTGCAGACGTTCCACGCGCTCGGCACCGTCAAGCGGCGCTGGCAGGGCGACGCCGACACCAGCCCCGCCCACCGGATCGACACCGAGCGCGCGATCGGCAGGCGCGCCGACGCCGTGCTGGCCACCTGCGGCGACGAGGTGGCCGAGCTGCGCGCGATGGGCGTCCCCGAACGGCGCATCGCGGTCGTGCCGTGCGGGGTGGACCTGTCGGTGTTCCGCCCCGGCGGGCCGGTGGCGCCGCGCACGGGCGGCAAGCTGATCCTCAGCATCGGCAGGCTGGTGCCGCGCAACGGCGTGGACACCGTGATCAGGGCGCTGCGCCGGATCCCGGACGCCGACCTGGTGATCGCGGGCGGCCGTCAGGACGACGAGGAGGCGGTCAGACTGTACGAGCTGGCGCGGGCCTACGGGCTCGAACGCCGGGTCCACGTGATCGGCAGCGTGCCCCGCGAGCACGTGCCGGCCCTCATGCGCTCGGCCGACGTCCTGGTGACGGTGCCGTGGTACGAGCCGTTCGGCATGGTGGCGATCGAGGCGATGGCCTGCGGCGTGCCCGTCGTGGCCTCGGCGGTCGGGGGACACCTGGACACGGTCGCCGGCTGCGGCGTCCTGGTGCCGCCGCGCCGCCCGCGCGCCCTGGCCAGGGCGCTGAGCGACGTCCTCGACCACCCGGGCAAGCGGGCGGCGCTCGCCGCCGCCGGGGCTCGCAGGGCCCGCGACAGGTACGGCTGGGCGCGCGTCGCCGAGCTGACCGAGGCCGTGTACACGCAGGCCGTCAACGGTACGGTCGGCCGCCTGGCCGCGCTCGGAGGCTGAGCGCCCGCGCCTAACGCTCGTTCCCGGCGCGCAGCCAGGCCAGGTAGTCGGCGACCGCCCGCTCGGGGTCGTAGGCGGGCTCGTATCCCGTGTCCTCGCGCAGGCGGGTGATGTCGAGCCAGGTGTTCTGCGCGGCGGGGTCGCGGCCCTCCGGGAGGCCGACGCGGGCGTCGGGGACGAGCTTCCTGATCGCCGCGGCGACCTCGCCGTTGGTCGTCGCCCTCCCGGAGGCCACGTTGTACGTGCGGTGCGCCAGCCGGTCCGCGAGCTGGAGCAGCGCGAGAGCGCGGCCGCAGTCCTTCGCGTAGCACAGGTCGATGCCGTCCTCCATGTACGCGCCGGCGCGCAGCGTGGACAGGTCGGGCTCGGTGCCGCGCGCGGCGGCGTGCACGAGCTGGGGAGCGGCGAAGAACGGCGACCGGGTGTGGCCGAGCGGCCCCCAGATGGCGCCGATGCGGTAGTGGACCACGTCGAGGCCCATGGCCCCGGCCAGATGGTCGCCGAGCAGCTCGCCGATCTTCTTGAACGCCGGGATCGAGTGGGGTGACGTCATCGGCAGGGGGAGGTCCTCCTGGAGCGCGCCCTCGCCGGTGACGCCGCCGTACACGCCGATCGTGCTGGCCAGGCCGAGCCGCGTCACCTGCCACTCGCTCGCGGCGCGGAACACGTTCAGGAGGCTGCGGATGGACTTGTCCGCGCCCTCCAGGGGCTGGTACGCGCCGGGCGGCCACGGGATGGAGCCGGCGAGGTGCACGATGCCGGTGATCTTGTGCCGCTCGCCGACGGCCAGGAGGGCCGCCTCGTCGGTGAGGTCGGCCTGCTCGACGGCGACGGGCGCGTCCGCGAACCTCTCGGGCAGCACGGCGGGCCTGCGCTGGACGAGCACGCAGGATTCGCCGAGGTCGAGCAGGGCCTGGGTGGTGTGCGTGCCGATGAAGCCCAGCCCGCCGGTGATCAGAATCATGGTCAGCTCTCCAGATCGTCAGTACGACTGACAATCAGTCTAACCCTAGAAGCGGTAGTGGAGAACCACGTTCCCCTTCCGCGACAACACCGCGCTGGGCGCGGTCAGGCGGTTCATCAGCCGCAGCCACGCCGGGAACCCGGCCACCTCGGGCTCCCGCGTCATCAGGACCTCCTTGACCAGCTTCAGCTTCGGGTGCCAGCGTTCGGGCTCCCTTGGGTCGTCGAGGCCGGGGAACTTGGAGACGTCGATGATGTTCTTGCCGACGGCGAACCGCTTCTGGGCCCACACGGCGAATTTGCTGTAGCCGTTGAAGGCGATCTCGCCGGTGGGGAAGTGGCCGATGAGGCGGTTCACCAGCGCGATCATCTCCTCCAGGGAGAGGAACGCGATCAGCCCGTCGGCGACGATCACCGCCGGCCGGTCGGAGGGCAGGCCGTCCAGCCATGCGGGGTCGGTGACGTCCGCGGCGAGGTCGTGGGGCCTGGCTTCATCCGGCAGCAACTGCCGCCGGGCGGCGAGGACCTCGGGGAAGTCGACGTCGTGCCATTCGGCGGTGGGCGGCGGGGCGATGCGCAGCGCCCGGCTGTCGAGGCCGGCCCCCAGATCGAGGCCGATCGCGTCGGGGTGGCGGGCGAGGAAGCGCTGGGCGATCTCGTCCAGCTTCCTGGCCCGGTGCGCGATGTAGAGGGCGCTGGAGGAGGGGATGTGGAGCTTGCCGTAGTCGTAGCCGACCTTGCGGACGATCTCGTCGGCCATCCGGTCGCCCAGGACGGGGCGGGGCAGGCGGTTGTCGAGCGCCCTGCCGCACAGCGTCAGCCACAGGGTGTCCTGGAGTGGGGTCAGAGCGGGAACGGGGGTCGTCATCGGTCATTCGTCCCTGTTCTCTTGAGAGGCCTCCCAGGCGGCCGTGGCCGCCTTCAGCGGCGCGTCGTCCGCGTACAGGCCGTGGGTGAAGAGCTCCAGCGTGGGCAGCGTCATCCGGCGCAGGACCTCGGGGCCGAAGCCTTCGTGCCCGAGCGCGCGCGTCAGGGGTGGCGCCATGGTCAGCATGGCGAGGCTGGTCAGCACGGTGAGCACGGCCATCGCCCGCACGTCCGAGGACGGCCGCACCGAACCCTCGGCGATCCCGGCCCGCAGGATCGACTCCGACTCGGCCACCAGCGTGTCGACGAACCTGCCCCCCGCGGGGGTGTCCTCCTCGATCGCCCGGACCATGTAGCGCACCTTGAGCTGATACTCCGCCGGGTCCGCCAAGAACTCGCCCAGCAGGCCGGCCGTCCCGGCCGCGTGCGACCGCCGTACCAGCACGCCGAACACGTGGTCGTCGCAGGCGCTCCGCAGCTTCTCCTTGCTGCCGAAGTGGTGGATGACCAGGGCGGCGCTCACGCCCGCGGTGGCGGCGACGGCCCGCAGGTTCGTCTTCTGGAAGCCGTCGCGGGCGAAGTGGGCGATGGCCGCGTCGCGGATCTTCGCCTGCGCGGTCAAGTCTGAATGCGCTGAACACACGTTCAGAATGCTAAACGCACGTTCAATCTCTTGGCAAGATTTTGCGCGCACGAACACCCCGGCCCCGCCCGCGGGGTCGCCGCGGGCGGGGCCGGGGTGTTGTCGCCGTCAGGCGGGGACGGGATCGAGGCGCAACTCGCGGACGATCTCGCGAGCGCTGGCCTCCAGCGTCGGGCCGGCGTCGGCGCCGACGAACATCTCGAGGTGGGCCCGGTGGAAGCAGCCCGCGATCAGCAGTCGCGCGCTGGCCTCCGGGTCCACCTCCGGCCCTATCCGGCCGAGGTCCTGCTCGGCCGCCAGGTACGCGGCCAGCGGCGCGACCTCGGTGCGCGGCCCCAGCCCCGTGTCACGGACGGCCTCGCGGAAGCGGACCGTCACGTTCGGCGAGGTGAAAACGGGAAGTGCCGCACTTTGTACGTCGATGTAGTAATTAATGCCTGCTCGGGCAATGGGGAGAAGGTTGTCCGCTACGCACCCTTTTCCGATGCGATAGGAGAGATTGTGAAGAATGCTCAGCCAGAGCGGAAGGCGGTCCTGCAGCAGCGCGAGGAAGTGGTCCACGGAGCCCCCGGAGCGGTCCTCCCGGAGGGAGACGGCCATCTCGAGGATGCGGCGCCTGGTGTCCTGACTTCTTTGGTGCGGGTCAACATGGGAAGTCGCCATGGCGTGCCTAACGTGCGCGGTCAGTTGAGTAGGCATCACGGCGCGAAGCCGAGGGAGTTTTCTGGATTTATCGGGCTTTGTGTCTGGAGCCGCAACTTGGTGCAATCTTGTACGGCCCCGATTATTACCCGAAATCCCGAAAATTTCGCGGTTTTTATCCCTGAGGGTTAGCTGTCAGTGTCCCGGTCACGGCGGCGCAGGTAGCGCTCGAACTCCGCCGCGATCGCGTCGCCGCTGGCCTCGGGCAACTCGGCGGCGTCCTTGCGCTCCTCCAGCTCCTTGACGTACTCGGCCACCTCGCTGTCCTGCGAGGCCAGCTCGTCGACGCCGCGCTCCCACGCGCGGGCCTCCTCGTCGAGGTCGCCCAGGGGCATGGGGATCTCCAGCACGTCCTCCAGACGGCGCAGCAGCGCGAGCGTCGCCTTCGGGTTGGGCGGCTGGGCCACGTAGTGCGGCACCGACGCCCACAGCGAGATGGCGTCGAGCCCCGCCTCGCCGAACGCGTGCTGCAGCACCCCGACGATGCCGGTCGGGCCTTCGTAGCGGCTCAGCTCCAGGTTCGTCGAACGGGCCAGCGCCTCGTCCGTCGCGCCGCCGAGAATGGGCACGGGCCGGGTGTGCGGCGAGTCGTTGAGCAGCGCGCCCAGCATGACGGCCAGCTCGATGCCCAGCTCGCGGCAGATCTCGATGATGTCGGCGCAGAACGAGCGCCAGCGCATGTTGGGCTCGATGCCGCGCAGCAGCACGACGTCGCGCTCCAGACCCGGCGGGCGGGCGCGCAGCAGGCGCGTCGTCGGCCACACGATCGAACGCGTCAGCCCCTCGCCCATCTCCACGACGGGCCGGGTGACCTGGAAGTCGTAGTAGTCGTCCGGGTCGAGCGCGATCAGCGGCTCGGCCTTCCAGGCGGACTCGAGATGGGCGATCACACCGCTGGAGGCCTCGCCCGCGTCGTTCCACCCCTCGAACGCGGCAATGAGCACCGGGTCTACGAGCTCGGGGAGCCTTTCGAGCTCTATCACGTGTCGCCTCCTCTCTCCATCGTCTCGCTAAGCCTATGCGGTCGGGAGTACTCGGCGTCACCGATCTCCCCGCGAATGCGCAACCCGCGTCTCACGTGCGAACGCGCCATCGCCGTCCCCTCAGGCGAACACCTCACCGCGCCTCCCCACCACCCATCCCAGCCCGCCACCAGACCCGTCCGAAACCCCTACGCCGCCCCGCGTCACCCATACCTCCTGCACCCTTATCCCGCCTCCACCACCCGCAACCCCTCCGGCCCTCCCACACCCAATCGCTCTCCCACTCCCCACCCCTCCCACCGCTCCATCCGCACCCTCTCCCGCACACCCGCCCCGACCACTCGCACCGCCGCGACGCCTCTCCTGCACTCCCACTCCCGCCCTACTCCGACAGCCGCACCCGCTCACACCGCCGCGCCTCTCCTGCGCTCCAGCACCGTCCGCCTCCCGCACACCCGTGCCTCCTGCGCGCTGTGCAGGCGCTGCGCCGGACGCGTCCGCTGCGGGGCTTGCGTCCCCTGCGGCTGGTGTGCCTTGTGTGCAATGTGCCGTTCTATGCGCCTGATATGCCCCCTGTGGCCACGTATCTACCCGCTGCGATGCATACGTGATCTCCCCGCGACCTACGCCACCCGCGTCCCAGGCCAGGGGATGCCCCCCTCGCGCGCGCGTGCGCGTAAGACATAAGACAAGCGGCGAAGGATCAGCGGCCGTCGGTCGTGCGGACGATCAGGACGTCGCAGGCGGCGCGGTGGGAGACCGCGGACGGCACGGAGCCGAGCAGCCGCCCCGCCAGGCTGTTGAGCCCGCGATTACCCACAACCAGCAGGTCGGCGCGGTGCCGGGCGGCCAGCGAGACGAGCACGTCCACGGCGTCCCCCTGCTCGGCGGCCAGGACCACGTCGGAGGCGCCGGCCGCCACGGCGTGCCCGCGCGCCGCCCGCAGGGCGTCGTCGGCCGGGGTGGAGCCGCCCACCTTGTACGCGAGGTCGCCCAGCCGGTCGGCGGCCGCGGCGCGCTCGCTCTCCCGCATCGGCAGGTACGCGCAGGCCAGGACCAGGGTGGCGCCGGTCGCCGCGGCCAGGGACCCCGCCGCGGAGACGGCGCGGAAGGAGGAGGCCGAGCCGTCGGTGCCGACGAGTACGGTGCGGTAGGTCACGGAGACCCCCAATTGGACGCGGCGTTCAATTGACAGTCGGTACGATAGCGCCCGGCACCCACCCCAGGGCCGCCCGGGTCCCGCGGACCGGAA
Organism: Nonomuraea sp. NPDC003707; assembly: GCF_053587055.1. Taxonomy (NCBI): domain Bacteria; kingdom Bacillati; phylum Actinomycetota; class Actinomycetes; order Streptosporangiales; family Streptosporangiaceae; genus Nonomuraea; species Nonomuraea sp. NPDC003707. Next base: position 135,582 of record NZ_JBSFNK010000011.1, on the reverse strand, counting down.
CGCTCACGCCCCTGGAGGCCCCGATTTCGCGCCCAAAGCGAACAGGCGTACGGGCCGCTTGCGAGTAGGGCTCCAGGCGCACCCGATAAGCTCTACCCCATGAGCATCTCCCCGTCCTTCCGAGAAGTGTTGTCCCAGCGCGTCATCGTGGCCGACGGGGCGATGGGCACGATGCTCCAGGCCCAGGACCCGACGCTCGACGACTTCCACGGTCACGAGGGCTGCAACGAGGTGCTCAACGTCACCAGGCCCGACATCGTGCGCGGCGTCCACGACGCCTACTTCGCCGTCGGCGTCGACTGCGTCGAGACCAACACCTTCGGCGCCAACCTCGCCGCCCTCGGCGAATACGACATCTCCGACCGCGTCTTCGAATACTCCGAGGCGGGGGCCAGGATCGCCCGCGAGGCCGCCGACCACTGGTCCACGCCCGACCAGCCGCGCTTCGTGCTCGGCTCCATGGGGCCCGGCACCAAGCTCCCGACCCTCGGCCACCTGCCGTACGCCCTCCTGCGCGACGCCTACCGCGACAACGCCGCGGGCCTGATCGCGGGCGGCGCCGACGCCCTGATCATCGAGACCTGCCAGGACCTGCTCCAGGTCAAGGCCGCCGTCATCGGCGCCAAGCGGGCCGCCGAAGACTCCGGCCGCGACATCCCGATCATCGCCCAGGTCACCATCGAGACCAACGGCGCGATGCTGCTCGGCTCCGAGATCGGCGCCGCGCTGACCGCGATCGAGCCGCTCGGCGTCGACGTCGTGGGCCTCAACTGCGCGACCGGCCCCGCCGAGATGAGCGAGCACCTGCGCTACCTCGCCCGCCACTCGCGGCTCAAGCTCTCCTGCATGCCCAACGCCGGCCTGCCGGTCCTGACGGCCGACGGCGCGTACTACCCGCTGAGCGCGCAGGAGCTGGCCGACGCGCACGGCACCTTCACCCGCGACTACGGCCTGTCCCTGGTCGGCGGCTGCTGCGGCACCACGCCCGAGCACCTGCGCCAGGTCGTCGAGCGCGTCCGCGGCAAGCAGGTCGCGCCGCGCCGGCCGCACCCCGAGCCGGGCGCGTCCTCGCTCTACCAGACGGTCCCGTTCCGCCAGGACACCTCCTACCTGGCCATCGGTGAGCGCTGCAACACCAACGGCTCCAAGGCCTTCCGCGAGGCCATGCTGGCGGGCGCCTGGGACGACTGCGTCGAGACGGCCCGCGACCAGGCGCGCGACGGCGCCCACATGCTCGACCTGTGCGTCGACTACGTCGGCCGCGACGGCGTGGCCGACATGAAGGAGCTGGCGTTCCGGTTCGCCACCGCGTCCACGCTGCCGATCATGCTCGACTCGACCGAGCCCGCGGTGCTGCAGGCCGGTCTCGAGATGCTCGGCGGGCGCGCCGCGGTCAACTCCGTCAACTACGAGGACGGCGACGGCCCCGACTCCCGCTTCCAGAAGATCATGCGCCTCGTCCGCGAGCACGGCTCGGCCGTCGTCGCGCTCACCATCGACGAGGAGGGCCAGGCCCGCACCGCCGACTGGAAGGTGCGGGTGGCCAGCCGCCTCGTCGAGGACCTGACCACCAACTGGGGCATGCGGGTCGAGGACATCATTGTCGACTGCCTGACCTTCCCCATCGCCACCGGCCAGGAGGAGACCAGGCGCGACGGCCTGGAGACCATCGAGGCCATCCGCGAGCTCAAGCGCCGCTACCCGGGCGTGCAGACCACGCTGGGCCTGTCCAACATCAGCTTCGGCCTCAACCCGGCCGCCCGCATGGTGCTCAACTCGGTCTTCCTCAACGAGTGCGTCAACGCCGGGCTCGACTCCGCCATCGTGCACGCCTCCAAGATCCTGCCGATGGCCCGCATCCCCGACGAGCAGCGCCAGGTCGCGCTCGACATGGTCTACGACCGCCGCCGCGAGGGCTACGACCCGCTGCAGCGGTTCATGGACCTGTTCGAGGGCGTCGACGCGGCCGCCCTGCGCGCCGGCAAGGCCGAGGAGCTGGCCGCACTGCCGCTGTGGGAGCGGCTCAAGCGGCGCATCATCGACGGCGAGCGCAAGGGCCTGGAGACCGACCTCGACACCGCGCTGGAGCAGCGGCCCGCCCTCGAGATCATCAACGACGTGCTGCTCGACGGCATGAAGACGGTGGGCGAGCTGTTCGGCTCCGGACAGATGCAGCTGCCGTTCGTGCTGCAGTCGGCCGAGGTCATGAAGGCCGCCGTCGCCTACCTCGAGCCCCACATGGACCGGCTCGAGGGCGAGTCGAAGGGCCGCATCGTGCTGGCCACCGTCAAGGGCGACGTACACGACATCGGCAAGAACCTCGTCGACATCATCCTGTCCAACAACGGCTACCAGGTCGTCAACCTCGGCATCAAGCAGCCGGTCTCGGCCATCCTCGAGGCCGCCGACGATCAGAAGGCCGACGTCATCGGCATGTCGGGGCTGCTGGTGAAGTCGACGGTCATCATGAAGGAAAACCTGGAGGAGATGAACTCCAGGGGCCTGTCCGAGAGATACCCCGTCCTGCTCGGCGGCGCCGCCCTGACCCGCGCCTACGTCGAGCAGGACCTGGCCGAGCTGTTCGAGGGCGAGGTGCGCTACGCGCGCGACGCGTTCGAGGGGCTGCGGCTGATGGACTCGTTCATGGCCGTCAAGCGCGGCGTCGCGGGCGCGACGCTGCCGCCGCTGCGCGAGCGGCGCGTCAAGACCGGCGCGGTGCTGCAGCGCACGCCCGTCGAGGAGCTGCCCGCCCGCTCCGACGTGGCCGCCGACAACCCCGTCCCCGCCGTCCCCTTCTACGGTGACCGCGTAGTCAAGGGCATCTCCCTGACCGAGTACGCCGCCTTCCTCGACGAGCGCGCCCTGTTCCTCGGCCAGTGGGGGCTCAAGCCCACCAGGGGCGGCTCGGGGCCCGACTACGACGAGCTGGTCGAGCTCGAGGGGCGGCCGCGGCTGCGCATGTGGCTCGACCGCATCCAGACCGAGGGGCTGCTGGAGGCGGCGGTCGTCTACGGCCACTTCCCGTGCGTCTCCGACGGCGACTCGCTGATCATCCTCGACGACGACGGCAAGGAGCGCACCCGCTTCACGTTCCCGCGCCAGCGCCGCGACCGCCACCTGTGCCTGTCCGACTTCTTCCGCGCCAAGGACTCCGGCGAGGTCGACGTGGTCGGCTTCCAGGTCGCCACCATGGGCGCCAAGATCGCCGAGGCCACGGCCGAGCTGTTCGCCAAGGACGCCTACCGCGACTACCTCGAGCTCCACGGCCTGTCGGTGCAGCTCACCGAGGCGCTGGCCGAATACTGGCACGCCAGGGTGCGCTCGGAGTGGTCGATCGGCGGCGAGGAGTCGCTCGACGACATGCTCAAGGTCAACATCCAGGGCTGCCGCTACTCCTTCGGCTACCCGGCCTGCCCCAACCTGGAGGACCAGAAGCAGCTGTTCGAGCTGCTCGACCCCGAGCGCATCGGGGTGTCGCTGTCGGAGGAGTTCCAGCTCCACCCGGAGCAGGCCACCTCGGCCCTGGTCGCCCACCACCCCGAGGCCAAATACTTCAACGTCTGACCCCCACCCGGCCCTTCACCGCCCGCCCGGTCCTTCACCGGGCGTTCGGTCCTTCACCGGGAGGCGGGCGGATGGCGGGGCTCCCCGGCCCGAGGGAGGACGACCGCTCACTGGTCGGCGGATGGGGGCGGCTTCCCAGCTCGGGCGGACGGCCGCTCACAGGTCGCCGGGCGGGGGGCTTCCCGCTCCGGCGCTCCACCGGCGCTCATTGGTGGCGGGGAGAGGGCACTCGGCATCGCGTCGATACGCCGTTCACCCTGCGGATGGGTGACCGGCGCCCGCTCCCCAGACGGCAGCGCCCCACGAGTCACTGGTGCTGGTGCTGGTGCTGGTGCCGGTGACGGGGGGCGGTGACGGGGGCGGCCTCTCCGCGCGCCGGGCGGGGCAGGGACAATAGCGGGCAAAACACTACCGATCGGGGGCATGCATGGAAGCGGTCTTCTTCGACATGGACGGGCTGCTCGTCGACAGCGAGCGGGTCTGGCTGGAGATCGAGACCGACGTGATGGCCAGGCTCGGCGCTCAGTGGACGCCGGAGCACCAGGTCCACCTGGTGGGCGGATCCATGGAGCGAACGGTCGACTACATGCTGGCCGTCTCGGGGGCCGACGTGCCCGCCGAGATGGTGCGGGAATGGATGACCGGCGGGATGGTGCGGCGGCTGACGGCGGGCGTGCACGTCATGCCGGGCGCCTTGGAACTGCTGGGGGCGCTGCGGGACGAGGGGGTGCCCGTGGGGCTGGTCACCTCGTCGCTGAAGGAGATCGCTGAGGCGGTCCTCAAGAGCGTGGGGCGTGACCGGTTCGACGTCGTGGTCACGGCGGACGACGTCACGCGTACCAAACCTGACCCTGAGCCGTACCTGACGGCTGCGCGGCTGCTCGGGGTGGAGCCGGTGCGGTGCGTGGTGCTGGAGGACTCTCCCAACGGCGTGGCGGCCGCGACTGCGGCGGGTTGCGCGGTGGTGGCCGTCCCGAGCCTGCTGGCCGTCGACCCCGCTCCCGGCCGGCTGGTGGTGCCGTCCCTGGAGCAGGTCACCGTCGCCGACCTCCGCGCCCTCATCTCAACCTGACCCCCCATCGGTCCCGCACCCCATCCGTCCCCGCCTCCCTGCGTCCCCGCCTCCCTGCGTCGGCCGCATGCTGGCCGCGTAACCCCTTCCACGCGTGCTTGCTGGGTGGCTCCGCTGGTTCGCCCTGTGCCCCCTACTCGGCACCGTGCTGGACGTCCTCGCCGATGGTGCCGCCGTCCGGGGCGGGGAGCTGACTGCCCGTGGACTCGGGGCGGCGGCCGCCGTTGCTCGGCATGAGCCAGTCGTCGGTGTCGCATTCGCTCGCCTCCCTGGAACGTGCGCCGCAGGGCGAACTCGTGCACCGCGCCGCTCCCGTACGGTCGACGCCGCTGGGCGACGTGCTGTTGCCGCGCACCCGCGCCACGCTCGCCACGCCACGCTGGCCGCGCACCCGCGCCACGCCGCGCACCCGCGCCACGCTCGCTGCCGTCCGCGCCTTCAACGCCCCGGCGGCCCACACGAGCGCCGCCGCTGCCGGATCGATCGGGCTGACCGTCCCGTTGGCACGTCGCCGGTCGCGGCCCCCGCCACCCGCCCGCCGACACGAGCGCGACCGCCGCGCCCAGGGATGGGGAGCCGGACCCCTAGGGGGCAAGTGGTTCTTGCGGAGGAGCGGCGGGTGGCGTTTCGCGTGCCAGGATGGAGACGTAGTCGATATGAGGGGCGGCGTGATGTTCAATTCGATCGCCTGGCTGCCGCTGTGCGCCGGACTGAGCGCGGTGGGCCTGGTGTTCAGCTTCCTGGCCTTCAGGCGCAGGGGGGCGGCCGCGGGCATGCGGATGGCGGCGTGGGCGCTGCTGCCGGTGGCGGCCTATCTGACGGGCGCGCTGCAGGCGTTGTGGACCATCGGCGCCACCGTCGTGGGTTTCGTGACGCAGCTGGTGTTCAACCCCTTGGTGTGGGCGGGCGTCGCCGTCGCGGGGCTGTCGGCGGTGCTGTTCGTCGCGTCGGGCGTCATGCGCGGCCGGAAACTGGCGAGCTTCAGGAAGAAGACCCCCGGAGAGGCCCCCGAGGTTAAGCCCTCAGCGAACAAAACCGTGCCCAAACCTCAGCAGCCCGCCGTCGCTTCCAAGCAAACTGCCAAGGCAGAGGACGACTTCTCCGATATCGAGGCGCTGCTCAAAAAGCGTGGCATCAGCTGAATACAAGGACGAAATCGGCTGTGTCACAGTTCCGAGACGTAACCGGGACGGCTCGTAGACATTCTCCTCAAGATCGATACGAATGAGTTTCTGGTCAATCACAGTTGAGCCACATAGAGCTCAGAGGGACTAGTCACACCAGCTCAGGCCATAGATTCTGCCTCCTGGGGCCGCGACACGGCGGACCTCGCTCGCATGGGCGCACTACCCTGACCGGGACCGCGCCGACACGGACGATGTCGTCTGGAATCCAGGGGGCTACTGGCATGACCGCACCGCTCGATGTTCCGGAATCGGCCATCGAAGCAGGGCCGGAGACCGTTCTTGAGGGAGCGGAGACCTCGGTCATCAGGGGACGTTCCCTGGGGCAGATCGCGTGGATGCGCCTCAAGCGCGACCGCATCGCGATGACCGGTGGCATCGTCATCCTGCTGCTCATCCTGGTCGCCGTCTTCGCCCCGCTGCTGGTGTCGTGGTTCGGGCACCCGCCGGGTGAGTGGCACCGGGAGAAGCTCGACCCCTCCATCGGCGCGCCGCTGGGCGCCTTCGGCGGCATCAGCGGCGACTTCCTGTTCGGCGTGGAGCCCGACTCGGGCCGCGACCTGTTCAGCCGCGTCCTGTACGGGGCCCGCATCTCGCTGCTGATCGCGTTCTTCGCGACCCTGCTGTGCGTGGTGCTCGGCACCGTCCTCGGGATGATCGCCGGCTTCTTCGGCGGCTGGGTCGACACCGTCATCAGCCGCCTCATGGACATCTTCCTGGCCTTCCCGCTGCTGGTGTTCGCGCTGGCGCTGGCCGGCGTCATCCCCGACAAGGCGTTCGGCCTGTCGGGTGACACGCTGCGGATCAGCCTGCTGGTGTTCATCATCGGGTTCTTCAACTGGCCCTATATCGGACGCATCATCCGAGGTCAGACGCTGTCCCTCCGCGAACGGGAGTTCGTCGACGCCTCCAGGAGCCTGGGCGCGCGCAACCACACCATCCTGTTCAAGGAGATCCTGCCCAACCTCCTGGCGCCGATCCTCGTCTACTCGACGCTGCTGATCCCCTCGAACATCCTGTTCGAGGCCGCGCTGTCGTTCCTCGGCGTGGGCGTGCGGCCGCCGACTCCCACGTGGGGAGGCATGTTGTCGGACGCCGTCCACAACTACCAGGTGGCGCCCAACTTCATGATCTTCCCCGGTCTCGCGATCTTCATCACCGTGCTGGCGTTCAACCTGCTCGGTGACGGCCTCAGGGACGCCTTCGACCCCAAGGCCCGATAGCCCTCGTGAGTTTTCAGCAAGTTCTCAACTCCTAGATACAAGGGGTGTGTCAGGTCGATGAAGACAAGATCAAAGGCGTCGGCAGTGGCGTTGACCGCCGCTCTCGCCGTGGTCGTCTCGGCGTGTGGCGGCGGTGGCGGTGCCAAGAGCACCAGCGGCACCGGCAGTGACGAGAAGCCCGCGAGCCAGTACAACGCGGGTGTCACGCAGGTCGTCAACCCGTCGGAGAAGACCGGCGGCACCCTGCACATGGGCATGCCGGGCGACTTCGACTCCGTCGACCCCGGCGACCAGTACTACGGCTACGCGTGGAACTTCTCCCGCTTCTACACGCGCGCGCTGACCATGTTCAAGCCGGTGCCGGGCGAGGAGGGCCTGCAGCTCGTCGGCGACCTGGCCGAGGACCTGGGCAAGCCCAGCGACGGCGGCAAGACGTGGACGTACAAGCTGCGCAAGGGCATCAAGTTCGAGGACGGCAGCCCCGTCACCGCCAAGGACGTCAAGTACGCCGTGGCCCGCTCCCTGGACAAGGACATCCTGCCCAGCGGCCCGACCTACTTCAACGACTGGCTCGACCTGCAGGGCTACACCGGCCCGTACAAGATGAAGGACAAGCTCGACGACTTCAAGGCCGTCGAGACGCCTGATGACTACACCGTCGTCTTCCACCTGAAGAAGGCCTACGGCGGCTTCGACTACTTCGCCATGCTCCCGCAGACGGCCCCGGTGCCCGCGGCCAAGGACACCGGCTCGAAGTACAAGGAGCACCCGGTCTCGACCGGCCCCTACATGTTCAAGTCGCACGAGCTCACCAAGCGCATCGAGCTCGTGAAGAACCCCAACTGGGACCCGGCCACCGACCCCAACCGCAAGCAGCTCAACGACTCCGTCGAGGTGCTGCTCGGCCAGAACGAGGACGACCTCGACCAGCGCCTGCTGTCCGGCAAGATCGACGTCAAGATCAACAGCACCGGCGTGGCGGCCAACGCCCGCAAGACGGTCCTGACCGACCCGAAGGTCAAGCAGTACGCCGACTCGGCCGCGATCGACCGGACCTGGTTCACCAACATCAACGGTGACGTCAAGCCGTTCGACAACATCCACTGCCGCAAGGCCGTGATGTACGCTGCCGACCGCTCCGCGATCCAGGGCGCCTACGGCGGCCCCGACGCCGGCGGCGACGTCGCGCTCAGCCTCATGCCGTCGAAGATGACCGGCTACCAGAAGATCGACCCGTACGGCGTCGAGGCCAACCCGACCGGCGACCTCACCAAGGCGAAGGAGGAGCTGACGGCCTGCGGCCAGCCCAACGGCTTCAGCACCACCATCTCCTACCGCAACGAGCGCGCCGCCGAGAAGCTGACCGCCGAGTCGCTGCAGCAGTCGCTCGGCCGCATCGGCATCAAGCTGGAGATCAAGGGCTACCCGCAGGGCGACTACTTCAAGCTGTACGCCGGCAAGCCCGACTTCGCCAAGAAGAACAACCTCGGCCTCATGGTCTACGGCTGGGGCGCCGACTACCCCGAGGGCTTCGGCTTCTTCCAGCAGATCGTCGACAGCCGCGTGATCCGCGACGCCGGTAACACCAACCTCGGCGTCAAGGACCCGAAGATCGACGAGCTCATCGACCAGGCCGCCGGGGAGACCGACGCCGCCAAGCGCAACGCCATCTGGGCGCAGGTCGACAAGCAGGTCATGGACTCGGCGTTCATCCTGCCCTACGTCTGGGCGCACGGTCTGTTCTACCGGCCGCCGACGCTGAAGAACGCCTTCGTCAGCCAGAACTGGGGCATGTACGAGTACCTCACGCTGGGCACCCAGTAACCGGTCAGGCGACCCCGCCGGACACGTCCGTCGAAAGCAGGTGAAGGCTCCGGCGGCCGGGCTCACGAGGCCCGGCCGCCATGGCCGAGATCAGTGTTCACATACATTCTCAGACGGTTGATAGCGGCCGTCATGCTGCTCTTCGTGGTGAGCATCACGACGTTCGCCATCTTCTTCCTCGTGCCTCGGCTCGCTGGGATGTCCGCTGACGACCTCGCCTCTCGTTATGTCGGCAAGGCCGCCAACGAGCAGGTCATCCACGATACGGCGATCCGGCTGGGGTTCTACGATCCGCTCCTGGTCCAGTACGGGCGGTTCGTGAAGGGCATCTTCGTCGGCGTGGAGCGCAACTACGGCCCCGGCGTCGAGCTGTGCCCGGCGCCCTGCCTCGGCTACTCGTACGTCACGCAGAACCCGGTCCTGCCCGACCTGCTCGACCGCATACCGATCACGCTGTCGCTGGCGCTCGGCGCGGCCCTGGTGTGGGTGTTCTTCGGCGTGGCCACCGGCGTGGTGTCCGCGCTGCGGCGCGGCAGCTTCTTCGACCGCATCTCCATGGGCGTCGCCCTGGCCGGCGTGTCGCTGCCGATCTTCTTCACCGGCATCGTGTCGCTGGCCATCTTCCGTGACCAGCTCGGCCTCGTCGGCGACGTCGCCGACTGGGTGCCGTTCAGCGAGGACCCGCTCACCTGGGCCAACAACCTGATGCTGCCCTGGATCACGCTCGCCTTCCTGTACGCCGCCGGTTATGCCCGGCTCACCAGGGCGGGCATGCTGGAGACCATGTCCGAGGACTACATACGCACGGCCAGAGCCAAGGGCCTGCCCGAGCGGGCCGTGGTGCTCAAACACGGGCTGAGAGCCACGCTCACCCCGGTGCTGACCATGTTCGGCCTGGACCTGGGCCTGCTGCTCGGCGGCGCGGTGCTGACCGAGAGCACGTTCTCGCTGCCCGGCATCGGCAAGTACGCCAGGGACGCCATCGAACGCAACGACCTGCCCCAGGTGATGGGCGTCACCCTGGTGGCGGCGGCCTTCATCATCGTCGCCAACCTGATCGTCGACCTGCTCTACGCGGTCGTGGACCCGAGGGTGAGGCTGTCGTGAGTGCTTTCCTGCAGGTCAAGGACCTCAAGATCCACTTCCCGACCGACGACGGCCTGGTCAGGTCCGTCGACGGGCTGACGTTCGACCTCGAACGCGGCAAGACGCTCGGCATCGTCGGCGAGTCCGGCTCCGGCAAGTCGGTCACCAGCCTCGGCATCCTCGGCCTGCACAAGGGCAAGGGCGCCAACGTCTCCGGGGAGATCTGGCTCGACGGCGAGGAGCTCGTCGGCGCCTCGCAGGAGCACGTGCGCGGGCTGCGCGGCAAGAAGATGGCGATGATCTTCCAGGATCCGCTGTCGTCGATGCACCCCTTCTACACGGTCGGCGACCAGATCATCGAGGCGTACCGCATCCACCACAAGGTCACCAAGGCCGTGGCGAAGAAGCACGCCATCGACATGCTCGGCCGGGTCGGCATCCCCGAGCCGAAGAGCCGCGTCGACTCCTACCCGCACGAGTTCTCCGGCGGCATGCGCCAGCGCGCCATGATCGCCATGGCGCTGTCGTGCGACCCCGAGCTGCTCATCGCCGACGAGCCCACCACCGCGCTCGACGTGACCGTGCAGGCCCAGATCCTCGACCTCATGGTCGACCTGCAGCGCGAGTTCAACTCCGCGCTGATCATCATCACCCACGACCTGGGCGTGGTGGCCGAGCTGTCCGACGACATCCTGGTCATGTACGCGGGCAAGTGCATCGAGTACGGCAGCGCCGACGACATCTTCTACCGTCCCGAGCACCCCTACACATGGGGTCTACTGGGATCGATGCCCCGGCTCGACCGGGAGCCCACCGAACGGCTGCTGCCGATCAAGGGCTCCCCGCCGTCGCTGATCAACGTGCCGCCGGGCTGCGCCTTCAACCCCCGCTGCCCGTACGTCGAGCGGACCGGAGACAAGGCCAAGTCCGAGGTTCCGGAGCTGCTCCAGACCCAGGGCGGCCACCTGGTGCGCTGCCACATGGACCGGACGGAGCGGCGGGAGCTGTGGGAGAACGAGATCAAGCCACTGCTGGAGACCCAGTGACCGAGCCCAAGAACGAGCCGCTCCTTTCCGTACAGGGCCTGGAGAAGCACTTCCCCGTGACGAAGGGCCTGCTCAAGCGGCAGGTCGGCGCCGTCAAGGCGGTCGACGGGATCAGCTTCGACGTGTTCAAGGGCGAGACGCTCGGCCTGGTGGGGGAGTCCGGCTGCGGCAAGTCCACCACCGGCCGGCTGGTCACCCGGCTCCTCGAACCCACCGCCGGCAAGGTGATCTTCGAGGGCGAGGACATCACGCACATGGGGCAGGGCAAGCTGAGGCCGCTCCGCCGCGACATGCAGATGATCTTCCAGGACCCGTACTCGTCGCTCAACCCCCGCCACACGGTCGGCACCATCGTCGGCGCGCCGTTCCGCATCCAGGGCGTCAAGACCGAGCACGGCGTCAAGCGGGCCGTCCAGGACATCCTCGCCCTGGTCGGGCTCAACCCCGAGCACTACAACCGCTACCCGCACGAGTTCTCCGGCGGCCAGCGGCAGCGCATCGGCATCGCCCGAACCCTCGCGCTCAAGCCCAAGCTGATCATCGCCGACGAGCCGGTCTCCGCGCTCGACGTCTCCATCCAGGCCCAGGTCGTCAACCTGCTCGAAGACCTGCAGAACGAGCTGGACCTCACCTACGTCGTGATCGCCCACGACCTGTCGGTGGTGCGGCACATCAGCGACCGGGTGGCCGTCATGTACCTGGGCAAGATCGTGGAGATCGGCGACCGCAAGCAGCTCTACAGCGCGCCGATGCACCCGTACACCAACGCCCTGATGTCGGCCGTGCCCGTGCCCGACCCCAAGGCGCGCAAGGAGCGCGAGCGCATCCGGCTGGCCGGCGACGTGCCCAGCCCGCTCAACCCGCCGCCCGCCTGCCGCTTCCACACCCGCTGCTGGAAGGCGCAGGAGATCTGCAAGACGGTCGAGCCGCCCCTGGAGGAGCTGGCCAGCGGCCACCGCGTCGCCTGCCACTTCCCGGAGAACGCCCCCGCCTCCGCCGAGGCCGCCCCCGCCGCCGCGTCCTGAGGGTGTCCTGACCGGGGGTGCGCCCCCGGTCTCAGGAGTACGTGCCCGGCGTGATCAACCCGGTCTCGTAGGCCAGCACCACGGCCTGCACGCGGTCGCGCAGCCCCAGCTTGGTCAGCACGTTGCCGACGTGGGTCTTGACCGTCGTCTCGCTCACGACGAGCTTGGCCGCGATCTCCGCGTTGGACATGCCCTTGGCGATCAGCCGCAGCACCTCCAGCTCCCGCTCCGTCAGCCGGTCCAGCCGCGCCGGAGCGGGCTGCTCGTACGCCGACGGCAGCCGCTTGGCGAACCTGTCGAGCAGCCGCCGCGTCACGCTCGGCGCCACGATCGCGTCGCCCGCCGCCACCACCCGGATCGCCTGCACCAGCTCGTCGGGCGGCACGTCCTTCAGCAGGAACCCGGACGCGCCCGAGCGCAGCGCCTCCACGATGTACTCGTCCAGGTCGAACGTCGTCAGCACCAGCACCTTCGGCACGTGCGCCGTCGGCGCCGCCTCCCGCACGATCCTGCGGGTCGCCTCGATGCCGTCGACGCCCGGCATGCGGATGTCCATCAGCACCACGTCGGGCAGCAGCGCCCGCGTCTGCTCCATGGCGTCCTTGCCGTCGCCCGCCTGCCCCACCACCGTGATGTCGGACTCGGCCTCCAGAATCAGGCGGAATCCCGTACGCAGCAGCGGCTGGTCGTCCACCAGCAGCACTCTGATCGTCATTGGCCGTCCTTCAACGGGAACCTCGCCCGCACTTCGAAACCGCCCCCCGGTAGCGGACCGATGTTGAGGATTCCACCATAGAGTGCGACCCGTTCGCGAATGCCCACCAAACCGTGCCCTGGCGGCGCGGACACCCCGGCCGTGCCCAGCCCGTCGTCCTTCACCCGTACGTCCAGCTCACGGGGGTCGTGGCGGACGGTCACCACGGCCTTCGCGCCCGCCCCGGCGTGCCGCAGGCTGTTCGTCAGGCCCTCCTGGGCCAGCCGGTAGGCGGCCAGGTCGACCCCCGCGGGCAGCGGCCGCGGCTCTCCCTCCACGATCAGCCGGGTCGCCAGCCCCGCCTCGCGCATCTGCTCCACCAGCGCGGGCAGATCGTGCACGCCGGGCTGCGGGCCCAGCTCGGCGCGCGCGTCGGTACGCAGGACGCCGACGATGCTGCGCATCTCCGTCATCGCCATCCGGCCTGTGTGCTCGATCGCCGACAGCGCCTCGCGCGCCAGGTCGGGATCGGAGGCCAGCACCCGGCGCGCCGCGGCCGCCTGCACGGTCATCACGCTGACGTGGTGGGCCACCACGTCGTGCAGCTCGCGGGCGATCCGCGAGCGCTCCTCGGCGCGGGCCGCCCTCGTGTCGGCCGCGCGCGCCCGCTCCAGCCGCTCCGCCCGGTCCTTGAGCTCGTCCAGGTACGCCCGGCGCAGCCGCAGGCTCCGCCCCGCGCCCCACACGGCCACCAGCACCACGGCCACCACGACGTGCTCGCTCCAGCTCGTCGCCCTGACCGGGCCCGCCAGGGCGCCCAGCACGTACGTCACCAGCGAGATCAGCAGCCCCGCCAGCGCCATCGCCAGCCCGCGGTAGGAGGCCACCGAGTACAGCAGCACCAGCCCGGCCGGCCCCGAGATCCCGGTCCCGTAGCCGAGCACGGTCAGCAGCGTCTCGGGCACCAGCTCGGCGCACATCGCCGCCAGCGGCCACCTCCTGCGCGCCGCCACGGGCACGCACGCCAGCACCACCAGGACCCCGCCCAGCGGGTCGGGGGCGCGCATGCCGTCGACCGCCAGGCCCTGCGCCTCCAGGTGGTCGGGACCGTAGAGCACGAACATCGCCACCGACGCCACGGCCACAACCCCGGCGAGCACGGAGTCGTGGAACGTGGTCCGGTCTATGCGCACCGCTTCACTGTAGGCCCAGGTGAAAACCCGTAACCTCCTCCCTCGGGAGGATTACCACCCACGCGCCCCAAACCCGCGCCGCCCCGGCGCGGGGGATGCGCTTGGGGTGGGTCAGAGTTCGTCGGTGGCGGCGCGGCGGTGGGAGCGGGTGGTGTCGCCCGGTTGGCGGGCCGGGATCGGTGGGGGTGTGCCGCCGAACTCCGGGCACAGGGCCTGGTGGTCGCACCAGTCGCACAGGCGGCTGCGGCGGGCCCGCCACTCGCCGGACTCCAGCGACCGCTCGATCGCCGTCCACAGCGCCATCACCTTGCGCTCGGTGGCCAGCAGGTCGGCCTCGTCCGGGGCGTAGCGCAGCACCTCGCCCTGCCCGCCCAGATAGACCAGCTGCAGCAGCCGAGGCACCTGGCCGCGCAGCCGCCACAGCACCAGGGCGTAGAACTTCATCTGGAACAGCGCCTTGGCCTCGAAGTCGGGGCCCGGCGCGCTGCCCGTCTTGTAGTCGACCACCCGGACCTCGCCGGTCGGCGCCACGTCGAGCCGGTCGACGTAGCCGCGCAGCATGAGCCCCCCGTCGAGGACCGCCTCCACGTAGAGCTCGCGCTCGGCGGGCTCCAGCCGCGTCGGGTCCTCCAGCGTGAAGTAGCGCTCCAGCATGCCGCGCGCCTGGACCAGCCACTCCGCCTGCTCGGCCTCGTCGGCGAACATCTGCGCGTACTGCGCGTCCTCGTCCAGCAGCCGCTGCCACTGCGGCTCCAGGAGCTCCAGCGCCGCCTGGACCGAGCGCCGCGGCGCCGGTAGGTCGTAGAGGCGCTCCAGGACCGCGTGCACCACCGTGCCGCGCACCGCCGCCTGCGAAGGCTTCTCGGGGAGCTGGTCGATCACCCGGAAGCGGTAGAGCAGCGGACAGGTCATGAAATCGCCCGCCCGGGACGGGGAGAGAGCTCCGATGATCTCCGGCTCGGTCAACGTCATGCACCGCACTCTAGGTCAAGACCCCGACAGAATAGCCCTCGCGCCACGATGATCACCCGATCCGGCGCGTAGCATCAAGGCAGCAACAGCACGTAATGGACGTTCAAGGAGCGCGGTGAGCGAGCAGAGCCCCCGGCAGGAGTTCTCCGGTCTTCGGATGGGGAAGCCGTTCGGCATTCCGGTGTACGTCTCGTGGACATGGTTCATCGTGGCGGCGGTCATCACCTGGGTGTTCGGGCGCCGGGTGACCAACATGCTGCCCGAGCTCGACAGCGCGGCCGCCTACGCGGTCGCGTTCGTGTTCGCGGTGCTGCTGTACGTGTCGGTGCTGCTGCACGAGCTGGCCCACAGCGTGCTGGCCAAGTTCTACGGCCTGCCGGTGCGCAGGATCACCCTCTACCTGCTCGGCGGCGTGTCGGAGATCGAGAAGGAGCCGCCCACGCCGGCCAAGGAGTTCCTGGTCGCCGCGGCGGGGCCGGCGCTGTCGCTGGGCCTGGCCGGGCTCGGCCTGGCCGCCGACGTCTACGTGATCAACGGCGGCGGCATCGTCGAGGTGCTCATCTGGTGGCTGTGGGTCGCCAACCTCATCGTCGGCGTGTTCAACCTGCTGCCCGGCCTGCCCCTGGACGGCGGCCGGATGCTGCGCGCCGGAGTCTGGAAGCTGACCAAGAACCCCAGCTCCGGCACCATCGTCGCCGCCTGGGGCGGCCGCGTGCTGGCCGTGCTGCTCGTCGTGTTCTCGATCGCCACGGCCCTGCAGAGCGGCCAGGTGACCGACCCGCTGGACCTGCTGTGGCCGTTCGTGCTGGCGTCGTTCATCTGGCTCGGCGCGAGCCAGTCGCTGCGCGTGGCCAAGATCCGCGCCAGGATCCCGCAGGTCAACGCCCGCGCGCTGGCGCGCAGGGCGATCCCGGTGACCGCCGAGACGCCGCTGTCGGAGGCGCTGCGGCAGGCCGCCGAGCGCAACGCGGGCGCCCTCGTCGTGATCGGCCACGACGGCGAGCCCCTGGCCATCGTGAACGAGGCCGCCGTCCAGGCCACCCCCGAACACCGCCGCCCCTGGGTGAGCGTCGGCTCGGTCGCCAAGTCCCTGGAGCCCACCATGGTGCTCGCGGCCGACCTGACCGGAGAGCCGCTCATCGACGCCATGCGCGAGGCCCCGGGCAGCGAGTACCTCCTGGTGGAACGGGGCGGCGAGATCTACGGGGTGCTCGCCACGGCCGACGTGAACCGGGTTTTCACGGGCGTCTGATTTGTCCCACTCGTTTAAGCGGCGGGCCATGGATAGGGTCGTGTCCAGCAGTTTCGGGCGGCCGGAGCCGACTCCGGCCGGTTACTGCGATGTGACGACTGGCCGATAGTGTTCTGTTTGGCCAGACTTGCACAGTTGAGGGGTTTGCCGCAGTCCATCGGTTCACCGAATCGAGACGACGTGGCCGCGGCACGGCCCCTTCGTCTGGGTATGCGTATGGCTGGTGGCCGGCACGGCAGTGCGGGTGCCGTAATTTCGCCGGCTTCCGGGGAGGAGACACGAGTGACCGAGCGCAGCGAGGGCACCGATGAGCAGCGCAGCGCCGTCGTCATGAGGGAGGACGCATGACCGACCAAGGCTTCGGAGTGGTGCGTCCGCTTCCCGGTAACGGGCTTGTCGCCTACGCGGGCGGGCTGCTGCTGGTGTGCGACGCCGGCGAGGCCGCGGCCGACGACCTGCTCGACGCGCTGCGCGAGACGGCCGCGTCCGGCGGCGACGGCAGGGCGCTGGCCCGCCGCGCCGCTCAGGTGCTCGCGGCCAACATGGCCGGCGACCCGGCCACCTGCGCCGTCGCGGGCCGGGTCGGAGAAGGCGTGGCCGTCCTGGTCAGCGGCTCGGCCGCGGCCGTCATCGGCACCCTGGGCGGTGAGACGCGGCTGGCCGGCAGCGACTCGCTGACGTGGGCCGACCGGCTCGTCACCGGGCCCGTCGAGCGGGTCGAGCTGAGCCTGCCCGGCGCCGGCACCCCGCACCCCGCGGTCCGCTTCGACGGCGGCGTGGTGCACGGCGGCGGCCTCGTGGGCGACCTCACCGAGCGGTCCTCGGCCCCCGCCCCGTCCAGGCCGCTCACCAGCGAGATGCCCGCCACGGCCTTCCACCTCGAGGCCGACCTGGTCCAGCAGCCGCCCGCGCCGGTGGAGCGGCCGCCGTACCCGCTGGCCGACCAGCCGCCGGTCGTGCCGGGGCCGCCGTCGGGCCCGCAGCCCGCGCCGGTGGAGCAGCCGTCGTACCTCTCGCCCCAGGACCAGCCCCCGTACGTCCCGCCCCAGGACCCGCCGCCCTACCACACGCCGCAGGATCAGCCGGCCCCCTTCTTCGCGCCGCCGCAGGATCAGCCGCCGCCCCTGCCGGAGCCGCAGCAGTTCCCCTCCTACGACGAGCCGCCCCCCGGCAACGGCGTGGCCGACCAGCCCATGCCGCAGCACCTGGGCCCGTCCGACCACTTCGACCAGCCCGCGCCGCCCCTGCTCGGCCCGCCCGACCACTTCGACCATCCGGGCCAGCCGCCGCAGGAGCCGCAGCAGCAGGACCACGGCGACCGCCCCCTGGTCTACGGCGTCGACTGCAAGAACGACCACTTCAACGACCCGCGCTCGCCCTACTGCGCGGTCTGCGGCATCGCGCTGGTGCAGCGCACGCTCGTCCCCTACAAGGGGCCGCGCCCGTCGCTCGGGGTGCTCATCCTCGACGACGGCACCGCGCTGCCGCTGGAGAGCGACTACCTGCTGGGCCGCGACCCCGAGCGGGCGCCCGAGGTGGCCGGCGGCACCGCCAGGCCCGCCAAGGTGACCAGCCCGGACGGCTCGGTGTCGCGCCGCCACCTGCGGGTGGCGCTCGACGGGTGGGACGTCAACCTGGTCGACCTGGGCTCGGTCAACGGCACCCAGATCCAGCCGCCCGGTGACCCCAACTTCTACGACATCCCGCCGAACGAGCCGGTCACCATCGCCCCCGGCACGACGGTCCGGGTCGGCGTCTCCCGCACGCTCCGCTTCGAGGCGCACCGGGGATAACCCGGCCGCCGGAACGCCCGCGCCCCCGTCCCGGGGCCGCGGGCGTTCTCGTGCGCCGCTCAGGCTCCGGGAGCATTCTCGCGGAGAGCCAAAGGCCCATGATTTATTGATAAATGGTCAAATATCCGCAAAATCTTCGGACAAATGGGGCGGGTAGGAAGCGGCCATTCTCCGCCGGATCCAGGCAGGCAACCGGTCGTCCCTTACCCCGGGATCCGGTCGCCTCCAACGGGGAGGGTCGGCGGCTGGGCCGGGCAGAACGCCCGTACCCCGCGCAACAGCCGTACCGCGGCCTCCAGCCCGCTCGCCGCCTCCAGCGCCCGCCCTGCGGCGGTCGAGAAGCGGCTCAGCAGGTGCTCGTCCCCGTCGCCGAACCTCCGACCGGCGACCCACACGAACGTGTGGTCCCGCGTCGCCAGCGGCAGGGGAGTGGCCAGGAAGCCCGGCTCGCCCACCGCCGCGTCGCGCGCCAGCCGGACCGTCGCCGGCACGGTCGCCAGCTCCTTCAGCACCCCCGACTCGGCCAGCCACCGGCGCACGCGCTGGGGATCGCCGGGAGGGGCGTGCGTGTGGATCGCGTCGGCCTCCAGCCGCAGGGCGTCCACGCGCACGAATCCCGCGTAGGCCGTGCCCGTGACGGCGGCGGCGGTACGCGCCAGCCGATCGAGCAGGTCGACGGCCTCCAGGCAGGAGAACGAGGCGATGAGTTCACGCATGGCGGCATCGGCATGGTTGTATGACATCGCGGTGGTCCCTCGGGGGGAGGAGAGATCGCGCGGCCCGATCGCGCGAAACTGAAGTGCGGGTGCCCTGACTATCACCCCCGACGCGGCTCCTGACTAGCCCTCAACAGGAAATCGGGATTTCTGCCCCCTCCCGGTCCGCACGCGTCACGTGGGACGCAGCACCGACCACGCCAGGTCGTCCGCCCGCGTCCCGTCCGCCTTGACGAACAGCCCCCGGTGCACGCCCTCCCGGCTGAACCCGGCCCGCTCCAGCACCGCGTGCGAGGCCGCGTTGCCCGGGTCGGTGCCGGCCACGATCCGGTGCAGCGCCGTGTTCGCGAACGCCCAGTCCACCAGCAGCCGGACCGCCCGCGTCATGAACCCCTTGCCCCGGAACCCGGGCACCAGCGAGTAGCCCACCATGGCCTGCCCCAGCGACGGGACGACGTGCGCCAGCTGGATGTGCCCGGCGAACGCCCCCGACGCCGCGTCCCTGACGGCCAGCTCGATCCGCTGCCCCGACACCCACCAGTAGCCGGTGTAGCGGCAGCGCCGCTCGTGCTCCTCCAGCGTGCCCATCGGCCCGAAGTGATAGGCCGCCACGGTCGGGTCGGCCAGCATCCGGTGGAAGTCGCCGGCGTCCTCCACGGCCAGCGGCACCAGCCGCACCACGCTGTCGCACAGCTCCCCGTCCGCGAAGAACGGCAGGTACGGCTCCGCCGTCACCGCGTCCTCCGCCAGCCGGGCGAAGGTGACCATGTCGACGTAGCGGCCGTCGCGCAGCCGCTTGGCGTCCCGCCGGCGCCCCTCCTCGAGGAAGCCCGCCTTGACGGCCACCCGCAGGCTCGCCACGTTCTCCACCGCGGCCTGCAGCTCGACCCTGCGCACCCCGTGGTCGAACAGCCAGTCGGTGACCGCCCTGGCCGCCGTCGCCGCGACGTTCCTGCCCCGAGCCCACGGCGCGACCACGTAGCCGATCGAGGCCACGCCCCACTGATCGGGCCGCACGATCCCGATGGCGCCCACGTAGCCGCCGTCCTGCGTGATCACGAACTCCGCGCCGCCGTCCGCCCACTTCGCCGCCGCCGTCTCCAGGAAGCCGTGCGCGTCCTGGAGACGGTACGGCGACGGCAACGCCGGCAGGAACCGGGCGGTCACCGGGTCGTTGCACACCTTCACGATCGCCTCGACGTCCTCCTCCGCGGGAGGCCGGAGAATCAGGGGACCGGTGGAGATCACGTCGCGCGGAAGCATCCCCCATAGATACCGTGCGTCCGGACGCACTCGAAAGCCCTATAACCTTGCGGCCATGGGTTTCCGCAGGCATGGGCCTTTCCAGGCGGGGGATCAGGTGCAGCTCACCGACCCCAAGAACAAACGCCACACGATCACGCTCAAGGAGGACGGCGTCTTCCACACCCACAAGGGCGCCATCCCGCACAGCGACCTGATCGGGCAGCCTGAAGGCTCCGTCGTGCGCTCCTCGGGGGGCACCCAGTACCTCGCCTTCCGCCACCTGCTGCAGGACTACACGCTGGCCATGCCGCGCGGCGCGGCCGTCATCTACCCCAAGGACGCCTCGATGATCGTCGGCATGGCCGACATCTTCCCGGGCGCGCGGGTGATCGAGGCCGGCGTCGGCTCCGGCGCGCTGACGTGCTTCCTGCTGCGGGCCGTCGGCCCCGACGGGCACGTCACCTCGTACGAGCGGCGCCAGGAGTTCGCCGACGTGGCGAGCAAGAACGTGGAGAAGTTCTTCGGCGGCCCCATGGACGACAACTGGCGCCTGGTCGTCGGCGACCTGGTCGCCTCCATCGACGAGAGCGACGTCGACCGGGTGATCCTCGACATGCTCGCCCCGTGGGAGTGCGTCGACGCCGCCGCCAAGGCGCTCACCCCGGGTGGCGTGATCTGCTGTTATGTCGCCACGACCACGCAGTTGTCCAAGACGGTCGAGATGATTCGCGATCACGGGTGTTTCACGGAGCCGCATGCGTGGGAGACCCTGGTTCGCGACTGGCACGTCGAAGGGCTCGCGGTGAGACCGGATCATCGGATGATCGGTCACACGGGATTCCTGGTCACCGCCCGCCGCATGGCGGACGGAGTGACGCCCCCGCCGAGACGCCGTCGACCGAAGGGGACCACCGAAGAACTATGACAATTTGGCCACGAGGGTGCGTTGGTGCGTGACACGGGAACAGATTCCCGTGTGCAGGTGCTGGGAGTATTAAACGCACTATTGAGGATTATTCACCGAATACTGAATGTCACTCTACGAACACTGCCCGGCCAGGTTACGGAGGGGCCCGAGATAGGTAAGGTCCTAAGTAGTCGCCCTCGACTGGGAAGGAGGTGACGGGCGTGGCAGCTCGCGATGATGCTGAGGCTCGAGCCGCGCAGCGCGAACGGGAGGTCGCTGATCTTTCAACACAGGTCTCCTTCCTCCAGGAGGAGATCACCGCGCTGAGGCGGAAGCTGGCCGAGTCACCCCGTCAGGCCAGGGTCCTCGAAGAGCGTCTTCATGAGGCGCAGGCGAATCTCGCGGCCGTGACCGGCCAGAACGAACGCCTGGTCGCCACACTGAAGGAGGCCCGGGACCAAATCGTCGCCCTCAAGGAGGAGGTCGACCGGCTGGCGCAGCCGCCATCCGGTTTCGGCACCTTCCTCGAGGCCAGAGAAGACGGCACCATCGAGGTGTTCACCGGCGGCCGCAAGCTCCGGGTGAACGTCAGCCCTGCCGTCGACATCGACTCGCTGCGGCGTGGCCAGGAGGTCATGCTCAACGAAGCGCTCAACGTGGTCGAAGCTCTCGGCTACGAAGAGGTCGGCGAGATCGTCATGCTGAAAGAGCTGCTCGACGAGGGCAAGCGGGCCCTGGTCATCTCGCACGCCGACGAAGAGCGCGTCGTGCGACTGGCCGAGTCGCTGGTCGGCCAGCCCATCAGGGCCGGCGACTCGCTCCTGCTCGAGCCGCGCTCCGGCTACGTCTACGAGCGCATTCCCAAGTCCGAAGTCGAAGAGCTCGTCCTCGAGGAGGTCCCCGACATCTCCTACGAGGAGATCGGCGGCCTCGGCAGGCAGATCGAGCAGATCAGGGACGCCATCGAGCTGCCCTACCTGCACGCCGACCTGTTCCGCGAGCACAAGCTCCGGCCCCCCAAGGGCGTGCTGCTGTACGGGCCGCCCGGATGCGGCAAGACGCTCATCGCCAAGGCGGTCGCCAACTCCCTGGCCAAGCAGGTCGCGGAGAAGACCGGCCAGTCCGGCAAGAGCTTCTTCCTCAACATCAAGGGCCCCGAGCTGCTCAACAAGTACGTCGGTGAGACCGAGCGGCACATCCGCCTGGTCTTCCAGCGGGCCCGTGAGAAGGCCTCCGAGGGCACCCCGGTGATCGTGTTCTTCGACGAGATGGACTCGATCTTCCGCACCCGAGGCTCCGGCGTGTCCTCCGACGTGGAGAACACCATCGTCCCTCAGCTGCTGTCGGAGATCGACGGCGTCGAGGGCCTGGAGAACGTCATCGTCATCGGTGCCTCCAACCGCGAGGACATGATCGACCCGGCGATCCTGCGGCCCGGCCGCCTGGACGTCAAGATCAAGATCGAGCGGCCGGACGCCGAGGCGGCCAAGGACATCTTCTCCAAGTACCTCATCGCCGAGCTGCCGCTGCACCCGGACGACCTCACGGAGCACTCCGACTCCCGCGAGGGCACCATCCAGGGCATGATCCAGAGCGTCGTCGAGCGCATGTACACCGAGAGCGAGGAAAACCGCTTCCTCGAGGTGACCTACGCCAACGGCGACAAGGAAGTCCTCTACTTCAAGGACTTCAACTCCGGCGCGATGATCCAGAACATCGTCGACCGTGGCAAGAAGATGGCCATCAAGCAGTTCCTCGAAACCGGCCAGAAGGGCCTGCGGGTGCAGCACCTGCTCACGGCCTGCGTGGACGAGTTCTCCGAGAACGAGGACCTGCCCAACACCACCAACCCCGACGACTGGGCCCGCATCTCCGGCAAGAAGGGTGAGCGGATCGTCTACATCCGCACGCTCGTCTCCGGCAAGCAGGGCACCGAAGCCGGCCGGTCCATCGACACCGTCGCCAACACCGGCCAGTACCTGTAGAACCCCCGAACGGGAGGGCCCGCCGCGGCCCTCCCGTTCGCATGTCCGCCCCCCGCCGCGGCGACCCCGGCGAGGACGCCGGATGCGACACGGCCGATACGCATGCACGCCGCCCCGATCAGGCGCACACTGGGCTGATGACCACGCTCAAACGAGTAGACGTGCACGTCGAAGGCGTCGTCCAGGGCGTCGGCTTCCGCCCCTTCGTGCACTCGCTCGCCCGCCGGCTGGGTCTGGCCGGGCGGGTGCACAACGACGTCGACGGAGTGCACATCGAGGTCGAAGGCGCCCTGGCCGGCGTCGAGGAGTTCCTGACCGCGCTCGAACGCGACGCGCCCGCCCTGTCCGAGATCGAACGCGTCACCGTCGTCAGCGCCCGCCCCACCGGCCACAACGGCTTCACCATCGCCGCCGGCCTCCCGTCGGGCCCGCTGCGGCCCCTCGTCCGCGCCGACGGCGCCACCTGCGACGACTGCCTGCGCGAGCTGGCCGACCCCGCCGACCGCCGCCACGGCTACCCGTTCATCAACTGCGCCAACTGCGGCCCCCGCTTCACGATCGTGCGCGGCGTCCCGTACGACCGGCCCCTGACCACCATGGCCGGCTTCGGCATGTGCCAGGCGTGCGCGGCCGAGTACCAC
Organism: Nonomuraea sp. NPDC003707; assembly: GCF_053587055.1. Lineage (NCBI taxonomy): Bacteria > Bacillati > Actinomycetota > Actinomycetes > Streptosporangiales > Streptosporangiaceae > Nonomuraea > Nonomuraea sp. NPDC003707. The sequence continues at coordinate 112,160 of NZ_JBSFNK010000011.1, read as the reverse complement.
GACCCCGGCAACCGCCGCCACCACGCCCAGCCCACCTGCTGCCCCGCCTGCGGGCCCCGGCTGCGGCTGCGCGACGCCCGCGGCACCGAGCTGTGCGGCGACCCCATCGCCGGCGCCGTCACCCTGCTGCGCGCCGGGCGCGTCGTCGCCGTCAAGGGCCTCGGCGGCTTCCACCTCGCCGTGCCCGCCGCCGACGAGCGGGCCGCCGCGGCGCTGCGCGGCCGCAAGCACCGGGAGGAGCAGCCGTTCGCCGTCATGACGGCCGACCTGGCGCAGGCGCGGCGGCTGTGCGAGATCGACGAGCACGCCGCCGAGCTGCTCACCGGCCGCGCCCGGCCCATCGTGCTGCTGCCCCGCCTGCCCGGCGCCCCCGTCGCCGCCTCCGTGGCGCCCGCCACCCGCAGCCTCGGCCTCATGCTGCCCTACACGGCCCTGCACCATCTCCTGCTCGCCGAGCTCGCCGAACCCATGGTCCTCACCGGCGGCAACGTCTCCGGCGAGCCCATCGCCTACGAGGACGACGACGCGCTGACCCGCCTGAGCGGCATCGCCGACGCCTTCCTCATCCACGACCGCCCCATCCACGTACGCGCCGACGACTCGGTCGTGCGCCCCATGGCGGGCGAGGTGACCGTGCTGCGCCGGGCCCGCGGGTACGCGCCCGAACCGCTCGCGATGCGCTGGCCCGCGCCCCGGCCCGTGCTCGCCTGCGGCGCCGAGCTGAAGAGCACCTTCTGCCTGGCCGAAGGACGGCGCGCGTTCGTCTCCCAGCACATCGGCACCCTGGAGAACCACGAGACGCTCCGGTCGTTCGTCGAGAGCATCGACCACTTCTGCGGCCTGTTCGGCATCCGGCCCGAGGTCGTGGCGCACGACCTGCACCCCGGCTACCTGTCCACCCGGCACGCCATGGAGATCCACGGCGTCGAACTCCTCGGCGTCCAGCACCACCACGCCCACATCGCCTCCTGCCTGGCCGACAACGGCGACCCCGGGCCCGTGCTCGGCGTGGCCCTCGACGGGCTCGGCCACGGCCCCGACGGCACCCTGTGGGGCGGCGAGTTCCTGCGCGCCGACCTGACCTCCTTCGAACGCCTCGGCCACCTCGCCCAGGTCCCCATGCCGGGCGGGAGCGCCGCCGTGCGGCAGCCCTGGCGCATGACCGCCGCCTACCTCGGCGACGACCACCCCGGCCTCGACGTGGCCCGCCGCAACCCCTGGGCCGACGCCCTCCGGCTCGCCCCCGGCTCCCCGCTGACCTCCAGCGCGGCCCGCCTCTTCGACGCCGTCGCGGCGCTGCTCGGCGTCCGCGACAAGATCACGTACGCGGGGCAGGCCGTCGTCGAGCTCGAACAGCACGCCGACCCCGCCGAGCGCGGCACGTACGAGGCCGGGATCACCCACGGCGACCTGCTCGTCGTGGAGGGCGCCGACCTCGTCCGGGCCGCCGCCGCGGACCTGGCCGCGGGAGCCTGCACCCGCGCCATCGCCGGACGCTTCCACAACGGCCTCGCCGACGCCGTCACCCGCGCCTGCGACACCCTCCGCCACGCCACCGGGCTGACCTCGGTGGCGCTGTCGGGCGGGATGTTCCAGAACGCGCTGCTGCTGGAGGCCACCGTGGCCCGGCTGCGCGCGGCCGGGTTCCGGGTGCTCAAGCACGTGCGCGTGCCACCCGGCGACGGCGGCGTCAGCCTCGGCCAGGCCGCCGTCGCCGCCGCCCGCGACCGCGCCTGACCACCCTTAACCGTGCCCTCACCGTGCCCTCACCGTGCTCTCATCGCGGCGGAGTGGCGGGCCGGGGGAGAGCGGCCGGTCGCCCTAGCATGGCGATCATGGAGTACCTCAACCCCGCCCGCGCCCCGTACACCGCGCACGACCGCGCGCTCATCGGGACCGAGCACGCCCGCCAGGCCCGCGCCCACTTCGCCCGGCACCCCTCCTACCGGCCCACGCCGGTCCGCACCATCCCGGACCTGGCCGGAACCGAAGCCGTCCACGTCAAGGACGAGAGCGGGCGCATGGGGCTGGGCAGCTTCAAGGCGCTCGGGGGCGCGTACGCCGTCCACCTGCTCGCCGAGCACGAGGGCGGCGGCACGCCGTTCGTGTGCGCCAGCGCGGGCAACCACGGCATCTCCGTCGCCTCCGGCGCCGCCGAGGTCGGCGTGGACTGCGTCGTCTACCTCAGCGAAGGCGTCCCCGAGGCGTTCGCGCAGCGGCTGCGCGGACTCGGCGCCGAGGTGCGGCGCAGCGGCGAGGACTACGAGGCCAGCATGGCCGCCGCGATCCAGGCCGCCGAACGGAACGGCTGGCGGCTCGTCGCCGACAGCTCCTGGAACGGCTACACCGGCATCCCGCTCGACGTCATGCGCGGCTACACCGTCCTGTTCGACGAACTCGCCGACCCGGGCGCCCTGCCCGCCGTCCCCGCGCAGACCGCGCGCACCGGCGGCCCCGCCGCGCCCCCAGGAGCGCGCGCCGGCCTCGAGGCGTACTCGGGCAGGCTCAACGGCTCCTCGGCCCTGACCGGCGGCCACAGCACCCCCCACGGGGCCGCGGGCGCGCCCACCCACGTGTTCCTCCAGGCGGGCGTCGGCGGGCTCGCCGCCGCCGGGGCCGCGTACGTGCGCGACCGCTGGGGCGAGCAGCCCAAGATCGTCGTGGTCGAGCCGGAAGGCGCGCCCTGCCTGATCGAAAGCGCCCGGGCCGGCGAGCCCGTACGCGTCCAGAGCGGCCGCACCATCCTCGGCCGCCTCGACTGCCCGGAACCCTCCGTCATCGCTTTCCAGCTCCTCCACCACCTCGCCGACCTCTACATGACGATCACCGACGACCAGGCGGCCGACGCCGCCCGCCTCCTGGCCGGCCACGGCGTCCACCTATCCGGGTGCGGCGCCGCCGGAGCCGCCGGCCTGCTCGCCCTCACGCCCGCGGCCCGCGACGCGCTCGGGCTCGACGACGCCTCCCGCCCGCTGGTGGTGGGAACGGAGGGCCCCGTGGAACCAAAGTGATCCAGGTGACGTCAAAAAGGGCGTGCACGCACCTAACCGGCCCAAGCATGCTCGGGGGGACGGCCGGTTGGCCGAGCTCGACCTCCTGCGCTTCATCGCCGCCCTGGCCGTCGTCGCCTTCCACTACCTGGTGGCGTACGCGTCCGTCTGGGGGGCCAGGCCCGCCGCGCTGTTCCCGCCGCTGGCGCCCTTCGCGGGGTTAGGCATCCTCGGTGTCGAGCTGTTCTTCATCATCAGCGGGTTCGTCATCCTCATGACCGTGTGGGGGCGCGGCCTCGGCGGGTTCGCCCAGTCCAGGTTCGTCCGCCTCTATCCCGCGTACTGGCTCAGTCTCGGCGCCACCGCGGCGCTCTACGGGCTCACCGGCGCCAAGGCGCTGGACCCAAAACTTTCACCAGGCGACTACCTGGTGAACGCCACCATGTTCCAGCGGTTGTTCAAGGTCACCGACGCCAGCCAGGTCTACTGGTCGCTGTGGGCGGAGCTCCGCTTCTACCTGCTGATGGTCATCCTCGTGATCATCGGGGTCACGTACGGGCGCGTCCTGATCTTCTCCGGCGTCTGGCTGGTGGCCGCCTTCGGCGCCGACCTGCTCGGCAACGAGATCGTCAACGAGATCGTCATGCCCGACTACGCGCCCTACTTCATCGCCGGCATGTCCCTCTACCTCATCCACAAACACGGCAGCGCCTGGCTCCCATGGCTCTACGTGGCCGGCGCGTACGCCCTGTCGATCGGCTCCGCGCTCGACCGGGTCCACCGGCGCGTCGACAACGTCGGGTTCAAGAACATGCCGGTCACCGACGTCAGCGTGATCATCACCATCACGCTGATCTTCGCCGTGATGGCCGTCGCCGCCCTCGGGCTGATCCGCCTCAAACCGTCCAGGACGCTCACCGCGCTCGGCGGCATCACATACCCGCTTTACCTGTTCCATGGCGTCGTCGCGGTGGCCCTCATCCCAGTGCTCACCGGCCACATGCCCCCCTGGGCCATCGCCACCACGACCGTCCTGACGGCCGTGGTGCTGTCGTATCTCGTGTACTCCTTTGCCGAACGGCCCATCCAGCGGCTACTCAAGCCCCGCAGACCCACGCAAACCCCATCAGCTCCGGCCGTACAGGTTGAAAAGGCGTCGGTGCCATAACTCTGTGACCCTGGGGCACTGTGAAGGGCATAGGCTCGGGCATATAAACGGCGGATAGGCAGATCCGGACGAACAGAGGGTGTTGCATGACGGTGCGTCGGGTGATGGGCATCGAGACCGAGTACGGCATCTCCGTACCCGGCCAGCCAGGCGCCAACGCGATGGTGACCTCCTCACAGGTCGTGAACGCCTACCTGGCCGCCTCGGCGGCCCGGGCGCGCAGGGCCCGGTGGGACTTCGAAGAGGAGAACCCACTCCGCGACGCGCGCGGCTTCGACCTGGCCAGAGAGGTCGCCGACCCCAGCCAGCTCACCGACGAGGACCTCGGCCTCGCCAACGTCATCCTCACCAACGGCGCCCGGCTCTACGTCGACCACGCCCACCCCGAATACAGCTCGCCCGAGTGCACCAACCCCCGGGCCGCCGTCATCTGGGACAAGGCCGGCGAACGCGTCATGTACGACGCCGCCACCCGGGCCTCCGCCATCCCCTCCAACGCGCCCATCCAGCTCTACAAGAACAACACCGACGCCAAGGGCGCCTCCTACGGCTGCCACGAGAACTACCTCATGCGGCGCGCCACCCCCTTCGCCGACATCGTCCGGCACCTCACCCCCTTCTTCGTCTCCCGCCAGGTCGTCGTCGGCGCCGGCAAGGTCGGCATCGGCCAGGACTCCCGCGGCGAAGGCTTCCAGATCAGCCAGCGCGCCGACTTCTTCGAGGTCGAGGTCGGCCTCGAGACCACGCTCAAGCGGCCCATCATCAACACCCGCGACGAGCCGCACGCCGACCCCGAGAAGTACCGCCGGCTGCACGTGATCATCGGCGACGCCAACATGTCGGAAATTTCGACATATCTGAAGCTGGGCACCACCGCCCTCGTCCTCGCCATGATCGAAGAAGGCTTCCTCACCCGCGACCTCGCCGTCGAAAACCCCGTACAAGCCCTCCGGGCCGTCTCCCACGACCCCACCTGCCGCTACGAGATCGCCATGCGCGACGGCCGCAAGCTCACCGCCATCCAGCTCCAGATGGAATACCTCGAACAAGCGCGCAAATACGTCGAAGAGCGAGGTACCGCCCAAGAGGAGATGAACAAGGACATCCTCGACCGCTGGGAGTCCGTCCTCACCCGGCTCGCCGAAGACCCCATGCAGCTCTCCCGCGAACTCGACTGGGTCGCCAAACTCGAACTCCTCGAGGGCTACCGCACCCGCGACGGCCTGCCCTGGTCCCACCCCAGACTCCAGCTCGTCGACCTGCAATACTCCGACATCCGCCCCGACCGCGGCCTCTACAACCGCCTCGTCGCCCGCGGACGCATGCAACGCCTCGTCACCGAAGACGAAGTCCAGCGCGCCGTCGAACACCCGCCCAACGACACCCGCGCCTACTTCCGCGGCCGCTGCCTGCGCCAATACAGCGAATCCGTCGCCGCCGCCTCCTGGGACTCCGTCATCTTCGACATCCCCGGCCGCGAATCACTCCAGCGCGTACCCACCCTCGAACCACTGCGCGGCACCAAAGCCCACGTCGGCGAACTCTTCGACCGCTGCCGCACCGCCGCCGACCTCGTCGCCGCCCTCACCGGCGGCGACTGAGCCCCTCTGAACGAGACCGGCCCACACGGGCCGGTCTCCTACAACAGCCCCACACCCAGCGTCAGCGTGCCCACCGCCAGGCACGCCCCGCCCGCCACCGTCAGCCAGATCAACCTGCTCGGCTTCGTGTCACCCGGACGCACCACCGACAGGAAGAAACCCAGCGGCATCAGGATCGGCGCGGCCACGATCAACACCCGCGTCAGGGCCTTCACACCCTCCGGCAGACTCGCCTGGTCCACATAGAGCATCGCCACCAGCGAGAACAGCACCAGCACGCCCGCATGCGCGTGCCCGGCCCGCCACAGGCCACGCCGAACCGGGTTGTCCAGGTAGCCGGGGACATTGCGCATCAGGAACTTCAACAGGGTGACGCCGCCGAAGGCCACCCCGGGGACTGTGATGAGGAGCACACCGGCCGTGCTCAGGGATGCGGGGGACATCGGAACCTCCTCGTGTGTAGGTGGATCCATTGTTGGATAGTTTGGCTATCTAGTCAAGCCGGCAAGATCGCTGGGCGATCGGCGCGAAATGTCGCTCGGTTCGGGGAAGATATGCCTTAGAGGCAGTCCCCCAACCGGAGGTAGGACATGGCAACCAAGGACACCGGAGGCCAGAAGCAGGCCGGTCGGCGCGAGAGCGAAGTCGAGGAGACCGAGGCCTCGGCGACGCCGGACGTTCAGGAGCGCCAGGAGAAGCTCACGGACGATGTCGACGCAATTCTGGACGAAATCGACGAAGTTCTCGAAGAGAACGCAGAGGAATTCGTGCGCTCTTATGTACAAAAGGGCGGAGAGTAGGGCAAAACGGACATTTAAAAGGGGCAAATCGGGTGGAAACGCCGGACGAGGTGAAGCGATGCCCGGACTGCGGTGAGACCAAGGCGGTCTCCGAGTTCGGGCTCAATAAGCGCTTGGCTGATGGTCGTGCGCGGTATTGCAAGGCCTGCTTTCGGAGGCGTTCCACTCAGAGCTATCGCAAACGCATGGCTGAGCAAGGCAAAACGGTGCGAGAGGTGCGGGAAGTCCCCGAGGGGCACAAATACTGCCCTCGTTGCGAGAAAGTGAAGCCGGTTACGGAGTTCGGGCGCAACCGGGCGGTGAAGTCGGGCCTCACCAATTACTGCAAGCCGTGTCACAACAGCGTGATGCGGGAGGAGCGGATCAAGAATCACGGCAGCACTCGCAACTATCACCTGAAGCGCCGCTACGGCATCACCGAGGACGACTTCGAGCGCATGCTCGCCCACCAGGGCGGGCTCTGCGCCATCTGCCGGGCCGTCCCCGGCACGTTCGTCGACCACAGTCATCAGACCGGCCAGGTCCGGGGCATCCTCTGTTTCAACTGCAACAACGGGCTCGGCCACTTCGGCGACAATCTGGTGTTGCTGGAGTTGGCGGCCCTTTATCTGGACGGGGAGATTCTCTGGCCCGAGTTCGTGGTCCTCCCGCGGCAGCGCGCCTCGGATGAGGTGGCGCGGACGCGGAGTTATCACCTGACGCAGCGCTATCGGGTGCGGCATGAGGGTGTCGAGCGGATGATTTCGGCGCAGCATGGTTTGTGTGTGGTGTGCTGGGATCGGCCGCCCGAGCATGTGGACCATTGTCATCGCACGGGTGATGTGCGGTTTGCGTTGTGTCTGCCGTGCAATACGGGGATCGGGCAGTTCAGGGATGATCCCGGTGTGGTGTGGCGGGCGCTTTCTTATGTCGAGGCGACCGTTGAGGAGTTCGACGAGGTCGAGGTTTCGGAGGAGGAGTTTCGGGGGTTGGTCGAGGCTGAGGAGCGGCTTCGGGGCGAGTTCTATTCGACGGTGTCGAGGGTGGGCTGATCGGCTTTGGGGAGGGTGTAGTCGACGGCGACGCCCAGGAGGCGGACCGGGCGGGTGAGGTCGAAGCGGGTGAGGATGGTGAGGGCCGCCTGCTGGATGGTGGCCGGGTCCGTGGTGGGGGCGGGAAGTTTTGACTGGCGGGTTCGGGTGAGGAACGGGGTGAAGCGGACCTTGACCGATACCCGGGTGATGTCGCGGCCGGCTTCGCGGGCGTCGTGGGCGACCTGGGTGGCGAGGGCGGCGACGTGGTGGGTGATGTCGGCTTCGTCGGTGAGGTCGTGCTGGAAGGTGGTTTCGCGGCTGTGGCCGCGGGCGATCCAGGGTGTGGTGACGATTTCGGCTTCGCCTTTGCCGAGGGCGAGGTAGCGGTACCAGGGGCCGTTGGTGGGGCCGAAGTGGCGGGCGAGGTGGGCGGGGTCGGCGGCGGCCAGTTGGGCGACGGTGTGGAGGCCCAGGGCGGCGAGTTTTTTGGAGATCTTGGCGCCGATGCCCCAGAGCGCGTCGGTGGGGCGGTCGTTCATGGTCTCGGCCCAGTTGTCGCTGGTGAGGCGGTGGATTCCGGCGGGTTTGGCGAGGCCGGAGGCGAGTTTGGCCTGGTGTTTGTTGTCGCCGATGCCGATGGAGCAGGACAGCTGGGTGCGTTCGCGTACGGTCTGGCGGATGGTGGCGGCGAGGGTTTCGGGGTCGTCGGTGGTGGCGCCGAGGAAGGCTTCGTCCCAGCCCCAGATTTCGACGCGTACGGGGAATTCGCGGAGTACGGCCATGACGTGGGCGGAGGCGGCTTCGTAGGCGGGTGGGTCGCTGGGCAGGAAGATCGCTTCGGGGCAGCGTTTGAGTGCGGTGCGCAGTGGCATGCCGGAGTGGATGCCGTGTTCGCGGGCTTCGTAGGTGGCGGTGGCGGCCACGGTGCGGGGTTGGGTGGGGTCTCCTGAGCCGCCGACCACGACGGGTTTGCCGCGGAGTTCGGGGTGGCGGAGGATCTCGACGGCGGCGATGAACTGGTCGAGGTCGACGTGGAGGATCCAGTCCCTCATGGTTTTCAGTATGTCGTGAGGCGGTGTGGAGGCGGTCGTCGCGGTAGGTGAGGGCGTGGCGGGGGCTGCCCAGGCGGGGTTGCCGATGGGTGGTGTGTCGCCTTCTTGGACGACGGCCTGGATGAGGGTGGCGGGGGTTCCGGGGGCAGTGGGGGTTTCGGGGTCGGCGATGGTGCGCGGCGGCGTGGTCTTGTCGCAGCCGGACGGGCCAGCGGCGGACCACGGCGATGGTGGCCAGGCCGGGGCGGACGAGCGGGATCACGAGGTGGCGCGGGATCTGCAGGGGAGAGGCGCCGAAGACGCGGGCGGACTCCTCGTTCGAGGTGGGGGTCTCGTCCATGAAGTCCTTGAGGATGAAGATCGCGGTGGGCGGCAGGCCGCTGGAGACGACGAGGATGACGCCGAGGTGGGTGTCGATGAGGCCGAGCCGGGTGGCCGGCTCGAAGATGGGCACCATGGCGGCGGTGCCGGTGACGACCGATGACAGCAGCAGGAGCAGGTAGAGCAGTGCGTCCCGGCCGGGCACGCGGACGCGGGAGAGGCGTGGTTGCCGAGCCCGACGACCTGCGGTTCGGCGGCGGCCAGGCCGGTGAGGCGGTGATCGGTGAGTCCGAGGTAGATGGTCCACAGCGCGGGGAAGATCAGGAAGACGGCGATGAGGACGAGGGCGGGCAGCACGAATGCGACCGCCCTGCCTTTGCCGAGCCCTGCGGCGTCGGTGCTCATGGCGATCCCTCGATCGCCGGGATCCTGTGTCTTCCCTCGTCTGTGTGGTCGGCTCACCGCTCATGGCGGGGCCGGGCTCAGCCGCCGACGTGGGCCGGGCCGCCGACGAGGTCCTCCAGCTTCGCCTGGTACGCGGCGGCGGCCTCGTCGGGGCTCGTGCCGCTGACGACGGCGGCGGTGGCCTCCTGCAGCGCGGCCGACACCTGCGGGTAGACGGCCAGGCCGGGGCGGTAGGCGGTGAGGGGCAGCACCTCGTCGGCGACGAACTTCAGCATCGGGTCGGCGGTGAGCACCTCGTCGTTGACGTCGGCGCGCGAGCTGATGCGCGCCTGCCCGGCCAGCTGCGCCTTCGTGGCCGCCGCCGAGTGCATGAAGGCGAGCAGGTCCCAGGCGAGCCTGGGGTTCTTGGAGTTCGGGTTGAGCACGCGGACGGCGCCGCCGGACATGCTGACGAAGTCCTGGCCGCGGACGCCGGCGCCGGGCCGCTCGGCGGGGATCTTGGCGTAGCCGACGACCTGGTCGCGGTCCTTCATGGGGGCGACGCCGGCCCGGGGTTCGACGACGGAGCGCCAGAAGTAGTCGCTCTCGGCGAGGATGCCGATCTTGCCGGCGGCGAACTGGGCGAAGGACTTGTCGCGGCCCTTGGCCTCCTGCTGCAGCTTGGGGTCGCCGAGGCCGCTGCCGCCGTAGATCTGCCGGTAGAAGCCGAGCGCGTCCTTGAGCGACCGGGAGGCGCCGGTCCACTTGCCGGCGGCGTAGATCTCGGATCCGGCGCCGGCGAGCAGGGGGAGCACGCCCTGCATGGTCGTGGCCTCGCCCATGGCGGTGCCGGCGTCGATCTGGATGGGGACGGGCACGCCCGCGGCCTTGAGCCTGGTGCCGGCGTCGATGATGTCCTGCCAGCTCTTGGGCTGCCACGGGCCGGGCAGGCCGGCCTTGGCGAACAGGGTCTTGTTGTAGAACAGGACGCGGCCGTCGGTGCCCTGCGGCAGGCCGTACTTCTTGCCGTCGAAGATGCCCAGGCTCTGCACGGCCTGCGGGATCTGCGACCAGCCCTCCCACTGTTCGACGGTGGCGCCGCCGACCTCCGGCAGCGGTTTGATGTAGCCGGCCTGGGCGAACTCGCCGACCCAGATGCCGTCGATGTCGATCACGTCGGCGCCGGTCCTGGACTTGAGGTCGAGCGCGATCTTCGTCTTGTACTGCTCGTCGTCGACGCCGCTGGGCTGGAAGAGGACCTTGACGTCGCGGTGCGTCCTCTCGAACTCGGGGATCACCCACCGCTTGATCCAGTCGGCGGACTCGGAGTTCTTGCCGCCGGAGATGGAGTTGGCGGCGATGGTCAGGGAGACGCTGCCTGCGCCGGAGTCCGCGCCGGTGCCGCAGGACGTGAGGGCGAGGGCGGCCAGGGTGGCGATCACCGCAGGTCGGCTGGGGAATCGCATGTCGGCCTCCTGTTCAGGACGTGCAGACATACCGACAGTCGCACGGCCGCCGGGAGCCGTAAAGAAACGATCTGAACACGGAACGGGGCGGCGTGTGATCACGCGGGTTCGCCGTGAGCTGATCGTGGGAAGTGCAGACAACAACGCAACATGAGTAGGGTCGCCCTAGGAACACTGACGTTTGGAGGGAGTCGCGTGGCATCGCACAGGGATCTGCCCGCCGGCTTGGTCAACCAGCTTTTCCGCAACACCGGAAGTTCCTCGTTCACGGAGTTTGTCAGCTCGTATGCGCCTGATTTGCTGCCGCAGCGGAATGAGGTGCTGGCCACCCCGATCGGCGACCAGGTCCCGCACGCGACGACGATCGTGGCCGCCACCTTCGCCGGTGGCGTGATCATGGCGGGCGACCGGCGGGCGACGTCGGGCAACATCATCTCCCAGCGCGATGTGGAGAAGGTCTTCCGCGCCGACGACTACTCGTGCATGGGCATCGCGGGCACGGCCAGCACCGGCATCGAGTTCGCCCGGCTGTTCCGGGTGGAGCTGGAGCACTACGAGAAGCTCGAGGGCCGCACGATGTCGGTGGCGGGCAAGGCCAACCGGCTGGCCACCATGATCAGGGGCAACCTTCCGATGGCGATGCAGGGGCTGGTGGTGGTGCCGCTGTTCGCCGCGTACGACCCCGACAAGGACGAGGGGCGGATCTTCAGCTACGACGTCGCGGGCGGGCCGTACGAGCGGGAGAGGTTCGACGCGATCGGCTCCGGCTCGATCTTCGCGCGCGGGTCGTTGAAGAAGCTCTACCGCGACGGCTCGTCGGCCGACGACATGGTGATGACGCTCATCCAGGCCCTTTACGACGCCGCCGACGACGACTCGGCGACCGGTGGGCCCGACGTCACCAGGAAGATCTGGCCGATCGTGTCGGTGATCGACGGCGACGGCTTCCGCAGGCTGAGCGAGGAGCAGGTCTCCGACTATGTGGAGCAGATGCTCGAAGCCCGCCTGATCTCGCCTGACGGCCCCATCGCCCCGCTGCGCTAGAAAGGACCACCGCACGTGTCCATGCCTTTTGGATATGCGTCCCCTGAGCAGATCATGCGGGACAAGGCCGACTACGCGCGCAAGGGCATCGCGCGGGGCCGCTCCGTCGTCGTGCTGCAGTATGTCGACGGCATCCTGTTCGTCGCGCCCAACCCGTCGCGGGCACTGCACAAGATCAGCGAGATCTACGACCGCATCGGGTTCGCGGCCGTGGGCCGCTACAACGAGTTCGAGGAGCTGCGGCTCGGCGGCATCCGCTACGCCGACATCAACGGCTACACCTACGACCGCTCCGACGTGACCGGGCGCGGCCTGGCCAACCTGTACGCCTCCAACCTGGGCCGCATCTTCACCGAGTCGATCAAGTCGCTGGAGGTGGAGGTCGTGGTCGCCGAGGTCGGCGAGACCAAGGACGGCGACGCGATCTACCGGCTCACCTTCGACGGGTCGGTCTTCGACGAGCACGGCTTCGCGGCCATGGGCGGCCAGGCGGACGCGGTGTCCACCCGGCTCAAGGAGCGTTACCGCGACTCGATGTCGCTGGCCGACGCGCTGGAGGTGGCGCTGACGGCGCTCACCGAGCCGGGCGGCGAGCGGCCGCCGGTGGCGCAGCTCGAGGTGGCGGTCCTCGACCGCAACCGGGAGCACCGCAAGTTCCTGCGGCTCACGGGCGCCCGCCTGGAGCGCCTCCTGGCCCAGACCACCACCCCGCCCCCGGCCGCCACCCCGCCGCCCGCGGCCAAGCCCTCGTCCGAGGACACCCCGCCTCCCACGGGGCCTGAGGGCGACGTGGACGACGGCTCGTCGCCGCTGTAGCCGTCCACTCTTCTCACACCCGCCAGGGGCCGCTACGGCAGCCCCTGGCGGGTTTTTCGTTGGCTCGGTACGGGTGTGGCGGTTTCCGGGCCTGGTACGGGTGCCACGGTTTCCCGGGTCCGGTACGGGGCGGCGGCGATTACTCCGGGGCACAGCCGTCATTTCGGCAACTCGCGGCGCGGGCCTGGACGGGTGCCTCGGGGGCTCGTCGGACGCCGCGCCCGTCGCCCGAAGGGGTGCGGGCGGTCGCGCGACACGGCAGCGGGGCGTCGGGGTAGCGGGGCACGGGCGGTGAGTGCGCGGGCCGGTGCATGGGCAGCGGTCCGTTGGGTGCTGTGTGCGGGGGAGCTGTGAGTGGTGAGGGGGTGGAGAGGTCGGTGAGGTGGTGTGGGGTGGTGGGGAAGGCGGTATCGGTGGTGAAGGTGTGGGGGAGTGTGACTTGTATCACTGGGGTTGAGGCGAACTTCGGGGGGTGATATGGGATCTCAGAATCCGTGAACACTCCCATGCGTGGCCTCCTGGCGGCCGGTGCCGCTGTGGCCGTGGTGCTGAGCTCCGGTGTGGCCGCCCACGCCGCCCACGCCGCCTCCGCGGTGGTCGGCGCGTCCTCCGGGTACGCCGCCGCGTTCCCCAACTTCAAGGCGCCCAAGCCTTTCGGCACGACCCTCCAGTCCGACCCGAAGCACGACTTCACCAAGGGCATCCACTCCCGTCATGACGGCATCCTGCGCGGCCGGATCACCCTGATCCGCGGTGACGTGGCCGAGTACCAGCCGATCAAGTGGAAGAAGGGCACCGAGACCGAGGGCTACTTCGTGGGCCCGCCCGAGGGCGACGTCATGGCGTACGCCTCGCCCGTCGCCAAGGACGTGGTCTACCTGTCGGCGTTCGGCTGCGGCAAGTCGGAGGGCGGCATGACGATCAACCGGGACACCGGGCTGGGCGACAAGCGCTGCTCCAGGTCGGTGCTGATGAAGCGGGAGGGGAAACCCGCGCTCATCACCGTCTACAAGGGGAAGATCGTCCAGGTTCAGGAGATCTGGACGCCCTGACACGAGGGCCCTGGAAAACGCGGGAAAAAGGACCCGCGCCCCGTGGGGGCGGGCGCGGGACAAGGGGATAAAGGAGGGGTCACAGAGGGCCGGGTGGGAAAACACCTGGAAGATCTCTCCCGCTCGCGGATCCATGGGCATAGTGTGAGGTGATGGATCGTCGCATCTTCGGGCTGGAGAACGAGTACGGTGTGACCTGCACGTTCAGGGGACAGCGCAGGCTGTCGCCCGACGAGGTCGCGCGCTACCTGTTCCGGCGGGTCGTGTCCTGGGGCCGATCGAGCAACGTCTTCCTCCGCAACGGCGCGCGTCTCTACCTCGACGTGGGCAGCCATCCTGAATACGCAACACCCGAGTGTGACAACGTCATCGAGCTCGTCACGCACGACAAGGCGGGTGAGCGCATCCTCGAGGGCCTGCTGGTCGACGCCGAGAAACGGCTTCGCGAAGAGGGCATCGCGGGTGACATCTATCTGTTCAAGAACAACACGGACTCAGCCGGCAACTCCTACGGCTGCCACGAGAACTACCTGGTCGGCAGGCACGGGGAGTTCGGGCGGCTGGCGGACGTGCTGATCCCGTTCCTGGTGACGCGGCAGATCATCTGCGGGGCCGGCAAGGTCCTGCAGACTCCGCGCGGCGCCGTCTATTGCGTCTCGCAGCGGGCCGAGCACATCTGGGAGGGCGTCTCCAGCGCCACGACCCGGTCCCGGCCCATCATCAACACCCGGGACGAGCCGCACGCCGACGCCGAGCGGTTCCGCCGCCTGCACGTCATCGTCGGCGACTCCAACATGAGCGAGACCACGATGCTGCTCAAGGTCGGCGCCACCGACCTGGTGCTGCGCATGATCGAGTCGGGCACGGTGATGCGGGACCTGTCGCTGGAGAACCCGATCAGGGCCATCCGCGAGGTCTCCCACGACATGACCGGCCGCCGCAGGGTGCGCCTGGCCAACGGCCGGGAGGCCTCCAGCCTGGAGATCCAGCAGGAATACCTGTCCAAGGCGAAGGACTTCGTCGACCGCCGCGGCGGCGACGCCATCGCCCACCGGGTGCTGGAGCTGTGGGAGCGCACGCTGAACGCGGTCGACACCGGCAACCTCGACCTGGTCTCCCGGGAGATCGACTGGGTGACGAAATACCAGCTCATCGAGCGTTACCGGAAGAAGTACGACCTGCCGCTGTCCTCGCCCAGGGTGGCCCAGCTCGACCTGGCCTACCACGACGTGCACCGCAAGCGCGGCCTGTTCTACCTGCTGCAGAAGCGTGGCTCGGTGGAGCGGGTGGCGTCCGACCTGAAGATCTTCGAGGCCAAGTCGGTGCCGCCGCAGACGACCAGGGCGCGGCTGCGCGGCGAGTTCATCCGCAAGGCGCAGGAGAAGCGGCGCGACTTCACCGTCGACTGGGTGCATCTCAAGCTCAACGACCAGGCGCAGCGCACGGTGCTGTGCAAGGACCCGTTCCGCAGCGTGGACGAGAGGGTGGACAAGCTCATAGCCGGGATGTAGCGCGTGGTTTACCTCGGGCCTACCAGGATGTCGGGTAGGGTGACGCGAATCTGCCGTCTTCCCGAGGGAAACCCATGCGCCGCGCTATGGCCGTACTGGCCGCCGTGCCACTGATCCTGTTCGCCGCCGCCTGCGGATCCGACGACGGTGCGAGCACCGGCGCCACCGCCACCGCCGCTGGCGCCGGGGCGGGGGTCAAGGTCACCGGTGACGTGGGCGGCAAGCCCACGGTGACCTTCCCCGCCGGCACGCCCGCCAGCAAGTCGTCGTACGAGGTGATCCAGCCGGGCACCGGCGACGGGATCAAGGCCGGCGACCGCGTGATCGTCAACCTGACCGTCTACAACTGGGACGGCAAGGGCAACGCGGTCCAGGGCTCCTCCTACGACACCAAGAAGCCCGAGACGATCGCGGTCGACCAGCAGATCCCGCAGGTGCTGCAGGAGGGCTTCACCAAGGTCAAGCACGGCGGGCGGCTGCTGGCCGTGCTCGCCAACGACAGCATGGCCCAGCAGCAGGCCACGCAGCCGGCCGAGCCGACCAAGGTGTTCGTGTTCGACATCGTCGGCACCCAGCCGCCGCCGCTGAAGGCCGCCACCGGCAAGGAGACCGGCGACAGCCTCAAGGGTGTCAAGGTCGTCAGCCCGGGCGGCGACAAGGCGCCGACGCTGACCACGAAGACCGATGAGAAGCCGTCGGACAAGCTCGTCGTCAAGACGCTCATCGAGGGCACCGGGCCGAAGGTGGAGGCGAGCCAGACGCTCACCGTCCACTACACGGGCAAGCTGTGGGGCAGCGACAAGCAGTTCGACTCCAGCTGGGAGCGGGGCCAGCCGGCCGAGTTCCCGCTGTCGGGGGTCATCAAGGGCTGGCAGCAGGGCCTGGCCGGGGTGCCGGTCGGCAGCCGGGTCGTGATGAGCATCCCGCCGGACCTCGGCTACGGCGACCAGGCGCAGCAGGGCATCCCCGCCAAGAGCACCCTCGTGTTCGTGGTGGACATCCTCGGCGCCTCCTGAGCCGACTTCCCGTCCGGCCCGCGGGCGGGCCGGACTGGGCCGGACGAGGGCCGGACGAGGGCCGGACGAGGGCCGGACGAGGGCCGGACGAGGGCCGGACGAGGGCCGGACGAGGGCCGGACGAGGGCCGGACGAGGGCCGGACG